>CALFAV010000088.1 GCA_937946835.1 uncultured Verrucomicrobiae bacterium | reverse complement strand
GCCCGGCTTGCCCTTGATCACCGTGCCCGCCTCGATGTGCAACTCCGCCCCGTCCAGCACGTAGATGAACCCGTTCAACACGTACTCGTTGGTCCGCATCCAGTGCACCCGCCCCGTAATGTTCGAGGTCACCTGGATGGTTGCCGCTTCGGCCACAGCCAGGCCGATGGTTAAACCGGCGGCCCAGAGGACCGGCCGGAAGGATTGGTATGGTTTCATGGTCTTTGTCATTGTCGCTCTAGCGCTGCTGATTCCGCCCTGATTGTGTTACGCCCGTATGCGATGGTCGTGACAAGACGGTGACAACCGCCAACGTCGGCCGATTGGAATCGCATCAGCGGCGAGGGCGGAAAATGTTCACCGCCACCGGCCCCTCGAAGGACAGCCCGGCCAAATTCGCAGGGCCGGAAGCAGACACGCGTCGGAAGGCGATCAAGGTGGGCAGACCGTCGCGATGGATGCGCGCGCCCACGGCGGTGGCGCTGGCCAGATATTTGAAGGCGGCAGCGGGCCGGCCCCCATTGTTTTGCAGCAACAAGACCAGGAGCCAGCCATCCGGAGAGGCATTCTCCCGGATCTGGCCGGTCCAAGTCCTCGGCACTTCGGGAGCGGTTGGGGAAGTTGGTACCGTCCAATCGCAAGTGCGCGGTGGCATCAGGCGAAGCTCCCAGTTCAACGGATGCCCGCGTCCGATCCAATGTTGCCAGGGCTCATCCCACTGCACGGTTGAGGAAGTCTGACTGCGCAGCCGAAACACCTGGCCTGCGGCGGGCGGGCGCTCGTCCCAGATCACCAACAGATTGGGGCGTACCCATAACCAGTGGACCGCGGGCGTGGCGGGTGCCCGCTCCAGCCGGAGGTACACAAAGTCGGCCCGCTCTTCCAGCAGCGCCGTTGACCAGGCGGGATCTTTGTCGTCCGCACCGGGGGGTGCGAACTCCCATGCGAACAGCGGGAGGTTTTCGTACCCGAGGCGTCCCGCCAAAGACCGGAGCGGATCCACCGCCAGCGCGTTGGTCGCCCCGAGTTGTTCATTGACCGCTTGCCGCCAGCGCTCCACGGCGGCTGCCACTTCACCCGCCGGCACGGATTTGCCCAGCGCCATCAGGCCTCCCGCAGCCAACGTCACCAACGAAACCACCGTGGCGCGTTTCATCGGTCAGTATTCGTAGCTCAGACCCAGGGCCAGGGTGATGCCCCTGGTGAAGGAAGAGTACAACAGCGAGCCGCTTTCGCCGTAGGTGCGCTCGAAGGCCGGGTCGAGCAGGTTCTTGGCGGAGAATTTGAGGTTCAGCTTCTTGCTCAGCCGCTGGCGGAGCACCAGGTCCAACACCGGCGCCGGTTGCTCGAACACGTCCTCGGTGGTAAGGCTGGCAATGGTGATGCGCGGGCCGAAAATGTTGAATCCGAGGGTCAGACTGGTGCCGGTGGCGGGCAGGTCGAAGTTCAGGTCGGCATTGAGGACGTACGGCGACTGGTCGTACAGGCTGCGCGTGGCGGGGGCCTCGGGCAGGACCTCGCGTTTGGCGGCCAGTTCCGCGTCCGTCAGGGCGACCTCGGACTGGATGAGGGCCAGATTGAGGCCGACTGAAAACCGTCCGAGTTCCTCGGGAATGAACGGCAGTGCCTTGCGAACCTCGAACTCCGCCCCATAGGCCTCGGCCTGGTCGCGGTTGCTGAAGGACACGATTTCCGCGTCGCGGGTGACGAAGTTGCGCTCGATGGCGTTCCGCAGGTCCTTGTAAAAGAGGCTCACGGCCAGCACCTCGCCCGGGCGGGGGAACCACTCCCAGCGCAGGTCGTAGTTGTCAATGGCGCTCATCTGCAGCCGGGGGTTGCCGTCGAGCAACTCGTCGAGAATCGGGTCGTAACTGCGGTAGGCCGCCAGCTCGCGGAAAGTGGGCCGGGCCAGGGTTTGGGCGTAATTCAAGCGGACCGCCATGTTTTCCCGCGGGTTCCAGATCAACCCGGCGGCGGGCAGCCAGTCCACCTGCGCCAGGTTGCTGCGGTTGGTGGTCACACCGGTGATCGAGTTGGCCAGGTAGCTCTCCGAGGCCACCGAGAGATCGGTGGTTTCGTAACGGACCCCGCCGATCAGCTTCCAGCGGGCGTGCAGGGGCAACTCGGCCATGAGATAGCCGGCCAGGACCTCCTGCTGCGCTTCGTAGCGGCTGCGGCGCAACTGAAGGTAGCGGTCCCACGTGTAGGTGATCACCCGGGTGGTGGCATTGGTCGTGGCCCGGTAGCCCAAATTCTCCGGGGTCAGGTAGGTGTTCGGGTCACCGGTAAACGGATACTGCGCCGTCTGGCCGGACTGGCCCTGGTAATAAATCTCGCGGTCCACGAAATCGCGCCGGGCGTCGCTGAGGAAGAAACCGCCGCGCAGACGGGACTCCAGCTCGCCCCACAGCGTCAGCGGCAGGGTCAGGTCCACCTTGGCGTTGGCGTTGTCCTCGGCCAGCGCGCGGAAATACCGCGTCGGCGCCCGCGGCTCGGGGAACCCGCTGCGGTCCAGCACGGGGCGCTCGCCGTCCCAGCCGAAGTTGAAAAAACGCGCGTCCGGCTCGTCCAGGGTGGTGGTGGAGAGTGCGCCCAACCAATCCGCGCGCAAATCCGCCAGCGCCGGCAGTTCATGCCGCCCGCGCAACTGCCAGGTGTCCAGGACTCGCTCGGTGAAAATGAGTCGGTTGAGGTCAAAATTGGTGCCCGGGTCGTCCGAGATGGTACCCAACTGGCGACGGACCATGTCCTCCGAGGACTGATTGTGCATGTAGTTAAATCCCACCTCGTGGTCCTCGGCCAGCTCGTAGGCCAGGTTCACCAAACCCGCCCAGGTCACCTCCTCCAGGCTGCGAATGTCACGAAAGTCCTTTCGGACCATGAACGTGTTCGTGCTCACCCCGGGCGCGTAACGCCGGGCCACGCCGTCGTCGTAAAAACTGAACCGCCGGTCGTAGGGCATCGCCACGAAGTAGCCCAGCCGCCGCCCCCACAGGGACACGGTGTCCCCCAGCGCGAACGTGCCTTTGTAGTTTGGCGGGGGGGCCTCCGGGCGGCCCTGAAACTCCGTGGTCCCCATGAGCCGGGTCAGTTCGGCCAGCCGTTCCGCATCCGCTTTGCGCTGTTCGTAGGTGGGCGACGTCGGCCGGCCGCTGCTGAACGGCGGGAAGGGCACCACCGCATCTGCGGCGGCCAGCTCGCCGGGCAAAGCCCGGGTGCCGTCATCCATGCCCAACCAATCCAGGTCCCCACCGTGATAGCTCAGAAAGCGGTCGTTACCCGTGGCCTGGGTGTTGTAGCCCACCTCGCCGGAGGCCTGGAACATGAACGCCTCGGGGAACGAGCGGGTGACGATGTTGATGCCGCCGCCGGTGAAGTTGCCCGGCTGATCCGGGGTGAAGCTCTTGTGCACCGTCACGCTCTGGATCAGCCCGGCGGGGAAGAGGTCGAGGTTGACCGTTTTCTTGTACGGGTCCGGGGACGGCACCTCCGCGCCGTTCAGGGTCACGCCCACGTAACGCTCGTTCAGGCCGCGAACCACGGGCGTCTTGCCGTCGGAGACCGTGACGCCGGGCACCCGGCTCACGATGTCGGCGGCGTCGCTGGCGCCCACGCGGGCAAACTGCTCGGCGCCGATGACGTCCAGCATGGACACCGAGTCGCGCCGTTCCGCCAGCAACTGCTCCGTACCCGACTCCAGTTCCGGCGCCGTGACCACGTACTCCTCCATCTCGTAAACCTCCGGCCGCAGGCTGAAGGTCACGGGGGAGGTTTGCCCCGGCGCCACCAACACCTCGGGCAACACGGCCTGCGAGTAACCCGGGGCGGCAAACTGCAGCGTGTACACGCCCGGCGGCACCCCGGTGAGCTGGAACCGCCCCTGGGCGTCGGTGGTGGTCGCCAACGTGGTCCCCCGAACGGTCACCGTGGCGCCGGCCAGGGGGCGGCCCTCCCAGCTTTCGGTCAACGTCCCGGCAATGCCGCCACGCTCCGCCTCCTGTGCCCGCACCGGGAGCACGGCACACCACACGGCCCACAACCACCGCAGAAGCAACCAGGCGCTCGAGCGGCACCGGCGGCGCACCGGCGGGATCGCGGCGGGTGGCGTGGGGGGGCGGGCGGCGCGCATCGCAGCAGCGCAGAACGGCTCAACCCCGGGCGCGGGCGGCCACCTGTTCGACCTGTTCGAGGTAGCGCTGCACGTTGTCGCGCGGCTGGATTTTTTGCGCGCGTCGCAGCAGTTCAATGGCCTGGGTGAAGCGACGCGCTTCCACGTGCACCTGGGCAAGCTTGACCAGCGCCGGCGCCTCGAAGCCCGCCACCTTCGCGGCGGCGTCGTAGCGGAAGGCGGCCCGCTCGGGGTCGCCGTGTTGCTTGTAGTAATCGCCGGCCAGCAACAGCGCCTCACCGTCCATCGGGTTGACTTCAAGCAGGCGCTCGAGGGTTTGAATGGCGCGCTCGCCCTCGCCCCGGCCCAGGGCCACCCGGGCTTCCAACCGCAGCCATTTCAACTCGTCCTCCCGCGACCGATTCGGCCCGGCCAGCGCGCGTGCGCGGTCCAAGAGGGTGTGCGCCTCCTCCCAGGCGCCCCGACCGGCCAACAGGTCGGCGGCGCGCAAGGCCCGGGTGAGGTTGGTGCCGCCGTCCAGCCGCGCGGCCTCGAGATAGGCCGACAACGCCAGGTCGGGAATCGCCTCCGCGAGGTACAAGTCGCCCAGGAGGCTTAACTGGGCGGGGGCGGCCCGACCCAGCTTGCGCAGCATCTCCAGGCTGATGATGGCCCGATCAAGCTGGTTCTGTTGCACGTGGAGGTTGGCCCGGAGCGTCCAGAGGGCCTCGCGGTCGGGATGGCGGGCGAGCAGTTCGTCCAACAAAATCAGCGCCGCCCCGTAGTTGGCGGTGGCCACGTGGCATTTCACCAGACCCAGTCGGTAATCGAAGTTGTCCGGCTCGTACAACAGTGCCTGTTGATACGCCGCCGCGGCGGCGAGGTACTGCCCTTCCTGGACCTGGGCAAAGGCCAGCAACGCGTAAATCCGGCCGTCCGCGCCCCCCAGGGTCAGGGTGCGCGTGAGGGCGGGAATGGCCGGCGCGTAGCGGCCCTCGCGCACCAGCGCCAGGGCCAGATTGCGCTGCGCGCGCAGGAAGTCCGGGAACTTGGCCAGCGCCGTCTCGAAATGTCGGACGGCGTTGGTGAAATCCCCGCGCTGGAAGTGCACCGTGCCAAGCGTGTAGTCGAACAAGGCACTGGCTTCGGGCTTGGCGGCCGCCTCGAGGGCCGGCACCGCCTTCTCGGGATCCTCGCGCAGCAGCGGCAGGATGGTATCACGATAAACCGTCTGTTCCTCGGGGCGGAGCCGCGGCTCGCGCTCGGATAAAAAACCGTAGCTGCCCCAGAGCCGACGGGCGAAGTCCGGGTCGTTCCACAGGCCGGCCAGCGGGTGCTCGGGGGGCAGCGGCGCAAACGGCGGCACGGGAGCACCGGAGGCCCAAGCCGGGGCGGTGGCCGCAGGGGGAACCGTTGCCTTGCGGTCGCGGCGGCCGGCGGCCGCGGCGGGCCAGGCCAGCAGGATGGAAAACCCCGCCAGGAACCAAACCGTCAGGGCGGCGCACCGCGGGGCGGTGGACAAACGGGCATCGGGGGCCGGTGTACGGGGAACAGGACCTTTCATGGAAATCAGGGTCGGGCCGCCTCGGGCAACCGGAAGCGGATGGTTTGGCGCAGGTAGGTCCGCACCGGTTGACCCTCGCGGTAACCGGGCTTGAAACGCCATTTGCGGATGGCCTCCAGGGCCGGCGCCTCGAATTCGGCGTGGGTGGAAGTTTCCACGCGCGGACTTTCGACGCGGCCGTCTTCGTCCAGCACAAAGACCAGGGTCACGGCGCCCTCGATGCGGGCCTTGCGCAACGACTCCGGATAGTTCGGGGGCACCGCGGCCAGCATTTCCGGGCGGCGATCAAGCTCGGCGACGCTGAAGGCGTCGGTTCCGCCCGCCTGGGTGGCGGCTTCCTGGAGCCAGTTGGCCGCGCCGGCCAGGGCTCCGCCCGAGCCCAGGGCCACGTCCAGACTCACGTTCAGGGTCAGCGGCGGGGGACTGTCAGCCAGGGTGGGCGGAGGTTCGGGGGGCGGCTCGGTCTCGGGCGGCGGCGGGGGAGGGAGATCGGCCTCGGGGGTTTCCTCCAGCGACGCCAATTCGGCCGGCCGCACGGCGAGGACCGCTTCGCGTCGGGCGGAGACCAATTGGGTCAATGGCAGAACCAGGAACACCGCCAGCGTGAGCAACGCGGCCCCGAGGAGCACCCCGGGCAGGCCGGCGCGACCGGGCGGGGGAGGTGCGTAAAGCGGACGCATGACCGGAGGGCCGTGCGAGCCTAGTTGGCCGCCGCCGGGTCGGTGGCGATGCTGACGTTTTTGGCCTTGCCCAGCTTGGCCTCGTCAATCACCCGCACCAGCAGACCCGCGCTGGCCTTCTGGTCCACCTGAATGATGACCGGCATCGGCTCGCTCTGACACAGCCGGGCCACCAGCGGACGCACCCCGCCCAATCCGATGGCTTTGCCGCCATAAATGACCTCGCCCTTGGCCGTGAGGGCCAGGAGGATGCTGTTTTTCTCCAGTTGTGTGGCCGTGGCGGCCTGCGGCTTGTCCACCTCTGTGCCGGTCTCCTCGACGAAGACCGTGGTGACGATGAAAAAGATCAGGAGGATGAAGACCATGTCAATCAACGGCGAGACGTTGATCTCGGTCGGCTCCTCCGCGTCCACGATGGCGCGGCGGTATCTCATGCGGGCATCTGCACCGGCTCAAGCAGGCGCACCGGATGAGCGGCCGGCTCGGGAGTCAACGGGCGGTCCGGCGGCGGCAACGTCCGGCGGAAGTGCTGAATGGTGTAGCTCTCGAGCCGGGCCAAAAAGGCCTCGAATTCCTGGCGTTGCCGGCGCACCAGGTGGGTCAGCAGCAGCCCGGGCAACGCAATGCACAGGCCGACCTCGGGCGGGAACAGGGCCTGTGAAATCCCCTTCGCCATGGCCTCGGTGACCCGGCCGCCACCCCCGCCGGCGGCCAGCGCCTGGAAGGTCACCAACATCCCGAACACCGTCCCCAGCAGGCCAACCAGCGGGGCCGCCGCCACCAGCGCGCCCAGCGTCCCCAGCCGCCGATCTATTGCCGGCAACTCGGTACTGGCCACTTCGGCGAAGCGCTGGCTGATCTCCCCGGCCGAACGCCCGGCGGTGGTGTAGCGGATGATTTCACCCACTTCACCTTCGGCCAGCTCCGGGCGTCGCACCCAGGCCTGCCACTCGGCTTCGGTCAACCGACGATGCTGGCGGACGGCCAGGTCCCGCCAGAGCCGGAGGCCCACCAGAAACATGAGTACACATACACCCAACAGCGGCCACATGACCCAGCCGCCGTCGGCCCAGATGGTGAGAATACGGTCAAGCATGGCTTGGAACGGATTGAGGGGTTTCCGAAATTCCGGTCGGGCCCGCCGGCACTTCCGGCAGGCCGTTGATGAACGCGGTGGCCGTTTGTTCCATGCCGGCCAGCACCGCCTTGACCTTGCGGGCCAGCACCGCGTGCAGCAGCAGCGACGGGATGGCCACGATGAGGCCAAATTCGGTGGTGATCAGCGCTTCGGAGATGCCTCCGGCCAGGGTCTTGGGGTCGCCGGTACCGAAGACGGTGATCATGTTGAAGGTGTTGATCATGCCGGTCACCGTGCCCAGCAGCCCCAGCAACGGCGCGGCCGCCGCCGACAGCGCCAGAAACGGCACCCATCGCTCCAGTCGCGGCCGCGTGGCCAGCATCTTTTCGTACATGACCTCCTCGACGTACTCCTTGGGCTCGCGATGGTGTTGGACGGCCACCGACAGCATCTCCCCCACCGGCCCGGCAATGGTGCGGGCCTGGCGCTCGGCTTTGGCCGTCTGGCCCGCACCCAGGGCTTCCAAAATCGCCCGCAGATCCGTGGGACGCGCCAACCGCACGCGTCGGATTTGGAACCACTTCACCGCGAAAATTCCCAGGGCAAACACCCCCAGGCCCAGAATCGGCACCATCACCGGCCCTCCCTTGGCGATGTGCACCTTCAGCGGGTCCCGCGCGGCCTGCACGCGCAGCGCGTTGCCGCCGGTGGGGTCCACCGGCAATTGCCCCGTGCCCCGGGTAATGACCTGGCTCAGGGCGGCGGCCGACTCGGCGGGAAGCGCCACCAGGTGCGGCTCGGCCGAATTCAGGCGCTGCTCGACGAGGCCGCTGGCCGTCCCATCCTCACTGGTGAAGTAAGCGGCCGGACCCAGTTGCAGGAACTGTCCGCGGGCAAGAACCCCTTCCGGAGTGAGGGCCTGTCCGGGAAAGCGGTCGCCGCCCACCAAGCCCTCCAGCCGGCCCAACGCGGTGCCGACAAAATCGAGCTGGCGGGCGAGTTTGTCCGCCGGGGCCAGGTCCGGGGCTTCTTCCGCGGCGGCCACCGCGCGCAGCGGTTCGCGGTAGCGGGCCTGCTCCGCCACGGACAACCGGGCTTCCATGCTGCGCCGGTACTCGGCCAGCAGGCTTTCCAAGGTGCGCACCTCGTTGCTCAGGCCGTTAAGCTCCGTGCGCAGGACGCCCAAAAGGACCATTTGATTGCCCTCCTCCCGGCGGGCGCGCTCCAGGGCGGCCCGGGCCTCGAGAACCTCTTGCTCCAGGGTCGTGCGTCGCCGGGCCAGGGGCAGGCGCTCGGCCTCGATCTGTTGCCGGAGCGCGGCCAGTTCTTCGAGGGCAACGTGCAGGTCGTTTCGGGCCTCGGTGGCGAGGGTTTCGAGCTCTTGTCCCGCAACCCGGAGCGACAGGACTGCGCCCAGGAGCACCACGGGAAGAGCCACCAGGAAAGTGCGGTTCATCGGGGAACGGTTCAGGGCAGTTGGACCGGCAGGCGGGAGAAATCCGCCGGCAGTTCGTTGCGGTAACGGCGGATGGCCCGGGCTACTTCGGGGGCCAGGTCATCGCGTCGGGTCCATTGCCAACCGTCGGGACCGGGCACGCCCACGCCGGCAAAGTTCCCCGTCTTGTTGACAAACCATGCCTGGCCAAGCCCGGCGTACAGCACCTGGACGGCATGTTCCCGCCCGTCGGGACCGGGGCGCGTTTCCTCCGCCACGGAGAAGGCATTCTGGAACTTGTCCACTTCGTTGAGGAGGGTGACCAGGGCCAACACCCGGGGCGTGAGCGGCGCGTTCGTGGCCGGTGGTTCGGGAGGCAGTCGGTGGAGCAGGGGCTGTATCGTGGCCCGCAGGGGCGGCGGGAAAACCGGTTCCAGGCGGCGCACGCGCGCCTCGAGTTCGGCCACGCGCGCGCGTACCATTTGGGTGGCGGCCAGGTACCGCTGCTTGAGCGCTTCCAACTCGGCCCGCTGGGCCATGATCGCGGCGTGGTTGGTTTCCACGGTCGCGTGCTGGGTACGCACCTGGTCCAGCTCCCGTTCCAGCATCGCGAGGGTTTGCTCCAGCAGGGCCCTGTCTGCCTGCCAGTCCGCGCGGGTTTGGGCGATGGTTTTGCGGGTTTGGACCCACTGCTCCAGGGCGGATTGCGCCGTCGCCAGCGGGGTCTCCGCCGCGACGCACAAACCGGACCAACCCGTCCAAAGTATCAGCACACCCACTGCGCCAAGTCGCATAGGCAAGACCACGGTGCCCGCGGCCCTTCACAAGTTTGCGACAACAAGGTGACAAAACGGTGACATGCGGACAGCGGACCCCGTTGGCGTGCAATTGGTGGTCTCCGTTTGGCATGATTCCCGGACGCCATCGCGTGCCTCCGAAACGGCGTCTCAGTGGCACGACCTGGTTGTAATGTGATGGCCACAGCCACACCCCCCTTTTGATGAAAACCAGTCTCCTGCAACTGGCTTGTCGTACTCGCCCCGGATTGAAGGTGGTCCTCCTACTGGTCGGCCCCGCCCCGGCCCAGCCGGCCGCGCCCGGCACCAATGCCCCGCCGCGATTGCTTCACTGACCCGAGTCGTTTCGCTGAACCGCCCTTGGTGGGACCGCCCGCCGGGCTCCCCGTCGGGCGTGGCAGCCCGGCCTCAACTCCGCAGCCGCCCGGTGCGGGCAAACCACGCCTCCACCAGCGCCGGAAGCGTGTCGGGCAACGCGCGCAGGGTTTCGCCCACAAAGTCGCGCACCACCTGCTGCCGCCCCGGGGTGAGGTACTCGACCGGCGACTTGCCGTCCACGCGCGCCAGCAGCAACAGCAGCAGCAGGCGCACGGTCCGGGCCTCGAAATCAGTTGCCCACGCACCGCGCGCCCCGCGGTACGCCGTCCAGAAGGCCCCGATCAGTTCCCGCAACGGCTCGCCGCCCGGGGCGTGGAAGAGCCGTTTCAAGAGCAGGTGGTTCAGCAGAAAGGCCACGTCGAAGGCGGGGTCGCCGTACCAGGCCACCTCCGCATCCAGGAGCACCAGCCGGTCGCCCGGGCCCACCAGCAGATTCTTGGGACTGAAATCCCCGTGGACGAGGCCCTCGCGCGTGGCCTCGAGCCGGCGCGCTTCGGCCGTGAACACCTCCCGCAGGGCCGGATGCCGGGCGCCGGTGGTGAGCAGGTACGGCTCGAGGCGGAGTTGGTGAAAGTTCGCCGTGGTGTCGAAGCGCCGGCGCAGCGCGACCTCTCCGGCCGAGCAGGTGTGCATCGCGCCCAGCAACCGGCCGGCCGCGGCGGCGGTGGCGGGCGCAAACACGCCTTCCAGCAACTGGCGCTTCCAGTTGGTGAAGCCCTCGCCCAGGTATTCCATGCCGAAGTAGCCCGCGGTCGGATTGGCAAACCGGACCCGCGGCACCGCCCCGGGCAGGCACCGGCCGGCCCACTCGAGAAACTCCCGCTCGACCTCGTTGCGGCTCACGTCCGCGCGCCACTCGTCGCGCACGCGCAAGCGCGGCAGGGCGCGCTTGACCACGAAACGTTCCGCCCCGTCCTCGACCAGGTAGATGTCGCTCGACACGCCTCCCGCCAGCGGGGTGAAGCGGGCGGCCGGGTCGCGCAAGTGGCCGTCGCGGCGCAACTGGGCGCGCAGTTCGGCGGCGGCCGGACCCATGTCAGACACCTCAGCCAAGGTCGGGCCGGCCGGCTCAGGACCTCAGCCCCAGCCCCGCCTCGCGGCGGCACCAGGCGAGACTGCGTTCCAGTTCGGCCTTTTGATACTCGCGCTCGGCCTGCTGGCGGTCCGCGCCCTCGGGCGGCCGGAACGGCGGCACCGGCCGTCCCTTCTTGGCCAGGGCGAGAAAGCGGGCGAAGTCCGCCCCGCGGGCCCTGGGCCAGGCTTCCCAGAACTCGGGCTTGAGGTAGGGGAAGTCCACGCTGAAGCCGGAGATGATCTCGGCATGAACGGCCACTCCCGGGCACAGCTCCGCCAGTTTGGCGAACAAGCTCCGGCAGTCCGTGCACCCCTCGCCGATGGCCGTCCAGGCCACGCGGGCGCCGTCCTCGGTTTCCCAGACCATCGAGTCGCGGATGTGGGTGCAGAGGATGTACGGCGCCAGGCGGGTGAGGCTGTCCACGGGGTCCTCGAGCGTCCAGGTCACGTTGCCGGAGTCGTAGGTCACGCCCACGTAGTCCCTGCCGGCGGCCTCGACCAGCGTGATCAGTTCCCACGCCTGCATGTCCCCGGCGTGGTTTTCGATGGCGATTTTGACGCCGGCATCCAACGCCTCGCTGCGTACGGCGCGGCAGACCTTCACGGTGTCCTCGATGCGCTGTTCGATGCCGCCGGGCGTCCTGCGGTCCTCGCGCGTGCCCAGCACGCAACGAAAGACCGGCGACCCCAGCGCCCGGGCCAGGCGCAGTCCCAGCCGCAGATGCTCCTCGGCCGTGCCCCAGGTGTTGCGAAAGGCCCGCGAGGTGGGGCAGATGCTCCAGGAGCCGAGCAGCAGGTCCAGGCCGTGGTCGCGCGCCCGGGCCTTGAGATCGGCCAGGTAGGCGTCGTCGAAGCGCTCGAGCGCATCGAGGTTGGTGATGAAGAGCGAGTCCAGCTTCAACTCCGCGGCGTACTCGATGAGCCGCGGTGCCTTCCAGCCAAAGGCGCGCACCGAGAAATTGTCGAAGCCCAGTTTGATGCGGCGCCCCCCGGCCGGCGGCGGATTTGGGGCGGGCGCGCTCCGCCCCGGCGCGGTCAGGGCCAGACCGGCCGCGGCCGCGGTCTTGAGGAACGCGCGACGGGTGGTGGGGGCGATGGAATCGGTTTTCATGTCGGCCACGGCCCAACGTTGGCGCAAGCGCCCGGAAACAGGCAAGCCCCGGCGGGGGAACGCCCGCGGTCGCATGGCCCGACGGCGGCGCGGGCAAGGGCGGGCAACAGCCCCGCAGTTGCCGACCGCGTGCCCGGCCCTAGAGTGCGGGCGTGCAAGTCCTGGTTACCGGCGGCACCGGGTTCGTTGGACGCGCCGTGCTGGCCGCCCTGGCAGAAACCCCGCACCGGGCGCGCATCCTGGTCCGCCACCCTGATTCGCCCCGCGCCCGCGACCTGGCCGGCCGCTGGCGGGTAGAAATCGCCGCCGGCGATGTGTTGGACCCGGCCTCGCTGCGCGCGGCGATGTCCGGCTGCGAGGCGGTGATTCACCTGGTGGGCATCATCAGCGAGGTGGGCCGCAACACCTTTGAAAACGCCCACACCCGGGCCACGCAAAATGTGGTGGAAGCGGCCCGGACCACCGGGGTCACCCGGCTGGTCCACATGAGCGCGTTGGGCACGCGGCCCGGCGCCGTGTCGCGGTATCACCAAACCAAGTGGGCGGCCGAGGAAGCGGTGCGCGCCAGCGGGCTGGCCTGGACGATCTTCCGCCCCTCGCTGATTTACGGCCCGGGGGATCAGTTCACCACCCTGTTTGCCCGGCTGGCCCGCTGGTCGCCCGTGCTGCCGGTGATGGGGCCGGGCCGGGCGCGCCTGCAACCGGTGGCGGTGGAGGCCGTGGCCCGGGCGTTTGTCCGCGCCCTGACCGAGCCGGCCGCGGTGGGACGCACGTTTGATTTGTGCGGTCCGGAGCGGCTCACGTTCAACGAGGTGCTGGACACCATCCTGGCCGTGACCGGCCGGCGACGGGTGAAACTCCACCTGCCGCTGCCTCTGGCCCGGCTGGTGGCGCGGGGCTTGGAACTGATTTTTCCGCGACTCCTGGGACGGGCGGCGCCGTTCAACCGCGATCAATTGCTGATGCTCCAGGAGGACAACGTGGGCGACCCCGCGCCGGCCCGGGCACTCTTCGACCTGCCGGTGGAATCTTTCCGCACCGGCCTGGGCCGCTATCTCCGGCGCCGTTGACGCGCGGGCTGCCTTCGGGCCGGCCTTCACGGTTCGCCCGCTCAACCCGGGGGCCAGCCCATGACCCGGCCGCCCAGCAGATGCACGTGCAGATGCGGCACCGACTCCCCGCCGTCGGGGCCGTTGTTGATCACCAGGCGGTACCCCCCGGAAAGCCCGAGTTGACGGGCGAGGGCGGCGGCGGTGAGCAACAGATGGCCCAGCAGCGCCTGTTCCGCGGCGGTGGCTTCGGCCAGGCGGGGAATGGGCCGGCGCGGCACCACCAGCACATGGGTGGGCGCCTGCGGGTTGATGTCGCGGAAGGCCACGACCTGCTCGTCCTCGTACACGATCTGGGCCGGGATTTCTTTGGCGCAGATGCGCTCGAAAATGGTCTTGCTCATGGCTGCGGCCGAGGCTTCCGACCCCGACCGGCCGGGTCAAGCGTCATTCCCGGGACCGGCGGGCAAACGACTCCCGGCGCAGCCGCCCCGTCATTCCGAGTTGTCGGGGCAGGGGCCGAGGACTCCCGCCCCGGCGGGCTTGACGGCGGGCGAACGCGGGAGGATGGTGCAACGGGTTCAGCCTGCATCCCAACAACAATCAGGCTGACGGCTCGGCCTTCTTGGGAAGGAGTTGAGCTGCGGGTGGAGCGCTGTTTTCCGTGTGGCACGCCCACCCGCCTTTTTGTTGCCCGGGCCCCCCGTCGAAGGTCCGGCCGGGGAGATTCAGGCCGGGGCGGCAACAAACCGCGCAGCGCGCAAGGCCGCCAGGTCGGCGTCGGTCATTTCCCGGATCAGCTCGGCAAACGCCCGCGTGGGCGCCCAATTCAGAACCCGGCGTGCCCGGGCGGCGTTGCCCACCAGGGTGTGCGGCTCGGCCGGCCGGAGCAACCGCGGGTCGGAGCGCACGTAACGCACCCAGTCCAGCCCCAAGTGCCCGAAGGCCACGTCGAGGACCTCGCGCACCGAATGGGTTTGCCCGGAGGCGATCACGTAGTCGCCCGGCTCCGGGGCCTGGAGCATCAGCCACATGGCGCGCACGTAGTCGCGGGCGTCGCCCCAGTCGCGCCGGGCATCGAGGTTGCCCAGTTCGAGGGTGTGCTGGAGGCCGAGTTTGATGGCCGCCGCGGCGCGCGTGATTTTGCGGGTGACGAACTGCTCGCCCCGACGCGGGGACTCGTGGTTGTAGAGGATGCCGCAGCAGACAAAAAGGCCGTGCACCAGGCGCCAGGCCCGGGCCAGGTGGGTCACGAAGGCCATGGCGCACCCGTACGGGGTCACCGGCGCCAGGGGCGTCTCCTCGTCCTGCGGTGCCTGTTTCGGCCGGCCGAAAATTTCCGAGGACGACGCCAGAAACAACCGCGGCGGGCGGGGCAGCCGGCGCACCGCCTCCAGCACGCGCAGGGCACCCAGCCCGATGGCCGCGCAGGCGGCCTCGGGTTGCTCGAAGCTTTGCCCCACGTGGCTGGGCGCGGCCAGGTGGTAGAACTCCTCCGGTTGCACCGCGGGCAGGAGCTCGCGCAGTCCCGCCGGTTCGTTCAGGTCCAACCCATGCACCGTCACCCGCCCCGCGGTCGGGCCGGCCAGCAAATGTCCGATGCGGGACGTGGCCGGATTCGTGCCCGGCCGCACCGTGCCGTGCACTTCGTAGTCCCGCGCCAGGAGCAGTTCCGCCAGGTACGAACCGTCCTGCCCGGCCAGGCCGGTGATGAAGGCGCGGCGCATCGGGTCAGGTGGCCGGCACCGGTTCCGGCGCGGCCGGGTCGGCCAGCCAGGCGCGATCGGCGTCCACCATCAGGCGGGCCAGCTCGGCGAAGCGCGTGCGCGCCCGCCAGCCCAGGACCCGCTGCGCCTTGGAGGCATCCCCCACCAGCACGTCCACCTCCGCGGGGCGGTAATGCCGGGGGTCGCTCACCACGTGTTCGCGCCAGTCCAACCCGGCGTGAGCGAAGGCCACCTCGAGGAACTCGCGCACCGAGTGCGTCTCGCCGGTCGCGATGACGTAGTCGTCCGGCGCCGGCTGCTGGAGCATCAACCACATGGCCTCGACGTACTCGCGGGCGTAGCCCCAGTCGCGCCGGGCCTCGAGGTTGCCCAGGGCCAGTTGGCGCTGCTGGCCGGCGGCGATGCGGGCCACGGCGCGGGTGATCTTGCGGGTGACGAAGTTTTCGCCGCGCCGGGGCGACTCGTGGTTGAAGAGGATGCCGTTACAGGCGAACAACCCGTAGGCCTCGCGGTAGTTCACGGTGATCCAGTACGCGTGCACCTTGGCGCAGGCGTACGGGCTGCGCGGGTGAAACGGCGTGGTCTCGCGCTGGGGGGTCTCGACCGCCCGGCCGAACATCTCGCTCGAGGCGGCCTGGTAAAACCGCGGCCGCAGGCCCACCTCGCGGATGGCCTCCAGCAGCCGCACCGTGCCCGTGGCCACGATGTCGGTGGTGTACTCGGGCATGTCGAAACTGACCCGCACGTGGCTCTGCGCGGCCAGGTGGTACACCTCGTCGGGCTGGATACGGGCCAGCAGCCGCGCCAGCGAGCTGCCCTCGGCCATGTCCCCGTAATGCAGGTGCAGGGCCGGGCCGCCCGGGCCTTCCGGCCCCAGGTGGTCAATGCGCCAGCGGTTGAAGGTGCTGGTGCGCCGGACCAGACCGTGCACCTCGTAGCCTTTGGCCAGCAACAGCTCGGCCAGGTAGGAACCGTCCTGGCCGGTGATGCCGGTAATGAACGCTTTTTTGGGCATGTCCGCGGCGAGAGCTTCGAAGACCGGCCCGCGGTGGGCAAGCCCGGAGCCGCCGGGGAAGCCCGTTTTCGCTGGACCACCCCGCGCCGGGCCGCCTTTGATGCGGGCGTGAGCGACCTCCGGCTGGTGCACGGCTTCACCCATTTTCACGGCCTGGGCGGGGTGCAATCCCTGCTCCGAGTGCACCATGCCGGCGACGCCGGGCAGGGGCTGGACTCGACCTTCTGCGCCTGGTTCGAACCGGCCCACCCCGGTGTGGAGCGCGTGTCCGGGATGGGGCTGAACGGCCTGAGTTCGATCGCCACGGCGCGGCGGCGTTTCCGAGAACGCGCCGGCCCCGGCCCGGACGTCATGGTCTATCACAACCTTTGGGGCCTGGCCTTTTTCGCGGACCTGGACCGGGCGGGCCGGCGGCTGGGCATCCTGCACTCGGATTTTCCGGGCCTGGCCCACTGGCTGCCCGGCCTGCGGGGGTTGCTCGATGGCGTGTTGTGTGTGAGCCGACCCTTGCTGGAACTGGCGCGGCGGACTTTGCCGGAACTGGCCGGGGAACGCGCCGCCTGGTTGCCCTACCCCGTGGCCCGCGACCGAACCGAGACCCCCCAACCGCCCCCGGGCAACCGGCCGCTGGTGCTGGGCTTTGCCGGGCGACTGAGTTTCGCCCAGAAGCGGGTGGACCGGTTCCCTCCGCTGTTGCGTGAACTGCGCGCGGCCGGGGTGGACTTTCGCTTTGAATTCCTCGGCGACGGACCGCAGGCGGACTGGCTGCGGCGGCAACTGGCCAGCGAGCCGCAGGTGCACTTTCACGGCCGTCAGAGCGGCGACGCCTACTGGCAGGTGCTGCGCGGCTGGGACGCGATGGTGTTCGTGAGCGACTACGAGGGGTTGCCCATCGCCCTGCTCGAGGCCCTGGCCGTGGGCGTCGTCCCGGTGTTTCCCGCGATCGGCTCGGGCGGGGATGATTACGCCCGCGGCGTGCGGCCGGACCTGGTGTACCCGGCGGGCGACGTGGCGGCCGCGGCGGCGCTCCTCCGCCGGCTGGCCGCCGCTCCGGCGGCGGAGTGGGCCAAACTGCGCCGGCGCGCCACCGAGTTGGCCGGTCCGCACCTGGGTACTGGCTACCTTGAGACCTTCGGCCGGCATACCCGGACCGTGGCGGCGCTGCCGCGCCTTTCGCGCCATACGTTCCCGCCCGTGCGCGCGCGGCCCTACCTGTGGCTGCCCTTTGGCCTGCTGCGGCGGGTCTGGCCGGGCGGGTTTTGGTACTGTCCGTGGTAGTCGAGGACTTGCCCGGACTTTCCCGCCGGCGCTTTCAAGGCCGGCCGGGCTTGTGCCGGGCACCAACCGATTTTTATGGTGGATTGCTCCATGAACGAGAACCCCCCGGCACGCCCGGACCCGGAAACGTTGTCCCGGTTGCAGCGAAGTATTCGTGAACCCTCGCGCGGTCATCCCGCCTACCTGGAACGGCGTTCCCTGGCCCGGGCGTTGCAGGAACTGGCCGACCTGCTGGAGCACGGGCTGATCCTGGACCTGGGCTGCGGCGTGAAGCCGTACGAGCCGATGCTCGCGCGGCCGGGGGACCGCTGGATGGGGGTGGACCATCCGCTCACCATGCAGGGGTCTTACGGGGTGTACACCCTGGCGGACGTCTTCGCCGATTGCCACCAACTGCCCTTCCCGGACGGCCATTTCGACAGCGTGATCTGCACCCAGGTCCTCGAGCATGTGGCCGAGCCGGAGCGGGTGCTTCGCGAGGCGGCGCGAGTGTTGCGGCCGGGTGGGGTGCTCTTGCTGACCGCGCCGATGCTCTGGCCGTTGCACGAGGAACCCCATGATTTCTTCCGTTACACCCGGTACGGACTGCACCACCTGTTGGCGCGGGCCGGATTCACCGTGGAACGGGAAATCCAGCGCGGCGGCGGGGCCGCGGCCCTCGGCCAGGCCTTGTTGGATTTGCACTTTGCCCGGGCGCGATTGTCCCTGCCCGGCAAGGTGTACCAGCAACTGCTCTGTCGGTTGGTAAACCTGGTGTGTTTGGGGCTGGATCGTCTCGTGCCCGCGCGGAGGCTCACCCTGGGCTGGGCAATGGCCGCCCGCAAACAACCACCTGTGGGCACCACGCCGGCCTGAGGCCGAAACAAGCAGGCGATCCATCCCCACGGTGGCTTACGCCCCGCGCAGACCGCCAATGGCCCGGCGCGGGCGGGTCGCCCGCACCCTACTCACCCGGGTCCCCACGCGGAATCGGGTCAACGCCGGGCCAGGCCGGCCCGGGCCAGTTCGGCCTTGGTCCGGGCCATCAGGGCGTCGAGTTCCGGCTGGAGGGCGCGGCGCGTTTCGGCGCTCATCCGGTCAATGAACAGGATGCCGCGCACATGATCCAGTTCGTGCTGAATGGCCTTGGACAGCAACCCGCCGCAGCGGAAGTGCACCGGTCGGCCCTGCGCGTCAAGCGCCCGCACCTCCACCGCCTCGGGCCGGGTGATGTCCGCGTAAATCTCCGGGAAGCTCAGGCAGCCCTCGGGGCCGGTGACCGGGTCGTTCAGGGGCGTGACCTCGGCGTTGATGAGCACCATCGGCATGGCGGACTTCGGGTCCACGGGCTGGCCGCCGATCTCGAGGGTCGAGGGCCGGTCGCTCACGGCGCTCACGTCCACGACGAAGATTTGCAGGGCGCGGCCCACCTGCTGCGCGGCCAGCCCCACGCCCTCGGCGGCGTGCATGGTCTCGAGCAGGTCGGCAGCCAGGCGGCGAATTTCCTCGTCCACCTCTGAAACCGGCGCGCCCGGCTGGCGCAGGGCCGGGTGGCCGTACTTGACGATCTCCAGCACCATGGCGGGTCAGTAGGCGATGGCGGGGTCGCGCAGGGTGGCGACCAGCTCGGGCACCCCGGGACTTTGGGCGGTGCGCACGTAGTAGCCGCTGGTGGTCACGCCCACCAGCAGGGCGTCCAGATCGTCCAGGCCCAGCAGCTTGCCCAGGCAGAAGCCGGAGTTGAAGTGGTCGCCCGCGCCGGTGGTGATCTTGGGCGTGGCGGTGACCGGTCCCGGGGTGAGGGCGAGGCCCTGTTCGGACACGGCCAGGGCGCAGGCGACCGGGTGCACCACCAGCGTGTTCACCCCCACGCGCTGGTAGATGTCCCGGGCCAGGTCACTGAGCGCCTCGGGCGTGGGCGTGGGGCGGTCAATGCCCAGGGCCTTGCGGGCCACCTCGTGGGCCTCTTTTTCGTTCAGGCCCAGGATCACGTCGAACCAGCGTCCGAAGCCGCGGATCAACTCGAGCGCGGCGCGCAGGTCGGCATCCTCGCGTTTTTCGGGATCGGCCAGGTCCACGAACAGCGGCCGGCGCGGGGCGGTCAGTTGCGGGCAAAGCTCCTGTTGGAGGTGGGCCCACACCTCGCTCATGTACGGGAGCATGGTCCAGTTGACGAAACCCACCAGGTCCGCGGTCTGGAGTTGGTGCCGGAGCCGGTCCAGACCGAAGCGGTCGCGGAGGTTGGCCCAGTTCATTTCCTTGAGCGACTGGTGCTTGCCGAGCATGACCTTGCCGTCCTCGAACTCGACCGCGTAGGTGTAACCGGGTTCGGCGATGGAATGCACCTCCGCGCGGTGGGTAAACTCCTTGAAGACCTCGTGAATGTTCGGGTAGCCGAGCAGCCCCAGGTAGGTCACCCGCAGGCCGAAACGGGCCAGGGCGTTGGCCATGATGGGGCCGTTGCCGCCCAGCTTCATCATCTGGCTGACCAGCTCGATGTTGGTACTGTGGCCGGCGGCGCGGCGGATGCGCTCGGCCCATTGCTCCATGCGCGCGAGCCGGGTCCATTCCTCGGCGCTCTTGCGCGTGTCCACCACGTGGAGGATGTCGTCCACAAAGCCGTCCAGGCCGATGAAGGCGCGCAGTTGGGGGACGCGCGCGGCGGCGGCTTCGAGGCGTTGGGCGCAGGCGTTGCGGCGGTCTTGCGTCATCGTCATGGGCATAAGGGACAGTGCGGGTGCGGTCCGGGTTCAATCACCCCGGGCGCCCAGCAGTTCCAAGAGGCGTTCCAACTCTTCGTCGCTGAAAAAGCGGATTTCCACCACCCCCCGGCCCTGGCGGTAACGGAGACTGACCTTGGTGCCCAGGCGCGCCTGCAGCCGGCTTTCCACGTCTGCCAGGTGCACATCGCGGTCGGCGGCGCTCCGGCCGGGGCGTTTGGCGGAGGAGGTCACGGTGGGGCCGGCGAGCAGGCGGTTCACCAGCTCCTCGGCCTGACGCACGTTGAGGCCGTCGCGCAGGATCAGGTTGGCCGCCAGTTTCTGTTGCTCGGGGGTGGGCAGGCCCAGGATGGCCTTGGCGTGACCGGCGGAAAGCTGGCCCTTGCGGACCAGCGCCTGGACCTCGTCGGGCAGTTTGAGCAGGCGCAGGGCATTGGCCACGGCCACGCGGCTTTTGCCCACTTTCTGGGCGGCGTCCTCCTGGCGCAGGTTGAATTGCTCGATCAACTGCCGGAAGCCCAGCGCCTCTTCGATGGGGTTGAGGTTCTCGCGCTGGAGGTTTTCGATCAGGGCCAGTTCCAGCGCCTCGGTGTCCGAGACCTCCCGCTCGATCACCGGCACGGTCGCCAGCCCGGCCCGGCGCGCGGCCCGCAGGCGGCGTTCCCCCGCGATGAGTTCCCACTGCTCGCCCCGGCGGCGCACCACCAGCGGCTGCAACACCCCCTGGGCCTTGATGGACTCGGTCAATTCCTCCAGCGCCGCGTCGGGGAAGTCCTTCCGGGGCTGAAACGGGTTGGGAACAATGCGGTCCACGGCCACCTGAAGGACGCGCTCGCGGGGATCGGCGGCCGCCGGTCCCCCGGGCGGGGTGGCCGGCGCAGCGGCGGGAGCGGCGGGCGCGGTCTCGCCCAGCAAGGCCCCCAAGCCACGACCAAGGGCCGGCTTGGACATGGGACCGCTCAGTGTCCCGGAGCCCCCCCGGCTTGTCAATTCTCCCGCCCGCGGCCGAAAGACCCCGCCGCACGGCCGGCTGGCGCGGGCGGGGTCCGAGCGAAATTTCCCCGCCGAAAATCCCGGCCAAGGGCCGGCGACGCCTCCCCTTTCGGCTCGCCCCGCGTCGCCTTTGGACCCACACTGCGGGCGGCAATGAAAGCGGGCATCCGACTGGATCAGGCGCTGGTGGCCCGGGGGCTGTGCCCCAGCCGGGAGCAGGCCCGGCGGGCCGTGCTGGCCGGACGGGTCCGGATCAATGACCGCCCGGCCCGCAAGCCCAGCGACCCGGTCCGGCCCGGCGACACCCTGGACCTGGTGGCGTCCGAGCGCTACGTCAGCCGCGGCGGCCACAAGCTGGAGCACGCCCTGCGGCACTTTGCCCTGGAGGTTGCCGGCGCGGTGGCCGTGGACCTGGGCGCTTCCACCGGGGGCTTCACCGATTGCCTGCTCCAACACGGCGCCGCGCGGGTGTACGCGGTGGACGTGGGCCGCGGGCAGTTGCACTGGAAACTGCGCCGGGACCCGCGGGTGGTTGTGCTCGAGGGCATCAACGCGCGGCTTCTGACCCCGACCCAACTGCCGCCGCCCTTCGCCGGAGCGGACCTGGTGACGGTGGACTGCTCCTTCATTTCGCTGCGGCTGCTGCTCCCCGCCGCCATTGCGTTGCTAAGCCCCTCCGGTAAGCTCCTGGCGCTGGTCAAACCCCAGTTCGAGGCTGGCCGACTCGAGGCCGCGCGCGGGGCGGGGGTGATCACCGACCCGGCCGTGCACGCCCGGGTGCTGGCCGAACTGGAGGCCTACGTCGGCACCCTGCCCGGCGTGCGCTGGCGGGGCGTGACGCCCTCCCCGCTGTTGGGCCCGGCCGGCAACCGGGAATTCCTGGTCCTGCTTGAAAAAACTTGCTGACTCCATCCGGCGCGTGGGCCTGCTGGCCAACGCGGACAAACCGGAAGCCCTCGCCCTGGCCCGGCGCGCCCGCTCCCTGCTGGCCGCGCGCGGCTGCGCGGTGCTCACCGACACCGCCACGGCCCGGGCCGCGCGCCTGCCCCTGCCCACCTGCCCGGACGCCGCCACCCTGGCCGCGCAAACGGACCTGCTGCTGGTGTTGGGCGGCGATGGCACCATGCTGCGCGCGGCCCGCGAAACCGCCGGTCACAACACCCCCATCCTGGGCATCAACCTCGGCACGCTGGGGTTCCTGACCGCCGCCTCGGCCCGGCAACTGCCGGCTGTGCTGCGCGCGGTTTGGGAAGACGGTTGCCAGGTCGAATCCCGCTCCCTCATCGAAGCCCGGGGCACCCTGGCCGAAGGACCGGTGAGCGAGGTCGCCCTCAATGACTTTGTCATCAGCCGCGGGGCCCTGCCCCGCCTGATCGAGCTGGAGGTGCGGGTCAACGACGAGTTGCTCACCCGCTACCGCAGCGACGGGCTGATCATCAGCTCCCCCACCGGCTCCACCGCCTACTCCCTGGCGGCGGGCGGGGCGGTGGTCAGCCCCCAGGCCGAGGTCTTTGCCCTGACCCCCATCTGCCCCCACACCCTGTCCAACCGCTCGGTGATCGTCCGCCTCGATGCCCGGATCGAAGTGCGCCTGTGCACCGAACGGGTGGAAACCTTCCTGGCCGCGGACGGACTGACGCGCGCCCGGCTGCAAGCCGGGGACGTGGTCCGTTTCCGCCGCAGCCGCCACGCCGCCCATCTGGTGCGGTTGGCGGGCAGCTCGTTCTTCGACACCCTGCGCCAGAAACTCAACTGGAGCGGCTCCACGCTGCCGGTCGCCGGCCCCCGGTGAACCCCGTTCGCCTCAAAGACATCGCCGCCCGAGCCGGCAGCACGGTCATGACCGTATCACGTGCCCTGCGCGGCACGCCGGACGTCGCGCCGGCCACCCGGACTTTCCCAACGTGGGAACCGACGATCTGGCCGGCAGCCGCGCCCTCACCCGCCACCTGCTCGAACTGGGCCATCGCCATATCGCCTATTTCGCCGGCCCCCACGTCGTGCCCGCCGCGCGCGAGCGGCTCGAAGGCTACCGCCGCGCCCTGCGGGAGGCCGGGTTGGAAGTGGAGGACCGGTGGATTTTTCCGCCGACACCGACATCGAAGACGGTGCCCGCGCGGCCCTGCGCCTGATGAAGGAAGGCCTCCGGCCCACCGCTATCCAGGCGGTGAACGACCTGGTGGCCATCGGCGCCGCGGAGGTCCTGCAGCGGCAGGGCTGGCGCATTCTCACGGACCTCTCGAGCGCCGGATTTGGGAACATTTTGCCCGGAGAATATTATCGCGTGCCCCTGACCACTGTGCGCCAACCCAAGTACCGCCTGGGCGCGGCGGCCATGGACCTGATGCTGGCCCTGCTGCGCGGTGAACCGGCCGAGAACCGTCGCCTACCCGGCGAATTGGAAGTGTGCGCCAGCACCGCGCCGCCCCCGCCCTCGGCTTAACGCAACATCCGCAGTTTGTTGCGGTGGTGGACTGTTGGGCTGGGAGATGCGTCCGGTTTCAGCCGTTTTCTCCACCCCGGGGGCACCCGCTTGGTGCCTTGGGCAGGCACCGGCCCGGAGGGAGCGTAGCCGGGGCGTACCCGCGCCGGCCCCGGGCGTCGGTCGGGTAGCTGGGGCTACTGGGCCGAAGGGCGGGAAATGATTCGGCCACGCTTGGCCCAATCACCGTGGCTTTGAGACCCGAGTCCTGCTCGCAGAAGCTGAAGGTGAAGACCGTCTTGCCCGGCGGTCCGGCCCGGTTGACCAGCCGCAAGTCACGTTCAGTGCCCCAACCACCCTGCAAGCTCATACAACCGGGCCAGTCTTCCTCGAGCCATTCAGGGTACAACCGGGCCCGGACGGTGCCCGGCAAAATCGGATGCTCGAACGGTTCCGCCACCGGCACCACGTAAATCCGAGTGCGTGGATTGTTGTCGCCGGCGTCCAGTTCGTGCAGGTCGTCCATGGGCTCTGGTTCGATGGCCTCCAAGCGGACCGCCCTGACGCGTGCGTTGATTCCGGTCCAACCGTAGGGCTCCCAACAGGCATCCACTTTTTGCGCCGCCAGTTCCACCAAGACCCAACTGATTCGTGCCCGGGCGGCCA
>CALFAV010000087.1 GCA_937946835.1 uncultured Verrucomicrobiae bacterium | reverse complement strand
GGCCCTGCCCGCGCTGGCCTGGACGCAGAGCGGCGACGCGCATCACGCCTTCCTGCGGCATCAGCCTGAGGGGCGAAACGCGCCGCAGTTGTTCGCCGTGAGCCGGCGGCGGGACGGGTTGTTCGACCACTACGGCTTCATTGCCTGCGACGACGGGCAGACCGATGCCGTGCGCGTGGGCGAGCGGCATCACTTGAAAGGGGAGAAGGAACAGTTGTTCAGCGAAGTATTGAACGGCCTGGACCTGCACCGGCCGCCCTGTTCGGCGCTGAGGGCCAACCAGGTTTACTACCTGATTGCGGCGCTGGCCTATGACCTGATGGTGGCGATCAAGCTGCTGGACTTGACTGACGCCTGCCAGGGCTGGCGGGTGAAGACGCTGATGAAGAAACTCCTGTTCCTGCCGGGGCGGCTGGCGTGGCGCTCGCGGCAATGGGTGGCGCGGGTGCTGGTGCCGGGGGCGTGGCTGAACTGGTGGCAGCGTTGGGCCCAGCGGGTGTGGCCGACGCACGCGCCGGGCCGTCCCCGACTGGCCGTCGCCAGCGGTTGACGCCTCCCCGCGCGTCCTCGTCCCCCCAGAATCTCCCGGCCAGGAGCCGGGCGTGGCGGAGCGTTGTCTGCTGAGCCGCCCGAACCCGAAACAACGCTGCGCTTCGGTCTCGCCGGCGTCTGTCACCGCCCGCCAAAGCAAAACTTCGACGGCCCCGCCCTCCCTGCGTTGCTGTCCTCCCCCTCAAACTGTCAACCCCATTCGCATCGTAATGATTGAGGGGCAAGGGGCGCTTTGCGCTTCGCTTCGCGGTCGCTTCGTGCCACAAGAAGCGCGTTCTCGGTTATGGATGCCACCCCCGGCTCGCCCAACGCCATGGCAATCCTCGAAGAAGCCGCGCCGCCGGTGTCGCGACTGGTCCGGTGGCTGGCGTTGCTGGTGCTGTTGGTCATCCCGGCCCGGGTGATCACCCTGGGGTACCTGCCCGCGGACGATGCCCTGCGGCACGCGGCCAAGGCCGTCAGCGGCAAAAGTTGGTCGGAGATTCTGGTCCTGGGGCCGCATTACACCGTGGACCACAACTTCGGCTGGGAGGCGCTCCTGAGGCAGGTGCACCGACTCACCGGCGCGGAGGCGGAACGGTTGGTGGACGGGGCCGTGCTGGGCCTGTTTTTCCTGGCCGCCGCCGCGGGGCTGCTGGGCGTTTCCCGACCCGAAGCATGGTTGGGCACGGTGCTGGTGTTTCTGGTCGCTTGGCCGCCGCTGGTCAGCCGGTGGATGAACGGCCGCCCCCTGCTGCTGAGCATTGCGGTGTTGATCACGCTGTTGTTTTCGCTTCAAGCGGGGGCGGCGCTGCGTGGGGGACGGCTCCGGCTGGCGGCCTGGACGGGGCTGATCGCGCTGGCCGTTTTTGTGCACGGGGTGTGGTACCTGTGGGGGTTGGTGGTGGTGGCGTGTTTTCTGGCCGGGGAGCGGCGTCTGGCACTGGGTCTGGCGGGGGCGTGGCTGGGCGGAAGTTTGCTCGCGGCACTGGTGACCGGTCAGCCGGTGGATTATCTGGCGGAGGCGGTGCGTACGGCGGTGCGGGCGGTGCAACTGCATCCCACGGCACGGACGCGGGTGTCCGAACTGCAACCGGCGGCGAGCGGCCTGGTGTTGTTTCTGGTGCTGGGCGGGCTGTTGATTTTGCGCCAACTCGCCCGCCTCAAGTCCCGGCCGTTGACGCGCTCGCCCGCGTTTTGGCTGGCGGTGATGGGCTGGACGCTGGGGTTCCTCAACCGCCGTTTTTGGGAGGACTGGGGGCTGCCGGCCCTGATGGTGCTGGCGGCCGGCGACCTGGATTTGTACCTGCGCGCGGCGCTGGAGTCCGCCTCCACCCGACGGCTGACGCTGACCGCGGGTCTGGCGGCGGCGTTGTTCTGCGCCGTGACCAGCGATGTGGACAGCCGCTGGACGCGCAGCCTGACCCGGCAGTACCTGGATCAAAACGACCCCGAACTGGCCGGTTGGTTGCCGGAGCCGGGGGGGATTTTCTACGCCGCCGACCCGGCGTTCTTTTACGAGACGTTTTTCAAAAACCCACGAGCGCCCTGGCGGTACATCCTGGGCTTCGAGATGACCCTGATGCCGGCGGAGGATTTCCAGACGCTCTATCGCATCCTGTGGAACTTCGGCGCAGCGGCCAGCTACCGGCCCTGGGTGGAGCAGCTGCGGCCGGCGGACCGGTTGTTTGTGCGGGGCGACCCGGCCGGCCCCCCGCCCATCGCGGGGTTGGAGTGGCATCACACTTTGGGCGGGATGTGGAGCGGTCGTCGGCCGCGGGAGTGATGATCTGGACCGGAGTAGGCTGGCCGGGCCGGGCGCGGGACTGTTGCGCCGCAAAAACAAGAAGACCTGAGCCAGCCGGCTTTTTGGCTGAACAATCCACGGAGCGGGCCGCGGCCCGCTCTTTTTTTGCCCGGAAGCAACCTCCGGCGGGAGCGGTCCCCCTTGCTTGACAGGCCGGGGCGCCGTCCCCATTTTGGCCGCTCGTTTTTCCGGTACCACGGACCACGGCCATGACTGAACCGCACAATCCTTTCGGCACCCGGCGCCCGTTTGACCCGGGCACCGGCCAAACCGCTCAGCTCTACTCCCTGCCCGCCCTCGAGGCGGCCGGTGTCGGCCCGGTCTCCCGCCTGCCGGTGTCGCTGCGCCTGGTCCTGGAGTCCGTGCTGCGCAACTGCGACGGCATCCGCATCACCGAGGACCACGTGCGCGCCCTGGCCCAATGGGAGCCGAACGCCCCGCGGACGGCGGAAATCCCGTTCGTGGTCGCGCGGATTTTGCTCCAGGACTTCACCGGCGTGCCGTTGCTGGTGGACCTGGCGGCCATGCGCTCGGCCGTGGCGCGCCTGGGCCAGGACCCGGGCCGGGTGGAACCGCTGGTGCCGGTGGACCTGGTGGTGGACCACTCGGTGCAGGTGGACTTTGCCGGCAGCCCCGACGCGTTTCGCAACAATCTCGAGATGGAGTTCTCCCGCAACCGCGAGCGCTACGCCTTTCTCAAGTGGGGCATGCAGGCGTTCAAGACCTTCCGCGTGGTCCCGCCGGGCATCGGCATCGTGCACCAGGTCAACCTCGAATACCTCGCCCGCGGGGTCCTGAACCAGGGCGACCTGTACTACCCTGACACGCTGGTGGGCACCGACTCGCACACCACCATGATCAACGGCCTGGGCATCGTGGGCTGGGGCGTGGGCGGCATCGAGGCCGAGGCCGGAATGCTCGGCCAACCGGTGTACTTCCTGACCCCGGACGTGGTGGGGGTGCACCTCACCGGCACGATGCGCGAGGGGGTCACCGCCACCGACGTGGTGCTGACCCTCACCCAGATGCTCCGCCAGGCGAAGGTGGTGGGCAAATTTGTCGAGTTCTTCGGTCCCGGCGCGGCCGCCCTCAGCGTGGTGGACCGGGCCACGATCGCCAACATGGCGCCCGAATACGGCGCCACGATGGGGTTCTTCCCCATTGACCAGGAGTGCGTGAACTACCTGCGCGCCACCGGCCGCAGCGAGGACCTGGTGCGCGCCTACGAGGCGTATTACCGCGCCCAGGGCCTGTTCGGCATGCCGCAAAAGGGCGACCTGGCCTACTCGCAGGAGCTGGAGCTGGACCTGGGCCGCGTGGTGCCCAGCGTGGCCGGCCCGAAACGGCCGCAGGACCGGATCGAGCTGCCAGCGCTCAAGCCCCGCTTCACCGAGTTGCTCACCAAACCCGTCGGCGAGGGCGGCTACGGCAAGTCGCCTGCCGAACTGGACCGCCGTGTCCTGGTCAATGGTTACCGGCCCACCCAGTTCCACCCCGAGTGGCAGGCGGGCCTGCGGCACCCGCAGGTCGAGCCCAGCGAAAGCGAAATGCGCGACCAGCACCCGGCCCCGGACAACGTGACCGTGGTGCGGGACACGCTCAAATGCGAATTGCGGCACGGCTCGGTGCTCATTGCCGCGATCACCAGTTGCACCAACACCTCCAATCCCACGGTCATGCTGGCCGCCGGGCTGCTGGCCCGCAAGGCGGTCGAACGCGGCCTGCGCGTGCCGCCCACGGTCAAAACCTCGCTGGCCCCCGGCTCGCGCGTGGTCACCGATTACCTGGCGCGCACCGGCCTGCAGAGCGCCCTGGACCGGCTGGGCTTTCACCTGGTGGGCTACGGTTGCACCACCTGCATCGGCAACTCCGGCCCGCTGGAGGCTCACCTGGAAGAGGCGGTCACCCAAAATGACCTGGTCGCCGCCGCGGTGCTTTCCGGCAACCGCAACTTCGAGGCGCGCGTGCACCAGAGCCTCAAGGCCAACTTCCTCATGTCCCCGCCCCTGGTCGTGGCCTTCGCCCTGGCCGGTCGGGTGGACATCAATCTGGCCGAGGAGCCGCTGGGCACCGGGAGCGACGGCCGGCCCGTGTACCTGCGCGACGTGTGGCCAAGCCTGGAGGAAATCCGCGCGCTGCTGGGGCACGCCTTCCAACCCGAGGTGTACCGCACCTTGTACCGGGACTTCGCCGCGCAGAACCCCAAATGGAACGAAATCCCCACCGTCACCGGCCCGCTCTACCAGTGGGACCCGGCCAGCACGTACATCCAGGAGCCGCCGTTTTTCCGGGATTTTTCCCGCCGCCCACACGCCCTTGCCGAGATCAAGGGCGCCCGCGCTCTGGCGATCTTTGGGGACAGCGTCACCACCGACCACATCTCGCCGGCGGGGGCGATCAAGAAGGACTCGCCCGCCGGCCAATACCTGCTCGAGCACCACGTGGCCGTGGCCGACTTCAACAGCTACGGCGCGCGCCGGGGCAACGACCGGGTCATGACCCGCGGCACCTTCGCCAACGTGCGCATCAAAAACCTCATGCTCGGCGGCGAGGAAGGTGGTTACACGCGCTTCCAGCCCGACGGGGAGAAGATGACCATTTTCGACGCCGCCATGCGGTACGCCCGGAGCCAGACCCCGCTGCTGATCATCGCCGGGCACGAATACGGCACCGGCAGCTCGCGTGACTGGGCAGCCAAGGGCCCGGCCCTGCTGGGCGTGAAGGCCGTCGTGGCCCGGAGTTTCGAGCGCATTCACCGCTCGAACCTGGTCGGCATGGGCATCCTGCCCCTCCAGTTCAAGGAGGGGACCAGCGCCCAAACCTTGAAACTGGACGGCTCCGAACTTTACGAGGTCCAGGGCCTGGGTCCCCACCTCAAGCCCCGGCAGGAACTCACCCTGTGGATTCGGCGTACCACCGGCGCCGTCGAGCGGGTCCCGGTGATCTGCCGGATTGATACCCCCATCGAGGTCGAGTACTACCGTCACGGCGGCATCCTGCCCTACGTGCTGCGGCAATTGTTGGCCGGGGCTTAACGGGCGCTCACCCGCGAAGCGGTGGGCACGTTTGGGGGCGCCGGGCCGGGGCCTCATTTTACCGAAACGCGGCACCGGGTTGTGGCGTCTTCAGGTTCAGCAAATGCGAACCTGGTTGACCCACACCGCCCGACTCACGCCCGTCCTGCTCCTGGTGGGAGCTTTTCCGCTTTGCGGCCGACCCGCCGAACCGGCCTCGGACCGGGCCGCCGGGGTGGCCGCCACCGTGCCCACGCCGCCGCCCCCGCCGGGTCCCCCGGATCGCCGCCCGGACCCGGAGGGCCCGCCGCCGTTCGGTCCGGATGGTTTCGGCCCGCCGCCCCCGGGCTTTGGGCCCGGCGGCTTTGGCCCGGGGGGAATGAACCAGGAACGGAAGGTGGTGGCGCAGTTTGACCGGGACGGCGACGGCCGCCTCAACCGGGAAGAGCGCCAGGCGGCGCGCGAGTGGTTGAAAACGCAGGGCGGCGGCCGCCGCTTTGGCGGTCCTGCCGGCCCGCGCGGCCGATTCGGTTCGGGCAGTGAAACGGCCGAGCCGCCGCAGCCCGGACGCAAGCTCACCCCGGCCGACGTGCCGGCGTACCCGGACGCGCCGATCTACGACCCGTTCACCCTCCGCACGTTCTTTCTCCAGTTCGAGGATGCCGACTGGGAGCAGGAACTGGCCGACTTCAACAACACCGACGTCGAAGTGCCGGCCACCGTCATCGTGGACGGCAGGACCTACCGCGACGTGGGCGTGCACTTCCGGGGCGCCACCTCGTTCATGTTCGTGCCGGCCGGGCGCAAGCGGCCGCTGAATCTCTCGTTCGACTTCGTCCACAAGGACCAGAACCTGGGCGGCTATCGCACCTTCAACCTGCTCAACGCCCACGAGGACCCGTCGTTTCTGCGCGCGGTGCTGTACCTGGAAATCGCCCGCGACTACCTGCCGGCGGCTCACGCCAACTTCGTGCGCGTGGTCATCAACGGCGAGTGCTGGGGCATCTACGCGAACGTGCAGCAGTTCAACAAGGATTTCGTGCGCGACTGGTTCGGCACCGCCAAGGGCGCCCGCTGGAAGGTGCCCGGCAGCCCGCAAACCCGGGCCGGCCTCGAGTACCTCGGCGAGGACGAGGCCCCGTACCGGCGGCTTTACCAGCTCAAAACCAGGGACGCCCCGGAGGTCTGGGCCGACCTCATCCGGCTGTGCCGCACGCTCAACCAAACCGAGTTGGCGAGCCTGCCGGCGGCCCTCGAACCGCTGCTGGCCGTGGACGAGGTCCTGCGCTTGCTCGCCGTGGAGGTGGCGCTCATCAACAACGACGGCTACTGGATTCGCTCCAGCGACTACAACCTTTACCAGGACAAAAGCGGCCGGTTCCACGTTCTCCCGCACGACATCAACGAGACCTTCGCCCTCGCCGGCGGTCCGGGCTTTGGCGGTCCCGGCGGCCGGGGCGGTTGGCGCGGTGGCCCCGCCGGACCTGGCGGCCCGCGCGGCGGCGGCGTGGAACTGGACCCGCTGGTGGGCCTTGATGATGCCACCAAGCCCCTGCGTTCCCGGCTGCTCGCTGTGCCCGAGTATCGGGCGCGCTATCTGGGATACGTGCGCGACATCGCGGAAAAGTGGCTCGACTGGGAACGGCTGGGACGGCTGGCCCGCCGTTACCACGACCTGATCGCCGAAGACGTCAAGGCCGACACCCGCAAGCTCTTTTCCACCGAGGCATTTCTGCGCAGCCTCGAGGGCGGCGGCGGTGATGGCCCGGCTGCAACCGGCCCCGAGTCCGGGCCGCCGCGCTTCGGCCCGGGCCGGGACAAAATCTCGCTGCGGGAGTTTGCCGAGAAGCGCCGGGCCTTTTTGCTGAATCATCCGGAGGTGAAGGCGGCCACGCGCCCGCGGTGAAGGGCAGACGACCCGGACGACCGCCGGTGCCATTTGACCAACGATGAAGAGGTTGTGCGCTGTTTTGGGTTTGAGCGCGAGCGGGCTGGCCGGGATCGCCGTGGCTGCCGAGGCCACACTCTCCCTGAGTCTCGAGGCCGAAGGTCCCACCGTGCGCCTCTGGGGCAGCCGGAAGTACGACTGGTTCCTCGAAGCCTCCCCGGACCTGGTCCATTGGAGCGCCCTGCCCGGCCAGCCGCCGTTGATGGCCCACCGCACCAACCCGCCCGCCCGACTGCTGCCAATCCCGGGCGAGCCCGGCGCCCGGTTCCTCCGCGCCCGGCAGACCGAGGGGCTGTACGACCTGTCCCTGCTGCGCACCTTCAGCCTGACCTTCACTCAGGCGAACTGGCCGACGCTCCTGACCCGGGGCCGCACCACCGGCTCGAACACGCCGGCCCTGCTGGTCCTGGACAACGGTGCGCGGATCCAGGGCGTGGGCGCCCGTTACCGCGGCAATACCTCCTTCACCGGCGGCCCCGGCGGCAGCGCACCCGTCAAAAAGTCGCTCAACCTCGAACTGGATTTTTCCGACCCGGACGCCCGCCTGTTGGGCTACCGCACGTTGAATCTCAACAACGCCTACGGGGATGAAACCCTGCTGCGCGAGCCGCTGTTTTTCTCGGTCATGCGCCGCTACGCGGTCTGCCCGCGCGCGAGCCTGGTCCGGCTGTTCATCAACGGCGAGTACTGGGGTGTGTACTCCAGTGCGCAGCAGCAAAACAGCGACCTGATCGCGGAGTGGTTCCCCAGCACGAGCGGCGACCGCTGGCGCGCGCCCAACGTGGGCGGGGGCGGCGGCGGGTTCAGCAGCGGCACCTCGGCCCTGAGCTGGCTGGGCACCAACCTCGCCAGCTACAAGGCCGCCTACGAACTCAAAACCGACAACTCCCCCAACGCCTGGGAGCAGCTCACCAACGTCATCTACGTCCTCAACCGCACCCCCACCACCCCTGCCGACGCCTACCGCGACGCGGTGGAAAATGTCCTGGCCGTGGACCGCTGGCTCTGGTTCCTGGCGTTGGAGAACGTTTTTGCCGACGACGACAGCTACTGGAACAAGGGCGCCGACTACATGTTCTACTTCGAGCCGGAAAGCGGGCGGCTCCATCCCATCGAGCACGACGGCAACGAGGCTTTCGTCCCCCGCGACACCACCCTCTCGCCCGTGCAGGGCGCCACCGCGCCCAACCGACCCGTCCTGCAAAAGTTGCTCGGCGTGCCCGAACTGCGGCAGCGTTACCTGGCCCACCTGCGCACTGTGCTCGAGGAATCGTTCAACCCGGTGACGCTCACCCCGTTGATTGACCGGCTCAGCGCGTTGTCGCTGGACGCCATCATCGCCGACACCAAAAAGGGCTACACCATGACGGCGTACACCAACGACCTGCGCGCCCTGAAGACCTTTATCACCAACCGCTACACTTTCCTGACCAACCACGCCGAACTGCGCCCGCGGCCGCCGGTCATCGAGGCCGTGAGCGCCCCCCAACCGCCAGCCCTGGCCGGACGCACCTCCTGGATCACCGCCACGGTGCGCGCCGGGGACGACGCCGGCGTGGACTCGGTCTGGCTGCACCACCGGACTCGCAACTACGGCCGCTTCGAGCGCACGCCGATGTTCGATGACGGTGCGCACGGCGATGGCATCGCAGGCGACGGCGTGTACGGCGTGGCGACCCCGGAATACCCGGCCGACACCCGCGTCCGCTACTACGTCGAGGCACGTGCCGCCAACGCCGCTCGCGCGGCGAGCTTCGCCCCGCCGCGGGCCGAGGAAGCCACGTTCAGCTACCGTGTGGGGCTGGCGTCCGCCCCGGACACCCCGGTGATCCTCAACGAATTCATGGCCGCCAACACCCGCACGCTCCGCGATCCGCAGGGCGATTACGACGACTGGATCGAACTGCGCAACCTCACCTCCGAACCGGTGGACCTCAGCGGTTGGTATCTCACCGACAACCCGAACAACCCGCGCAAGTGGGCCTTCCCGCCCGGCACCGTTATCCCGCCCGAGGGCTACCTGCTGGTCTGGGCCGATGAGGACGTGAACGACAGCCCCGGACTTCACGCTGCGTTCAAACTCGCCGCCGGCGGCGAGGCCATTTACCTGCTGGACACCGACGCGAACTTCAACGTCGTGCGGGACCGCGTGGTGTTCGGGCCGCAGGCCGAAGATCAGGCCCTGGGCCGCCCCGCGGCCAATCCGGACCTTTGGGTGCCCCTGCCCCCCTCGCCCGGTCTGCCCAACCCGTAAACCCGGCCTGGTTGCGAACGCGCGCGGCCCCGGCCGAGCCATTTCCCGGTGCCCGCGTCGAGGGACGGTAAACTGCATCACCAGCCCCGCCACGGGCGTGATTTGCCGCTTGCCCAACGCGGGCCAATCGCGCAAACCGTGGTCATGACCAAGCCCGCTGTCTCGACCGTTTCCGCCCCCGAGCAAACCGCTGCAACTTCGGCCTCCCGGGCCAATCCCCCGGTGCGAGCCATCGGCCCGTTTGGTGCAGACCCGGAGCCGGTGAGCCGGCGTACCGCACTCAAAAGCGCGTTGGCCGGCGCGGCCGCACTGGGCCTGCCGCCGGCAATCCCACCAGCCCGGGCCGCTGCGGACGACCGCCGCGCCGCACCCAAGCGGTACGCGATGAAGAAATCCATCAACCTCTGGGCCTTCCCCTACCCGCAGCGCATGACCCTCGAGGAATGCCTGCGCCTGGCCAGGCGGGCCGGTTTCGACGGGATCGAGCTCAACTACGACCTCGAGAACGACCTCTCGCCCCGGGCGGGCACCGCCGAGTACCGGGCCATTCGCAAGCTGGCCGAGCAGGTGGGCATCGAAATCAGCGGGCTGTGCTCGTTCCTGTTCTGGCCGTATCCGCTCACCTCGAACGACCCGGCCAGGCGCGCCCGGGGACTGGAGCTGGCGGGCTTGATCATCCGGGCCGCGCACGACCTGGGCGTGAAAAACGTGCTGGTGGTGCCCGGCGCGGTGCACATCCCGTGGCGCACCGACCACGAACCGGTGCCCAACGACGTGTGTGACCGCCGCGCGCGCGAGGCCGTGGGCCAATTGCTCCGCCAGGCCGAGAAGCTCGACGTGTCCCTGAACATCGAAAACATCTTCTTCAACGGCTACCTGATGACGCCCATGGAGATGAATGCGTTCGTGGATTCGTTCCAGTCGCCGCACGTGCGGGTGCATTTCGACACCGGCAACATCGCGTTGTTCCAGCACGCCGAGCACTGGATCGCCCTGCTGGGCCGGCGCATCCAGAACGTGCACCTGAAGGAATTCAACCGGAAAGGCACGGACTTCTCGCTCGAGGCCTTCCGACCGCTGCTGGATGGTTCCACCAACTGGCCGGCGGTGATGGAGGCCCTGGAGGCCACCGGTTACCGCGGCTTCCTCACCTTCGAGTACTTCCACCCCTACACGCACTACCCAGAGGCGCTCATCTACCAGACGGCCGACTCCCTGGACCGCATCCTCGGCTTGAAGGACGGCTGAAGGTGCCGGCTGGGATCACCCGCCGACCCGTGGAGAAGGGGATGTCCCCTTGCGCGTCTTGGGCAACTGCCGCGCGCTGGCAGCGTCGCTCCCCGTGCCGGCTGACCGGTTTTCCCCGGCGCAGCGCTCAGGAGCGGCGGCTTTCCGCCGTTTCCCGCCGGGCCGCCAAGAGCCACAGACCGCCGCCCAGGGCCAGCAGCGCCCCCGGCCCCGGCTCCGGGACCAGGCAGAAGCTCTGGAGGCCGATGGGGTCACGAGGAGTCCCCGGCGGTGCAACCGCCACAATCGGTACGATGTTTGACCAACCATATTTGCCCCCGGCGGCCACGGCTGCTTCAAAACTGGAACCGGCCCGTGCTTCCCAGGCGCGCAATTGCGTGTACACCACGGTGCCATGCAGGGCTTCGACGGTTATGACAATACCATGGATGTAACCTGCGGCCGTCCCGGTTCGGAAGGGCTGGATTATTCCCACCGGACGCAAACTGTCCGGAGCCAGGCCCGCATAAACCTGGGCCAAATACGCGGCTCCCTCGAGGCGGGTCACGCAGTCCACATCAAACACGGGGGCATCAATGCCCGCCACGGGAATGCGATTGCCAAAGGCGATTTGTCCCTGGCCGAGGGCCGGCACCGTTCCCAGCCACGCGAGCCAAAGCAACACTTGAGATTTCATGATTTCCTCCAGCGTTTTGACGGGTTACGGATTGATCCCCACCTGGGTGATCCACGTGCCCCAAGGGGCGATGTAAGCCGGGTCGGCGTATTCTTGCACGGTCCAGAGGGAACCGTTGTTGGGGTCTGACGAGGTGGCCGAGTAGTCCCCCCAACGGTCGCTGCCCCAAGCGCCGCGCCCCGCCTGCACCAGCCCCGGCCGGGCCATCCACGTGCCGTTGGCCCGGCGGGCGCGGTAGAACGCGCCGATGTGTTCGATGGCCCCGGAGCCCGAAAAGCCCACCAGCAGGTCCCCGCCGGCGTTCACGTTGAGCGAGGGGTAATGGTACCAGTACGGACTGTTCCACGCCGCGTCGTAAATCCGACCGTGGGCCGCGTGGCTCAGACCGCCGGGGCGCACCGGAAGCGTGAACCTCCAGGCTGCGGAGCGGGTCATACCCCAGTCCGCATAGCCGGCCGCGCGGCCCGGGCCGGTCCCCGGACCGGGGCTGGGGAAATCCGGGGTCATGGGGCGCCCCTTTCCAGGTTGCGCCGCCGGGCCGCCAACAGCCACAGGCCGCCGCCCAGGGCCAGCAACCCCCCGGGCCCCGGCTCCGGGACCACGACCATGGTGAAGCCCTGTAAACCAAGCAAATCAACGGGATAGTAGGCGTGCAGCATGACGCGAATATCATTGGACTCCCCCCGAATCAGCGCGGCCTCGTAGGACCCCGCCGCCGTCTCCCACGCCCGCATCCGCACCGTGACCACGTCCCCACTCCAGGTGCCGGGAAGATAAATGGTCGTGGATACGATGTAGGGTGTCCGATCGGGAGACGAAGTCCTGAACTTGGCCGTGGGGAACAGGGGTTCCAAACTGCCCCCGTTACGGACCAGAAAAAGACCGGCCGTAAACCCTGCTCCCGCCCCCGTGCCATCGGGGCGAAACACCGGGGCGTCCACTATCCCCCCCGGGGTATAATTGGCAAAATTGAGCATCCCTTGGGTCTGAGCGTTAAAGCATGCCGCGGTGCCCAGCCCCACAAGCAGTAGTTTGTTCATGGCAGGTGTCCAGTTTCGCGTTGAAGGACGTGGGCAAAGCCCCGCCCGGGTGAAAGCCTTTTGCTCACGGTTGAACCGATGTTATCCAGGTACCCCACGCATTGGCCTCCGTTTGATTGGGTTCGACGGGCCGTTCAGGGTCCCCTTCCGCGTGCTCCTGTACGGTCCAAAACTTTGTGCCGTCCGGATCCACACAGGTGAAGGAGTAATCACCCCACCGGGCACTGGAAATCGGCGGCCATTGTTGGTCGTCGGGGGGCACTACGTGTGGAGCCCGCACCACATAAGCCCGCCCGGCTTGGATCAAAGTGGGTCGGGTGGTCGGGCCGTTGGCCTTGCGGCCCACCCAGAAGGCCCCGATGTACTCGGTGGCCCGGGAGCCCGAAAAGCCCACCAGCAGGTCCCCGCCGGCGTTCACGTTGAGCGAGGGGTAATGGTACCAGTACGGACTGCCCCACGCCGCGTCGTAAATCCG
>CALFAV010000086.1 GCA_937946835.1 uncultured Verrucomicrobiae bacterium | reverse complement strand
AAGAGATGGATCTCGGCATCCGCGTTGATCGGCGGCCGGATGATCTCGCCGTTGCGCCGCCAGCCGATCGTGATGTGCTCCTTGGTGATCATGAGCATGCCGCCGGAGCCGCAGCAGGGGTCATAGACCGAGCGCACGATCCCCTCGTGGCGGATGCGATCCTCGTCGCCGGCGAGCATGAGGTCCACCATCAGATGAACGACATCTCGTGGAGTGAAGTGCTCACCGGGATTCTCGTTCAACGCCTCGTTGAAGCGCCGGATAAGTTCCTCGAAGATCGTGCCCATGGTCGGGTTGTCCACCTTGTCCGGATGGAGATCGACGTTCTTGAAGCGTTCGAGCACCTGGAAGAGCAGCCCCGCCTCATCCAGCTTGCTGATCGTGTTGTCGAAGTCGAATTTCTCGAGCACCTCGCGCATGTTGGGGCTGAAACCGGCGATGTAGTTGCGCAGGTTCGCCGCGAGGTGCGGCGCGTCCGCGAGCAGCTTGTCGAAGTCGTAGCGTGAGGTGTTGTAGAAGGCAAAGCCCGATGCACGCCGGAGCTGCGCGTCGAGGTTCTGGAGCCCCTTGCCGTGCAGCTCGGCCTGACGCTTGAGCACCCGCTCCTTGGTCGGCGCGAGCACGCAATCGAGCCGCCTGAGCACCGTGAGCGGCAGAATCACGTCCTGGTACTTGCCGCGCTTGAAGGTGTCGCGGATGAGGTCGGCGACGCCCCAGAGGAAGCTGACGATTTCACTGTGGTTCATGGCCGTTCTTCACTTCAGGCAAGGCTGGCATGGCCCGGCAGCGGCCCGCCGCACGGCCAGCGTGGACCGTCGCGCAGGCACTCGCCGCTCGCCTGCTCGGCAACAAGCTGGGCGTGCTGCTCCTCGAAGGCGTCGGAGACGTATTTGAGGAAGATCAGACCAAGCACCACGTGCTTGTACTCCGCGGCGTCCATGCTGCCGCGCAGGGCGTCGGCCATGCGCCACAGCCCGGCTTCGTAGCCCACGGTGGCGCCGTTGGCCGCGTTTGCCTGCGGGTTGTTCGCGACGGAACGGCGTCGGGCAGGCATGGGATTCAGGGCGCGGTGGCCCGCTTGTGCGCGCCCAGTTCGGGGGCGTCCGGGTTCACCTCCGGCCCGAAGTAACGCAACGTCACCAGCGGCTCGGTCTGACTGGTGTTCTCGAAGGTCACGCCGGCTTTGGCGCCGTCTTCGCTCACAAAGTATTCGTCCTCGGTCAGCTCGTGGAAGCGGATGAGCTTGGGCGCGTTGAGGGGCTGACCGTTGATTTTGCCCACGCCCTGAACGCAGATCAGGCCGTAGGCGCCGTTGTCCTTGAGGGTGCATTGGGCGCCGGGCTCGACCGTCAGTTCCTTGGCCGTGAAAAGCTGCTGGCCGTCAATGCGTCCGTAAACGATCCAGCGGTCCAGGAAACCGTCCTGGCGCGTGTCCGCCACCGGCACCGGTTCGAGGTAATGATGATCCTTGAAGTTGGGGTCGGTGTTCTTGGGCCAGTCGAGCTGCTCGACGATCCAGTCGAGGTCCTTGTGGCGCTCCCTGGGCATGTCCTTGACGAGCAACTCCCACGGGACGTAGCGGCCCTCGACCATGCTCTGATACATGGCGAAAACGTCGCTGCCCCACTGCGGCTCGTAGGTGCAGAGGCTGCCGGGCGCGTGCAGGATGCAGGGGTCCACCAACCAGCCCGTGCCGGGTTTGAGCCGGTAAGCCTTCGAGAGGTCCAGAATGCCGTTGTCGCCCTTGTTCCAATTCTCCAGACAACGGCGCACCTGCTCCTTGGTGGTGCCCGGTTCCAGGCCGAAGAAGGTGTAGGGGAAATTGTTCCCCACGTTGTTGTGCTGGGGCGGGAAGTAGTAGCTTTCGGGCTTGCCCTCCTGGCCGACGAGTTTCGCCTGCCGGTTGTTCTGGTGCATGTGGTGGGGAATCGGTCCCATGTTGTCGAAGAACTTCGAATAGACCGGCCAGCGAGCGTATTTTTTCCAGATCGCCCGGCCCACGAGCGTGGCGCCGCAGTCCTCGACGGCTTTGCGCAGGGTGAACCGTTCCTTGCCCACGACCACGTAGGAAAGGCCCTCGTCGGGCACGCGGCCTTCGTTGGCCGCCTCGGTCGTGGATGCAAACCACCGCTCGTCAATGCCGCCCCGATGCGCCCCGTAGGCGTAGATGTCGTCCGGATGCAGTTTCAGGCGCAGGCCCGGCTGCAAAAAGGAGCGCGGCACCCAGCACGGCGCCAACCGCAGCAGCCCGCCGGTGCGCGACAGCTCGGCTTCGACCCTGGATTGGGTGTTGCCTTTGACGATTTTGAGTTCGGTGATGGTGTTCATGTTTTGAGCCTTTGGCTGATGTTCTGTGCCATGACGGAAAAAAACCATTAAGGGTGCGTCGGGAAGCGACTTTGCGGTAAAAACCCTCGATTGTCACCTCCCGAGCTGGGGACGTGGGTTCCCCGGCTTGCGCTGGAAGTACGTGCCGACCCCGGCAATTCAGCCCCGGTAAATGATCTGAATCGCGTAATCGGTCAGGATCTTCTGCGTGGCGATGTCAATGTGGGTGTAGGTCAGGGGGGTCATGTTGAGCACGTTTTCCCACCCCACCTTGTTGAGGAAGGCCGAGACGGTTTCCTCGTAGCGGTCACGGCCCACCTCGATGCAGTCGCTGTGGCGGAAGATGCGGATTTTGATCTTTTTCTCGGGGCTGGGGGTGACGTCTTCCTCCTTTTTGCCGGTTGGGATCAGCACTTCGGGGGGACCTTCCCGCACGGGCACGACGAAATGATGCTCGACCTTGGCGGCGGCGGAGTCATGGATCGGGTTGTGCGGGCGGATGTTGGTAACGTCCGGCATGGGAACGCCGATTTCGCTGTTGCAGGTGGGACATTGAATCACCTGACCGGCAGCCGAGGCATCCACCATCAATTCCTGCTGACAATTGGGGCAGTGGAAAGTCAGGTCCATAACAACCTCATGCGCTAGGGCGATGGCACTCAAAGTAGGCATGGCCGGGGTTTGATTTCCAGCAAAAACGGTTTGGGGATTCGCAGGGTGTAAAAAGCTCCGCAAGGAACACAGCGACACGAAAAATTTTCCAAACGGCACGGCCCAGGAAAGGGCTTTGACTTTTACAACACGCTCATGATGAAATGGATGCCAATCAAATTCCGGGCGTCAAAAAATTCAAAAAAAGGTGTTGATTTACTGTACAGGCGTGTTATCGTGGCAACGTGATGAGAGGGTTGTAGTGTTTGTGACCCTGCCCGACGGGTGGGTGAACGGGTTAGCAGTCCCCGTTCGATTTGCCCGTCGGGATTTTTGTTTTGCCCCAATATGCGTCAGTTTGGCACGCAGTTCATCTTTCGTCTGCCGTCCCATTCAGGCACCCCATTCCGCTCAGGCACAGACCTAAATGCTGGTCAGGTCCACGGACCAGGCTTCCCCACCCCCAGATTGAATTCGACATTTCATCGCGCGCTGGGCTGTGCCCTGCTGGTTCTGCTTGATTCCGGGCACGTTGTGCTTGAAGCGGCCTCCGCGCCGTCACCACGGGCAACGCAGTGGGTGGCCTACATCGGCACCTACACCGGCCCGAACAGCGAGGGAATTTACGCGTACCAGGTAGAAGTTGCGAGCGGGTTAGTCACGCCCCGGGGCTGTGTGGGGCGGACGGCGCATCCGTCTTTTCTGGCGTTGCACCCATCGGGTCGGTTTGTTTACGCGGTGAGCGAGGTCAACTCGGCGACCGGTCAACCGAGCGGCGCGGTGGTGGCTTTTGCCGTGGATCGTCAAACCGGACTTCTGACCCCGATCAACACGCAGGCATCGGGTGGTGCGGGCCCGTGCCATCTGACTGTGGACCAGTCCGGTCGGCATGTCCTCGTCGCCAATTACGGCGGCGGCAGCGTGGCCGTGCTTCCGATTCGGGAAGATGGCTCGCTGGGGGAGGCCACGTGCGTCGTTCGGCATACCGGCTCGAGTGTGCATCCCCAGCGTCAGCGCCAACCCCATGCCCATTCGGTAAATCTTTCGCCCGACAACCGCCATGCCCTTGTGGCCGACCTGGGCATTGATCAAGTGGTTGTGTACCGCTTTGATGCCGAGCGGGGAATGTTGGCTACCCCGGCGGCGTACATCTTTGAAGCTCCACCGGGTTCGGGGCCGCGTCATTTGGCTTTCCATCCGAACGGTCGGATCGTGCTGGTGCTCAACGAGCTGTCCAGTCGGTTAATGCTCCTGGAGTTCGATCCGCCGACCGGCCATCTGACCCTTCGGCAGTCCGTTTCCACCCTGCCGGAAGGGTTTTCCGGCTCCAACACCACCGCCGAGGTGGCGGTCCACCCCAATGGCCGGTTCGCGTATGCTTCCAACCGCGGGCACGACAGCATCGCTGTTTTCCAACTCGACACGAACCGGTGGGACCTGCAATTGATCCAGCACGCGGCCACCGGCGGGCACACCCCGCGGCACTTCGCACTGGATCCTTCCGGGCAGAGCCTCTGGGCCGCAAACCAAGCCTCCCACACTGTGGTGCGGTTTCGGGTGGACCCGGCCACCGGTCGGCTGGAACGCATCGGGCCGGCATTGGAAGTGGGCAATCCGGTGTGCGTGCGCTTCTTGTCCTTGGACCTCCCCGGCCAAACGCGCCCCGGCGCTTCCGACCCGGCACCACCGGTTCCGGTCTCCGAGCCGCGCAGGCTTTGACAGGCACCTGCCGATGAGGCAAGGTGCTCCAAGACGCTATGGAAGAACATTACCACAACATGACACCGGAAACGCCGGGCCTGACCCGGGAAAAACTCCTCGAGGACCTGCGCGTGTTGATCCACGACGCCGAGCAACTGCTCAAGTCCGGCGCGGACGAGGCCGGGGAAAAAGCGGCGGAGCTGCGCGCCAAACTGCAGGAATCGCTCGCCAAGGCCAAGGACACCTGCCGACGTTTGGAAGACCGCGCCGTGGCCGGGGCCAAGGCCGCCGACCGCGTCATTCGCGAGCACCCTTACGAAAGCCTGGGGGTCGCTTTCGGCGTGGGCGTGCTGCTCGGGGTCCTGATCAACCGCAGGTAAGGCATGGCCGATCCCGGCCCCACGCCCGGCGGCGGATTGCTGGATTCCCTGCGCCGGCTTGCCGACTCGATTCTGGCCCTGCTGCAGCATCGGCTCGAACTGTTCGCCCTCGAGCTGCAGGCGGAAAAGGTTCGGGCGCTGGACGTGCTCGTGCGCGCCGCCGCCCTGGTGGTGCTGGGTCTGCTGACCCTGGTGGCCGGCACCGCCACGGTGGTCGTGGCCTTGTGGAACACCTCGCCGGTCCTGGTCCTGGCGGCGGTCACACTCCTTTACGGGGTCGGCGCGGTGGCGTTGACGCTCAGCCTTCGGCGCCGCCTGCACGCCGGCCCGAAACCGTTTGTCGGTACCCTCGAGGAACTGCGCAAGGACCGCGCATGTTTTGGGAAAAAGAACTGACCCAACTGACCGAGCGCCGCCGGTCCCTGGCAGCGGTCTGCGCGCTTGACCGGGAGCAGGTGACGGGGGCCGCCGCCGACCTGGCCCGCAAGCTGGCCTGGCTCGAAGCGGCTCGCACCTGGGGCACCCGGTACCGCTCGGTCTTCATGGTCGGCCTGCCCCTGGCCGGCCTTTTTTTGGGCAAGCGCCTGCCCCGGCTGGCTCGTTGGACGGCCCTGGCGGCACCCTTTTGGCGCGCGGGTCGAAGCCTCCTGCGATTTTGGCGGGCCGGGGCGCACTGATGGTGTACCGGGCGCGGCGGCTTGAAATTGCGGGGGCCTTTCGGCTCAACCCACCCGGCAATTCCGAGCTAGGGGAAGTACCCCCGCCGGGCGCATGAACCGGAACCTGCACGTCACGCTGCACCTTTCCACCGCGAGCCTGTTGGCCGGTGCAGCCGTGGCGCTTGGTCACTTGCCCGAACTGGCCGTTCACTGGTGGCGCTGGCAAAATCCCCTGCTCGGGCTCGCCGGCGCACTGGGTTTACTGAGCCTCTGGCCTCCAAACGCGCCCCTGGCCCGCTTGGGCCCCCCCTGTGCGCCGCGTTGAGCGCGCTGATTCTCGAGGTGATCACGCCCGCAATTTTCTTCCGCGTCCACCGCTCAGATTTCCGCCGGTGAGCCGGCGCGCTCCGAAGCCTGTCACCTTGCACCCTTGCCGACCGGGTCAGCCAACCCTAGCCTGCCGTGGTCGCCATGCCCGCATTCGCTTTCAGCTGGAAGCTCGCCCGTTCTGTTGCACTTTGGCCGGCTTGGCTTTGGCCGGCTTGGTGTCGGAAGGCCCTCCTTGGGATGCTCTTGGGGGTTTGTTCCCAGTCGGGGGCGGAGGATCGCCCGGAGCCGAAGTGGCAACATCTCACCAGCCGGCGGGGCGAGTTACCGGCTCCACCCGGGGGTTCCACCCAGCAAACCGGGGCGGTGGTGGGCGACTTCGACGGCGACGGTGTGACGGACTTCATGCTGGCCTTTCGGCAGAAGCCCCCGGCCCTGGTCTGGTATCGCCGCCACACCCGCGGCTGGGACCTGTACCTGGTCGAAAAGGAGCTTTTGAGCCTCGAGGCGGGCGGCGCGGTGCACGACATTGACGGCGACGGCGACCCGGACGTGGTCTTCGGCGGAGACTGGCAAAGCCGCGAGGTCTGGTGGTGGGAAAATCCGGCCCCACGGTTCGATCCGGCCGTGCCCTGGCGGCGACGCGTGATCAAGACCGGCGGTCAACCGCAGCACCACGACCAATGTTTCGGCGACTTCCTCGGCACGGGCCGCCCGCAACTGGCCTTCTGGAACCAACAGGCCCGAACGCTGTTTCTGGCCGAAATTCCGCCCGATCCGCACCGGGACGAACCCTGGCCGCTCACGAGCGTGGCCACGAACGTCCGGCCCGCCGGCGTGCCGTACATCGAAGGGCTTTCGGCGTTCGACGTGGACCGCGACGGCCGGCTCGACCTGCTGGGGTGCGACTCCTGGTTCAAGCACCTGGGAGAGCGCCGATTCAAACAGGTCCGGTTCGCGGTCGAGGGCGGATTGATCCTCGCCGGATACTTCAAACCCGCGAAGTACCCGCAGCTCGTCGTTTCGCCCGGCGACGGCCGCGGTCGTGTGCGGCTCTACGAATGCACCGGCCATCCTGAAAACCCGGGCGACTGGCAGGGCACGGACCTGATCGGGCGCGAAGTCATTCACGGCCACAGCCTGCAACTGGGGGACATCAACCGCGACGGTCACCTGGACCTTTTCGTGGCCGAGATGGCGAAGTGGCGCGAAAAAGAGCCCGGGCCGGATCATCCCGGGGCCACGGCGTGGATTCTCTACGGCGACGGCCGGGGGAACTTCCACCGCACCGTCCTGGTCACCGGCCACGGCTGGCACGAAGCGCGCCTGGCCGATCTGGACGGGGACGGCGACCTCGACCTGCTCAACAAGCCCTACACCTGGGACACCCCGCGGGTGGATGTATGGCTCAACCGATGACCTCCCTGGACCTCATCACCCGCCGGTTCGGGCTGGGCTGCCTCCTCGGCCTGCTGGCGGCCACCCCCCGGGCGTCCGATGCGCGTACGCCCGCGGTGACCAGGGACCTGACCCCGTGGCACGATCCGGCCCGCGTGCTGATCAACCCGCACAAGGGCTGGTACCATCACTTCCCGGACAATCACCCGGACAAGTACCGCATCGCGCGCGACGCGGACCTGCTCGAGTTTCCGGGGATGGACCATTTGTACCTCCGGCTGGCGTGGTCCTATCTCGAGCCCCGGGAAGGGGAATTTCACTGGGAGGCGATTGACCCGATCATCGCGAAATGGACCGCCCACGGGCTGGGGATCGCTTTCCGCATCAGTTGCAAGGAAACCAGCACCGACCGCCCGGAACAACAGTACGCTACGCCCCGCTGGGTGAAAGCGGCCGGCGCCCGCGGAGGGCATTACCGGATGGGGCAACCGGTCGGCCCCGACGGTCCCTGGGAACCCGACTTTGGCGACGCGGTGTTCCTCGCCAAGCTCGATGCCTTTCTGGCGGCCTTCGCGGCGCGCTACGACGGCCGGCCGGAGGTGCGGTACGTGGACATCGGCAGCATCGGCGACTGGGGCGAGGGCCATACCTGGGCGGGCAGCCGGAGCGAGCCGGGTTTCGCGGTCCGCAAACAGCACCTGGACCTGCATCTCAAGCACTTCAAGCGCACCCAGCTCGTCGTTTCGGACGACTTCGTGTACGCGCTGCGTGACCCGGCCGAACGGCGCGCCCTGCACGAGTACGTGCTGGCGCACCGCCTCAGCTACCGGGACGACTCGATCCTGGTGAACGGCTATTTGGCCGGCCACAGTGAGACCTTCACCGTGCGCAGCCCGGAGTTTTTCGCCGACGCCTTCCGGCAAACGCCGACCGTGCTCGAGTTGGAGCACTACGGCACGGTCAAACGGCTGGGCAACTGGGACGCCCGCCCCGGTTCGGCCCTGGCTCAATATGGCCGCGGCCAAACCGGCCCGGATTATCTGCGCGGCGCGCTCGCACTGCTCCACGCCACCTACCTCGGCTACCACGGCGACGCGCACGAATGGCTGGCGGACAATCCCGAGCTGACCCAGGAGCTGCTCAACCGCTGCGGTTACTGGCTTTTCCCGCTGAGCCTGGAGTACCCGCCGGTCCTGACCGCCGGCCGGCGTGCTCCTTTTGTTCTGCGGCTGGAAAACCGCGGGGTCGCGCCTCCCTACCACCCCTACGAGCTGCGACTGAAGCTGACCGGCCCCGGCCGCGAATGGATTGGTCCGGTGGGCCGAGCAGACCGCACCTGGTTGCCCGGCGCGCCCATCGTTGTGCGGTGGGAAGCCGCGCCACCGGCCGATTGGCCCCCCGGACAGTACCGGCTGGCCATCGGGCTGTTCGACACTGACGTCGGCCGGGAACGCCCGGTCGAGTTCGCACTGAAGGAATCAAAGCGCGACGCGCGCGGTTTTTACGAACTGGCCGCGGTGGAATTGGAAATGCCCACCAGCGACACGGCCAGATAACCGGCAGACCCGGGCGCTGTCGCTCACCACCGGGCTACGAGGGATTCCAAGGCTGTTCATCCGGCGACGGGGGTGGTGCCGGGGAAACCGGCGGGGCGGGAGCGGCTTCCACCTGCGCGCCGGGCGCGGCAAATGGGTTGTCCGGCGCGGCACCCGCCGACGCGGCGAAAGGCGAATCGGTCGCCGGGTGCGCTACAACAGCGGCCACACCGTCAAATGGCGCCGGGCGGGACCTCTTCGGCAAACACCAGGGCGCGCCCAGCCACAGCACCAGGTCCACCCCGTGGGCCAGGGCGAAAGCCACCAACCAGTCAGGCAGCCGAAAGCCGTGCGCCGCGTACAGCACCAAACCGCCGGCCATAATCCAGCCACCGGGCAACAACGCCCCCACGCTCAACCGCCAGCAGCCCCCCAAGGTGACATCCCGGCGAAAGAGCGCCGTCCACACACGCAGCACCGGCGCCACCACGAGCCCGATAAGGAACCAGAGGCCCAACGCGCCCAGAGCCACGCCCGCGCCCACCAACGCCGGTAGGTAGGGTTGCCAGGTCCGCCAGAGCGGCTCGACCTCCGGACGGTTCAGGGCAATGACCCAGCCGCTCGGGTAGCGCACCGTCCAGTAGCCCAGGAGGGATTGCACGCTGAGTTCGCCGCTCAGCCACTCGATCTCCACATCGGCAGTCTGCCCCGGTACCGGCGCGCCGAGCGGATTGACGCGCAGCGCCAGATGCCGCGTGCGGGCCAATTCGGTCACCGTGTTGGTGGGCCAGACCAAGAGGCCGTCGTGGATTTCGCCGGCGGCGGGCAACTCGCGGACCGCCGCGTCGAGCGCCGGCTGCCAGGCCACCGAGTAAAATCGCGCCGCCGCCCCCCCGAGCAACGCCGCCGTCACCAGACACCATGCCGCAAACCAGCCGGCCGGCCGTACGGCCAGCGCAGCCAGTCCCCGCCAGGTAAACGGCTGACGCACCGCCGGCGGCGGTGGGCCGGGGTGAGGACCTTGCATGAACGCGAGAGGGCTCAGGCCGCGGGCGGCGGGGAGGCCGGCGGCGGGGCGGGCTGCCCCGGGGGCGGCTGGACGATGATCGGCACCGGGTACCGGATTTTCATCACATCATCCACCAGCACCTCCACGTAGTAGGTGCCGGCCTGGGTGAATTCAACACCCGTGAAGAGGGTGACGTTGATCGCGTGTTGCGTGGCGTCCTGGAGGGCGAACCGGACGTTGCTCTGGCGCAACACGGTGGTGCTGTCGGGCGCGGTAAAGCGGACCGTCTCGGTGAACTGGCCCACGCCGGCGGTCCAGCGGTTGAACACGCAAAGCTTGAACGCCTTGATGGGCAGTTGCGGCACGCGCACGTAGCCGAGAATGCCCACGAGAATGAAACTGCCCGTAATCTCCTGGCGCACATCTTCACACAGCAGCGAGGCCTGGAGATCGGGCAAAATGCGGGTCGGATTCATGGTCGGTTCCACGTCGAGGGGCGAGTCTGCCGCCCGGCGGCGGGAAAGCAACGCGCCGTTTGACGCGCCCCGCCGTCCGGTTCCGAGGTGACCTGAGGGACGGACTCCGCGGAACTTCAACCGGCGGCGCGGGGCCGGCAAACCCCCGCACCGGGCGCGGCTCAAGCGCCGGATGTGGTGCCGGCCGTTCCCAGAATCTCCGCCCCGCAGCGGGCCACTTCGGGCAGCGCTTCGGGATTCAACCATTCGCGCCGCAGCCAGAAACCGGGGATCGTGTGCGCCCGAATCACCGGCTCGCCGACGGCAAACTCCACCAACAACTCCCCTTCCCGCCGGTAAAACCGGTGCGCGAGTGTCTCCGGATCAAGGATCCAATACTCCTGCACGCCGTGCTCCTCGTAGGCCGCAAACTTCGGCCCGGTGTCGCGCTCGTCCGAGTACGGCGATAGCGCCTCCACCACCAGCGTGGGCGCAAAGGGCGCGTGCGTGGGCGTAAGGCGGGGCACCTGCTCGTTGGTGAAGAACGCCAGGTCCGGCAGAAACACATTGCGCGAGCTGAGCCGCACCGCCACCACCTCGCGGAAAAGTTCGCCGAGCTTGAAGCGCTCGAGGTAATTCCGCAGCAAGTGATCCAGAAAGTTCAACAGCCGCGCATGACGCAGATTGACCGGTGAATGCATGAACTTTTCTCCGTCAATGAGGTCGGCGTGGACCCCCGGCTGCAGCCAGTCCAGGAACTCCTCCGCCGTCCAAAGCTGACGATCACAGTTCTTGGCGATGGACACCACGGTCGGCATGGTCTCAGCCTACATCCCCCGTCCCGCCCGTCAACGTCCCGCCCTTCAGACCACTTCCCGGTACACGTCCGGGTGGGGACGCGAGATCACCACCGCGTTGACCAACACGCCGGCCTCGGCGATGACCTGGCGGCCCGCCGCCACGGCGCTTTGCACGGAGCCGATGTCGCCGGTGAGGGTGCAAAATGCCTTGCCCCCCAATGCCATGGCCAGGCGCACCTCCAGGAGCTGAACCGGCGCCGCCTTGGCCGCGGCGTCCGCGGCGCGGATGAGGGTGGCGACGTTGAACGACTCGAGGATGCCCAGCGCGCCGGTCGTTTCGGGGAGCCGGGTGCGCCCCAGCGCGGTGAAGACCTCCGGGTGCACATTGGCAATAACGAACGAGTCAATCAGGCAACCATTGGCCGCCTCGGCCCCGGCCTGCACGGCGCTCTGAACGGCCGCTGCATCCCCGCCGATCAGGACCATGTACTTGCCCGAGCAAATCGAGCGGGACAAGAGCAGGCGCACGTTGCCCGCCTTGAGCATGGTGTCGGCCACGGCAAAGCCGGCGGCCACGCTGGACAGTTCAATCAGGCCGATGGATTTGTCATTCATGGGAGGCGCTCCAGCACAATGTGGTCACTGACGGAACTCACCCGGGCATCACACGGCGCGTGTACCGGGGCGCCCAGCGCACCCTCCGGCACTTCGCCCACGGCGTCGCCTGCGCGAACGGTATCCCCGGGCTGCACGCGCGGACGGCACGGCACGCCGGCGTGTTGTTTCAGGGGCAGGACCAGTCGGCGCGGCTCGATGCGGGTGGGCTGCCAGGGAGCCGGGTGCTCGTACGCCTGCAAGTGGAGCCGTTTCATCAGGCTCGCGATGGGCACGCGGCGGCCGTCGCGCATCACGTGTGGCTTGACCGCGGTCGGGCCGGACCATTTGACGCCGGCCCGGCGCATCTCGGCCTTGGCCTGGTCGCAGGCTTCTTTCGGAAAAAGTTCCTCGGGGCAGGCGTAGAGCGTGCACAGGCCGCACGCGCAGCAGAGCGCGGCCCACTGGTTCCAGTACGCGGTGCCGGTGGCGGTGAAGGCCAGGCTGCGCATGACCTGATGCGGCTCGACCGCATAGCCAAGCAGGTAGCGCGGGCAGTACTCGGTGCAGTACCGGCACTGGTCGCAGGCGGATTTGCCGATGGCATTTTGGGCGGTCGGAGGCGTGAGTTTGCGCCGGGCGACGGGGTGATCCCGCGGCAGCACGACCACGCCGGTGGTGGTTTTGGTGATCGGCGTGTCCAGGTCCTCGGTGGTCTCGCCCATCATCAGGCCGCCGATGCATAACACGGGCCGATTGGTGGCGAAACCGCCGGTGGCCTCGATGGCGTCGCGAAAGGTCGTGCCCACCGGCACGGTCACGGTGGTCGGCTGATTCACGGCGCCGGCCAGGGTGAGGGTTTTGTGCGTGACCGGCCGGCTTTCCGCGGCGGCGGCCACGTTGACCAGGGTCTCGACGTTGCAGACCACCACCCCCACGTGGAGCGGCAGGCCCCCGGGGGGGATTAACCGGCCGGTGGTGGTGTACACCAGATCGTACTCGTCGCCCGCCGGGTAGTAGTCCCCGAGACGGTGAACCCGCACGGGGGTACCGGCGCACGCGGTTTCGACTGCCTCCACTGCGGCGTGATTCTTGGCCTTGATGCCGACGATGCCCGCGCGCGCACCCACCGCCTCCATCGTGAGGAGTACTCCGCGCAACAGCTCCCGCGCCTGGTGTTCCATTACGGCCGCGTCTTTGTGTAGCAACGGCTCGCACTCGGCGCCGTTGGCCAGCACCACGTCGGCGCGCGCGGACACCTTGACGTGGGTGGGAAAACCGCCGCCCCCAGCCCCAACCACACCGGCAAGTTTGACTTGATCCGCAAGCGTCACGTGTCTTGGCAAAGTTAATGAATTCGCCGCGGGTGGCGAGCCGAATCCGGCCGGGAACTCAGGTGCCGACTCACCGCCAAAGCGCCCTTGGCGCAATTGGGTCGCGATGAGCAGGGAAACTTTACCGACAGCTCGCAAGGAACGCTGCCCTGAGTCTGATCAGCTTGTCTTGGCCCATGACGGGAAGGGTCCGGCGACGCAGGAGCGCGTTCTGTCTTGGTATTCCGGTCGGAATGCGAGCAGAGCGAAGTCGAGCCGCGTAGGGACTTGCCGCTAAGGGGTTTTACGGCCGGGTCTTCAGTTCAGGGACGAGGGAGCCGGACGGGTTTTCCGTGCAACCCAAGAGCCAACTCGCGCTTGAGCCTCGATGTATGGCAGGGTATCTTGCTACTAATATTTGAATTAGAGCTACATATTTGATTAACATTGATTACTAATCAATTTACAGAGGGCATTGAGAAGATTTACAATATCTGTTTATTCTATTTGCCATCTTTATGTACCAGTATCCAAAGAAATATGATGTTATCGTTGTAGGAGCAGGCCACGCGGGTATAGAGGCCGCCCTGGCCGCTGCGCGCATTGGCTGCGAAACCTTACTCCTTACAATGAACTTGGATACGATCGGGCAAATGTCGTGCAATCCAGCAGTTGGCGGTATTGCAAAAGGACATTTGGTCCGTGAAATAGATGCTTTAGGGGGTGAAATGGGTAAGAATACAGACATGACCGGAATTCAATTTCGGATGCTTAACATCAAAAAAGGGCCATCAGTATGGGCTCCGCGTGCGCAGTGTGATAAAAAGGCGTATCAGTTCCGCTTGAAACAGGTTTGCGAGCGTCAACCCCGACTCGATTTAAAGCAGGCACAAACTATCAATTTAATCACTGATCGTGGATGCGCTGTGGGCGTTTTAACCAATTACGGTATAAGCTTTGTTGGGAAAACTGTTGTTCTGACCACAGGAACGTTTCTACATGGTTTGATTCATGTCGGAATTAATCAGACCCCGGGTGGAAGATCTGGAGAGTATTCTGCAATTGGACTTTCCAAATCCTTATCTGAAATCGGATTGGAATTGGCTCGTTTCAAAACTGGGACACCGCCAAGGATCCTGAAAAGAGGCATTGATTTTTATAAACTTGAAATTCAACAAGGGGATCATCCGATTCCGTGGTTTAGCTTCTGGAAAGATGATTTGTTCCACGTGGAACACAACAGTCATAATGCCGATAGGATTAAGAAGAATTCACCTTCTGTGTATCCACCAGACTCAATGCTTGATCGAGTTGGTGGCCAAATTGATTGTTATCTAACCCACACAACAGAAAGGACACGGAAAATAATTATAGAAAACTTACATAAGTCTCCACTCTACGCAGGTATCATCAAAGGTACAGGGCCACGCTATTGCCCGTCAGTTGAAGACAAAATTGTTCGGTTTAGAGATAAAGAACAACACCAAATATTTTTAGAACCGGAAGGGATCACTACTGATGAATTCTACGTCAATGGCCTCTCCACTAGTCTTCCATTTGAAGTACAGGTTGAATTGATTCGTTCCGTAGTGGGCTGCGAAAAAGCAGAAATTACACGTCCAGGATATGCTGTTGAATATGATTACGTTCCGCCAACTCAACTTCTACCTACCCTAGAAACCAAAATCTGCCGAAATCTTTTTTTAGCCGGACAGATCAACGGAACTTCCGGCTACGAAGAGGCAGCCGCACAAGGAATCATCGCAGGAATAAACGCAGCATTGCGAGTTCAAGGTAAGCCAGAATTGGTATTGGGCAGGGATCAAGCGTATATAGGAGTTTTAATAGATGATTTGACAACAAAAGGCACCTCTGAGCCGTATCGAGTGTTTACCTCGAGAGCTGAATATCGTTTACTTTTGAGGCAAGATAATGCTGATGAGCGGTTGGCACCAATTGGTTATAAAGTTGGACTTCTGCCAGAAAAGAATTATCGAAAGACGGAGGAAAAATACAGACAAGTTGCCGAAGAAATTAATCGCCTAAAACAAACAAGGTGGGCAGGACTTACTTTGGAGCAGGTTTTGAGAAGGAATGAGGTGACCTACTTGGATCTTCCATTGATTGAGGAAAATCTCCCATCAGAAGTTATTCAATCTGTTGAGATTACCGTCAAATACGCTGGCTATTTGGAACGGCAGGCGAAGGAAATTAACCGATTACGTGAACTTGAACAACGGACTATTCCAGAATGGATTGACTATGCTACCATACCCGGACTTCGAACGGAAGCGAAACAAAAGTTGCAATCGCTTAGACCACAGACTCTTGGACAGGCGGCACGCATATCCGGGGTAACCCCAGCAGACCTAAGTCTGTTGTTGATTTGGACCCAGCGGAGCTTGACAAAAAATAGGTAAAAGTTGAAATACGCGAATTAGTCGTTAAAATATTTTAATCGCTTTTTTGGTGAACAAATACCCTACATGCAGGGTGATTCTACAATATTTCCTCCCCTCAGTGACCACGGAGAGTGTTTTGTTGTTGCCAATGGCAAAGTTCATCTGGCGTCTGAAGGCATTCTTGCGGCAAAGCCTTACCTAGCGATTTGTGCTTTTTCCGTCGCACAAAGGTTGAACCTGCGATTGGATCCGAAGCTCCTCGGCGAAATCCGCGCTCAAGTGTCCAAGTTGTTAAAGCAACAACTTCGATCGAATCCATTGGTCCTTGGTCACTTCCGAGAACTTCTGCGAGCGTGTGGGCGAGTGGGATCAGTCCTGCGCCCGATGCACGAGACAGGGCTTTTGGGTGTGTTGGTCCCCTCTTTTGAACGACAGCGTGGTCGGGTGCAGCACGAGCACTTTCATCTTTACCCGGTCGATGAACACACGCTGGTTTGCCTCGAAAAATTGGATGCCATTTGGAACGAGCAGTTGCCCCACAGTGAACTTTACAAGGAATTGTTTCGGCAAATCCCTCGACCCGAGTTGTTGTACCTGGCCCTGTTGCTCCATGATGTGGGCAAAGGCGAAGGGGGGAACCACACCGAAAGCGGCGCACGCATTGCCGCCATCGAGGCTCGTCGCTTGGGTTTTACCCCGGCGGAGGCTCAACGGGTGACATTTTTGGTCCGGCATCATCTGACCATGGTGATGGTGTCCCAGAAACGCGATTTGGACGATGCCGAGGTCGTGCGTCGCTTCGCCGAGCTGGTCGGGGATACAGAAAATCTTCGCATGCTCACCCTTCTGACGCTGGCCGACTCGCTGGGGACCAGTCAGACGCTTTGGAACGGGTTTAAAGATACCTTGCTGCGCACCCTGTTTTCGCGGGCCTTGCAATACTTAACCGGAACGGTCGTCCCCACAGCGGCAGCCAGGCGGGAAGAGTTGCGCAACCTGATCCGGGAGGTTCCTCCCCTTGGAATTGCACCCGACGAGATCGAGGCCCAATTTGCCGGGCTGCCGGAAAACTATTTCCAACACCTTACTTTGGAAGATCTTGCGGCCGATTTAAACGTCATCCATGCCTTTCTGGCGCTCCATGCAGCAGGCCGCGCGCCCCCTCTGACTCCCGCCATTCGCGCGCAAGCCTACCCCCACCATGGCTGTACGGTGATCCGGGTATGTACCTGGGACCACTCCGGGTTATTTGCCAAACTCGCGGCCGCGTTAAGCGCGGCCAATCTCAATATCCTGAGCGCGGAGATTTACACCCGCTGCGATCATCTTGTGCTGGACCGCTTTTACGTGACCGAGCCCGGGACCAACGCCCCTGCCCGTGACTCCGCCCTGGCCACTTTCCGTGCCCTCGCAGAAAAGTCGCTGACCGGCGAGCTGAGCCTGCCGGAGCTTCTTCACCACGCTCGGGAAGCTCACTCCTCGCTCCCCGGTCGCGCACCTGCCCCGCCGCGCATTACGTTCGACAACCAAGCCTGTGCCAGGCGCACGGTGCTGGAAATCCAAGCCCCGGACCGGTTGGGGCTGCTGGCGATTCTGGCCGCCACCCTGGCCGAACTGGGCGTGGACATCTCCCTGGCCAAAATCCACACCGTCCACGGCATGGCGGACGATGCCTTTTACGTGACCGAGTCCGACGGTCAACCGATCCTTTCTCCCGAGCGTCAGGAGACCATTCGTGCCCGCCTGACCACCGCCCTGGCTGAATCCTTCTGAACGCACTTTCCTGCAGGCGGATCTTTGCACGGTTGCCTCGACGTCAAACCCGCCTAAGCTGCCCTTGTGAATGGCTCCGTGCCCACGGCAGCGGTCGCGGCTCCCTCTGAGCTGACCGCCCGCTCGCGCTTTGCGGCGGCGTGTCATTGCCGACCGGTGGACCGTCCCCCGGTTTGGCTGATGCGCCAGGCGGGGCGCTGTTTACCCGAATATCGTGCACTCAAGGAACGGCATTCCTTTTTGGAGCTGGTTCGCACGCCCCCACTGGCTGCCGAAGTCACGCTGCAGCCCCTTCGGCGATTTGGCTTCGATGCAGCGATCATTTTCAGCGACATTCTGGTGGTCGCCGAGGCGCTGGGACAACCCTACCGATTCACCAACGGCGAGGGGATCAAGATGGAATGGACCATCGAGTACGGCTATCACGTGGACCGGCTTGACCCGGCGGGGGTTCCGGACCGGCTTGCCTACGTGGCCGAAGCCCTGCAAATGGTGCGGGCGGCGCTGGGCGGGGGCACCGCGCTGCTCGGCTTTGCCGGTGCTCCCTGGACCCTCGCCAACTTCATGCTGGAGGGCGGCAGCGCGCCCACTTTTTCCCGGGCCCTGACCTTGTTCCGCGAAAATCCCCGACTCTACGGCCGCCTGGCGGAAAAACTGACCCTGGCGATCGCGGACTTTTTGAAGCTCCAGGTCACGGCCGGCGCCGATGCGGTTCAAATCTTCGACACCCTGGGTGGCACGGCCCCTGCGGCGGATTACGACGAACTTTCCGGCCGCTGGCTGCGCGACCTGGTGGCCGAAGTGCGCGCCCGGGCGCCGGTCATCCTCTTCGCCAAGGGCGTCAACGACCGCTGGCCCGAACTGGGCCGCTGGGGGGCACACGTGTTGAGCGCGGATGCCTCGGTCTCCCTCCGCGCGGTCGCGGATCAACTCCCCTCCACGGTCGCGGTCCAGGGCAACCTCGACCCCCAACTCCTCCTAACCGACGCCGCCACGGTGGCAACGGCCACCCGGCGACTACTCGAATCCATGCGAGGCCGGCCCGGCTACATCGTCAACCTTGGCCACGGTGTACCCCCGGAAGCCACGTTGGAATGTCTCGCGGCGCTCGTGGCGACTGTAAAGGCGTTCAAGTGAAGGCACCCGAAACCCCGATGACCCGACTCGATCGTTCCAAGCCGGTAGCCGGCAAGAGCCGACAAGGCTTGACGGGTGCCGCCCCCGGCGCCCGCAGCCCGGTATCCGGCCCTGGGCTCGGAGCGTGCCGCGTACGTTCCGGTCACCTCCCCACCTTCCTTGCCCCATGCCGCGCCTGAGTTTCGACCTGGACCTTGTTCGCAAGTACAACGTGCCCGGCCCGCGGTACACGTCCTACCCTCCGGCCACAAAGTTTACCGAGGCCGTCGGCGCGGAGACCGTTCTGGAAAACCTCCGGCGCCACAACGCGACGCCCCGGGACCTCTCGCTGTATTTTCACCTGCCGTTTTGCGAGACCCTGTGCTGGTTTTGCGGCTGCACCACGGTCATCACCGCCGATTACTCGAAAAGCGCCACCTACGTCGAGTACCTCGGCCGCGAAATGGCGGCCCTGCGGCCGTGGCTCCACCCGCAGCGCCGCGTGGTGCAACTGCACTTCGGCGGCGGCTCGCCCACCTTTTGCCGGCCGGAACACCTGCGCCGGCTCGGCGAACTGATCCACCGGCACTTTACCTTTGCCCCGGACCTCGAGGCGGGAGTCGAGGTGGACCCGCGCCGGCTGAGCCGGGACCACCTGGTCGCCCTGCGCGAGATCGGCTTCAACCGCGCCTCGATCGGGGTGCAGGACAACAACCCCGAGGTGCAAAAGGCCGTCCACCGCCTCCAGCCGCTGGAGGTCACCCGCCAGGCCGTCGAGTGGATTCGCGAGACCGGGTTCACCTCCCTCAACGTGGACCTCATTTACGGCCTGCCGTTCCAGACGCCCGCCAGCTTCGCGCGCACCCTCGACGAGATTCTGGAACTGCGGCCCGACCGGTTCGCCGTGTTCAGCTACGCCCACGTGCCCTGGATGAAGCCGGCCCAAAAGATCGTGGAAGCCCGCGTGCTGCCGCCGCCCGAGGTGAAGTTCCAGCTCCTGAAGCTCACCATCGAGAAACTCGGCGACGCCGGCTACGTGTACATCGGCATGGACCACTTCGCGCGGCCCGATGACGAACTGGCCGTGGCCCAGCGCGCCGGCACCCTCCAGCGCAACTTCCAGGGTTACAGCACCCGCGGCGGCGCGGACATTCACGCCTTCGGCATGTCCTCGATCTCCCAGACGCCCGACGCCTACTGGCAAAACCTCAAGGACCTTCCCGCCTATTACGCGGCCGTGGACGCCGGCCGGCTGCCCTTGGCGCGCGGCTACGTGCTCACCGGCGATGACCGCATCCGCCGCGAGGTCATCATGCAGATCATGTGCAACTTGCGCGTGGACTTCGCCGCCCTGTCCGCGCGGCTGGGCGTCAACATCCGCGAGTACTTCAACCGGGAACTGGCCTCGCTGGACGACTTGGAAGCCGACGGCCTGGTCGAGCGCTCCGACACCCACCTGCGGGTCACCGAACTGGGCCGCCTGCTGGTGCGGATCATCGCCATGCGCTTCGACGCCCACCTGCCCCGGCCCACCGAACGCCGCCACGCCATGACCATTTGAGGCCGGGGCGGGGCACCCGCGCCGGGGCGGCGACCCGAACAGGCCCGAACAACTCCAGGTTCCGGGGCTCAGCCCCGCCGGGCCACGACAAAGGCGTTGAACATCAGATACCGCAGCGGGGTGGCGTTGAGCAGCCGGTCCAGCCAGCGGGCCACGTAACGGTCGGTGCACTCGACGCGCTCGACCACGCACCCGGCGCGCTCGAGGAAGAAGGCGATCTCCAGCCCGTTGGTCTTGACGATGGCGTCGTCGTCCGGTTGAAACACCGGCCGCACGATCGGCGTCATGCGGTCAAAGCGCACCGCGTCCGGTTCTTGCCGGATCTGGCGCCGCTTGGCCAGCAGACGCCGCAAGTTCCGCCATTTGTTGCCCAGACCGCGCATGGTGGGGTGGTAGTCCCGCCAACCCAGCGCGCGGAAAAAATTCGGGCTGGACACCACCACGCGCCCGCCCGGCTCGACCACGCGGACCAGCTCGGCCAGAAAGGCCTCCGGCGCCTCCACGTGCTCGAGCACGTTGAGCGCACCGGCGGCGGCAAAATGCCGGTCCGGGTACGGCAGATGGCAGCCGTCGTACAGCTCGCAGCGCAAACCGGCGGCCCGGGCCCGAGCCACACTGGGCTCCGAGACTTCCACGCCGTACGCCTCGAAACCCGCCGCGGCCAGACGCCGCACCACCTGCCCCACCCCACAACCCACGTCCAACACCCGGGCGCCGGCCCGCTCCGGGTGCAGGGTATCCGTGTACTTGGCGTAAAACCCCTCGTCCCAGTTCGCCAGGAACTCGGCGTAGGCGACGTTGTGCCGGTAATAGGACGTTTGCTGCCCCATGCGTGCCGGATCGGGAGCGTGACGCAACCTCCGGGTTTTTACCACGCGCAAAAGCGGACCTGACCTGTTCCGCCAACTCCCCCACGGGCCGCCCGGGGGTTGCGCCCGCCCCTGGAAGGCTCGGACGAATGCTCTGCCATGTCCTGTCCGCGCGGCAGCGGTTCCGGGGAAAGGGAAAAAAGCGGGCACCGCCCCCGCCCGGGAGGGTTAGCGGTTGGATTGCCGGGGGAAAATCAGATGGTCGGGACGGTGAGATTCGAACTCACGACCTTCTGAACCCCATTCAGACGCGCTACCAAGCTACGCTACGTCCCGACCTCTGCGCCATGCCCGGAGAGGCACAGCCACTGGCCCCATCCTATTCGTGGGACGGGCGGTTTCAACTCCCTTTTATCGAGGGAGCACCACCGCACTGCTTGCCTCAGGGCACCCGGCTGGCTCGGAAGAATGCCTGGGTGTTTCCCGTTTCGACGGGGACAGACCATTCCCAGCGTCCCGAGGCATCCGCACGGACCACGGCGGCTTCGATCCAGATCGCGATGGGCCCCACGACTCTCGAGCGTTCGATCCGGTACCGGCCCCCGGCCACACCCTGTCCGGTCAGGCGGACCTGCGCACCGCTGGTTTCCCGGCGAATGCCCGTGAACCGCACCCAGGCATCGTTGCTGAGGCGGAACAGGCGGCCGGATTCCCCGACTCCCCCCCGCGAGACCGTGCCGTAAAGTGCGCCGTCGTTGGCCGCGGTGAGACCGGCCCAGGGACGGTAGCCGTCTTTGAAAATGTCGGTAAACCGGAGGACCGTGGAAAAGCCGGTTCCATCCGGGTGAATGGCAAACACGGTGCCCAAGCCGCTGAGCACGTCCGAGGCCGTGGTTCCGTAAAGCCGGCCATCCGCCCATTCCACCAGCCGACTGCGTGGTTGGACGCCCGCGCCGTTGGTCGGGGTGAAGTGATGTAAAACGGCGTAATCGGTGCCGCCGGGGCGGAAGCGGAAAATCGTGCCCTGGTCATGTTGGCCGCCCCGGGCGCAGGTACCGTACAGATAGCCGTTTGAGCTGCAGAACAAACCGGCTACAGGCAACTTGCCGTCCTCGGCGGTGCGGCCAAAGTGGTGCAACACCTGGTAGCCCTGGCCGTCGGCGCGGATGCGGAAGATCGCCCCTCCGCCAAAGGCCCCATTGGAATTCAGGATGCCGTAGAGGTATCCGTCGTCGCAAGGGGTCAGGCCGTCACCCGGCGTTGTCCCGTCGTCGTCCGCCCCAAAGGCATGGAGCACCGCGAACGCGCTGCCATCCGGGCGCAGGCGGAAGCAGGTGCCGCCGTTAAAGGCGCCGCCCTCCACCGCCAGGCCGAGCAGCCAGCCATCGGCCGTCAGTGTCAGCCCGCCGACCACCAGGGCACCTTCCACCGCGCGGTTGGTGAACCGCTTCAGCACCTGGTAACCGGAGCCGTCGGGCTGCAACTTGTACACCGTGCCACCGCTGGCGCCGCCGGCGCGGTAGGCGGTGGTGCCGTACAAGGTGCCGGCAGTGTCCTGCACCAGCGGGGCAACCGGAGTTTCGCCGTCCTGCTCCACCTCGCCGAATTGATGCAGGAGTTGGTAACCGGTGAGGTCCTTTTGCAGACGAAACACCGTACCCCGGCCGCGGCTGCCCCCTTGGGAGGTGGTGCCGTAGAGAAAACCGTCCGCGCCCTCAATCAGGTCAGCCGAGGGGGTGCGGGCATCCGAACCGCCGGGTTGGAAGGCATGAAGCACTTCAGCCTGTCCGTTAATCGGGTTCCAGCTCATCAAGCTGCCGGCCTGTTCCAAGCCGCCGGAGAGCGTGGCGCTGATCAGCCGGCCATCCGGCAGGAGGGTCAATTCACCCCAGAGAAACCGACCGGCAATGCTGCCCTGGGGTTCGCCCACCACTTGGTAGCCGCCGCCCTGGGGATTCAACTGGAAAAAGACGCCGCCATCGTTCGTGCCGCCGCTGAGCGTGGTGCCCCACAACTTGGTCTGGTCCGGACTGAAAGCCAGGGCTGATGGCCGATAACCCAGACCCCGGGTCTGCGTTTGGAAAGTGTGCAACACCACAAACTGCCGGTCCGTGGGCCGAAACCGATACACGGTACCGAGACCGCCCGGCCCGCCCGTGGCCGTCACACCATACAGCCAGCCCTCCGGCCCTTCCACCAAACCGAAATCCGGCGTGCGGCCGTCGGTGGCCGACTGAAAGCGATGCAGCACCTCGTAATTCGCGCCGCCGGGCGCCACGCGGAAAATGGTTCCGCCGTCGGCCGTGCCACCGGCTTCGGTCGTCCCGTACAGGAATCCATCGCTGGCCAGCAGCAGCCGGCTTTTGGGTGTTTTCCCGTCCTGGGCAGTTGCGCCGAAGTGATGCAGGACCAGAAAATCCTCTCCGTCCCGGGACAGGCGGAATAAAGTGCCCCCCTCCTGGGCCCCGCCGCGGGAGGCGACCCCGGCCAAACCCTGGTCTGGCAAAGCCGTCAGTCCTCCCAAGGGGAAAGCGCCCTCAACACGGTTTGCCGCGAAACTGTGTAACAATGCGTATTGTCCGGTAGCCCGATCCATCCAGAAAATCACCCCGTTGGTGGAGGCCCCGCCCTGGGCCGTGATCCCGTACACCCCTCCACTTCCATCGTCCAACAACAGTCCTGCCGGCGTGGCCCCGTCCGGGCCGGCAAAATGCTTAAGGATGCGGAAGCCGGTACCGGTGGCGCTCAAAACGTAAACGGTGCCCAGGTTGTTGCTACCCCCGCGGGAGGTCACCCCGTACAACTGGCCGTCGGCCGCCCGGATGACCCCGCCGGCCGGACTGCTGGCCGCCTGATCATCCAGTCCAAAGGACCGCAACGGTTCGTAGCGCAACTGGGCCTGCGCTGCCGCCGCCGCCATCAGCCCCAGCGCCAACCCCGCCAGCCCGTATCCCCTCCCGATCCGTGGAGCACGGAATGCCCGAACCGACCGCCTCTGCTCCTGCCCGTATGTGTGCTGGTAATGATCCATAATTGCAACCATTGGCCGCGCAGACCTTAGTCGGCCCTCAGACAAATTGACCAGCAATTTCCTCGACCAACAATTTTCCGCTGCACAGTTGGGGGCGGACAATTCTCAGCTTTGTTTCCCGGCTCAGATTGCCATGGTTATGGGTGCCACCGGAGTTGCCTGACGGACACCAAGAGCCCGCTGGACTTGTTCGTCCGGGGCAATCACCGCTCCCTTGTCAAGCCGCGGGCACCCGATACACTGCCGCCACGACAACACCCGCACGTGAAGCACACGACCATGAAAAAAGCCATCCGCTCCAAAGAAGCCTTCCCGGACATCCCCCCCATTCGCTACGAGGGACCGGACTCGAAGAACCCGCTCGCTTTCAAATGGTACAACCCGGACGAGATCGTCGAGGGCAAGACCATGAAGGAGCACCTGCGCTTCTCGGTGGTGTACTGGCACACCATGCGCGGGGTGGGCAGCGACATGTTCGGCGTGGGCACCTGGGTCCGCCCCTGGGAAGACGGCACCAACTCCCTGCAAATGGCCCTCAAACGCGTGCCGGTGCTCTTCGAGTTCTGCCAGAAGCTGGGCGCGCCCTTCTACGCCTTCCACGATCGCGACGTGGCCCCCGAGGGGCGCAACCTGGCCGAGACCAACAAGAACCTCGACCGGGTGGTCAAAGAACTGAAGAAGCTCCAGAACGACACCGGCATCGGCCTGCTCTGGGGCACCGCCTGCCTCTTCGCCCATCCCCGCTACATGCACGGCGCGGCCACCAGTTGCAACGCCGACGCCTTCGCTTACGCCGCCGCCCAGGTCAAAAAGGCCATCGAGGTCACCCACGAACTCAACGGCGCCGGCTACGTGTTCTGGGGCGGCCGCGAGGGATACACCACCCTGTTGAACACCGACATGAAACGCGAGCTGGATCACCTGGGCGCCTTCCTGCACATGGCCGTGGATTGGAAGAAGCAGATCGGCTTCAAGGGCCAGTTCTACATCGAGCCCAAGCCCAAGGAACCCACCAAGCACCAGTACGACTCCGACGCCGCCGCCTGCCTGAACTTCCTGCGGCAGTACGACCTGCTCGACGACTTCAAGCTCAACCTCGAGACCAACCACGCCACGCTGGCCGGCCACACCATGCAGCACGAACTCGAAGTGGCGGGCAGCGCCGGCGCCCTGGGCAGCATTGACGCCAACACCGGCGACCTGCTGCTGGGCTGGGACACCGACCAGTTCCCAACCGACATCTACCTCACGACGCAGATCATGCTGACCGTCCTGAAGTACGGCGGCTTCACCACCGGCGGCACCAACTTCGACGCCAAGGTGCGGCGTGAAAGCTTCGAGCCGGTGGACCTGTTCCACGCCCACATCGGCGGCATGGACGCCTTTGCCCGGGGCCTGAAGATCGCCGCCAAAATCCGCGCCGACGGCCGCCTGGCCGAGTTTGTCCGGCAACGCTACGCCTCCTGGGACACGGGCATCGGCCGGCAAATCGAACGGGGCGAGGTGGGCTTCGTCGAGCTGGAGAAATACGCCCTCAAGATGGGCGAGGTGCGGACCAACCAAAGCGGCCGCCAGGAGATGCTCGAGAACCTCATCAACGAGTTCATCTGAGCGCCGCCGGCAAACCGGTCGGCCCGGGCTCAAACCCGCCGACCCGGTTACCGGTGATTGCCGGGCCGGACCGGTCGGCGGCTTGCGGGCGTGGGGTGGCCGAGCGGGCAGCGCCGCCCCTGCTTAATGCGCCCGGCCCGGCAAGAGGTCCGATTCGCGCCCGGACAAGCCGCCCGCTGGAAACCGCGGAGGGTCTGTGGCGTTACATGTGGGCAATGATCTGGTCGCCGAATTCCGAGCAGCGAACCTGCGTGGCCCCCTCCATGAGGCGGGCGAAGTCGTAGGTGACGCGCTTGCTGGCGATGGCGCCGTTGAGGCCCTTGAGGATCAGGTCCGCCGCCTCGGTCCAGCCCAGATGCCGGAGCATCATCTCGCCGGAAAGCACCACCGAGCCGGGATTGACCATGTCCTTGCCGGCGTACTTGGGCGCGGTGCCGTGCGTGGCCTCAAAAATGGCGTGGCCGGTCACGTAATTGATGTTGCCGCCGGGAGCAATGCCGATGCCGCCCACCTGGGCGGCCAGCGCGTCGCTGAGGTAATCCCCATTGAGGTTGAGCGTGGCTATGACGTCGAAGTCCTCCGGGCGGGTGAGCACCTGCTGGAGGGTGATGTCGGCGATGGCATCCTTGATCACCAACCCGGCACCGGGCCGGCCCTCGGGAATCCGGCACCACGGGCCGCCGTTCCACTCGACCGCGCCGAAGTCTTCCCGGGCCACGCGGTAGCCCCAGTCGCGGAAGGCCCCCTCGGTGAACTTCATGATGTTGCCCTTGTGGACGAGGGTGACGGACCGGCGCCGGTTCTGAATGGCGTAATTGATGGCGCTGCGGACCAGCCGCACGCAGCCGCTGTAGCTCACCGGCTTGATCCCCACGCCCACCCGCACCTCGGTGGGAAAATCCTTCGCGCCCGCCGCGGCCCAAAACGCCTGCGTCCGGGCCGGGGTGCCGAAGCGGATTTTGTCGAAGTGCTGCGGGAATTCCCGGGCCAGGAAATCCAGCACCTTTTGCGCCTCGGGTGTGCCGGCGGCGTACTCGATGCCGGCGTAAATGTCCTCGGTGTTCTCCCGGAAGATGACCATGTTCACCTTCTCGGGGTGTTTCACCGGACTGGGCACGCCGGTGAAATACTGCACCGGCCGCAGGCACACATACAGGTCCAGGAGCTGTCGCAGGGCCACGTTGAGCGAGCGGATGCCCCCGCCCACCGGCGTGGTCAGCGGGCCCTTGATGCCCACCCGAAATTCCTTGAACGCCTCGATTGTGTCGTCGGGCAGCCAGGTCTGGAAGCGCTTGAACGCTTCCTCCCCGGCAAACACCTCCATCCAGGCGATCCGGCGCCGCCCGCCGTAGGCCTGGTGCACCGCCGCGTCCAGGACCCGCACCGCCGCGGCCCAGATGTCCGGCCCCGTGCCGTCGCCGCGGATAAACGGAATGATGGGCCGGTCGGGGACCTCGAGCCGGCCGTTTTGGATCAAGATTCTGTCGCCCTCGGGAACCGTGCAGGTCGAATAAGCCATGCGGCAAGGATGACCCGCCGGCGGGCCGGGGGGCAAGCGTTTGCCCGGGGCCGGTGCGGGGGCTTCAGGCCAGGGCGGGCCGCCGCTCGGCGATCGCCGCGGCCCCATCGGCCAGCGCGGCGCGGACCTTTTCGGCGGTGACCTCGGGGGTCAGGCCGTAGGCCCGGCGCAGGTCCTCCACGGTCGAGGCGTGCTCGATGAACTTGTCCGGCCAGCCGATGCGGACCACGGGCGTGGTCAGGCGGCGGTCCCCATACAACTCGAGCACCGCGCTGCCGTAACCGCCCATGAGCACGTGGTCCTCGAGGGTGACCACCACGTCGGCCGCCCGGCCGAAAAACTCATGCGTGGCCTCGTCCAGCGGCTTGGTGAAGCGCGGGTTGATCAGCGCGCAGTCCACACCCTCGGCCGCCAGCCGGGCCATCGTTTGCCGGGCCAGGCGGCCCATGTTGCCCAGCGCGAAGAAGGCGACCTTGGGACCGCCCCTGCCCGTAAAGTGTTGCAGCACCTCCGCCCGCCCGATGTCCAACAAGCTCGGCTCCTCCTTGATCGGCACGCCCTCGCCCGCCCCGCGGGGGTAGCGGATGAAGACCGGGTGTTTCTGCCGCGTGGCCGTGTACATCATGTCCACCAGCTCGTCCTCGTCCCTGGGGGCCATGGCGATGACGTTGGGCAGGCAGCGCAGGTAGGCGATGTCGAACAACCCGTGATGGGTGGGACCGTCGTTGGCCGAAAGCCCGGCCCGGTCCATGCAAAAAATGACGGGCAGGTCCTGCAGGCAGACGTCGTGGTGGATGCAATCGTAGGCGCGCTGCAGGAAGGTCGAGTAGATCGCCACCACCGGCCGATATCCCATCGTGGCCAGCCCGGCGGCGAAGATGACCGCGTGCTCCTCGGCGATGCCCACGTCGAAGTACCGGTTCGGCAGGGCCTTTTCCAGGTACTTCAGGCCGGTGCCGCTGGGCATGGCAGCGGTGATGCCCACCAGCGTGTTGTCCCGCTGGCACAGCCGCACCAGCGCCTGGCCGAACACGTCCTGGTAGTTGGGCGGGGTGCCGGGCTTGGAGGGGACGATTTCCCCGGTGGCGGCGTTGTACGGGCCGACGCCGTGGAATTTTTCCGGCTGTTGCTGGGCGGCCTCAAAGCCCTTGCCCTTTTTGGTGACGACATGCAGCACCACCGGCATGTCCGCCGTCTTCGCGTATTCGAGGGACTCGATGAGCAAGGGCAGGTTGTGGCCGTCAATCGGCCCGAGGTAACGCAGCCCCATTTCCTCGAACAGGAGCGTGCTGCCGAAGCCCCCGCGGCCGTCGGCGTCCAGCCCGCGCTCCCCGGGCTCGAGCGCGGCCTGGGACACGGCGCCCTTGAGGGCCTCCTCGGCCTTGTGCGCCAGTTTCAGGGCCTGTTCGCCCCCCCGGAAGCGCCGCAGCAGGCGCTCGAAGTCGCGTTGGAGCTTGGCGTAGCGCGGGTGCCGGATGAGCTTGTTCAGGTAGGCGGAGATGGCGCCGACGTTCTTGGCGATGGACCATTCGTTGTCGTTGAGGATGCCGATGAACCGCCGCGTGGTGTGGGCGATGTTGTTGAGCGCCTCGTAGGAAATGCCGTTGGTCAGGGCGGCGTCGCCGAAGATGCACACCACGTGCTCATCACTGCCGCGCAGGTCCCGCGCCGCACACATGCCCAGGGCGGCCGAGAGCGCCGTGCCGGCGTGGCCCGCGCCGTAGCAGTCGTGCTCGCTCTCGCTGCGCAGGGCAAAGCCGTTCAACCCGCCCGTGGTGCGGATGGTGTGAAAGCGGTGCTTGCGGCCGGTGAGCAGCTTGTGGACGTAACACTGGTGGCTCACGTCCCAAACCAGCTTGTCCCGGGGCGTTTCAAAGACCCGGTGCAGGGCCAGGGTCAGTTCCACCACCCCGAGGTTCGGGCCCAGGTGGCCGCCGTTTTTCGACAGCACGGTGATGAGTTCGGCGCGGATTTCCTCCGCCAGTTGCCCCAACTGCTCGAGGGTCAACTTGCGGACGTGCTCAGGGCTGTCCACCATGTCCAGGTACCGGCTCATCAGGAACCTCCCTCCGAATCGGCGGTGTCGGCGGGTGCCGCGGAAAACGGCCGGGTTTGGAGCTTGCCCGTCGGGTCCTGTTCGAGTTGCTGAATGCGCACCTCCGCCGCCGCCAGCCGCGCTTCGCACACCCGGGCCAGTTTGATCCCCTCCTCATAGTGGGCCAAGAGCGTCTCCAGCGGCAGGTCCGCCGACTCCATGGCCTGCACCACGCGCTCCAAGCGTGCCAGCGCGTCACTGAAACTCAACTCGCCGGAGTCCGCGGCGGCTCCGGCCTTGGTGCTCTTCGACATGGGCAGGCAACATATCCACGGCGCCCCCTCCCGTCCAGCCCGGCCCACCGGCTTCAGGCCGCCGCCCGGCGCAACCGGTCCGCCACCGCCGCCCACTGCGGGCCCTCGGGGACCGCCTCCACCACGATGGTTGCCGCGCCGTGCTCATCGCACCGGTGCAATTCCGCATACAGCGCGCGGGCGAAGGCCTCCGGATCCTGCGGCACCATGCTCACCCCGCCCCAGTCTCCCGGCGTTGGAATCCGCGAATGGGCCACGATGAAAGTGCGCTCGGGATCGGCGCCGGCCTCAGCCACCAGGCGCCGCAGGTCCGCCTCGTCCCGCCAGGCCCGGACCAGCAATCGCGCCCGGGGCGCGTAGTGCCGGGGCAGCCGACCCGGGCTGCGCAACGGCCCCGGGCTGTCCGCCTCTGTGGAGCGCACCTCGCCCAGCACCGCCGCCAGCGCCCCGGCGTGGATCATGCCCGGCCGCAAAATCCGCGGCGGCTCCACGGTCAGGTCGAGCACCGTGGATTCCACCCCCACCGGACAAGGGCCGCCGTCCACCACGGCCGGAATCCGGCCGCCCAGGCTTTTGAGCACATGCTCCGGGCGGGTTGGCGACAACTCCGTGGATCGGTTGGCGCTGGGAGCGGCCAGCGGGGCGCCGCATTCCCGCAGCAGCGCCTGCACGAACGGGTGTCGCGGCCAGCGAATGCCCACCGTGGGCCCGCCCGCTGTCACCTCGGGCGGAATGATCGGCGCGCGCGGCAGCACCAGGGTCAACGGCCCGGGCCAGAACGCCCGGGCCAGCGCCTCCGCCACCGCGGGCCAGGCGCTCACGCAGGCGCGCGCCTGCGCCAGGTCCGCCACGTGCACGATCACCGGGTTGGTCGGTGGCCGACCCTTGACTTCAAAGAGCCGGCGCACCGCCCCGGCAGAGGTCGCCAGGGCGGCCAGTCCGTACACCGTCTCGGTCGGGATGGCCACCACTTCTCCGGCCCGGAGCAAGGCGGCCGTGCGCGCGACCGCGCGCCGTAACAGCTCGGGGGTGTGCGTGGGCAACAACTCGGTTTCCATGCGCCGGTCGGCCGGTTTTCCAGCGGCGGCCGTCGCGTCCAGCCTGCCACCCGGGCGCCGCCCCCGCGAGCCTTTAGCGCGGGGCCGGCCGGCGGACAAACCCCGCCCGCAGCGGTCCGGCTCGGCCGGGGGCGCCGTCGGTACACCCGCATGGGCAAGATTGAACTCCGCCCCGGAAGCGCCTAAGCTCTGGGCATGGCTGAAATTGCGGCACCTGTCGAACGTCCCGAGGTGGAATCGGGCGACCAGACCGCGCCGCTCCGGGGACGTGAGCCGGGTTACCTGGTCGTCTGCTGGAACGACCCCGTCAACCTCATGGTGTACGTCACGCACGTGTTCATGGTCGTGTTCGGCTGGCCCAAGCCGAAGGCCGAACAACACATGCTCGAGGTCCACACCAAGGGCCGCAGCGTGCTGGAGCGCGCCAGCCTCGAGCGGGCCGAGTTTTACGTGCACAAACTTCAGGCCTACGGCCTCCAGGCCACCCTCGAACGGGACGACACATGAAACTGCTCCGCCGCGCGGCCGACCGCTACGAGTTCCTCTTCGGCCGGCGTGAACAGCACGTGTTCTGTGAGGTGCTCCGCGCCTTCCCCGTCACGCCCCTCGAGCACCACCGGGTCACCCGGGGCACGGCCACCCCCGCGCTGAGCGGGGCGCAGCAGTTGCTGCACGAAGCGCTCACCGACTTCAAACAAGAGGCGCGCCGCCGGCTCGAGCTTTTCCTGGCCGAGACCCACCGCTTCGCGCCCCATCGGGACGGTCTGCGCGCCAGCTTCACCGGCGAGGAAATGGAATGGCTGTTGCAGGTCCTTAACGACATCCGGGTGGGCAGTTGGCTGCAACTGGGCTGCCCCGACCCGGATACCGGTCAGCGGCCCAAACTGACCCCCGAAAACGCCCGCTACCTGCCCCTGATGGAAGCCGCGGGGGCCTTCGAGTACGCGCTGTTGGCGGCGCTGGACGGGACGGAGGGCGTGGGCTGGGGCCCGCTCCGCCGGGACGATTGAGCGGTCGGGCCACGCCCCGCCCGCGCCGCGCCCGCGGCCGGCCCCGCGGCGTCTTCAACCGGTTGCCCCGAGGGCCAATCTGCCGGCCCGCTGGCCGCTCATCGGCGCGGGGAAGTCCCCGAACCCACCGTCCACCCACCGGTGCGGGGGGCATTGCGTCTTTCGACGCGGTGGGTAATCTCCCATCGGCGTCAGCCCGGGGAAGGTTGACGCGAACACTCATGGACTCGCTGGGCAAGCTTCTGGTCATCACGGGGCTGCTCGTCACCGCGCTGGGCGCGGTGGTCTGGCTGCTGGCCGATCGCGGGGGCACGTTGCTGCCCGGGGACATCGCCTGGCGACGCGGTTCGTTCCGCTTCTACTTCCCGGTGATGACCTGCCTGGTGCTGAGCGTGGTGCTCAGCCTGTTGCTGTGGCTGTTCCGCCGCTAAGCCCGCGCCATGACCCCGCCCCTGCTGGTCCGCTGCCCCACGTGCCACAAGACCGGGCCGTGGTTGGAAGGCCGTTACGCGCCGTTTTGCTCGAAGCGCTGCAAGCTGGTGGACCTGGGTCGCTGGCTGGGCGAAGAGTATCGCATCTCCGAGCCCCTCACGGTCGAGAAGCTGGCCGCCGCCGCCGCCGAGGAAAGCCCGGCCGGCACCGATGCCGGGACCGCTCCCCGGCCCTCCGACGAGGAGCCGATCTGAACCGGCCTCGGTCGCCCGCCCGCGTTCGGGGGTACCTGGCTTGACGCTCCGGAGCGCTGCTTCCAAGGTGTCACTGTTGAAAAACGCGTCGGACACGCCGCCGGAAACGTCGCTGCCGGCCGCCTTGAGCCGGCATCCGGCACTGCGTCGTCTGATCGAAGACCTGGCCGCCGGCCGGGACGCCGCCGGCACCGGACAAGCCCCGGCCGCGTGGCCCTTGTTGGTGGCGCTCCTGCACCAGGTGTTCCCCGACCGACCCGTGCTGGTGGTGACCGCGGAGGCGAAGCAACAGGAGGCGTTTCACCAGGACCTGCAAACCTGGCTGGGCCTCGCGCCCCGCACCGCGGGCCCGGCCCCCGGCCCGCTCCTGTTTTTCCCCGCCTGGGAGGTCCTGCCCCACGAGGCCCAACTGCCGCACGCCGATGTGGTGAGCGAGCGACTCGAGTGCCTGTCGGCTCTGCGGCGCTGGCACCCCGGTGACCCGGCCCCGGTGCTCACCAGCCGGGCGGAGGCGTTGACGCAGCGCACCTACGCGCCGGCGGAGCTGGACCGGCACCTGCGGGTGCTGCGCCGGGGGGAAAGCTGCGCCCCGGACGAACTGGTCGCCTGGCTCGAGGCCGAGGGTTACGAGCCCGAAGCCCAGGTCACCAGCAAGGGCGAACTGGCCCGCCGCGGCGGCATCCTCGACGTGTTCCCCCTCAATTGCCCCTGGCCGGTGCGGCTGGAGTTCTTTGGCGACACCCTCGAGTCGCTGCGCACCTTCGACCCGCTGACGCAACTGGCCCGCGAGCCGCTCGAACAGGTCACCCTCGCCCCGGCGGGGGAACTGGGGTTCTTGCGGGCGCACCTGGTCGAGCCGACCGAGCCGGAGCACACGAGCCGTCCCGCCCCGGGCGCCGTCGGCACGCTCACCGACCACCTGCCCGGGTCCACCCTCCTGGTGCTGTGCGAGCCCGAGGCCCTGGCAGACCGCTGGCGCGCGCACGCCCAACGCCTGCCACCCCACGACCCGTTTCATGTCCCCTGGCCGGACCTGCTGGCCGGCTGGCGGGCGCGCGGCCTCACCCTGGTGCCGCTGCGCGAAGCCGCCCCCGTACCCGAGGTCCTGGAACTGGCGGAAGGCAGCCCGGCCGCGGGCACCCCCGAGACGCCGCGCTTCGAAAGCCTGGAGATCTGGCGACCGCTGGACGTGCCCGCCCCGGACTCGGAGGTGGCCGCCACGCAACGCCGGGCCTTCTTCCACCAGCTTCACCGCTGGTTGCGCCAGGGCTGCGCGGTGCACGTGTTCTGCAACAACACCGGCGAGCGGCAACGCTTCGAGGAAATCTGGACGGAGTACGGACTGGACGGGCCGCCCGGCGACACCCCCTCCGCCGCGTCCCGGCCGGAGGTGCACCTGGGCGCGCTGAGTCGGGGCTGCTGGTGCGCGGCGGCCGGGCTGGTGGTCGTGACTGACGCGGAAATCTTCGGCCGCTACAAGGTCCTGCAGCCGCGCCGGCTCAAGTCCCCGCACGCCGCGGCCGCGCGCTCGCTGTTGGACGTGGATTTCACCCGGCTGGAGCCGGGCGATTACGTGGTGCATCTCCAGCACGGCATCGGCCGGTACCAGGGTTTGGAGACCCTGCCCGGAGCCGCACCGGGGGAGGCGGAGCGCGAGTGCCTGGTGATCGAGTACGCCCCGCGCGAGCCGGGCCAGCCCGCGCCGCGACTGTACGTGCCGATCACCGAGGCCCACCTGGTCAGCAAGTACGTGGGCGCGGGCCGGGCGCGGCCGCCGTTGAACCCCCTGGGCGGCACCCGCTGGACCCGGGCCAGGGCGGACGCCGCGCGGGCCGTGCGGGACCTGGCGGCGGAGCTGTTGCGGGTGCAGGCCGCGCGGGCCGCCCGCCCGGGGTTTGCCTTCCCGCCGGACACCCCCTGGCAGCGGGAGTTTGAAAGCGCCTTCCTGTACGAGGAAACGCCGGACCAGCGGCGCGCCATCCTCGAGGCCAAGCGCGACCTGGAGGCCCCCCGGCCGATGGACCGATTGATCTGCGGCGACGTGGGGTTCGGCAAGACCGAGGTCGCCCTCCGGGCGGCGTTCAAGGTGGTGATGGCCGGCAAGCAGGTGGCGGTGCTCGTGCCCACCACCGTGCTGGCCCAGCAGCACTGGAACACCTTCCGCGAGCGCCTGGCCGATTACCCGGTGCGGGTGGAGCTGCTCTCGCGCTTCCGCACCCGCCGCGCGCAGGCGCGGGTGCTCGCGGACCTGGCCGCCGGCGGAGTGGACATCGTCATCGGCACGCACCGGTTGCTGCAGGCCGACGTGCAGTTCAAGGACCTGGGGCTGGTGGTCGTGGACGAGGAACAGCGCTTCGGCGTCACCCACAAGGAACGGCTCAAGCAACTGCGCGAACTGGTGGACGTGCTCACCCTCACCGCCACGCCCATCCCCCGCACGCTCTACCTGGCCCTGACCGGCGCGCGGGACATGAGCACCATCGAAACCCCGCCCCAGGACCGTTTGCCGGTCGAGACCATCGTCGCGGCCCACGATGAACGCCTCATCCGCGACGCCATCCGGCGGGAGCTGGCCCGGGGCGGGCAGGTCTTTTACCTGCACAACCGGGTCTTCGACATCGAGCTGGTGGCCGCCAGGCTGCGCCAACTGGTGCCCGAAGCCCGGCTGGTGGTCGGCCATGGCCAGATGCCGGCCGGCGAACTGGAGGAGGTCATGACCCGCTTTGTGCGGGGCGAGGCCGATGTGCTGCTCTCGACCACAATCATCGAAAGCGGCCTGGACATCCCCAATGCCAACACCATCCTGATTGACCGGGCCGACCGCTTCGGTTTGAGCGACCTGTACCAGTTGCGCGGCCGGGTGGGCCGCTACAAACACCAGGCCTACGCCTACCTGCTCCTGCCCCGGCACGCGGACCTGCTGGCCGACGCCCGCAAACGCCTTCAGGCCGTGCGCCAGTTCTCCACCCCGGGCAGCGGCTTCAAGATCGCCCTGCGCGACCTGGAAATCCGCGGCGCCGGCAACCTGCTGGGCAAGGAGCAGAGCGGCCACATCACCGCGGTGGGCTTCGCCCTGTACTGCCAGTTGCTCGAGCAAAGCATCCGGGCGCTCAAGGGCGAACCGCTCCGGTCCCCGCCCGCGGTGGCGGTTCGGCTCGATTTCCTCGACGTGGGCGCCGCGGAAAAGCCCGCCCCCGCGCGGGCCGGGACCCGGCCGCCCAAGCCGGCCGGGCGGTTGCCGGTGGCCGGGCTGCCGGAGACGTACATTCCCGAGCCGGAACACCGCATCGAGGCCTGGCGCCGCCTGGCCGGGTGCACGACCCCGGAAGAGCTGGAGGCGCTGCGGGCGGAGTGGCGCGATCGCTTCGGCCCGTTGCCGCGCGGCGCCGAACTGCTGCTCGAGGTCAGCGCACTGAAGTTCCTGGCCGCCGCCCGCGGCGTGACCCGGCTCGAAACGCGCGGGGACAAACTGCTGTTGGAGCGGAACGGTGACTGGGTGCAGGTCGGCGGCCGGTTCCCGCGCCTGACCCGGCGCGAGCCCCGGGCGCGGTTGCGGGAAATCCGGCAGGTGCTGCTGGCGCTGGACGGTCGGCCCTCGCCCCGGTCCGCCGAGCGCGCCCGCGCCCGGGCACCGGCGCGGACCGGGGGTTGAGCCTGCGGCCCCGGGGTCAAAACAGTCGGCCAAGGGCCAGCGCGGCCAACCGTTCCGGGTCCACTTCCACGCCCAGGCCGGGGCCGGTGGGCACGCGCAACTCGCCGTTCACCGGTTCGAGGGGCGTTTGAAGAATCGAGCCGTTGAGGAACTGCGGGCCGTTGAGCGCGGCGGGCGTGGCCAGGTCGTAGGCGGCGTACAGTTGCAGCGCGGCGGCCAGGGACAGGTCGGGGTCGGTCAGGCCGCTGCCCAGCCAGAGCAGGCCGCGGTCGCGGAGCAGTTCGATCTGGCGGCGCGCCTCGCTCAGGCCCCCGCAGCGGGCGGGCTTGAGGGCCACGCCGTCCAGCAGGCCCAGGGCGATGAACTCGGTCAGCTCGACGTGCGAGACCACGCCCTCGTCCATCAGGATGGGCAGCGCGCCCTGCTGCTTGAGACGACGGTAGCCGGTGAGGCGGTTGGCCGGCAGGGGTTGCTCGAGCACGGCCACGCCCAGGTCGGCCAGCTTCGGCGCCACGGCCAGAGCGGTGGCCTCGTCGTAGCCACCGTTGGCGTCGGCCCAGAGAAAGCCCTCGGGTGCCAGTCGCCGGACCTGGCGGCAAAGTTCGAGGTCAAAACGCGGGTCCGGCGCCACCTTGACGTTGAAGTGCCGGTAACCGCGCGCGCGCCCGGCGGCCACCAGGGACTCCACCTCGTTCAACGCGGTCGGATTCACCGTCCAGCTCAGCGTCAGGCGGTCGCGCCCGCAGCGGCTCCAGGCGCGGGAGACCGGCTCGCCGCACCGGCGCCCGGCCAGGTCGTGCAGGGCCAGGTCCACGCCGGCCTTGGCGATGGGCTGGCCGGTGGAGAAGGAGGGCGCAATGGCGGCGTTCATGGCGGCGTGCACCGCGTCGAGGTCCAGCGGGTCCAGACCGATCACGGCCGGGGCGAGGTAACGTTCGAGGGTGCTCAGGACCGTTTCGAGCGTTTCATAGCTCCAACGGGGCACGGGAACGCTCTGCCCCCAGCCCACCGCACCGGTGTCGGTGGTGACCTTGACCAGCACCGCCGCGCGGCCGGGCGGCGTGCCGGGCGGTCCTTCGAGAAACTTGAACCGGCCGCGGACCGGATATCGGAGTGGGAAGGCTTCCAGCCGGGCGATTTTCACAATGACGCGGGATCATTGGGCGCAGGCGCCGAAGGTGCAAGCCGGAGCGCCCGACCCGACCGGGTCGAGGACCGGAAGCGCCCCCCGGAGACGGCGCCTTGCCGGCGGGAGGCAAAACCGGCAGCATAACGGCCACCCATGCGTGGTGCCGACGACTCGATTGCCAAGGAGGCATTGTTCCGGGAACTGGGTTACGCCGGGCCGTGGGAACCCCTGGAACAGGCGCTCGCAGAGGCCGGCTTGACCTCCCCCCGCAAGCAACGCATCAGCCGCCAAAAGATCGAGCGGGTGCGCGAAACTCTGCGGGCCCGGTTCGCGCTGGTCTGCGGCCGGGGGGATTGCCAGGCCGGGGCGGCGGAGATTCTGGCCGGGCGGCGGCCGGCCCTGGCGTTGCGGCAGGCGGACTGCGAGGTGTGCGGGGGCTCGGTCAACCGCCACGCGGTGGACCAAATGGTCGCGGCCTGTCAGCGGGCCGGATTCCGGCGTTTCTGTGTGGTGGGCGGCTCGCCGGAAGCGCACCGGCAGTTGGAAGAGCTGGCCGCGGGCCGGTTGGAGTTGCGGCTGGTGGGCAATGAGCGCCGGCACACGCACCGGGACGCCGAGGCGAATCTGCGCTGGGCGGATCGGGTCATCATTTGGGGCAGCACCCAGATCGCGCACAAGGTGACCGAACTGTACGCCGCCGGAAATCCGAAGGTGGTCACCGTCCACAAACGCGGCGTGGCCGAGCTGGCCCGGGCGGTGATCTCGGCGTGCAAGCCGGGCGATGCTCCGGGCGGGGGAATTTCCGGCCCGGCGACTTGAAACAGGTCCACGCCGGACCTCCCGGCCGGTCTGAATGGCCCCGAGTGCCGCCCGGAAACGGGACAGACTTCAATGGCCGGGGCTTTCACCTCGGGCCCTCCGCAGCGATCGCCGGGCCGGTTGATCCGCGGTGGTCGGGCGCGCCGCGCGGGCCGTCGTTGAAAAAATTACCCCCGGCGGCCGGCCGGTGCGGGCGGGGTTCACGATGAGGAGACGGGGTGAGGCGCTGCGCCGGGAGGTCTCGCCCGGGCAGAAGCGATTTCCAGGGACATCGCCTTGTTCACCCAGCCGCTCTGCCGCCGACCGCGGCCAGCTCCTCCTCGAACTCCACGATCTCCCGGATCTGGGCCAGAAACCAGCGGTCAATTCTGGTGAGCTGGTAAATCTCTTCGATGCTGAAGCCGGCGCGGAGGGCGTGGCGGATGAAAAAGATCCGTTCGGCATTGGGCACGGTGAGTTTGCGCGTGATCAGCTCGCGCGGGAACAGGTCCCGATCGCCAAAGACTTCATTGCCGATTCGCCAGGGCTTGCCGTCGCCCCCCAGGCCGCTGCGGCCGATTTCCAGGGAGCGGAGCGCCTTTTGCAGTGCCTCCTTGAACGTGCGCCCGATGGCCATGGCCTCGCCCACGCTTTTCATCTGGGTGGTCAGCGTGGGGTCGGCCTGCGGGAACTTCTCGAACGCAAACCGCGGGACTTTGACGACCACGTAGTCAATCGTCGGCTCGAAGCTCGCGGGGGTCTCGCGGGTGATGTCGTTGGGGATTTCGTCCAGGGTGCAGCCCACGGCCAGTTTGGCGGCGATCTTGGCGATGGGAAAGCCGGTGGCCTTGGACGCGAGCGCGGAGCTGCGGGAGACGCGCGGGTTCATCTCGATGACCACCATGCGGCCGTTGTCCGGGTTGACGGCGAACTGGATGTTCGAGCCGCCGGTCTCAACGCCCACCGCCCGGATCACGGCAAAGGAGGCGTCGCGCATGATCTGATATTCCTTGTCGGTGAGGGTCTGCGCCGGGGCGACGGTGATGCTGTCCCCGGTGTGGACGCCCATGGGATCAAAGTTCTCGATCGAGCAGATGATGACGCAGTTGTCGGCGCGGTCGCGCATGACCTCCATCTCGAACTCCTTCCAGCCGAGCAGGGATTCTTCGATGAGGATTTCCGAGACGGGCGACAGGTCCAGGCCGCGTTTGGCCAGTTCCTCAAATTCCGCGCGGTTGTAGGCGATGCCGCCACCGGTGCCGCCCAGGGTGTAGGCAGGCCGGATGATGAGGGGAAAACGACCGATTTTCTCGGCGATGCCCCGGGCCTCTTCGGGGGTGTGGGCAACCCCGCTGATGGGCACATCCAGACCGATCGAGAGCATCAGCTCCTTGAAGGCGAGACGATCCTCGCCGCGCTCGATGGCCTCGGGTTTGGCACCGATCAATTCGACCCCGTAACGCTCCAAGACTCCTTGGCGGTGCAGGGCCATGGCGGTGTTGAGGGCGGTCTGGCCCCCGAGGGTGGGCAGCAAAACCAGCTTATGCGGGCCGGCGGGGCCAGCACTCGGGCCCTGGGTTTGTTCCACCGGCACCCCCAGCCGGCGCATTTCCTCCAGCTCGCGGACGATGATTTTTTCCACCACCTCCGGGGTGATCGGCTCGATGTACGTGCGGTCGGCAAACTCGGGGTCGGTCATGATCGTGGCCGGATTCGAGTTCACCAATACCACCCGGTAACCTTCCTCCTTGAGCGCCTTGCACGCCTGGGTGCCGGAATAGTCGAACTCACAGGCCTGGCCAATGATGATCGGGCCGGCGCCGATGATCAGGACGCTGTGGATGTCGGTGCGCTTTGGCATATCCCGGCGGCAATGAAACCGGCGGGGAGGCGGGGAGGCGACTCCTTTTTCGAGCCGCCGGGGTTGGCCCGCGGCTCCGGCCGAAAGGCCGGCTTGGAACCCCGGTGCGGAGGGTGATTCCGACCGGGTGTCGGAATCCCGACAACAATTTGCATTTCAAGCAATTTTGTTGTGGACAGGGGGAGGCGGCGGTGCTACGTAACTCGCCATGACAACAGCGTTGAGCGGACGAGTGGGGTGGGCTGCAGCGTTGGCCGCCTTGAGTGTTTCGGTGCAAGCGGCACCGGTAATTTTCAGCGACGCCGGAGCCACGCCGGCGGACATTTTGGACACGGTCGAGGCCTTCAAAGTCCAGATCAGCCAAACGGGGCCGGTCGCCCAAAATAACGGCGTGGGGGGCGGCCCGTTCTCGGTCGGGTTCCGGCAAATCAACTGGGATCAAGTCCCCACGGCCTTCGCCACCCCCAATTTCATGCCGGGGGATTACTTCAACACCGCCGTGCCGGTGGGGGCGGTGCTGTCCACCACGGGCAACGGGCTGCGGGTGAGCGCCAAGACCGGCGAAGGCTTACCGCTGCGGTTTGGGGACATTCAGCCGTCGTACGAAACCACCTTCCAGAGCTACGATGGCGAGCGGATTTATGCCGCCAACCTGAGCACGGTCACGGATGTTCGCTTTTACGTGCCCGGGGACCCCACCACCCCGGCCTTCGTGCATGGGTTTGGTTTGGTATTTACCGACGTGGACAAGAGCCCGCTGGCCTCCCTGCAGTTTTACGATGTGAACGGGAATTTTCTCGGGGGATTCTCCGCCCCCGCCGCCAACAACGGGCTGAGTTTCCTCGGCGTCTGGTTCAACGCGGCCGAGCAAATCGGCCGGGTGCGCATCTTCGCCGGGTCGCCGCCCCTGATGCCGGGCATAGACGACGGCGGCATGGGCGGGCTGGCCGACGTCATTGCCATGGGGCCGTTTTTCTTCAGCGAACCTCTGGCCATCCCCGAGCCCGGCCCTGCCGCGCTGTTGAGTCTGGGATTGCTCGGGCTGCTCTGGCGTCGCCGCTGAGTCGCGGCTGAAAAATTTACCGCGCAAGTCGGCGGAGTTCTCCGCCGGCTTTTTTATTGCCCGGTCAGCAACAATGTCTCGGGCTCAGTCCAATCGGAACCACCAACCCAGCGCCGGCGCCCACAGCAAGGCGGGCAGATAATCCGCCAGCCGCACCCGAACCACCTGCAACACGACCAACGCCACCGGCAACAGCGTCAGTCCGGCGGTGGCACACAGCAGATCATCTCCCTGGAACCGGGCCAAAGGTACCTGCGCCAGCCGCAACGCCAGCGTCAGTGTGCCCTGCAGGGCCAGCACCGGCAGCGCCGCCAGGGCCACTCCGCCGCCCCGGGTCCGCGCCAGGCTCAGCGCCGCCAGTCCGTCCATCACGGCTTTAAGGCCCAGCGCCCGGCTGTCGCCACCCAGCCCCTCGAGCACCGGACCGACCACCGCCAGCGGGCTGAGGCAGAAAACCACCGTGGCGGCCGCAAACACCTCCGACCCGACCGGCGGGGCATGAGCCGCGCCGGGATCGGTCAATTGCCGGCTGGAAAACTGACCGAGACGATTGAGCCGCTGCTGCAACCTCAACATCCCACCGGTCCACCGCCCCAGGAAAAAGGCCAGCCCGGCCAGGCCCACGACCCGCAAAGCATTTCCCGGCACGCGCGCGGCGGCCTGGATGACCACGTGAAATCCCAGGGCCAGGGTCAGAACACCCACACCGGTTGAAAGCCGCCGCTGCCAGGGAAACGGGAGGTCGGGCACCCGGGCCAGCCCGGCCAGTCCCGCCCCCGCGATGGCGGCGGCGTTAACCAGCGTTCCAAGCATGTCCGCAGGCTAAACCCCACCCCTCCCGATTGGAAAGCCGCGGGCCGCCCCGGTACGCCCAGAACCGCGAAATCGGCCCTTCAGCCGGCGGTGACGCGAGTGGGTTTGGTGGGCACCCGTTTCTGACTGGGATAGCCCTCGACCTTCTCGCCGCGGACCCGCAGCGAGTGGGCCAGCGCGTACTTGAACGACTCTGGAGCGGTGGCCAGGGCCTTTCTGAGCGCTGCGGTGGCCGCCCGCCCGGGAATGCGCTCCAGCGCGCAACGGGCATCTTCCCGCACCTCCGGGTCCTCGAGCAACCTCGCCATGGGCGGCACGGCCGCGTCCTCCCCGATCTCCGAAAGCATCCACAGGGCGTGCTTGCGGACGTTCGAATTCGCGTGGGCGAGCAGTTTGACCAGTTCGGCCGCCACGGCCTGGCGTTCCGAATCAGCGCCGGGCCGGCCCGCGTGGCGTACAATGCGCTCGATGGCCCGTTTGGCCGCGCGGGCGATCTCGAAGTCGGCGTGGGTCATCACCTCGCCCAGCGGCACCACCGCCGGGGCGCCCACCGGACCGGCGTTCTGCCAGGCCGGCCCGCGGATGGCGTCGTCGGGGCTTTGGATCTTTTCGAGAAACTCCGCCAGTGCAGCGTCGGCGGCGAGCACGCCAGCCGTCAGCGCGGCGCCCGTGGCAAGTGCGGAAGCGGCATTCGGTTTCATGGCAACGGGGCGGGATAAAAATCTGCGTCGGTGACCGGCTTTAGAGCGTGTAGGGGTAACGTTGGGGGCGACTCATCAGGCGCCGGGCCTGCTCGTCGCCGACGATTTCCTGTTTGACCGGGTCCCAATGCAGCTTGCGGCCACAGATCAGGGACAGGTTGCCCAGCACGCACAAGAAGGCCGTGGCCACGCCCGCCTCGATGTTCATGATGGTCTTGCGACCGGTCTTGATGCCCTCGAACCAATCTTCGTGGTGGTCGAAACGCGGGCTCTTCGGCACTTGGACGCCGTCGGGCGGGGGCTGGTACTCGAGGGCCTTTTTCTCCGTGTACACCTGGCCGTCGCCCACCCAGACCACCAACTTGTCCTTGTCGCCGTAGTACACGGCGCCGTACCCCTCGCGAATGCCCTCGTTCTTCACGCGCTCGCGGTCGGGGTAGGGCACCATCTCGCCCGGCTGCGCCCAGATGAGCGTCCAGTCCGGGTTCTTGAACTGGTAGGTAACCTCCATCTCGATGGCCGAATCCCACAGGCCTTTGGTGGGCACCCGTCCCTTGGTCTCGATGCTCACCGGGCCGGTGTGATCGGAGCCGGTGAAGTGCAGGGCGTTGCTCATCACGTGCGCGCCACGGTCGCGAATCTGGCCGCCGCCGGATTCGAGCAGCCAGCGAAACACCCCGTGCAGGTAGCGCCGGTTGAATGGCCGCCATGGCAGCGGTCCCAGCCACAAATCCCAGTCCAGCTCGGGCGGCGGTTCACTGTCCGGCACGGGATGGTCATCCGAGGGCGTGGCGTAGTGCCAGCACTTGACGGTGTGGACGCGGCCGATCATGCCGTTGGCGATGTACTGGTGCGCGTAAAAGGCCTCGCGCTGCGAGCGGCCCTGGGAGCCCACCTGCACCGCCACTTTGTGCTCCCGGGCGGCCCGGACCATGGCTTTGCCCTCCTCGATGGTGCAACAGGCCGGTTTTTCGACATAGACGTGCTTGCCGGCTTCGCAGGCGTGGACGGTCTGAACAGCATGCCAGTGGTCGGGCGTGGCGATGACCACGGCATCCACGTCGGCCCGCTCCAAGATGTACCGGTAGTCCCGGTAGGGCGTGGCCTTGCCGCCGGTGCTTTTGACCGCGGCCGCCAGACGGTTCTCGTCCACGTCGCAGACCGCGACCACGTTGACGTCGCCGCGCGACTGGCGCGCGAGCATGTAGCCCAGATGGCCGCTGCCCATGCCGCCCACGCCGATCAGGGCGATGTTCAAACGGTCCTTCGCACCGGGTGTGCTGTAGGTGGCGCCCAGCGCGCGCGCCGGGACGAGGGTGGGAAGGCCCGCCGCGCCCAAGCCGACCAGGGTGGCGCCGGAGGCCTTCAGAAAGCGGCGCCGAGGGATGCCGAGATGGTCCATAGGTGACCGGTGCACTTTAATCAGCCCCGGCCCGGATGGCCAGTGGTTTCGCGCCGGCGCGGGGGAGTGACCCTTTTTCGGAGGTCCCCTGGCACACACAGGGCTGTCGGCTGCGCAAGGTTCGCGCTGCCTCGTCGCTTGTGGGAAGCACCCGCATCTGACCCTGGTGGGGCCGCGCTGCGTCGCGGCCCGGGAGAGCGCTCGTCCACCCCCGGGCGTTGGGCACATCCGGGGCAACGACGGCTCAGCGCCCCCACTCGCCTCGCACGGGCGAAGGGGGGGCCTCCCTGAGGGGACGCGGGGCCGCCCAATTCCTGACTTGATTTGTCGGGTTCACCTTTCCAATCTTCAGGTGGTGCAACGCCTTGGGAAAGCCGGCCCCGGCAGGACCGGGGGCGGCACCCGGGCAAAAACGCAGGTGATTGACTGTGCCGAAAGAGGAACCGATTGAAGTCACCGGAACGGTGACGCAGGTGCTGCCGGGCACGATGTTCCGCGTGGCCCTGCCCAACAATCACGAGGTGCTGGCCCACATCTCCGGCAAGATGCGCAAAAACTTCATCCGCATCAGTGTCGGGGACAAGGTCAACCTGGAGATGTCGCCGTACGATTTGAACAAGGCGCGCATCACCTACCGGCACCCGTAAGGGAGGTGGCCCCGGGGCGTGCCCGGACGGCCCGGTTTGAACCCAACTCGCAGTTGCCGTGTCCCTCTGGGTGCGGCAATCTCGCCCACTGTGGTTCACGCGCTGACATGGAACGGCGGGCAGCGCACCGCAACCCACTTGCTGGTGCGTGCGTTCCTGCTTTCCCTGGCCGTGCATCTGGGCGTCTTCGGACTGGTCGAACTCGGGCACCGTTACGACCTCTGGCGCCTCAGTCCCCTGGCCACCCTGGCCCGGCTCTTGCGCCCGGAAGTCCGGGAACTGGCCGCGCAGGCCACGCGCAAACCGCCGGCACCCTCCGAGACGGCGCCACGACGGGTCGAGGAAGTGCCCGTGATTTTTGTGGACGTGGACCCGTCCCAGGCCAGTGAAGAAGAGCCCGAGCAAACCCGTTACTACGCCGCCGTGACCTCCCGAGCGGGCAACCCCGAAACCCGTCGGGACACCGGTCAGCCTCATCTGGACGGCACCCAGGAACTGGTCCCCAAGACCCTGGACACCGACCGGGCGGCCGTGCCGCTCCAACCCACTCTGCCGGCCGCGCCGCCGTCCGTTCCAGAAACCCAGGACCGCGCTCCCGCCCACGCCCCGCAGCCGACTCGCCCCGGGCCGCCCCCCGAGCCCAAGCCGCCCGCCCGCGAAGAGCAGGCTGAACTCAAGCCCGGTGACCTGGCCATCGCCCCGCCCCGCCCGGCGCAACCGCCGGCTCCCCAGTTGACCGCGCCAAACCTGCCCCAGACCACCATTACTCCCACCAACCCGCCCCCCCGACCCCGCACCCTGGCTGCCGCCCGCGCCCAGATGAACCAAAATCCGGAAAGCGCGCTGGTGGGCCGGAAGATGTTCCAAGAGGGCGGCGTGAAACGCTTTTCGGTGGTGCCTTCCCTGGACACCAAAGGCTCGCCGCTGGGCGGGTACGACGCGCGCTTCGTGGCCGCGGTCCAACAGTGCTGGTACGCCCTGCTGGAAGAGCAACGCTACAGCCTGGACCGGCTGGGCAAGGTGGTGGTGAGCTTCCGCCTCACCGCCGAGGGGCGCATCACTGACATGCGCGTCGAGGAATCCGACGTGGGCGAGATTTACACCACGCTCTGCCAGCTCGCCATCACCAAGCCGGCCCCCTATGAAAAATGGCCCGCGGATGTGCGCCGGCTGGTGGGCAACGACTACCGCGATATCCGGTTCACCTTTTACTACTGAGCAACCCCCACCCGCGCATGATTCAATTTCTCCAGGCCGGCGGGCCCTTCATGATTTTGCTGGTGCTCGCCTCGATCGTCAGTGTGACCTTCATCATCGAACGTGCCCTGGCCCTGCGGCAGGTGCGGGTGGCCCCGGAGGCCGTGATGGAGGCGGTGGAAAGCTGCACCACGCGTGAGCGGCTTTCCGATCTGCACACCCTTTGTCGCCAATACCCCTCGGTGCTCAGCCGGCTGACCCTGGCCGCGCTGGAACACCTGGACCGCCCCAAGGAGGAGGCGGAAGATTCCGTGCAAACCCGCGCCCGGCAGGAGGTGCTGCAACTGGAGCGCGGGCTGGTGGTGTTGGAAATCGTCACCGGCATCGCACCCCTGCTGGGCCTGGTGGGCACCCTCCACGGCATGATCACGCTCTTCGGCGACATCGGCAGCGCCGGCCTGGGCGAGGCCAACGTCGTGGCCCGGGGCATCTCGATCACCCTCAACACCACGCTCATGGGTCTGCTCATCGCCATCCCCTCCCTGATCGCCTGGAGCTACTTCAGCCGGCGCATCGAGGCCTTCGCCGTCGAGATGGAAACGTTGCTGGACGAGTTCCTGCGCCGCCAGTACCGCCTGGCCGAAGCGGCCGCCGCACCCCCTGCGCCGCTGCCCCCGCGGAGCCGCCCGGCCGCCGGCCGCAGTCCCGGTCGCCGCACCAGTTCCCCACCGACCGCCCCGCAACCCGCGGCTTCCGCTCCCGCCCCGGAAGCCTGACCCCGGACTGCCATGCGCTTCCTGGAACGCCGCCGCCGTCAGCCGCCCTCGATCATCATCGTGTCGCTGATTGACATCCTGGTGGTGCTGCTGATTTTCCTGGTGGCCACCACCACCTTCAAACATCACCCCGCGCTGCGGCTGGTCCTGCCCGAAGCCCGCGCCGCCCGCGAGGGAAGCCGGGCGGACAACCTCGTCATCACCGTGGCCAAGGAACCGCCCTACTACTACCTGGGCCAGACCCCGGTGACGCTGGACCAGTTGCAACGCGAGCTGGCCGCCCGCGCCGCGCAAAACCCGGACGCCGCCGTGGCCGTGCGCGCGGATGCCGACTCCACCACCGGCCACTTCGTGCGGGCGGTGGACCTGGTCAAGGCCGCCGGGTTCAAGAACCCGGTGAGCATCTACACCCGCCCGGCGGGGCGGTGAACGACACGGCCGGACCCGGCCCGCGGTGCAAGCCGGCTCGACTGGCGGCCCGGCGGCTGGTAAGCCCACCGCGGTGACGCCGGGACAAATCCTCATTGCCCTGTTGGCCGCGCTGTTCATCGGTGTTTCAAAAGCCGGTTTTGGCGGCGGGCTGGGGCTGTTGACCACTCCGCTGACTGTGCTGGCCTTTGGCGCCAAGGACGCCATCGGCATCCTGCTGCCGCTGCTGTGCGCGGGCGATCTGTTCTCGCTGTACCACTACTGGGGCAAGTGGCGGCGGGAAAACCTCGCCTACCTGTTGCCGGGCGTGGTGGGCGGCGTGCTGGTGGGGGTGCGGCTGATCGGGCGGTTTTCGGCGCGGGAGCTGAATCTGGCCATCGGGCTGCTGGCGTTGGGGTTTGTGCTCTTCCAGCTTGTCAAGGAGCGGGTCTTCCGAGCCGAAGGGGTGTTTCGCCCGAGTCACCCGGTGGGGCTGCTCTTCGGCGTGGCCGCGGGGATCACCTCCACCTTTGCCCACGGGGCCGGACCGGTGGTGAGCATGTTCCTGATCCCGCAACGCCTGCCCAAGGAGATTTTCGTGGGCACCACGGTGCTGGTGTTCACCTGGATCAACTGGATCAAACTCCCCTTCTTCTGCGTGGACCGCGCGGCGCTGCCGCTGGACTGGCTGCCCGCCGAGGCCATCATCAATGCCCGCACCCTGCGCACCAGCGCGGCGCTCCTGCCGCTGATCCCCGTCGGGGTCTGGCTGGGGGTGTGGTTGAACCGGCGCTTCTCCGAGCGGTCATTTGTGAACGTGATCTACGCCCTGGTCCTGCTGGCCGGCCTCCAACTTGTTTTCGACCTCGACCTCACGGCCTGGCTGCGGCCCCGAGGGTAATTACCGGGCCAGACCGGCGCGGGACACGGCCGCCTCCGCAATCAGGGCCGCGGCCTGCTCGGGGGAAATCCGATCGGTGTTCAGGATCAGGTCGTAGAGCAGCGGATCGTCAATCTCCGCCTTGAAATGCTCCCGCAGGTAGCGGGCCCGCCCGCGGTCCTCCTTCTCGATGAACTCGCGCGCCTGCTTGCGGTCCAGCCCCCGGTCGGCCATCACGCGCTCGATCCGGCGCTCGAGTGTGCCCACCAGCCGCACGTGGAAGACATGCGGGAGTTTGGCCGTCACCACATTCGCCCCGTGCCCGATGAGGATCACATGCCCCAGCTCGGCCAGCTTGAGGATGGTCTCGACGGTGGCATGAAACAGCGTCCAAGAGGGGGGATGCAGGCCCAGCAGCTCGGTCATCATATCCTCGAGCATCGAGACCCGATCCTCGGGCATGAACTCGGCCAGCTTTTGGGGCAGGTGATGGTCGGCCAGAACCTTTTCGACCAGCTCCTTGTCGAACACCGTCCACTTCAACTCCGGATCGGGCACCCGCCGGTCCAGCAATTCCGCCAGGCACCGCGCCACGCGCCAGGCACCCGAGCCGGTCTGCCGGGAAATTGTCACCGCCAGGCGCGGCCGGGTGGGGGGGCGTTGCGCGGGACGCAACTGGCACTGGAGGAAAGCCTGGGCTTGTTCGAGACCTTTGTGCGGTTCCATGCTGCTGCGGCCGCCGCCGGGGTGCCCGGCCCGGTTTGCCCGGCCGGCGGGCTTGACGGCCCGCAACACTGATACCAAATCCGCCGGCCGCCGCCAAACGGATTCTGAGTCCTGATTCCGGCCCACAAAGGCGGTTGCACGCGCCGCGCCCCTGCTTAAACTGTTGGCTTTGGTGGTTGGAAACCGACCTGACGATGAACGCTGAACTCTGTCGCAAAGCTGCCGAGAAGATCGGCAACCCGAACATTCTGGTGAACCTGGTCTCGAAACGGGTGCGCCAGTTGACCTCCGCTGGCGGCGCCGGCAGCCGCCCGCTGGTGGACCACGTCGAACACCTGGGGGCGGCGGACATCGCCCTGCGGGAGATCATCGAGGACAAAATCACCTACGAACCGCTCCCCGAGGCGACCGAGCCCGCGCGCACCCCGGGGCGGCACCGCCGTCTCTGAAGGCGCGAGCCCGCCGCGCGCCCCGCAGCAAGGGCCTCCTTCTGGCGGGGCGTTTTTTATGGGCGACATCCTGACCAACCCCAAGGCCCGGCGCGACTTTCACCTCTTGGAGACCTACGAGGCCGGCATCGCGCTGCGCGGTTCGGAGGTCAAATCCCTTCGCGCCGGCCGGGGCCAGATTGCCGACGCCTTCGCCCGCGTCGAAAACGGCGAGGTCTGGCTTTACAACGCCCACATTGACGAATACCCCCAGGCCAACCGCCTCAACCACGCCCCCAAGGCCCCCCGCAAGCTGCTGCTGCACCGCGCCGAAATCCGCAAACTCGAGGCCGCCGTGGCCGTCAAGGGCCGCGCTCTGATCCCGCTGGCCTTTTACTGGAAAAACCGCCGCGTGAAGGTCGCCCTGGCCCTGGGGCAGAGCAAACGCGAATACGACCAGCGCGCCGACCTCCAGCGCCGCGAAACCGAGCGCGAGCTGCGCCGGCTCACGCAGCACCGCCTCAAGGGCCGCTAGCCCGGACCGGGCGACGGGCCGGCCCCCCGGGCGGCCAGCGCGCGGTCCACCGCCGCGAGAATCTCCCCGGTCAGGTCCGCCGCCGGCCGGCGGGCGTCCAGCCGCAGCAGGTAGGGTTTTTGCAGGGAGAGAAAAATCCGGCGCACGCGCTCCAGTTCGGCCTGCTGCTCGAATTGGTTGGTCTGGCCGTCCCGCGCCCCGATGCGGCTCCGGCCCGCCGCCGGGTCCAGGTCCAGCACCACCAGCAGGTCCGGCTGCGGGGCAAAGGCCTCGTTGCGCCGGAGCAGGGCCTCCGGGTCAAACCCCCGCGCGCCCTGGTAGGCCACGGTGGAGAAGTAGTAGCGGTCGGTGATGACGACCCGGCCCGCGGCCAGGGCGGGGCGAATCACCTCCCGCACATGCTGCTCCCGGTCCTTGAGGAACGCCTCGAGCTCCTCGGCCGGGGCCAGCCGCCCGCGCACGGCCGACTCGCGCAGCAACCGTCCCCAGGGGCCTTGTGTCGGCTCGTGGGTGAGCACCACGGCCAACCCGCGGGCTTCGAGCGCCGCGCCCACCGCCCGGGCCTGCACGCTCTTGCCCGCGCCGTCAATGCCCTCCAGCGCCAGCAAAAAACCGCCGGGGATGGCCGTGCTCATCGCCGTGGAAACTTCATCCGCGCCAGCATCTGCTCGACGTACTTGCCCACCAGGTCGGCCTCGAGGTTCACGACGTCACCCTCCCGCCGCTCGTGCAGGGCCGTCACCTCCCGGGTGTGCGGGATGATCCACACCCGAAAACCGCCCCGCTGCACCTGCGCCACGGTCAGGCTGATGCCGTCCACCGCAATCGAGCCCTTGAACACCACGTAGCGCATCACCTCCGGCGGCGCCGCGATGTCCAGCACCCAGTCCCGGCCCGCGCGCTCCCAGCGCCGGATGCGGCCCAACCCGTCTATGTGGCCGGTGACAAAGTGACCTCCCAACCGGCCGTCCGCGCGCAACGCCCGTTCGAGGTTGACCCGCGAGCCGGGCCGGACGAACTGCAGGTTGGTGCGCTCCCAGGTTTCCCGCAGCAGGTCAAACTGCACCGTCCTGCGCGCGCCACGTCCGGCCAGCTTGACCACCGTGAGGCAACAGCCGTTGACCGCGAGGCTGTCTCCCGGCTTCAGCCCCGCCGCGCAAATCCGGGGGCGCACGGTCAGCTCAATCGCCCGCGCGGTCGGGTGCACCCGCTCGACCACGCCGGTCTCTTCCACGATGCCGGTGAACATGGCGACCGCATTCTCCGGCGGGCGCCCCGCCGGTTCAAGCCGCGGCCACACGCGCGGTCAGGAACAGGTCCTCGCCCACCCGCCGCCACTCGATCTCGCGCAGCCGGGGGATCTCCGCCCAGGTGGTGAACCCCGCACCGGCCACGGCCCGGGGGGCCGTCCTTCCTCCCACCACCCGGGGCGCGTAAAAGAACGCCACGCGGTGCACCAGGCCGGCCGCAAAGAACGCGGCGTTCACCTCCCCGCCGCCCTCCACCAGCAGATGGGTCACCTCCTCCCGCCCCAGTCGGGACAACAGCCAGCGCAGGTCCGGCCGCCCCTGGCGCGCCGGCGCCACCACCACGCGCACCCGCCGGGCCAGCGCCGCCACGCGCCGGGCCGGCGCCGCGCGGGTCACCACCACGGTGGTCAGGGCGTTCCCCTCGTCGTTGAGCAGCCGCGCCGTCAACGGCGTGCGGGCCCGTGAGTCCAGCACCAGGCGCCGCACCGGCTTGAGCACCCGACCCGGGCCGCCTCCCCCGGCCGGTGCCCGCACGGTCAGTGCCGGGTCGTCGGCCAGCACCGTGTTCACGCCCACCAGAATGGCGTCGGCGTCCCGGCGCAGCCGCTGCGCCAGCGCCCGGGCCGGTTCGCCGGTGATCCATTTCGATTCGCCGGCGGCGGTCGCGATCTTGCCGTCCAGCGTCATCGCGGCCTTGACCGTGACGAACGGCGTGCGCCGCACGATCCAGTGGTTGAACGCCTCATTGAGGCGCGCGGCTTCGCTCGCCAACACACCGTGCTCGACCCGGATGCCCGCCCGGCCGAGCCGTTCAAAACCCCGCCCCGCGTGGCGGGGATTCGGGTCCGTGGCCCCCGCCACCACCCGGCGGATGCCGGCGGCGAGGAGGGCCTCCGTGCAGGGCGGGGTGCGGCCGTGGGTCGAACATGGCTCGAGCGTCACATACAAGGTGGCGCCGCGGACCGGGTACCCGCGGCGCGCGGCGTCCCGGAGCGCCTCGATTTCCGCGTGCGGCTCGCCCGCGCGCCGATGCCAGCCACAGCCAAGCAGGCGTCCGCCCCTGACCAGCACCGCGCCCACCAACGGATTGGGCGAGGTAAACCCGCGCGCCCGCCGGGCCAGGCGCAACGCCAGGCGCATCCAGCGAAGGTCTTCCGCGGACCGGTCGGAATCAGCCACGCGCGGGATTTAAGCCGCGGGCCGCGCCGCGCGCCAACGCAACTTGCGGAGCGCCCGCCGTCCGAAGGTCGCGGCCGGTGCGGCGACCTCGCCCCCTCATCGCTGAACAAGCGGCCGCCGGGGGCGAGTTCCCGCGCCGGTGGCCGGTTGCTGCGCCGCGGAGCCTCTCCCGGAGCGCCGCGCTCCGTGCAGCGCCCCGGAGTCGCTCCCATGGCGAGCCGGCAGCGACCGCGCGGCTCAGGCTGCCGCTCTCATCAGCGGCTGACCCGGCCACAGCGTTGAGGCACGGGCTTAAGGAACCACCACCAGGCGGTAAAACCGCGCCGGCCGGCTGGTCTCCGGGTCCACCAGTCGCAATGCCTGCCCCGTGCCCACGTGCGTACTCAGCGGCTCCCAGGTGCGCAGGTCTTCGGAAACCTCGAGGCGATAGGTCAGGCCCGGCTCGGTGCTCAGCTCGAGTTGCACGCCGTCCTGTTCGGTGAGGGTCACCGACTCCAACCGCGGCGCGCGGCTGCGCAGTTCGAGGGCGACCGGAGCCAGCGCGGCCACTTCATAGCCACGGTCCCAGGCCGCCTGACCGGATTCCACGCTTACCGCCCAGGTCGTCAATCCCGGGCTCAGGCGTGCCTCAAAGGTCAGTTCCAGTACCGGGGCGTCGCTGTTGGCCCAGGCCGCGGTGCCGGCGGCGGCAAAGCGCACCAAGCCGGCCTCTTCATCCGCTGTGAGCAGCACGGCGACTCCCGCCGGCACGGCCGGACCGGGCTGCAGGGTGTCCGGCGCGACCAGCCGCAGCGCGTGAGCCGGATAGCGCAGTTGGAAGCTCAGCCCGGAAAGCCCGGTCGGCGGGTGGGCCAGACGCACTCGCACGGTCACCCGCTCGCCGGGCCAGAGCTCCACGCGGTCGGCGTCCAGCCCCACGGCCGCGGCGGGCGGGGTCGCCGCCGGCGCGGCCAGGGCGGGTAACCGCCGCGTGCCCGGGCGGGCCAGGCCGGGTCCGTTCGGGGCGGGGTCCAACCCCACCACAACGCGCAAGACTTTGACCACGTCGCCGGAGTCCAGGGTTTGGCTGGCGTTGAGGTCGTTGCCGGTGATGTCCCAGGGGCGGACGGGGTCCAGTTGGGCGATGAGCCGCTGGATGAGCGAGGCGTCGCCCACGTCCAGCGCATCATTGCCGTTGTTGTCCCCAAGCCACCGACGCGGGAGCACTTCGACGGCGGCCCGGTCGGCGCCGTTGCCGTAATCGAGCACCGCGCCCGCGCGATCGGCCACGTCGGCAAGGTCGGGCGCCAGTTGAGTGGTGAGGGCTTCGGGCACGCTGCGGGCGCGGAGGGACAGCACGGCCAGGGGGAGCGTGCCGGCGGGCAGTTCACCGCCGGGCAGCGAGAGCGTGGCCCGCACTTCGCCCGGGGTCTGGGTGTTCACCTGGGTCAGGGCCGACGCCAGGGCGTCTGCCCAGGTCAGTTCGGGGTCACGGAACCACTCCGGGTCATAGCGCACCACGAAGGTCAGGCCGCCCACTCCGCCCGGACTGGTGAAGAGCACGTCGCTGCTCACGCGCCGGCCCTCCCGCACCGCCGCCGGCGGATTCAGGCTCAGCAGCCGGGCCGGCTGGTACGTCACGAGCACTTCGGCGGTGGCGGTGTTGCCGGCGGTGTCCCGGGCGGTGACCCGGAACCGGTTCTCGCCCCGGACCAGGCGCTGACCGGTGACCGCGAAGCGGCCCCCGTTCAGGGCCAGGTCGCCCATGGCCCGGCCGTTCCACTCCCAGGTCGCGCCGGCCACGGCCGCGTTGTCCGAGACCGTGCCGGCCAGTGTGAAGCGGTCATCCGCGGTGGCGCCGGGCGCCGGGGAAGTGATTGCCACCACGGGCGGCTCGGCTTCCCGGGCGATGGTGAAACTGGACAGGCCGACGAGGTCGGCCGGGAAGGACGGCGGGGCTCCGGCGCCGCCGGTGGTGAGGGACAGAACGGCCGAGGCGCCCACCGCCCCGCCGGCCCGCCAGGCAGAGTCGAAGTCCGGCCCGCGCGCCGATTCCCAGGCGCGCATCTGCACGTAAGCCACGGCACCGGGTGCCACGCTGGTGATGACCACCACGCCGCCCTCGACGTAGCCGGCTGACGTACCGGTGCGGAACGGGACCGCCCAGCCCACCGGGGCCAGCGTGTCAGGCGACGGGCCGGCGTACAGTTGGGCCAGGTAGGCCGGACCGGCCAGGCGGGTGACGCCGTCCGCCTCGAACACCGGGGCGTCAATCACGGGGTCGGTAAGGCGATTGCGGTTGCTGAAATTGACCGTGCCGCCGGCTTGGAGCGGACGCACCTGGAGGACCGCCGGTTGGGAAACCGCCCGGCCGGCGGCGTTGCTAACTTCGACCCAGTACGTGCCGGCGTCGCTGAGTTTGAGGCTGGCAAATTCCAGTCGCGGACCGGTGGCACCGGGCACCGGTTGGCCGTTGAGGAACCATTGCCAGGCCAGGGGCGGGGTGCCCGTGGCGGCGGCGCTCAGCACGGCGGCCTCGTTTTCCATGAGGACCGCGCCCACGGGCTGCTGGGTGATTTCCGGCACCAGCGGCTGGTCGGTCACGGTGAGAGTGGCTTGGGCGCTGGTGACGCTGCCAAAGGCGTTTCGCACCCGCACGTGGTAGGTGCCGGCGTGGGTTTTCTGCACGGAAGCGAGGGTGTAAACGGGCGCGTTCGGGGCGCCAGAGAGGCGCACCCCGTTGCGGTACCACTCATAGGTGAGCGGCTCGGTGCCGGCGGCCTCGACGGTGAAGGTGACCGACTGGCCCACCACCACGGTCTGCGACTCGGGATGCCGCACGATTTGCGGGCGCTGGTTGACGGTGAGCACCGCCGGCTCACTGGTCACCGCGCCCAGGGCATTGCTCACCCGCACCCGATAGGACCCGGCCTGCGCGGGCTGCACCTCGACCAGCCGGAGCACGCGGCCCGTGGCGCCGGGCAACTCGATGTCGTTGAACAACCACTGGTAGGCCAGCGGGGGCGTGCCCACCGCCTCCACCTCCAGCTCCACGTTGCCGCCGGCCAGCACGGCCTTGGCGGTCGGTGCCCGCACTATGCGGGGCGGCACGGGCTGAATGGTGTACGCGCCTTCCACCACCGGGGAGACCGGGTTGCCCTCGAAAAACGCCCGGGCACGCAACGTGGCCGATTCGGTCAACGTAACCCGGTCTTCCACCATCAGGGGCGAGTTGGCACCCGGCTCGGCACCATCCAGGGTGTACCGGATGGCGGCGCCGGCCACGGGCGATTCGACGCGGACGGTGACCTGCAAGTCAAACGCCCCGCCGGGCGGGTCCAGGACCAGCAGGGGGGCGGGCTGCTCGGGTTTTGAGCCGGGCTCCACCGGGTTCGTGTTGGCCAGCCATTCCTGGAGGTTGTTGGCGTTGTCGCCGTCGGCATCGGCCAGCGCGGCAGCGTCCGCGCGGGTGAACCAGTTCGGGCCGAAATGGGTCTCGCGCCAGGCGGCGGGCAGACTGTCGTTCCAGCGGCTTTCCAGGTACAGGGCGCTCACTTCGTCCGAGGCGGGCGCACCGTCCTTGAAGACGCGGGCCCGCACGCGGGTGGAGGTGGTCAGGGGGATCGGGCCGGCATAGAGCGGGGAATCGGGCGCGGGCTCCGCGCCGTCGAGGGTGTACCGCACCTCGCCGCCCTCGACACGCCCGATCAACATCACCTCCAACGGGAAGGCCGCAAAACCGCCCGCGGGGGCGATCTCGAGGGCGGGGGGG
>CALFAV010000085.1 GCA_937946835.1 uncultured Verrucomicrobiae bacterium | reverse complement strand
CACGACCAGATTGACGCCCGGGTCGAGGAATACCGTCGTGCCCGGCGCGAGGCGCAACGTGGCGCCGGCGGCAATGGTGAGCGTGCCGGTGAGTCGGTACGGTCCGTCGGCCGCGGTCCAGAGGGCGTCGGCGGTCAACGTGCCCGAGCGGTTCTGCGTCGTGCCGGTGTCGCGCCAGATGTCCACGCTGGTGGTTTCGAAGACCGCGCCGGCGGCGTCGAGGGCCTCGACCACCACGCGGTTCAGGCCGGGGTGCAGCGGCACGCCGGCGACCTGCCAGGTGGCGGTCCAGGCGGTCCATTGCGCCGGCACACCGCGCACGCGCCCGGCGCGGGTCCGGACCGGGTCGGCCCGCCCTTCGAGGGTGACGGTGGAAGCGGTGGTGCGGAAGTACCCGTTGCTGACGGCCAGGCCCGTGTTGGTCACGGTGAGGCCACGGGGAATTTGCGAGAGCACAAACTCGCGCCGGCGGGCGGCGAAATCCTTGAGCGCGGCGCGGAGCGATTCCGGGGCCAGGTCGGCCAGGGTGTGGTCCACCAGCGCGGCGAACCGCTCGGGCGCAAACACCGAGTCGGCCAGCCGGCGCAGCATGGCGAAGTACGCGGGGGCGAAGTCCGGGTGGGTCATGAACCGGCGGACCACCGGGTTGGCGTTCATGCGCCAGAGGCTGTCGTCCACCCGCCCGGCGGTGTCGCCCTGGCCGAGGAGGGTGTCCAGGTCGTAGGGCAGCAGTTGCGCCCGCGGGTCCTCGACGCCGAAGTACAGGAAGTAGTCGTCGCCCTCGCCGTCGCCGTTGTTGCCGTTGGCCAGATTGGTCTCCTTGTTGTCCACCAGGGTCTCGAGGGCGAAGTACAGCATCCACTCCTCGACGTTGACCAGTGACCGCACCGCCGCGGCGTAGGTGGCGTCCGGCTCGCGGTCCAGCACGCGGGTGAGGCGGATGAGGTCGGTCCAGTCGTCTTCGCTGACGTTGGTGTGCTTGAAATAGTTTTCCCGGTACGGCGCGGAGTCCTCGCCCTCGAAATGGAGATCGGCGCCGGGGGCGCGCAGGCGGATGCCGCGGTACAGGTTGCCCGAGCTGTCCAGCGGGAAGACGCGGGCGGCGAACTCGCTGTTGAGGACCTCGTTGGCCGCGTAAAAGCCGTAGGTGGGCGGGCCGGGGGCGGCCAGGTCGGTATTGTTCAGGCGCACCCGCACCGGACGGGCGGACTGGGTGGGCAGGCCGGCCCGCCGGTACAGGACACTGCCCAGGAGTTGGACCGGGGTGTGCTGGCTGTTGAGGTTGAGGGCCGAGACCTCCTGCCAGAGCTGGTCATTGCGGAAATTGACGCGGAAGCTCTGCGGGCTTTTGCCGCGGCTGCCGTTGCCGCGATTGCGCACGCCCACCAGATAACGCACTTCGAGCCCGCTGCCGTCCCGGCTGATGAACGTGCCGTTGAACTGGGCGTGGCTGCGACTGGCGTTGCGGTTGATCTGGCGCAACTCGGCCACATCGGCGGCGCGCAGGATCAGGCGGTATTGGGGAAGCGGATCGGGCGCGGGCGGTGTGTCGTCCACCTGGTAAAGCAGGTTGGCGACCTGCGCCGGGGTGCCGTCCTCGCTGACCGGAGTCGGGTACACCCGCGAGTGGCCCGTGGCGTCGGCGGCCTCGAGGTAAAATTCCACGACCGTACCATCCGGGGCGGGAGGCAGGGTGGCGCCGTAAACCCCGTCGCCCGGCGCGCCGTCGCCATGCTGGCCGTCATCGGCCAGGGACAGGCTGGCAAAGGCCGGCTCCCCGTCGCGCCGGTAAAAAACCCGCGCCTGCCCGGGGCCCGGGGTTTCGTCGAGCAGCCGCGCCGTGACGTGGACGGCGTCGGTGCTGCGGGGCACCGGCGGGAAGTGCGCCACCGCCAGGATCAAGGGGGCGGTGTCCACCGCGGCGACCGAGTTGGGCGCGCCCGGCGTGCCGCCGGGGACAGCGCTGGGCAGCCAGTTCTGACCGTGTGTGCCCGGCAGGTGCAGGTTGACCAGCTCGAGCGAGCGAGCGCCGCCGTCGGCGGGCGAAATCCAGCGCAGGCCGCGGTGACCGTAGTCGTCGGGCGCGCGCTCGCGGAAGGCCCAGTCACCTTCGTCGGCGTAGCGCACGGCGTCCACGCGCCGGCCGGCGGCGTCCACCAGTTCGAGCAACTGACCGCTGTTGCTGAGGATGCCGTCCCAATCGCCGACCACGTTGGTGACGCCGGGATGCAGGGCGGTGAAGACCGAGCGGTTTGCCGCCACCACCAGGTAGCCGCCCGGGGGCAGGGTGAGGTCGGGGAAGGCGAAGCGGATGCCGGTGGTGAACCGCCAGCCGGCCAGGTTCACGGGCGCGGGGTCGGGGTTGTGGATTTCGACAAACTCCTGGCGCACGTCCTCGCTGGCCGGGTGGTACATCAGTTCGGTGAGGCGCACGCCGGCGGCGAGTTGGACGGGGAGCAGTCCCAGCCAAAGCGCTCCGGCGACTTTCCCGGCCCACGGGAGGAAACGGCCCTGCGGCGAGCAGGCGAATCCGACTTGCACGGCGCAGAGGTTGTCAGACATGCCAGAGCTTTTTCAGCAAGTCCTTTGCCGGTTGGTCCGGCGCGGGTGACGCCGGCGGCAGGTCAGGGCAGGCGAGGGCCGCCCGCTCAGAGTCGGATGAACAAGTGCTCGGCCGGCATCCGCACCTTGGGTAACGCGGCGTGCTTGTCGTCCGCCGCCCGGTAGCCCAGGGCGCAGCAGGCCACCGCGTGCAGGCCGCGCTCGGTCAACCCGAGCAGGCGGTCAAAGGCCGGCGGCTCGAAGCCCTCGATGGGGCAGGTGTCCACCCCCAGCAGCGCGGCGGCGGTGAGCAGGTTGCCCAGGGCCAGATAGGCCTGGTGGGCACACCAGTGCGGCGCCTGGGCGGCGAATTCCGGCGTCAGCAGCGAGCCGACCATCATCTGGCGGTAAGGGGCGAGCAAGTCCGTGGGCACCCGCCGCACCTCGGCAAGGCGCCGGACCCAGACATCAATCTCCGCTTCGGTCACGCTGGTGCGCGCGGCGAACACCACGAAGTGGGAGGCATCCACCACCTGCCGCTGGTTCCAGGCATGGGGCAGGAGTTGCTGGCGCCGCGCCGGGTCTTGCACCACGACAAAGCGGTAGGGCTGCAAGCCAAACGAGGAGGCGCTCAGCACCAGCGCCTGCTCGAGCACGGCCCAGGTTTCTTCCGGGATGCGGCGGGTGGGGTCAAAGACCTTGGTGGCGTAACGCCAGCGAAGGGCGTCGAGGAGTTGTTGAGGAGCGATGGGTGTCATGATGGTCAGGCAAAAAAGTCACAGTGCCGGCAGGGACTTACCAGACCTGCGCCGTCCGGGCGAGTTTCTGAGCGAATCCTCAGCGCGACCCGGGCCGGTTTATTAAACGGGGTGGCGGCGGCCAAGGGTCCAACCCAAGCCCGCCAGCCCACCGGCGATCACCAGCCCGGTGGCCAGAAAATCCACCCCGGGACGGAAGCGTTTTTGGTAGTCGCGCCAGGTCAGGCCGGTGACCTCATCCAGTTTTTCAATCGGAACCGAGGTTTGCGTCCAACCGCGGTGCGCGCCGGTGATCAACCAGACACCGACGGTGAGCGTCGCCACGCCGGCCGCCAACCAGCGCAGGAAGACCGCTGCGTGCTTCACGAGGAGGTTTTCAGCAGCTCAGGAGCGGGGTGCGGCTCCGGCCAGGCTCAGGGTCAATTCAATCTCGTCGGCCACTTTGTCGGTGGGCGCGCCCGGGTTGAGGCCGAACTCGCTGCGCTTGATGGTGAAGTGGCTGCGGAGGACCAGCAGGTCGCCCTGCATGCGGCCGTTGGTGCGGTCGGCCAGTTTGCCGGGCAGGTAGGTCAGGCGCACCGGCACCGTGAGCTCGCGGGTGACACCCTTGAGGGTGAATTTGCCGGTCACCTCCGCCGTGGTGTCCGTGCCGGTGGTTTTGACGTTCGCCACGCGCGTGACCTCGAAGCTGATTTCCTTGTGGGTGGCGACATCCAGCCAGTCCCTGCCGTGCAGGTGTTCCTTCATCAGCGGATTGGGCACGTGGAGCGAGGCGGCCTCGACCACGATTTTGCCCTGCAACGCCCCGGGGTTGGCGGGGTCGAACCGGACCGTGCCGCTGATGCCGTTGGCGGTGCCGTTGATGGACTCCAGCGGGGCGTCGAGCTTGAAGACGGCGTTGTTGACGCCCTTGGGGTCCTTGAAGTCGAAGGTCTGCGGCGCGGCCAGGGCCGTGGCGAGCAGCACGGTGGCGGCCCACCCGCCGAGCCAACGGGCGCGGGGGGCGGGTTTGCCGGTCAGTGGGTTCATGAGCGTTCGGGCGGTCACGTTTTCCATAAGTGGCCGAAGATGCCGTGTGCCGGGCGCCTGGCAAATTGCGGCGGCGTTTTTCCCAACCGACGGCGGGCGGGCCGAATGCCGGATCAGCCCGGGCCCGGTTCGGAGCGATCCGCGGAGGGTTGGGTGCCGGAGCCGGCCTTCAGCCGCGCGGCCACTTGCGCGGGCGGGAGACACGCCTCGGTGCGGGTGGCCAGGGTTTTGACGCGGGCGCGCAGGGTGCCGTCGGGGGTGCGCTCCAGGCGCACGGTGTGGCGGGCGCCGGCCTCGAGGGCGCGCTTGAACTGCTTGTCGGGCTTGGTCGGGGCCAGCGGGTGGTCCACCGCCAGACCGGCCGCGCGCAGCGCCTGCACCAGGCGCAGCGAATCGTGGCGCAGCGTCTCGTCTTCGATGAGGACAAACCCGTCCAGGGCGGCCGTGCCGGCGCGGGCATCCAGGCCCCGGGCCTTGAGCAACTCGCTCAGGACCACGTCGCCCATGCCGAAACCCAGGGCGGGCAGGTCCACCCGGCCGCCGGAAATCAGTTTCACGAGATTGTCGTAGCGGCCGCCGCCGGCGATGGCGCGGAATTCCCCGCGGCGATCAAAGGCTTCAAACACCGGTCCGGTGTAATAGGCCAGACCGCGGATGACGCCGTAGTCCACGCGCACGAATTCCGCCAGGCCGCGCGCGGCCAGGTCGTCCAGAATTTGCCGCAACTCGGGGGTCGGGGCGGCGGAGGCGATGAACTCACGCACCTCCTCGAGCGCAAAGCCCAGCGCGGCCAGGCGCGCTCGGCTGACCTCCGCCGGCTCGCGCTCCAGCTTGTCCACGGCCTGGTAAAATTCGTAGGCCCGCTCGGGGTCGGGCTGGCGTCGGGCGTAAAAGTCCTGCCAGGCGTTGCGGCTGCTCAGGCGCACCACAAAATCCGCGGCCGTCAGTCCCAGGGCGCGGAGCGAGTCAATCAACAACGCGATCAATTCGGCATCGGCGCCGGGATGTTTCTCGCCCAGGATGTCCGCGTTGAACTGGAAATGCTCGCGCAGGCGACCCTTCTGCTGGCGCTCGTAGCGGAACAGTTGCGGGATGGCGAACCACTTGAGCGGCTTGCGGTAATGCCGCTCTCGGGCCGCGGCCATGCGGGCCAGGGTGGGGGTCATCTCCGGCCGGAGCGCCACGTCGCGCCCGCCCTTGTCCTGGAAATTGTAGAGCTGGCCGACGATCTCGGCGCCGCTTTTGAGGGTGTACAACTCGAGCGGCTCGAGGGGCGGGCCGTCGTATTCGCGGAAGCCGTAGCGGCGGGCGGTATCGCGCCAGGTCTCGAAGATGTGCCCGCGCAGGTCCGCGCTCCAGGCATCCGGATCCGGCGTTGGGGCCGGGTAAAAGTCGCGAAAACCGGGGAGTCGTTCGATCATGAACGGGGAGCGGAGAAAACAAGGCGCCCGGCCGCGGGGCCTGCGGACCGGGCGCCGCGATGTGCGAGCTTTAAGAAGCCGGAGACTCGGGCGGGGTGAGCTTCAACACTTCCTCGCGCATTTCCTTGCCGGGTTTGAACTTGACCACCGCGCGCGGCGGGATGCGGACGTCCTTCTCCGGCTGGTTGGGGTTGCGGCCCACCCGGGGCTTGCGGATTTTGACCTCGAAGACACCGAAGTTGCGCAGTTCCACCGTTTCACCCTTGGCCAGGGCTTCGGCGATGTAGTCGAGGGTTTTCTGGACCACTTCCAGGACTTTTTGCTGGACGAGGCCCGTTTCCTGACTGATGCGGACCACCAAATCTCGCTTGGTCATAGGTCAAAAACATGGTTGGTGTTGGGGTGCTGGTCGTTACAACGGTGTGTTTTGTATAACCCTGCTCCCCGGAACGGTCAAGCCAGCAAACGCACCGCCTTTCGGAGGCGCCGGGCCAAGTTTTCTCGGCGCGCCGGGTGGGGCAACCTCGGGCGGTTGGACTCAGGACGCCGGGTCAGACCGGGGCAGGTTCCGGCACTTGCGGCGGCGGGCGGGGGGACGGGGTTGAGTCAACCCTGGCCGGGGCCGGCGGCGCGGGTTTGGGCGTCGCGCGGGCCTTGAGGCGCTTGGCATCTGCCGCCAGCCGGGTGTCGGTGGCCGCGGCCTCGGCCGGGTGAATCTGGTGGTAATACGCGTTGGGCTTGGCCAGGTCCTGCTTGTGCAGCAGCAGCGGCTGGAAGCGGTCGGCCGTGGCGATCTCGTACACGGTATCCATGCGGATGGCATCAAACGGACAGACCTCGACGCAAATTTGGCAGCTCATGCACACCGAGATGTCCAGGTCGAAAACGCGCGGATGCTTGAGCGCCCTGCCCGTGGCGTCGCGGGCCACCTCGATGTAAATGCATTGCGGGGGACACTCCTTTTCACAAATTTTGCACGCGACACAGCGCAGCCCCTGCTCGGGATCCGACCCGTCATAAATCAGGAACGGAAAATTGCGCGCGTTCTCCGGCAGTGGCAGCCGCGCTTCGGGGTATTCCACGGTCGGCAGGCGTGCCGGATCGTGGAAACTGCCCACGAAGTTCCGGGCCGTCTCGGCCAGCCCCTTGATCAAACCGCTGCCCAACATGCGGCGGAAAAATAGCGGGCGGGCGGGGGCGGCGCCAGCGCGAAGCGGTGCCGGGGCGCTTCCGAACCTTCGCCGCGACGGGGCGTGAAACCAAATGGTGACCGGCGGGTGAATTCCTGTTTACAGCGGGGGGGCCGTTGCTACGATGCGGGCCGCGTTGACCCGACCGCGCCATGAAGAAAATCGAGGCCATCATCAAACCCTTCAAACTGGACGATGTGAAGAGCGCCCTCAGCGAGTTGGGTGTGGAGGGGATGACGGTCAGCGAGGTCAAGGGCTTCGGGCGTCAAAAGGGCCACACCGAGATTTACCGGGGCAGCGAGTACACCGTGGATTTTCTGCCCAAGATCAAGATCGAGGTGGTCTTGCCGGACGAGCTTGTCTCCGGGGCCGTCAACGCCATCCTCAAATCCGCCCAGACCGGCAAGATCGGCGACGGCAAGGTGTTTGTGAGCGCCATCGAGGATGCCATCCGCATCCGTACCGGCGAGCGTGGTGAGGCGGCCGTTTGATCGCCGCACCAATTTACTACGGCTTTTCCGCAACCAACCCCTCAACCGCATTGTTTCCCCCAACCATGAGCACCCCCCAAAGTGTGATGGAGCTGGCCAAGAAAGCCGGCGCCAAGATGGCCGACCTGAAGTTCGTGGATCCCTTCGGCACCTGGCAGCACTTCAGCGTGCCCATCGCCGAAATCACCCCCGAGGTCTTCACCGAGGGCCTGGGTTTCGACGGCTCCTCCATCCGCGGCTGGAAAAGCATCGAGGCCAGCGATATGCTGGCAATGCCCGACCCGGCCACCGCGTTTATTGACCCTTTCTGTGCAGTGCCCACCCTGTCGCTGACCTGCACCATCGCCGAGACCGGCACCCGCGAGCCCTACAGCCGCGACCCCCGGGGCGTTGCGCAAAAGGCCGAGGCTTATCTGAGTGCCACGGGGCTGGCCGACCGCGCCGTGTTCGGGCCGGAGGCCGAGTTTTTCATCTTTGACAACGTTCAGTACGAGGCGCGGAGCAACGGGTGCTTCTACACCGTGGACAGCGAGGAGGCGGTTTGGAACACCGGCCGGGAGGAGTTGCCGAACCTCGGCTACAAAATCCGGCACAAGGAGGGATATTTTCCGGTGCCTCCGACCGACACCCAGCAGGACCTGCGCACCGAGATGGTGCTGGTGATGCAGGAATTGGGGCTGGAAATCGAACGCCAACACCACGAAGTGGCCACCGCCGGCCAGGCGGAGATTGATTACCGCTTCGACAGCCTGGTGCGCGCCGCCGACCGGATGATGGTGTACAAGTACGTGGTCAAGAACGTGGCCCGCAAACATGGCAAGACCGCCACCTTCATGCCCAAGCCCCTCTTCGGGGACAACGGCTCGGGCATGCACACCCACCTTTCACTTTGGAAGAAAGGCAAACCCCTCTTTGCCGGGGCCGAGTACGCGGGCCTTTCCCGGATGGCCCTGCACGCCATCGGCGGTATTCTCAAGCACGCGCGGGCGCTGTGTGCGCTGTGCAGCCCCACCACCAACAGTTACAAGCGCCTGGTGCCCGGCTACGAGGCCCCGGTCAACCTGGCCTATTCGGCCCGCAACCGCTCCGCCGCCATCCGCATCCCCACCTTCAGCGAAAGCCCCAAGGCCAAGCGGCTCGAATACCGGCCCCCCGACCCCAGCGCCAACCCCTACCTGGCGTTCAGCGCCCTGTTGCTGGCGGCGCTGGACGGCATCCTCAACCAGACCGATCCCGGCGAGCCGATGGACAAAAACCTCTACGAACTGCCGCCGGAGGAGTTGGCCCGGGTGCCCCAAATTTGCGGCAGTCTCGACGAGGCCCTGGATCAGTTGGAGCGCGACCACGCCTTCCTCCTGGCCGGGGATGTTTTCACTCGTGACTTTTTGGAGATGTGGATCAGCACCAAGCGCAAGGAGGCCGACTCCCTGCGCCTGCGCCCGCATCCCTACGAGTTTTTTCTCTACTACGACGTGTAAAGTCAGGGGAAAAGGCCTTGGGCCGGCGGGCATTGGCCCCGCACGGGGGCAGAAACCGAGCTTGGGAGGGCCCTGTGAATAACCCGAGAACAACTGCCAACAGGTTCTTCTGGCCATTCCCGGCTCTCCCGCCTAAATGGCCGACGTGGTTACCGAAGGTCGCTCCAATCACTTTCGCTCGAGGGCACGAGCGGCGGACGGTTTAATCCAAAATCTCAACCACTTGATAGCCAATTAGATGTGCGTCAGCACTGGGAATTTGATTGACGGGTTTGAAGCCCCGCTACATCGAGGCTTTACGGCAGCCGAAGCCCCGTGCAACCGACTGCCGAAGGGCAGGTTACGTTGGGGTGACAGGGCGCGGTGAACAACTTCTCCAAAACAGTCAGCAGCTCGGGCGGTCATGCAATCAGCGGCAGGAAAAGTTTGGGCAGCAGCGCAGGCGATTCTGCGGGAAAAGCTCAGCCCGGATATTTTCAAGCTCTGGTTCGCGGGCGTGAAGGCGCGCGAAGTTCAGGAGGACCGGGTGACGCTGGAGGTTCCCAACGACTTCGCCGAGCTGTGGCTGCGCAGTAATTATCAGGGCCTGCTCCAGGACGTGCTTGGTCAGGTGACCGGCCGGCGATTGGCCATTCATTTTGCCATCAACAGCACGCCCGGGCCCGCTCCGACTCCGACCACTCCCCCGTCCGCGTCCAACGGCGCGGCCGCCCGCCCCGAGACGGCGCCCCATCCCACACGCGATTTCCCCTTCAATCCCAAGAACACGTTTGAGACCTTCGTGGTGGGCAGTAACAACAGCTTCGCGCATGCCGCCGCGCTGGCCGTGGCCCAGAACCCCGGCAAGGCCTACAACCCGCTCTTCGTGTACGGGGGCGTGGGCCTGGGCAAGACGCACCTCTTGCACGCCATCGGCCAGTATGTGGTCGGGCAGCGTCGCCACGCGCGCGTGGCCTACGTCTCCTCGGAGAAATTCACCAACGAATACATCGAGGCCATCCAGAGCAACGAGCTGGCCCGCTTCCGCAAAAAGTACCGCGGCATGGATGTCCTGTTGATTGACGACATCCAGTTTCTCGAAAACAAGGAACGCATCCAGGAGGAGTTTTTCCACACCTTCAACACGCTCCACGACAACCACCGCCAGATCGTCATGACCTGCGACCGGCCCGCCGGCGAGCTCAAGAGCCTGGAGGCCCGGCTGGTCTCGCGCTTCGAGTGGGGGCTGGTCACCGATTTGCAGCCGCCCGACGTCGAAACCCGTCTGGCCATCCTCCGCAAGAAACAAGCGCTGATGGGCTTCAGCCTCCCCGAGCCGTTGCTCGAGTTCATCGCCACCAAGATCCGCTCCAACATCCGCCGGCTCGAAGGCGCCCTGGCGCGCGTGGGTTCCTACTGTTCCCTGAGCAAAAAGCCGCCCACGCTGGAACTGGTCGAGAGCCTGCTGCGCGAGGTCCTCCAGGAAGAGACCCGCGAGGCGCTGACCATCGAGGCCATTCAAAAGCGCGTGGCCGAGCATTTCGACCTCCGTCTGGCGGACATGACCAGTCGGCGGCGCCCCGAATACATTGCCTTCCCGCGCCAGGTGGCCATGTACCTGGCGCGCAATCTGACCGGCAGTTCGCTCAACGCCATCGGCGAGGCGTTCGGCGGCCGGGACCACGGCACGGTATTGCACGCCTGCCGGTTGGTGAAAAACCGCATGGACGTGGACGAAAGCGTGCGGCAAACCGTGGCCTTCCTCGAACGCCAGCTTATGCGGTAGGCGGCCCGGACGGCCCGCGGAGCCGCCCGCGCCGATGCACGCCGTCGAAGCCCTCAACCTGACCCGGGTCTTTCGCACCCGGCGCAAGCGGCCCGGTCTGCGCGGTGCGTTGCGCGATCTGGTGCAGGCGCGCGTCGAAACCGTGACGGCGGTGCGGGAGGTGAGCTTCACGGTCGAAGCCGGGGAACTGGTCGGTTTCCTCGGCCCCAATGGCGCGGGCAAAACCACCACCCTGAAAATGCTGGCCGGGCTGTTGCATCCCACCACCGGCACCGCGCGGGTCTTGGGCTACGTGCCCTGGGAACGGGCCGACGCCTTCCGCCGGCAGTTCGCCCTGCTGCTGGGGCAGAAAAACCAGTTGTGGTGGGACCTGCCCGCGCGTGAGTCGCTCGAGCTGAACGCGCGCATCTACGGCGTGCCGCCGGACGAATGGCGCCGGCGGGTGGATGAACTGACCGGCCTGCTGGAGGTGCGGGACAAGCTCGGGGTCATGGTCCGCGAACTCTCCCTGGGCGAGCGCATGAAGTTCGAACTCATCGCCGCGCTCCTGCACCGGCCGCGCCTGTTGCTGCTCGACGAGCCCACCATCGGCCTGGATGTGGTCTCCCAAAAGATCGTCCGGGACTTCCTGCGCGCTCACAACGCCCGCCACGGCACCACCATCCTGCTCACCAGCCACTACCTGGCGGACATCGAGGCGCTCTGCCGCCGCGTGCTCATCATTGACCACGGACGCCTGTTTTTCGACGGCCCGTTGGCCGACATCCTCGGCCGGTTTGCAGACCACAAACTGGTGACCGTGCACAGTCCGGCCGCGCCCTTCCCACCCGCACGGCTCGTCGGCCTGGGCGAGGTGCTGGAAAACGCCGCCGGCCGGGTCCGGCTGCGCCTGCGCCGCGACCAAGTGGTGGCCACGTGCAAACGGCTGCTGGAAGCCTTCCCCGTGCAGGACCTCGACATCGAGGAGGTCCCGATCGAAGACGTGATCCACCGGCTCTTCACCCGGGGGACCGCCGCCCCATCCCCGAGCGGTGAACAAGTTCCCCGCCGGGAATGACCAGCCGCGCATTGCCCCAACCAACGGCCGGGCGTAGGTTCTGCCCCATGCGAATTCTGCCCCGGCGATTGAGCCTGCTGCTGGGCACGGGTCTGCTCGCCGGGCTGTGGACGGCCTGCCTCCCCTGGCCGGACAACCGGCGGGAGGACGACCACCCGCTCATCAACGAGGCGGTGGCCCGCAAGGCCCTCAGCCCGCGCGAGGCGGAGCGGCTGCTGGAAAAAGCCCTCGAGGCCAACCCGCGCCTGGCCCGCGCCCACTGGGAGCTGGCGCTGATTCGGCTCAACCAGACCAGCAACTACGCGGCGGCGGTTTACCACCTGCAAAAGGTCCTGGAGCTGCGTCCCGACTGGCCTCATGCCAACACCGCCCGGCAACTCATCACCCAGGCCAAACTTGAACTGGTCAAGGAGGGCGTCGAACTGCCCACCCTGCCCACGGTGCAGCGGCAGTTGGATCGCTACATCGCCGAAATCCACCGGCTCAACGCCGCGTTGACCAATCTCCAAACCCAGGTCCGCACCCTCATGGTCGTCACCCAGCACCTGGCGGCGCAGAACCTCCAGTTGCGCCAGCAGCTCGGGGCCGCCGCCGCCCCGCCACCTGCACCGCCCCGGCCCTCGCCGGCGGGTTCCGCCCCGCCCGGCACCCAGCCGGAAACCGCTTCAGCGCGGCTCGCTCAGGCTGATGCCCCGGTCAACGTCTCCTCCGGTCCTGCTCCGGTCACGACCTCCTCCCCGGGGCGCGGTATGTCCGACCGCCGGGCACCAACAAAAAGCGCCGGGGCCGCAAGCCCCCCAACCGTCCGGACCGGCTCCGCGTCGCCCCCGCCGGCGGGCGGGCGCACCCACACGTTCCGCCCCGGCGAGACCGCCCGGTCCGTGGCCGAGCGGTATCATCTGACCCTGCGGGACCTGATGCGGGCCAATCCCGGGGTGAACCTCAGCCAGGTCAAGGCCGGGCAAACCATCCGCCTGCCCTGAGGAGGGGCGGGCGCGGCGAGGGTCGGTTCGCTCAAGCGGCCACCGCCCGCTCGATCGCCTCGACCAACCCTTCGATGGTATGCGGGGCGGCCTCCACGTCTGGCGGGCACCCCAGCCCCGCCAGGACCTTCGAGGTTTCCGGGCCGATTGAGGCCACCCGCATTCGGGGAAAACGCGTTCGCAACCCGGGCAGGTCGAACCGTTCGTGGAAATGTTGCGCCGCCGAACCGCTGGCGAAGGTCAGCCATTCGGCGCCCTCGGCGATCAGCCGCGCCGCGTCCCCGTTCCAATCCTCGGTCTCGGCCACGGTCCGGTAACAGGCGATGTCGTCCACGATGGCGCCGGCGTCCTCGAGCAGCCGCGGCAACTCCGGTTGGGCCACCTCGGCGCGCAGCAGCAGCAGGCGCAGGTTTTCCAAACTGCCCTCGCGGGCCAGCTCGCGGGCGATGTCCCGGGCCACGTATTCCGGCGGCACCAGGTCCACTTTCAGGTGCAGTTCCCGCAATTTCGCCGCCGTGGCGGGGCCGACCGCGGCCAGGCGCACCAGACCCAGGCAGCGGAGGTCCTCGTACGCGCGGAAAAACTGCTCGAAGAAGGCGGTCACGCCGTTGGCGCTGGTGAAAATGACCCAGTCGTAACTGCCCAGCCCGGCCAGCGCCTCGGCCAGCGGCTCCGGCGGCTCCGGCGGGGCGATCCGCAGGCAGGGCACCTCGAGCACCTCCGCGCCCCGTTCCTGGAGCCGCGCACTCAACGGCCCGGCCTGGTGGCGGGCGCGGGTGACCACCACCCGTTGGCCAAAGAGCGGGCGCGCCTCAAACCAGTTCAGCATTGGGGGCCGCGCCGCCACCGCGCCCAGCACGATCACCGCCGGCGGCTCCAGTCCGGCGGTGCGGGTGCGCGCGGCGATGTCGGCCAGCGTGCCAAAAACCGAGCGTTGCCGGCCGGTGGTCCCCCGGGAAATCACCGCGGCGGGCGTGCCCGGATCCAGGCCGTGCGCGCGCAGCGTTTCGCAAATGGCCTCCAGCCGCTCCAGTCCCATCAGGATCAGCTTGGTGCCGGGGGTGCGCGCCAACAACGCCCAGTCCACTCCGGGGCCGCCCTTGCCCGGGTCCTCATGGCCGGTGACCACGGTCAGGGTGGAAGCCAGGTGACGATGGGTGATGGGGATGCCCGCGTAGGCCGGCGCGGCGGTGATGGAACTGACCCCCGGCACGATCTCGAAGGGAACGCCGGCGGCCGCCAGGCTTTCGGCTTCCTCGCCGCCCCGGCCGAACAGCACCGGATCCCCTCCTTTGAGTCGCACCACCCGCTTGCCCGCCCGCGCGCGCGCGGCCAGCAGGGCGTTCAGTTCGTCCTGGCTCAGCCGCGGTTCCGCCCCGCGCGCGATGAACTCGGCTCCGGGCGGCGCCAGGCGCAGCAGCGCCGCCGGCACCAGCGCGTCATACACCACCACGTCCGCGGCGCGGAGCAGTTCCGCGCCCCGCAACGTGAGCAACCCCGGATCGCCGGGGCCGGCACCCACCAGATAAACCTTGCCCGAGACAGGCGTCATGAAGGTCCACTCTAAGAGGTGGGGCGACGCGCGGCAACGCGGCCGGAGCGCGGCGCTTCCCCCGCGGAATCAGTCCCCCGTGGGAACGAGCAGCTCGGGCAAACGGTGCTTGTTGCGGAGCGTCGGCGGTATGGGTTCCGGGGAATCCGCAGCCGGGATGCCGCCCATGCAAAGCCGGCAAGCCCGGGCCGGACCGCCACCGTCCGGGCCGGTTGAAGCCGCGGGGACTTCAGGGGGTTGGGCCGGTCGTGCTCACAGCCGGTACTGCGGGATTTTGAGCCACTCCCCGCCCTTGAGGGCGGACTGATGGGCCACGATGCCGGCCACGGTCATATTCAGGGCCAGCGCCACGTCCACCAGCGGCCGGCGATTTTGCAGCACGGCGGTGACAAACTCGTTCATGAGATGGCCGTGCGAGCCGCCGTGGCCCCCGGCTTCCACCCCCGGCGGCAGGGGCGGCCGGCGCAGCTCGGGCAGTTGTTTTTCCAGGCCCTCGAAACGGCCGTGAAAGGCGCCCCGCTGGCCGCGCACCCGGCCGCGCTCACCCTCGTCGCCGGGGGTGTCCCAGCTCACCGCCATGCGGGACATGCCGCCTTCGCTGGTGCGGAAGAGGGCGATCTCGGTGCCGAACGGGTTCCGGTACCGGTTGTTGGCCGGTTGCAGGTGGGCGATGCGGCTGGGCATGCCCAGGCAGGAGACCTCGGTGAAACTGCCGCCCGTGACGCCCAGGTGGTAGGCATTCGAGTGGGTCGGGTACCACTGCGGCGGCAGGCCCACGCGCCAGTCGCGGAACGAGGGGATGGGCTGTTCCATGTAGTGGTAGTACTCGCCCTCCGAGTACACGATTTCGCCCAGCAGCCCGGCCCGGTAGAGCGTGCGCATGGCGTGGAGGTCGGCGTGGTAACAGGACGTCTCGAACATCATGTAAATCCGGCCGGACTTCTTCACCGCGGCGAAGAGCTGGTCGGCCTCCTCGAGCGAGCCGAACACCGCGGGCACGGCGCAGGCCACGTGTTTGCCGTGTTCGAGCGCCAGCACGCAGTGGCGCGCGTGGCTGGGGGCATCCGTGGCCACGAAGACCGCCTCGATGCGGTCGTCCTTCACCAACTCCTCGAGCGAGGGGTAGGTCTTGGAACAACGGCAGGCGCGGGCCAGCGCCGCGCAGCGGTCCGGGATCAGGTCGCTCACGGCCACGACCTCGACGTTCGGGTGGTCTTGAAACCCGAACACGGCGCCGAACTGGCAGACGCCGTAGCCGACGATGCCCACCCGCAGGCGCCGGTCCGAGACCGGTTGCCAGCCGCGCGCGGCCTCGGGATCAGTGGGTTCTTTTTCAAACCCGGCGATGGGCACCTGCTGGCCGCGCAGCAGCGTCACGCCCGCGGCGCCGGTGCCCAGGGTTTGGAGAAAGGCGCGGCGGGAGCGACGCGCCGTTGAAGTCGGCTCAGGGGGTAAGCGCATGGGGGAAGTGGTAAAGCCACCGCCGGGCACTTGTCACGTTTTCTTCGGGGCGATCTCCCGCCGGCGTGGCCCGAAGGGCAAATGGCTTTTCAGGCGGACGCGAACTTACCACCATGACGCCATGACCTCACTGCGTTGGACCGTGTTGGCGGGCGTGATAACCGTGAGCGCGCTGCGGGCCGCCGAGCCGCGGGCGGAGTCGCGCCTGTGGATGGACCTGCCCCCGTCGCCCCTGGCCACGGCGCTGCTCACCAACTCGCCTTTCGGCATCAACACTGCCCTGGACCCGGCCCAGCCCGACCTCGACAAACACCTTGAGGCGATGCAGGAGCTCGGGGTCAAGTGGGGCCGCCAGGACTTCGTGTGGCGGCAAATCGAGCGCAGCCCGGGCCAGTATGACTGGACGGCCCACGACCGGCTGGTGGACCGGGCGCTGGAGCGCGGCATTCAACTGCTGGGATGTCTGGCCTACGCCCCTTCGTTTCACAATCCCGCCACCCCGGCCGGCGCGGATGCCTACGCCAGGTTCGCCGAAGCCGCCGCGCGGCGTTATGCCGGCCGCGTGGATTACTGGCAGATTTGGAACGAGCCCAACGGCGGTTTTTGGAAGGGCAGTCCCGAAGACTACGCCCGGCTGCTCACCGCTGCCGGTCGCGCCATTCATCTGATAAACCGCGATGCCCGGGTCGTGGCCCTGAACATGGCCTTCTGCGATGTGCTCTGGGCCGGGCGGGTGCTCAAGCAGGTGCCCGCGAGCGCCTACGACATCGTGGCCTTCCACCCGTACCGGCCTCCCTCCGCGCCGGAAGAGCCGTTCGACTGGTGGATGCTCGACCAGTACGTGAAGGTGTGGCACGCGGGGGAATTGCCCACCAACTACGCCCAGGTGACCATGACCTTCCTGGAGCAGACCGCCGAACTGACCCGCCTCTTGGAGCGGCTCGGCGCCCCCAAGCCGCTGTGGGTTACCGAAATCTGCTGGAACTCGCATCTCCACCCCTACGGCGTGAGCGAACTGCGGCAGGCGGACCTGTTGGTGCGCTTGTACGTGCTGGCCCTGGCCTCGCGGCAGATCGAAAAGGTCTTCTGGTGGACCCTCCGCGACCAGGGCGTGCGCCAGTACGACCAGGCGGACATGGTGGGGCTGGCGCGCTTTGACCTCTCGCCCAAATACGCCTACGCCGCCTACGGCTGGATGACCCGCCTGCTCGAGGGCAAGCGCTGGGTGCGCAACGACGCCTTCGGTCCCAAGGTCTTCATCGTGGTGTTCAACGACCCCGAAAAAAAGCAGGACACGCTCGTGGCCTGGGCCACCCAACCCGTGGCCTACCTGCGCATCCAAACGCCCGAGTCGGGCCTGGCCTGCTATGACGTCTTCGGCACCCGCCGCTTGGTTGAGCACGACCCGGTGCGCACCGGCACCTTCTCGGTGCCCATCGGGGAGAGCCCGATTTACCTGGTCGGCGCGCAGGGCTTGCGCGCCACGGTCCGGGAACTACCCGGCTGGTAGGGCCGATGGCCGGTGTCAACGCACCTGCTCGACCTGAATCTGGTTCAGATCGCTGACGCCGATCTGCAGCAGCTCCGCGTTGTGGTACAGGGCCGCGCTGGTCTTGACCGCCGGCTGGCCGGCGCGTTCGCGCTGGCGGGCCAGTTCGCGGAGGCCCAGCACGTCCAGCGCCACCGGGTCGGTGCCCAACCAGAGCTGGTTCAGCACGGCCGAGTAGTGCAACAGGGGGCGCTCCTCGCCGTAGTATTGGGCCAGCAGCGCATCGGTCACGCACAACACCACCCGGTCGCCCACCGACGGCAACGCGCAGATTTCCGGCACCGCCACGGCCAGCCGGCCGGCCTCGCCGGTGAACCGCAGCGTGTTGTCCACGCTGCCCAGCGCCAGCCCCCACAGATGGCCCGAGACGCCGGCCAGGTTGTGATTGAGCAGCGGCGCCACGCTGACGATTTTGGTGATCTCCCGGCTCACCAACCGACTGACGTACGAGCGCCGCCCCAACGATTCCCCCGCGCGGTTGAAGTCCAGGTCCCCGTGCACCAATTGGCCGAGGATCGAGTTTTCGTAGAATTCATCCGGGTCGTAGCCCGACTCCACCGCGCCCGCCACGCGCACGCCCTGCCGGGCGGCCAGCTCCGTAAAACCGGCCTGTCGCAGGTGGGCCAGATGCTTGTCCCAGATCACCACCCGCTCCGGCGGATGGCCCGCGGTCAGCAGGCTCGACACCAGCGCCTCCACCACCGCGGGCCGGGTCCCGCTCAACGCGCCGGGCGCCGCATGAACCTTGATGCCCACCACGTCCTGCGTGCTGACCAGGCTGCGCCAGGCCGCTTCGGCGGTGGGTTGCCCGGTCAGATGGATCAGCCCCCGGTCCACCATCCCGCGCAAGACCTCCCGTTGCGGTTGGTAAGCGACCACCGCCGCCGCGTCTTCCACCACCACCACCCGCGCCCGGGCCGGAGCCGGGAGGGCAAACGCGGGCGTGAGCGCCCCCGGGCGCACCGGGAGCGGGCTGGCGGGCGCGGGGGGCGGTTCGTTGGTCGAGTCCCCGCGGCCGCTCAGGGCCAGGAGCAACAGGGCCAACGCGGCGCGGCCGGAGTTTCTCCGACCTGGGTTCCTTGACGCACCGGACATGGGGTGTTACCACCGGGCGACATGAGGGTCGCCCAAAATCGGGGGCTGTTATCCGGCCTCTTCCGGGGCTTTGGCAAGCGTGGTTGTCACCCGGCGACCGCTTGCTCGGGTGCCGCGCCCGGTCCCCGGGGCAAGGCCCGGCCGATTCGGGGCTGGCTCGGCGCGGGCGCGGTGTTGCTGGGACTGATCGGGTGCGGCGTCGAGGGGCGGGATCACCTGCTGCGCGGCCAGCGCCTGCTGCAGGAGGGCCGGCCGGCCGAGGCGATCGAACCGCTCCTGGCCGCGGCCCGCGCCTTCCAAACCAATGCTCCGGCCGCCGCCCAAGTGTGGAACTACCTTGGCCTGGCCTACCAGCGGTCCGGTCGCCCCGCCGAGGCGGCCCGGGCGTACAAGGCCGCGCTGGACCGGGACCTGAATCTCTTCGACGCCCGGTTCAACCTGGGAGCGCTGTTTTTCGAGCAGGGCAACTTCACCGCCGCCATCAACGAACTGACCGCCTACACCGCCCATCAAGCCCGGGACCCGGCCGGTTGGTTGCTCCTGGGCCGCGCCCAACTTCGCGCGGGGCTGCTGGACGCGGCCGACCGCCACCTGCTTCAGGCGCTGCGGCTCAATCCCACTCCGCTGCAGCAGGCCGCCGCCCTCAACGCCCTGGGGCTGGGCCAGGCGCAGCGCCGCCGCGCGCGCGAGGCGTTTCAGTACTTTGAAGCCGCGCTCAACCGGGTCACCAACTACCCCCCGGCCCTGCTCAACCAGGCCGTGCTTTCCCACCAATTGCAGGACCGCAATTTTGCCCTGCAAAAGTACGCCGCCTACCTCGCCGTGGCCGGCCACGCCCCCGATGCCGACGCCATCCGCGCGTTGACCAACCGGCTGGCCGAGCACATGACCCTGGCCCTTAAACCGACCCCGCCAGCCGAGTCGGCACCCGTGCCCCTCGCCCTTACCAACGGCCGTACGGCCGCCCCACCGGTTGCCGCGTTGGTCCGAACCGCGGCGCCTCCGCCCCAGCCGGCAGTCGTATCACCCCCCGGGGTGACGGCGCCTCCGGCCACGGCCCAAACCACTGCCACCACGCCCACCCCCACCAGTCCCCCACCGGCCACGGCCAAAGTCGCCGTGACCCCGGCCCCGCCGTCGGCCACGACCTCCGCGCCTCCGCGCGCCGTGTCTCCGGCTCCTCGCGTGGCCTCCGCTGCCACTCCATCGGCACCCCCCCCGCCGGCGACCGCTCCGTCGCCGGCCTTAACTCCGGGTACCGCTCCGACACCGGCTGCATCCGCACCGGAGGCAGCCGCGAAACCTCCGGCCCGGAGCGTCGAGACACCAACCGCGCCCGCCGAACCCACGGTGGCGAAATCGGGGCCGACCGAAACCGCGCCGTCGGTGCCGCGCCCGGAAACGGTGCAACTGGAACCGGAACCGGAAATCAAGCCGGCCGTGGACGTGGCCCTCGCACCGCCGACCGTTCCCTCAGCTCAACCCGCCGCACCCCCCGCCACCCCGGCCGAAGCCCCCGCACTCCAAGCCGACAAGGCCCCGCGTGCGCCCGCGTCGCCACCGGAGTCATCGCCCGGGCCCGAACCGGAACTGCCGCGCAAGCGTTCGTTTCTCGCCCGGCTCAATCCGCTGAACCTCATCCGCGGCGAAGACACGGAGGAAAAAGCCCGCGAGCGCCAGGCCCGGGAAGCGACCGAGCAGGCGCGCAAGGCCGAAAAACAGGCCCGGAAACAGACGGCCCGAACGCCTCCAACTCCCGGGGACCAAAAACCGGCCTCCCGCGCGGGCCCGGGTCAAACCGCCGCACCGCCCCGGCCGGTTTTCCCCCGCTACGCCTACGCCCGGCCGACACCGCCCCCGCCCGGCAACCGGGCCGAGGCGGAGCGGTTGGTGGCCGAAGGCGTGACCGCGCATCAGGCCGGTCGCCTGGCCGACGCGCTGGCCGCTTACACGCGCGCCGTGCAAGCAGACCCCGCGCACTTCCCCGCCCGGTTCAACCTGGCCGTGGCCGCCTTCGAGGCCCGCGACTGGTCCCGGGCGTTGAGCGCCTACGAGGCGGCGCTGGCCCTGGCACCCGACGACGCCAATGCCCGCTACGGCTTTGCCCTCACCCTGGAGCACGCCGGCTACCCGCTGGATGCCGCCGCGGAGCTGGAAAAACTCCTCACCCGCGACCCCGGGCACGTGGAGGCCCACCTGGCGCTGGCCAACCTTTGTGCCACGACCCTCGATGACCGGTCCCGGGCGCGCACGCACTACCTGAAGGTTCTCCAACTCCAACCCAACCACCCGCAGGCCGGGCTGATCAAACGCTGGTTGGGGCCGGCCTACCGCCCCGGCGGCACGCCCTGAACGCCGGCGGGGGGGGGGAAGTTCCCGGAGTTCCAGCGCCGGGGCGGGCTCTCCGATGCGACCCGCCCGCGACACGGGCGCCTTGAAGCCGCGGCCCGGCTGGCTCAAGCTGTCCCCACCCGACGCGGCGCCGCGCATGCGATTTCTTGACCGTCACTTTCAACTCACCGCCCAGGGCACCACGGTGCGGACGGAAATCACCGCGGGGCTGACCACCTTTGCCGCCATGGCCTACATCCTGGCGGTCAACCCGAACATCCTGGCGGTGACCGGCATGGACCGCGGGGCGTTGCTCACCGCCACGGCGCTGGCCTCGGCGCTGATGACCGCGGTGTTCGGCCTGGTCACCAACTACCCGCTGGCCCTGGCGCCGGGCATGGGCATGAACGCGTTTTTCGCCTACACCCTGTGCCTGGGATTGAAGGTGCCCTGGCCGGCGGCGCTGGCGCTGACCTTTCTGAGCGGGCTGTTGTTTCTGCTCCTGACCGTGACCGGGCTGCGACGCCGGATCATCGAGGCAATTCCGCCGGAGTTGAAGACCGCCATCAGTTGCGGCATCGGCCTGTTCATCGCCTTCATCGGGCTGAAAAACGCCGGCATCGTGGCGCCGGACCCGGCCACCTTGATCAAGGCCGGCCCCCTGGCCGCGCCGCCGGTGTTGCTGGCCCTGGCGGGCATTGTCCTCACCGCCGTGCTGGTGTGGCGGCGGGTGCGCGGGGCGATCATCCTCGCCATCCTGATCCTGACCGCGGTCGGGCTGGTGGTGCCGGAGGCCGAGGGCCGGGGCCGGGTGACCCAACTGCCCGCCGCGGTGGTGTCGCTGCCGGCGTCGCTGGCGCCGACGTTTCTGAAACTGGACCTCGGGCACGTGCTGCGGCACTTCTGGGAACTGCTGCCCGCGCTGCTGGCCCTGTTGTTTGTGGACCTGTTCGACAACATGGGCACGCTCATCGGGGTGTGCCAGCGGGCGGGGTTGTTGGACGAAAAAGGCCACCTGCCGCGCATCGGTCGGGCGCTGGCCGCGGATGCCACGGCGGCGATGGTCGGCTCGCTGCTGGGCACTTCCACGGTCACCAGTTACATCGAGTCGGCCGCCGGGGTGGAGGAAGGCGGCCGCACCGGGCTGACCTCGCTGGTCGTGGCCGGGTGCTTCCTGCTGGCCCTGTTTTTCAGCCCGCTGATCCTGGCCATCCCGGCCGTGGCCACGGCACCGGCCCTGGTGGTGGTGGGCATTTTTATGATGCAGGGCGTGATGCGCCTGGACCTGGGCGACTTTGCCGTGGCGGCGCCGGCGGTGCTGACGATGCTGTTGATGCCGCTGACCTCGAGCATCAGCGAGGGCCTGTCGCTGGGCTTCCTGTGCTACGTGGCGTTGAAGCTGGGCACCGGGCGCTGGCGCGAGATCAGCCCCACGGCGGCCGTGCTGGCCGGATTGTTTCTGCTCCATTTGCTGGCGCGGTGAGAG
>CALFAV010000084.1 GCA_937946835.1 uncultured Verrucomicrobiae bacterium | reverse complement strand
GCGGGGAGTGTGACCACCCGCTTCCTGTCCTACTTCCGTTCCAATGGCAGCGCCGTGGGCGGCGGGCATTCCTGGGGCCCAAAGATCAAGGCCAACCTGTTCGGGGACGGCGTGGGCATGGGCGCCACCTCCTGGCAACTGGACCTGGAGGTGCCCGAACTGGCCGCCTACGACGGCAACAACACGGGCGATTACCCCACCGTGCAACTGCTCAGCAACACCGGGCAGCCCGTGAAAATCCTCACCGGGGTGAGTGTGGACTACGCCAGCCGCCCCGGGAACATTCGCATCGGCGACTGGGATTACCTGGCCAACGGCAACGTCGTCATCGTGGGCGAAAGCCGGCAGAATGATGACCTGATCAACGTGTTCGGCGGCGACTCTCCGTTCCGGCACGTGATCTTCCGCATCCTGGACCCCCAGGGCAACGTGGTGAAACAGGAAACCCTGGTCAGCGAGCAACCGAACTTCACCGGCAACGCCGAGATGTGGCACGGCGTGGGCGTGGTCAGCAACGGCTTCGCCATCCGCTACAAGGCCCACAACGGCCCGGTGGTGGTGCGGATGTTTGACAATGCCGGCAACCCCACCACCGGCGACCTGGTGCTGGCCAACGTCGCCGGCCATCCGGAAGCGGGCGGCGGCGGCCGTGGCGACGGCGCCGGCTTCCACGGCAACGGCAAGGACGCCTACGTGGCCGTCTGCTCCTACGGCCCGGGCGCCTGGGTTACGGTGCTCAACGCCGACGGCACCCTCCGCTGGTCCAAGAACGTGGCCGATGACCTGCCCGGCATGGTTTCGGTGGGCCGCACCGATGCCGCCATTGATGCCAACGGCAACGTGATCGTGGTGTTTGCCGGCAAATACGACGCCAGCGCCACTTATGACCTGGTGATGGGCCGCCGGTTCGATGCAGCGGGCAATCCCGTGGGCGGCACCTTTTATGTCAGTGAAAAGGAGTCGCCCGACCTGTTCCCCAACCAAGCCAACAATCCCCGGATTGCCTGGCGCAATGGACAGGTCGCGGTCGTTTGGGAAAGCCGGAACGACATGGAAACCCTCGATCCCAACACCGGGGAACCTCTGCGGGTGGTCGCTCTGCGCATCTTCTCCACCTTCAGTCCGGGCAGCGTCGAGGCCGAGGGCCTGACCCGCCTCGTGCCCGACACCCCGATCGTGAAGCACGACCAGAACGCCCTGGGCAACTGGGAGCCGTACGCCAGCACGCTGGGCACCACCACCTTCCTGATCGAGGGCAACACCTTCGTCGAGGACGGCACCTTCTCGCTCCAGCGCTTCGTCGTGGCCCTGCAGCCCGCCGCCGGCGGCCCGATGAAGCTGGCCGAGGGCTTTTACACCGATGCCGGTCAGCCTTACAAAGGCCAGATCAACCTCTCCCGGCAAAACGGCAACCCGGGCCGCGTGGCTGGCGACATGCGCCCCGGCGCGGTCAATTACATGGTCGGCGCCGAGGCCTCGCCCCACGGGTTCCCCGAATTCCAGTCCGACAACCGCTGGAACCTGGGCTTCGATCGGCTCTCCGACGGCCGTTACGGCACGATCCAAATTTATCGTTTGGACCTGGACACCCTCACCCCCACCCCGCTGTCCAAGGCCCTCGACTCGGCCAACGGCCGGCTTACCGAGGGCGTGGCGCCCGGCAACCAGATCACCCGCTTCGGCGGTGAGATCGTCTGCCTGGACAACGGCAACTTCGTCTCCGTCGTGGAAGACAAATCGCGGATACGCAACCCGGATGGGGATGCCGTCGTGGCCACCATCTTTGCCCCGGACGGCTCGGTGGTGAAGGAAAGCTTCGTTGTGGCCCGGGGCGACATCTGGTCGAACGTCGCACCGTACAAGGGCGGCTTCGCCGTGCGCGCCCGGCCCGAGGACGGCACCGGCGGCGTGCGCCTCATTCACTTCTTCGACAACGAGGGCAACCGCCTGGGCACGGTGGACCAGGCCACCTCGGCCATCGCCTTCGACACCGGCCGCGGCGACGGCACGCGCCTGCTGGGCCACATCAACAGCCCGTACGTCTATATTGCCGGCCGGCCGCTCAACACCCAGATCGTCAAGGTGGCCGCCTTTGACTCGCGCACCCGCCAGTTCGTGGCGGCGGCCGATGTCAGCGAAGGGGCCTTTACCGGCAACTTCGACCGCGTCAACGGCGCGGTGGATGCCCTCAACCGGCTGACCATTGCCTGGGTCTCGCAGCCCGCCGGCTACGAGAAGCAGCAGGTGGCCGCCCGGGTGCTGGCCTTCGACGGCACCAAATTCACCCCGCTCACGCGGAGCTTCTTCCCCTTCATCAACAACGCCAAGACGGGCATCCGCTCCTACCAGATGACCGTGGCCATGACCACCAAGCAGATCTGCGTGGCGGCCAAGGGCGAAATCAACTACGAGAACAAGCCCGAGCTGGGGCCCAACTCGCCGAACGAGGTGAACTTCTTCACCGTGTTCAGTCACCCGGCCCCGGCGGACGATCCCACGCCGCCGGTGGGCGGGGCCGCGCCCGCGCTGAGCATCAGCCGCAGCGGCAACAACGTGACCATCGGCTGGGCACCGGCCGCCACGGGCTGGACGCTCGAATCTGCCCCGGCCATCACCGGACCGTGGTCCGCGGTGGGCACGCAGAACCCGACCACCGTGGCCATCGGCACCGGCAACCAGTTCTTCCGCCTGAAGCGGTAAACCGGCGGGCTTGAATCCCCGGCCGCCGCAGGGCGGACCGGTGCTCGCCCAACCACGCCCGGGACGGCTCCACGTCGTCCCGGGCGTTTGGTTTTGGCGGCGACCGGCCGGGAAAAATCCCTCGGATAGCGGACCATTGCCGGTGCGCGTGCGCCGGTCCCCCAACAAGGCACATTCCCTCTTGCCTGCCGGCGGCGCGCCGATTTGACTCCGTGGCGGGAATTATGCGCGCCGTCACCGCGCCGGGGCGACCCGGTTACATTTCCCCGGGCCTTTGTTTTCGGGTTGTGTTGGTTGGAGCTGCCTGCCTCGCGGTCCTGCACGCCGCGCCCGACGTCCGCGACGGGCTGGACGCGCCGGTGGCGGCAACCGGTTTCAGTCCGGCGCGCCCGCGACCCCGGCCTCAGGCCGCCCCGGTGCTCTACACCCACGGCGATCCCACGGCCGAGGAGCAGCTCATGCTCGAACTGGTGAACCGCGCCCGCGCCAACCCGAGGGCCGAGGCCGCCCGGCTGGGGCTGGATTTGAACGAGGGCCTGCCGCCAAACACCATTTCGCCCGAGCCGAAGCCGCCGCTGGCCTTCCACCCGCTCTTGCTCGCCGCCGCCCGCACGCACAGTGAATGGATGCTAGCCCAGGACATCTTCAGCCACGAGGGGGCGAACGGGTCCACCCCGGGGGACCGCATGAGCGCGGCGGGTTACGTCTTCAGCGGTTGGTGGGTCTGGGGAGAAAATATCGCCTGGAAGGGCACCACGGGCATTCTCAATCCGGTCCAGTTCACAAAAGACTCCCACGAGGGCCTGTTTCGCAGTCCGGGCCACCGCGAGAACCTGTTGAACCCGGACTTTGATGAAATCGGCATCGGCGTCCGCACCGGGGTGTTCACGGTGACCAACGGCGCCACGGTGCAAAATTACCACGCCGTGATGATCACCCAGAACTTTGCCCGCAGCGCTGCCACGCCCGCTCCGCTGGTGCTGGGCGTGGTGTACCGGGACACGGATGGCGACGGATTTTACTCGGCGGGCGAGGGCCTGGGCGGAATCACCGTCATGCCGGCCGACGGCACCTATTACGCGGTGACCTCGACCTCGGGCGGGTTCGCCTTTCCGGCACCAGGCACCAGCGGGACCCTGGTGGTAACCATCAATGGTCCGGGCGTGCCCGCGCCGATCTCCAAGACGATCCCCCTGGCCGCGACCAACGTGAAGGTGGACTTTGAAGTGAACCACGGTGTGCCACTGGGTTTCGTGCCGGGCAGCGCCCGCCTGGATCCGAACCGCCGGTTCCGTTTCGAGCTGGTCGGCCCGACGGGCGCCCGGGTCCGGGTCGAGTTCTCCCCCGACCTGGCGAGCTGGCAACCCCTGGGCACCTACACGCTCACCGGGGGCCGGGTAACGGTGACCGACCTGCAGGGGCTGACAACGCAGCGCCACTACCGCGCGGTGCTGGAACCCTGAGCGCGGCTCCCTCCACCAGCGGTCCTCCCACCAAACGCGCCGGCGGCCATCGGGCGGCCTTTTCCAACCGGGTTGACTTGACCCCGCTCCGGCTGCCCGGCTCCATATCGGCCATGCACGCGACGCTTCACCGCCTGAACCGCTGGGCGCTCCCCTTTCTGACCCTGACCCTGGCCTGGGCGCAAAACCCCGTCCCCAATCCCTCTTTCGAGCAAACCGACGGCCGCCGCCCCCGCGGCTGGCGCACCGAGACCTGGTCCGGCGAGGGCACCTTCACCCACGCCAGCGTCGGCCACACGGGCAGCCGCAGCGTCGAGCTGGCCTCGGAGGCCGGCGCGGACATTGCCTGGACGGCGAACGTGCCGGTCGAGCCGTTCGCGCGCTACCGGCTCTCCGGGTGGATCAAGACCGAGAACCTCACGCCGCAGGGCAACGCGCGCGGCGCCCTGTTCAACCTGCACAACCTTCAGGGCGTGGCCACGCCCGCGGTCACCGGCACCCGCGACTGGACGCGGGTGGAGACCGAGTTCGAGACCGCCGACCAGACCAGCGTGCAGTTGAACTGCCTGTTCGGCGGCTGGGGCCGGGCCACGGGGCGGGCGTGGTTTGATGACGTGAGTCTGGAAAAGCTCGCCCAGCACGAGCCGCCGGCGCCGCGCATCACCGTGGACGCGGCGAAGGTGGGCGAGCGGCTTTCGCCCTACGTGTACAGCCAGTTCATCGAGCACCTGGGCCGGTGCATCTACGGCGGCATCTGGGCGGAGATGCTCGAGGACCGGAAGTTTTACCACCCCATCCGAGCCGAGTACCGGCCCTACACCTCGCTGCGAGACACGCCGTTCCCGGTGGTGGGTGCCTCGCCCTGGCAGATCGTGGGCGACCCCGCCGGTGTGACCATGAGCACCAACAAGCCGTTTGTGGGCCGACACACACCCCGCGTGCGGGCCGGCAGCGGCCTGCGGCAACTGGACCTGGGCGTGACCGAGGGCAAGAGTTACACTGGTTACGTCTGGCTGAAGGCCGATCCCGCCACGGGCGGTCGCGCCCGGATCTCCCTCTCCTGGGGCGATGAACGGGGCGAGCGGGATTCGCAGACGGTGTCGGGCATTGACGCCGAATACCGCCGCTACCCGTTTGAGTTCACCGCCACGAGCACCTCCGACAAGGCCTGGGTGGAATTGCGCGTGGACGAGGGCGCGGTCTTCATCGGCACCGCCTCGCTCATGCCCGCGGACAACCTCGAGGGGATGCGCGCGGACACCCTGGCGCTGTTGCGCGAGTTGAAGGCGCCCATCTACCGCTGGCCCGGCGGCAACTTCGTCAGCGGCTATGACTGGCGCGACGGCATCGGCGAGCGCGACCGCCGCCCGCCCCGCACCAACCCCGCCTGGACCGGGGTCGAGCACAACGACTTCGGGATGCACGAGTTTGTCCGCTTCTGCCAACTGGTCGGCGCCGAGCCCTGGATCACCGTCAACACCGGGTTTGGCGACGCCTACTCGGCCGCCGCCCAGCTCGAGTACTGCAACGGCTCGACCGACACCTACTGGGGCGCCCGCCGCGCAAAAAACGGCGCCCCGCAGCCCTTCGGCGTGAAGTTCTGGGGCATTGGCAACGAGATGTTCGGCCCCTGGCAGCTCGGCTACATGGCGCTCGAACACTACGTGATCAAGCAGAACTGGGTCGTGGACAAGATGCGCGAGGTGGACCCGTCCATCTTCTGCATCGCCTCCGGCGAAGCCGGCCGCTGGAGCACCGGCCTGCTGCGGAACTGCGCCGATCACATGGACGCCATCGCCGAACACTTCTACTGCCAGGAACGGCCGGGGTTGATGGCCCACATCCGCCAGATCCCCGACAACATCCGCGCCAAGGTGGACTTTCACCGGCGCGCCCGGGCGGAAATGCCGCACCTCAAGGGGCGCGACATCCGCATCGCCATGACCGAGTGGAACTACTGGTACGGCCCGCACCTCTTCGGCGAGCTGGGCACCCGGTACTTCCTGAAGGACGCCCTGGGCATCGCCGCCGGCCTGCATGAGTACGCGCGCCAGAGCGACCTGATCCACTCGGCCTTCTATGCCCAAACCGTCAACGTCATCGGCGCCATCAAGACCAGCCGGCGCAACGCCGCCTTCGAGACCACCGGCCTGGTGCTCAAACTTTACCGGCACCACTTCGGCGAACTGCCCGTGACCACCACCACCGAGGGGCTGATTGACGCCCAGGCCGCTTGGAGCCGGGACCGCAAGACGCTCACCCTGGGGGTGGTCAACGCCACCCTCCAACCACAGCAAATTCCCCTGACCCTCACCGGCGCGAAACTCCAAGGCCCCGGCCGCCGCTGGCAGATCGCCGGCACCGATCCGCAGGCCCACAACGACCCCGACCAGCCGCCCCGGGTCGTCATCGAGGAAGGCGCCGTCACGGCCGGCAACACGTTGAGCGTGGCCCCGTGCAGCGTGACGCTCTTCGCCTTCGAGGCGGAACCGGTCCCCGAGACGACCCGGTGAGGGCGGGACTTCGCGCGGGAAATGGCCCCGGCCCCCGTCCCCGAGCTTTCCGCGCGTGACCGCGGGCTGCGTGTGGCCCATCAGCTCCTGGTGGGCGGATTGTGGACCGCGACGGGTCTGGTCCTGCTCGCCTGGGCTTTGGGTTGGCCGTTGCCCATCCGCGCCGAACCGGAACCGATTGCGGGCTTGCTGGGTATGACCTCGACGGCGGTCACCTGGCTTTACAGTCAGGCTGCTCGGCGGTTGGAGCAAAACCGCCGCGCCCTGGCTCAAACCCGGGCCGAGCTGGCCGAAGAACGCTACTCCCTGGCCCATGCGCTGGCCTTCGGCTACGTGCACAATTTCCTGGAACCGGCGCTGACCCGGCTTTTGCACCGCGCCGGCGTCCGTGCGGCAGAGTTGCGCTTTTACGTGTACCTGCCCGACGATCTTGCCGAATTGGAGCCGGACGCGACCGAGCGGACGCTGGCCCGGCTGCGCGGCCTGGGGTTCACCACCGATGCCGTTCAGTTGGACCTCAACCCGGCCCGGCCCCGGGAGGTCCTGACCCTGTGGCGCTCGGAGGACGAGCCGCCGCGCTATTTCGATTTCCCCACCACGATGCTCACCCTCCGCCAACTGGTGGATTACCGGTTGGAAACGCGCCCGAACAGTCTCCCGGACCGGGCGCGGCGGGAGCTGGGCCGGACCTACATTGCCGAATTTCGCGGCGAGTTGGAGCGCCATCTCCGGGACAAGGACCTCACCCGCCACGTGGTGTTGGTGGATCGCACCCTCGCGCCCCTGGTCCCCGCGGATTGAAGGGCGGCGGCCGCGCCCGCCCGCCGGGGCCGCGCCGGTGCGTTACCAGAAGCGCAGCAACTCGGGCTTGGTGGCGGCCAGGATTTCCCGGATGCCGGCGCGTTCGGAGGCCGAGAGGTGGCGAAACCGGGGCGGGGGTTCGGCGGCGGACAAGACTTCAGCCAGCCGCCGGGCGACGGCCTCAAACAACACCGGCGGTAACGCGTCGAAGGCCCGCGAATAGATCAGGGGACTGCAGCGCCAGGTGAACAAACGCGTCCGCAGGTCAAAGTCCCGGAGACTGCGGCCCCGGGCGTCCGCGCGGCGCTGCCGCTGAAAAGCCCGTTCAAAATCTCCCCCACCGCGGATGCCCTCCGGCGGGAAAGCCGCCTCGTCGCAAAACAGCAGGTACTCGACAATGCGTTCGGCCTCGCTTTGCACCACGCGCCGGGCCGAGCCTTGTGGCTGGTCGCTGACCGGTTCGCCCCGTTCGCGCTGGAGATCTTGCTGGTAGGTCAACCACTTGCGGGCGCGCAGGGCGCCGGTCACCAGACGGTTCAGCATCCCCACCTGATGTTCCAACACCAGCAGAGCCACGATGTCGCTGTCCGGACGCAGGTAGTCGGCAACCGGGAAGCTGCGGCTCAGGTCGGTCAGGTTGGCGCCCGCTTCCCGATCCAGAGCCACCTCGTGCCCCTGCAATGTGGCGGTCACGTTGCCCAGGTGGCGGAGCGAGCCGGCGTGGCCGGTCACATACCACCCGCCCCAGCGGTCGCCCAGCGGCGTTTCGTGACCGACCAGGAAACTCCCCGCACCGGTCAGAGGCTCACCCGTGGCGTCGGGGAAAACCGAGCGCGCGATCAGCCCGGGCCAGTGCCGCGTGAGTGCCGCGCCGTGGCATGACAGGCAATCCGGGTCGCGTTCCACACGCGGTCCTGCCGGTGCACGCGGATCCACCCGGTAAAAGGCCACCCCCAGTTGGGCATCGGTCACGGCAACCTCGATCAGCCCGCCCGGGACCCAGCCCACGTAGGCGTCGTCCGAGAAATAAACCGCCCGGGGATGCGCCGGCCCGATCCGATCGCGCTGCAAACTGGTTTTGGAGAACACCAGCACCTGCGACTCCACCGGAACCTCCAGCGCGTCCAACCAGGCCCGCAGCCGCTCCTGTTCCGTGGCTCCCCGCGGGGTCCAGGCCCCGGCCGCCAACCGCGCCTGGAGTGTACTCACCGCATTGCTCGCCGGCGTGGCCGAGTAGTTGAGCGGGGGCTGCTCGTATTCGGCGGGGCCTTGCGCCCACGCCATCGGCAGAGCCGCCGCCAGCATAAAAACCCGGACGTGCACGGCCGGAGCCTTGCGGTCACCCCGCCACTTGTCCAGCGCGCGCCCGCCCCAAACTTGATTCACGTCATTATTTACCCGGCCACGGGCGGCCCGGAGAACTCGGGGCGGTGACGCTGCTTCCGTCAGGGGTTCGGTCGGTGGCGGTGGGACTCCGCGCCGGGTAACGTGGGGCAAAGCCGGGCCGGGTTGAGGTCACTGCGGCCGGGTTGGTGCCCGGCGGCGCCAACGCGGGCGATGCCAATGGCCCTGCACGGTCCGCTCGCGCGGGCGTTAACTCCGCGGTACCCGCCGTCATCGGGCGTGAAGTCGCGGGCCGACCGACGCCGGCCAGTCGCGGCAGCGCAGGGACCGACACGGCTGAACCGGATCCCCGGCCGCGGACATAGCTTCCCACCGGGGCTCCGGCCGCACCCGGCGTCAACCCGGGTCCGGTGACAGGCACGCCGGCACGGCCGAAAAACCCCGCCGCCACGGCATTGGCTTCCCCCATGAAGGTGGGGCGGGTGACGCCAAACAAACCGCCGCCACCCCCCGCCGCCGGGCCGGTGATCCCGGTCAAGCCCGCCCCGCCCACAGCCCCGGCCCCCGTCACCCCCGCGACCGGCGCCACATTGACCCGGGCCACGGTGACGGCGCCGTAACTGCCGCCGGCCGGCCCCCAGTTACCATAACCCGCGCCCGAGAAACCTTGCGCCAGCCCGCTCACCAGGCCGAGTCCCCAGCCCACTGCCAAAGTTTTGCCAAGTCGGATTTGCATGGAGGTACCAGTACGCCCGCCGCGCCGCGCGCTCAAGGACCGGCCGGGAGCGGGCGGGGGTTCGTCCGACCCCGCCTACGGCGTCACGGGCAGGCGCTCCTCGTGCCGCTCGGGCTTCATGAGCACGCCCTGCTCCTTGTAAGGCTTGAGGATGAAGTGCGTGGCCGTCGAAAGCACGCCCTGGATGGTGGCCAGTTTTTCCGAAACAAACATCGCCACCTGCCGCAGGTCGTCGCCCTCCACTTCGACCAGCAGGTCGTAGGCGCCGGACATGAGGTAACAGCAACGCACCTCGCTGAACTTGGCGATGCGCTCGGCGATCCGGTCAAAGCCCCCCTCGCGCTCCGGGGTAATCTTGACCTCGATGACCGCGCGCACGGTGTCCACGCCCAGCTTTTCCTCGTTGAGCACCGCCCGGTAGCCCAGGATGACGCCGTCCCGCTCGTAGGCCTTGATCTTCTCCACCACCTCGGCCTCGGTCAGCCCGAGCAAAGCCGCCAGCCGGGCCGGCCGCAGCCCGCCGTCGTCGTGGAGCAGTTTCAGCAGCGGATCCATGCCGGCAACCTAGGCCGGGCGCGGCCGGATTGCAGCATTTTTCCCCCCGGGAGGGGCTGCCCGGCTTGTCGGTCACCGCTTTGCCCCGCACGAAAACTGTTGCCCGGAAACCCGGGGCGAACCATCTTTGGCGCAGACACCGTTTGGCAAATGCCACAACAATGAGACGGCCATGAACGCACCGTTGGACCGACGCCACTTCCTCAAAACCACCGCCGTCACCGCGGCCCTCGGCCCCGCCGCTCTGCGCGCCGACCCGGTTCTGGACCTGCCCACCCATCCGCTGCCGGCGCCCAGGGGCACCCTGCCCCAGGGGCGGATCGGCGAGCACACCTTCAGCCGCCTCATGCTGGGCGGCAACCTCATCGGCGGCTACGCCCACGCGCGGGACCTCACCTACGTCTCGCACCTGATGAAGCGCTACAACACCGACGCCAAAATCGCCGAGACCCTCGAGCTGGCCGAACTCCACGGCATCAACGCCGTCAACAGTTGGGTGCGCGACGGCGCCCACCACTTCCAGCGCCATTGGAAACGCGGCGGCAAGATGAAATGGATCGCCCAGGCCCGCCTCACCGGCGAGCGGGGCATGGACCAGTTCAAACAGGCCGCCGACCTCGGCGCCGTGGCCGTGCACGCCACCGGCGACACTGCCGATGCCCTGGTCCAGCGCGGCGACCTCGACACCCTGGCCAGGACCCTGGACGTGATCCGCGCGGCCAAATGCCTGGCCGGCATCGGCGCGCATGGCCTGGGTACCATCGTCGCCTGCGAAAAGGCCGGCCTGAAACCGGATTTCTACCTCAAGACCTTCCACAGCCACGATTACTACACCGCCCCGCGCCCGGACGAGACCGGCGACCTGGGCCGCTACGACAACTCCTGGTGCAAGGACCCCGAGGAGGTGGCCGAGGTCATGTTCAACGTGCGCCAGCCCTGGATTGCCTTCAAGGTGCTGGCCGCCGGCGCCATCCCGCCCGCGCGCGGCTTCCGCTACGCCTTCGAAAACGGCGCCGACTTCATCCTGGTGGGCATGTTCGACTGGCAAATCGAGGAGGACGCGCAGATCACCCGGGACGTGCTGGCCAGCCTCAACCGCACCCGCCCCTGGCGGGCCTGAGTGGGACATTGCCCGCCACGCTCCAGATCATCCCGCACCAGGCCGACAGCGGCAACCACGAATCCTCCTGCCTGCGCGCCTTACGACGCCACACTCCGAGCGCTCCGCGCTGCCTCTGAAGGTGCGCAAGCCTTAACCAGGAAACCCGGGCCGGACACGGCAGGCCCTAAGGGGCTGTGGAATCCATGCTCGGGAAGACTTGCCCAATACGAATCAACGGTGGGCGGGCGAGGCCTCTGGGGGCGTCAGATGGCGATTCGTCCCAACTGTGTCCGCATACTGATCGAATCTTCCGGGCTGGCGCTCCTCATGTCCCCCTGCACAGGGAGCGCATACGGGGTTGAGTTGGCTGGGAAAACTCTGATCCACCGTGCTCGTTGGCCTGCTCAGGAGGTCCCGAGTGGGAATCGCTCGTTCAGCGGACCGAAACCCAGCGCGCGGCTCACACCTCCACACTCTCGTCCAACTCGGGCAGGGCGGCTTCCAGCCCGAAGCGGGCCCGAATCTCGCGTGCGAGCGCGGTGCGGGCCGGCGTCTCCCCGTGGGTCAGACACACCCGTGGCCGCGCGGCGGCCAGGCATCCCAGCCAGTCGAGCAGTTCGGTCTGGCCCGCGTGGGCACTGAATCCGCCCAGGGTGTGCACGCGCGCGCGGACGACCACCTTTTCCCCGAAGATGCTCACCTGGGGCGCCCGTTCGACCAACTGGCGTCCCAACGTGCCGGGGGCCTGATAACCGACGATCAGGACCGTGGTCTCGGGGCGCCACAGATTCCTTCGCAGGTGATGCAGGATGCGCCCGGCGTTGCACATGCCCGCGCCGGCCAGGATCAGACACGGGCCGGGCACCTCGTTCAGGGCCATGGATTCCTCGGCGGTGGCGGTGATTTTCAGGGTGTCCAGGTCGTCCAGGAGCGAATGTTCGGCCCCCAGGGCGCGCAGGTCCTCGTCGTACAGTTCGGGATGGCGCAGGTAAATTCGGGAGGCCTCGGCCGCCATCGGGCTGTCGAGGTACAGGGGAAATTTGGGCAACTCCCCGCGCCGAAAGGCCAGGGCCAGCAACACCAGGAGCAACTGCGCCCGCCCCACGGCAAACGTGGGCACCAGGATTTTGCCCCCTCGTTCCACCGTGACGCGGACCGCCTCGTAAAATTCCGTCACCGTCGCGGAAAAAGGCCGGTGATCATGGTCGCCGTAGGTGGATTCCAGGAACACCAGGTCCGCCGGCATATGGCGGCAGACCGCATCGCGCAGGATGGGGATGCCCCGAGGTCCCAGGTCGCCGGAAAAAACCACGTGTTTGAGACGGCCGTTCTCGTGCACCCGCAGGTGAAGGCTCGCCGAACCGAGCAGGTGCCCCGCCTCCAGGAATAGCGCCTCCACCTCTGGTGTCACCGGCGTGGGCCGCTCATAGGCCGTCGGCTGTCCCCGGGCCAGGATGCGGGTGACGTCTTCGACGCCAAACAGGGGGCTCAGCGGCGGTTCTCCGGCCCGCTCGCGCTTGCGGTTGATCCGGGTCAGGTCCTGGGCCTGCACTTTGGCCGAGTCGCGCAGGATCAAATCGCTCAGCTCCAGCGTCGCGGCCGTGGCCAGCAGCGGACCGCGAAATCCCCGTCCGGGCAGCAGGGGCAGACGGCCGGTGTGGTCCAGATGGGCATGGGTGAGCAGGACGGCATCCAGTCGGGTGGGGTCCAACCGGGGCGGGACATGGTTGCGGTCCTCGGCGTGGGGAATGCCCTGGAAAAAACCGAAGTCCACCAACAGCCGGCTCGACGCCGTTTCCACCAGGTAAGCGGAACCGGTCACTTCCCCGCCTGCCGCGCCCAACAAAGTGATTTTCATGATGGGGTGATCAACAGCCGGTGCTCGTCGCTCGCCAACCGCCGGCGAGGACAACGCCCGACCCCGCTGTAGCAAAGCGGGAATGCGGTCACAAGCGCCGCGGGGGGCGGTTGGCCGGGCGCAAGATCGTGCTGGTGGACGAGGTGTGGAAGTACTGCACCCCGCAGCACATCCCGCCGGAGCTGGCCATGCTGGTGCAGGAAGGGCGCAAGCGGCGGTTGGAGACGGTGTTTCTGACCCA
>CALFAV010000083.1 GCA_937946835.1 uncultured Verrucomicrobiae bacterium | reverse complement strand
TGGACGTACGACGCCGAGGGCCGGGTGACCGAGAAGAAGTACCAGGGCCAGCCCAATCCCGACCTGCTCTACCTTTACAACGCCAACGGCTGGCTCACCCACCGCTTCACTCGCACCGGCACCGGCGCCAGCACCAACGGCTACTTCACCACCTACGACTACGACGCCGTCGGCAACCTGACCAATGTCACCTACCCCGCCGGCACCGCCTCGATCACCAACTGGTACGATGCCCTCAACCGGCTGACCCACCGTCTGGTCGGTCTGGGCCAGACGAAGTACACTTACGATGTGTTGGGCAGCGGTCAGCGCACCTTCACCGAAGACGGTCCCTGGGCCAGTGACGAGGTGACCGTGACCAACCGCTTCGGTCTCCGCGCCGGTCTGCGGATCGCCCCGCCCGGCCACACGTTCACCCGGGCCGCGTAGAGGCGGCGGCGCCAGTACCTTCCACGGCGACTCCCCAGCAGGCGGTGTTGGGGTATTCCGCCGCGGAGAACTTCCGCTCGGGGCAGGTCCGGAGCGGGGGGGCCGGGTGGGCTTGCGGCGCCGGCGCAGCGGCGCCCCACCGGTGGAGAGCCACATCGGGTGCCTTGGTAGGGCCGGCTGGAAGCCGGCGCTCCCGGCCGGCGGCAGCCATCTTGGCTGCCGTAAAGGGCGGCTCGCCGCCCGCGACCAGCGGTGCCGACGCAGCGGCGCCTTCCCCGGTAGGGCCGCGCTGCGTCGCGGCCCGGGCCGGCCGGAAGCCCGCGCCATCCTCCGTCGGCTGGAAGCCGGCGATACCTGCCTGCGCCAAGCGATGCGCAGCGGGCAGGCGGCAGATTGGCAATCTGCGCTACGGTCGCGTCCGGCTGGAAGCCGGCGCTCCCGGCGGCGCGGCACCCTCCTGATGGAGGGCCGCGTTCCACCGCGGCCCGGGCAACCGCCGGGCTGGAAGGCCGGCTCTTCGGCAGGCGGGAAGCCGGTTCTTCGGCGTAGCGGCTGGCCGCCGGGGATATGGCAATTTGCCAATCGGCGCTACCCGGGCTTCTTCCCGAAAACCCGTCGGTCTTTGCACTGGCGTTTGCCGCCGGCGTGCCTAGCCTGTGCGGCCACGCATGAGCTCGCCCGACCGTTCCGCCTCCGGCTCGACGGCCGCCGCTGTTTCCGCTTTTCAGCCTTACATCCCCGCCAGCGTGCACCTGCCCGAATTCTCGCCCGTGCCGCTGTTGGTGGGCACAGTGTTGGGGATGATTTTCGGTGCCTCCTCGTTGTACCTGGTGCTCAAGGTGGGGCTGACGGTGAGCGCCTCGATCCCGGTGGCGGTGATTGCCATCACGCTGTTCAAACTGGCCGCGCGCCTCGGCTTTCGGGAAACCACCATCCTCGAAAACAACCTGGTCCAGAGCGCCGGCTCGGCGGGCGAGTCCATCGCCTTCGGGGTGGGGGTGACCATGCCGGCCATTCTCATCCTGGGCTTTGACCTGGAGTTGAGCCGCGTGTTGCTGGTGGCGGTGCTGGGCGGATTGCTGGGGGTGTTGATGATGATTCCGCTGCGGCGCGCGCTGATCGTGGCCCAGCACGGGGTGCTCAAGTTCCCCGAGGGCACCGCCTGCGCCGAGGTGCTCAAGGCGGGGGCGTCCGCCGAGTCGCGGGCCGCGGCCGGCGCGGCGCACCGGGCGGCCGGGCCGGGGGTCGGCCTGGAGACCAATCCCGCCACGATCTTCATCGGGTTCGGCATCGGCCTGGCCTACAAGACGCTCATGGCGTTGTTCCGACTCTGGAAGGACATTCCGGAAAAGGTGTTCGGCGCGCCGTTCAAGGGCGGCTCGGTGGCGGCGGAGATTTCGCCGGAGCTGCTCGGCGTGGGATACATCATCGGGCCGCGCATTGCCTCGATCATGTGCGCCGGCGGGGTGTTGTCGTACCTGGTGTTGATCCCGGCCATCATGTTTTTCGGCGAGCACGCGGCCGAGCTGGTGCCGCCCGGCGGCCAGCCCATCCGGGAAATGACGCCCAACGGCATCCGCGGGGCCTACATTCTGTACATCGGGGCGGGGGCGGTGGCGGCGGGCGGCATCATCAGCGTGGCGCGGTCGTTGCCCACCATTTGGCACGCGCTGCGCGGGGGGCTGCGGGATTTCAGCGGGGCGCGCGGGCCGGCCACGGGCCGGGAGCGGACGGACCGGGACATCTCGCTCAAGGTGGTGCTGGGGGGCGTGCTGGGGTTGCTGGTCGCCATCACCCTGGCCGCGCCGTTGCACATGAACGTGCTGGGGGCGCTCCTGATCGTGGTGTTCGGGTTCATCTTTGTGACCGTGTCCGCGCGGCTCACCGGGGAAATCGGGTCCTCCTCCAACCCGATTTCCGGCATGACCGTGGCCACGCTGCTGCTGACCTGTTTGATCTTCCTGGCGCTGGACTGGACCGAGGCGCGGTACTACGTGACCGCGCTCTCGGTGGGCGGCATTGTGTGCATCGCCTCCTCGAACGGCGGCACCACCGCCCAGAGCATCAAGACCGGCTTTTTGGTGGGGGCCACGCCGCGGTACCAACAGATTGCCCTGCTGATTGGCGCGCTGGCCTCGGCGGTCATTTTGGGGCCGGTGTTGACGGTCCTGAACGACAGCAAAACCGTGTACGTGCCGGTGACGCTGCTGCAAAACGTGCCGGCCACGTTGCGGGCGGACGTGGCCACGCTGACCAAGCGCGAACGGCTGCTCGGCCCCCAGGGCACGACGGACACCAACACCTACCTGGTCTGGCACAACACCCGCGAGCAGCTCGGCCCGCCGGGACGCTACCTGGTGGACGACACGGGCCGGCCGGTGTACCTGGTGGACCCCGGCATCAACGGCACCTGGCGCACGCGGCCCGACGGCACGCCGGTGGAGAAGTTCGACGCGCCGAAGGCCACGCTCATGAGCTACATCATCAAGGGCATCCTCAGCCGCGAGTTGCCCTGGGGCCTGGTGCTCATCGGCGCCATGATCGCCGTGGTGCTCGAGATGTCCTTCCTGCCCTCGCTGGCCTTCGCCACCGGCGTGTACCTGCCGCTGTCCTCCTCGTCGCCCATTTTCCTGGGCGGCCTGGTGCGGGCCGGGGTGGACCGCTACCTGCGCCGCAAGTACGCCGCCGCCCGACTGACCGCGGAGCAACTGAGCGCCGAGGGCGACAAGAGCGCGGGGGTGCTGCTCGCTTCGGGCTACATCGCCGGCGGGGCCATTGCCGGCATTCTCATCGCCGTCATCGCCGGGCTGGCCGACCCGAACGGCGCAGCGCCCGCGCGCTGGTTGGCCCGCTTCCACGCGGCGGTCAACGACCTGGCCGGGCGCAATCCCTTCGTGACCGGCGCGTGGTCCGACCTGCTGGCGTTGGTGCCGTTTGCGGTGCTGATTGCCCTGCTGTACCTGACCGGGCGGGACGTGCTGCTGGCCCGGCGACAAGCCGGGCGTTGAGTCGGCCGGTTGGGTGTGATTCACTCCCCGCGCATGACCCTCGCCGAACTCCAGCGCCGCGTCCGCGCCGGAACCCTGGACACCGTGCTGACCGGGTTTCCCGATCCCTTTGGCCGACTGGTGGGCAAACGGTTCCGGGCCGACTTCTTTCTCGACCACGTGGCCCGGCACGGCACGCACGGGTGCAGCTACCTCCTCACGGTGAACCTCGAGATGGATCCCCTGGACGGCTTCGCCGTGGCCAATTGGGCCGCGGGTTTCGGCGACTTCGCCCTGCGGCCGGACCTGGGGACGCTGCGCGCGCTGCCCTGGCAGCCCGGCGCGGCCCTGGTGTTGTGCGACTACGTGCGGGAGGACGGCACGCCCGTGGCGGAGGCGCCGCGCACCATTTTGCGGCAACAGGTCGAGCGCCTGCGGCGGCGGGGCCTGACCTGCCGGTGCGCCACGGAGCTGGAGTTTTACCTGTTCAACCACCCCTACCCGGAGGCCTTTGCCCGCGGCTACCGCGACCTCCAGCCCTCCAGCGACTACCGCATTGACTACCACCTGATGCAGCCCACGCGCGACGAGCCGCTCCTGCGGGCCATCCGCAACCAGATGCCGGCCGCGGGCGTGCCGGTCGAAAGCAGCAAGGGCGAGTGGAGCCGCGGCCAGCACGAGGTGAACTTTCCCCACGCCGCGCCGCTGGAAATGGCCGACCGGCACACGGTCTTCAAGCAGGGCGTCAAGGAACTGGCGCAGCAGCACGGCAGGGCGATTTCCTTCATGGCCAAGCTGGCCCCCGAGGAGGCGGGCAACTCCTGCCACCTGCATCTGAGCCTGTGGCGGGCCGGCCGGCCGGCGTTTTGGGACGCCCGCCGCCGCACCGGCACGAGGTTGTTTCGTCAGTTCCTGGGCGGTCTGCTCAAGTATGCGCCCGAGTTGTGCCTGTGGTCCGCCCCCACGGTGAACAGTTACAAGCGCTACCAGCCCGGCAGTTGGGCCCCCACCCGCATGGCCTGGGCCACGGACAACCGCACCACCGGATTCCGCATCGTGGGGCATGGACCGTCGTTTCGGATCGAAAACCGCATGCCCGGCGCGGACGCCAATCCGTACCTCGCCCTGGCCGCGATGCTCGCCGCCGGCCGGGCGGGTATCGAGGAAGACCTGGACTGCGGCGAGGAGTACCGCGGCAACGCCTACCTGGACAACTCACTGCCCCGGCTGCCGGCCACGCTGCGGGACGCCGCCGACCTCTTCGAGCAATCCCGCCTGGCCCGGGCGGCCTTCGGAGACGCGGTGGTGGACCACTCCGTGCGCCACGCCCGGCTCGAACAGCAGGCCTTTCAGGACGCCGTGACCGACTGGGAAAAGCGACGGTACTTCGAGCAGATCTAGGCGGACAGGCGACCGCCCCTCGTTGTCGGAAAAGCGGGTGGACCGCGCGATCGCCCCGGCGCGTCCGGCCGCTTCAACTCGCAAAGGCCCGGCGCAGCAGTTCGATGCTCTTGGGCACGGCCGTGTCCGGGTCCTCCTTGCCCTCCATTTCCAGCGACACGTACCCGGTGTAGCCGGCCTCGCGCAGAATGCGGGCGATGCGCGGGTAGTCCAGCTCCAGCGTGTACCACTCGCCGCCGCCGCAATAGGTCTTGGCCTGGACAAAGACGGTTTTGGGGGCCACGAGGCGAATTTTGTCGTAGGGGTCCTCGAGGAAATTGCCCGTGTCGAGCAACACCCCCAGCCAGGGCGAGGGCAGGGCGTTGACCAGGCGCAGGAGCCCTTCCGGCGTGCGGGTCAGGCCCCAGTGATTTTCCAGCGCCAGGATGACGCCGCATTCCTCGGCCTTGGGCAGGCATTGCGCGATGCAGTCCTGACACCACTTGAACCCGTCGTCCTCGGTGTATCCCGGCAGGACCGGCTCCTCGCCGCGCGCCTTCATGAGGTCGTCGAAGTTCGGAATCGTGTTCCACCGGCCGGAGTTGAGGCGGATGCAGGGCACGCCCAGTTCGTAGGCGATTTCGATGCACTTGTGGGTGTGCTCGACCTGCCGGCGGCGATAAGCCGGGTCCGGGTCCACGAAGTCCTGGTGAATGGACAGCGCGACCAGCGCAATGCCCTGGCGGAAGGCGTGCCGCTTGAGCCGCCGTAGGTAAGCCCGATGCTCCGGGGTCAGCGGCGCCGGCTCGGGGATGTCCATCTGCCGGTGCAGGATGTCCACCCCCTCAACCCCCAGCATCGCCGCCTTGTCAATGACCGTCTCGATGGGCACCCGGGCGGTGCGAAAATGCCAGTACGAGTAGGTGGCGATGGCGAGTTTGATGCGGGGACGCGGGGCAGGGGCCTCGGCGGCCCGGGCGGAAAATCGGGGGGCCGCGGCGGCGGCACCGGCGGCGGCGAGGAATGTGCGGCGAGTAAGATTCATGCGGTCAACGGTGCGTTGCGCGCAGACTAGCCCGGGGCGCGCGCGGGGGACAATCCCGCAGTTGCCCGGTGATCGGGAAGGCGGAACCAGCGGCGCCGGGCTTGCACGCGGCCGGAAAAAGCGTCATGACCATAGGAAATGCCACCCGCTCAGGCCAAGTGGTTGCCGGCCGCACCCCGCCGGCTTGTCGCGCTCCTGCGGGCGACGCTGCTGGGCGGTCTGCTGGCGTTGGCGAGCCGGGCGCATGACACGCTGGCCGGGTACCTCCGGCACCACGTGATCGTCGCGCTGGGCGCCGAGTACGTGGACGTGACGGTCCACCTGACGTTTTTCGAGGACGGCTCGGAGCACGAGCGCGCCCTCATGGACGCCGACGGGGACGGCCGGCTCAGCCGGGCGGAAACCGAGGCTTACCTGAAACAACTCGCCCCCAGGCTCGCCGGGTTGGTCAAACTGCGCGCGGCCGGCCAAACAATGGACCTGGTGCCGCTGCGCGAGCCGGAGCTGGACCTGCTGGGCCACACCCGCACGGGCCGTTGGCATCACCGGCTCAGTCTTTTCTTCTTTGCTCCCCCGCCTCCCGACCTGGCGCCCGGCACGGAACTGGTGGTCGAGGACCGACTTTGGCCCGAGCTGCGCGCGGTAGGTCTGCACCAGGTTGAGGCCCGGGATGGCGCCCGGCTTGAGGCGGTGCCGCTGCGTGACTCGTTGCTGCCGCCCGCCCCGGAAGGCCAGGCGCGCGAATTCAAAGCACGTGTCCTCACGCCGCCGAAGGCCGCTGCCGCGGCACCGGCTGACGTTGAGCGCAAACCATGCTCCGCACCTTCCGAACCATGAACGCCCGCACTTGTTTTACTCCTGTTACGCTGGCACTGGCCGGCTTCCTGACCCTGGCCGGATCGGGCCGCGCCGAAACCCCGCCACTGCTCCCGGGCATTCTCGAATTTGCCGGCCGGGTCTCGCACAACTACTGGTATCTCTTCGGCGAAGCGCATCGAGCGGAGCTGGACGCGCTCAATCGGCAACTGCGCCAAGCCGATCAGCAGCTCCGCCAGGCCCGCGACGACGCCGCGCGCCAGGCGGCTGCCGAGCGCGCCACCCGGGCCGCCGACCGATTGCTCGAGCTGGTCAAGCAATGCCCCCGGCTGCTGCGCCTGGACCTGACCGCCGCTCGGGCCACGCTGCAACCGGCCGGCCCCATCGAACAACCCGGCGACACCGGCGCGCTGCTTCTCGAGGTCAACGCCGGCGGCGAAGGGCTGTGGTTCAGTTCCAACGCGGCCGATTTGTCCGCGCCCGGCGGCGAGACCAGCCGGGTGAGCATTGACCTGGGCGCCAGCGGCGTCACTTACGCCGTGGCCGGTCTCGACCACTTGCCCTTTGGCCGCACCACGCTGCAACTGCGGTTCAACCGCCCCGGCCAGCCGTCCCTGCCCTTGCCCCTGGACGTGGTCACCCCGCCGCCCGGCCGGCTTAAGCTCACCGTGCTTTCCGACGACACCGGCCGGCCCACGCCCGCCATGGTGCGGCTGATGTGGCGCGTGGACGGCCTGGTGCGGCGGCCGGCCAACGGCATCGAGTTCGCCCCGCAGTTCGACGGCCAGGGCCAGGCCACCGGCGTGCGCGCCGCCAACCTGCCCGGCCCGCTGGGGGTGCATTTCTGGTGCGTGCCCGGCCCGTTCGACATGGCCCTGGCGCCGGGCGTCTGGCAAATCGGCGTACGACGCGGCGTCGAGCACGAGGTGCTCTTCGAGGACGTGACCATCAAGTCCGGCGAACTGACTGAGCGCACCTTGCGCCCGCGCCGGTGGGTGGACATGCCCCGGCGCGGCTGGTGGTCGGGCGACGACCACGTGCACCTGCGCATCCTGAGCGACGACGACGCCCGCCACGTCATGGCCTGGGTGAAAGCCGAGGACGTGCACCTGGCCAACATCGTCAAGATGGGCGACATCTACCGCACCTACTTCGAGCAGCGCGGCTTCGGTCCGGCCTACCGGGTGGTGGACGGCGATTACGTGCTTGCCCCCGGCCAGGAATGTCCGCGCACGCATGACCAGATCGGCCACACCCTGGCCATGAACATCCTCAGCATGGTGCGCAACCCGGAACGCTACTTCCTTTACGACCTGGTCTTCGACGAGGTCCACGCCCAGGGCGGCCTCACGGGCTACGCGCATGTCAACTCCGGCCTGTTTCATGTGCATCGCGACATGAGCCTGAACGTGCCCCGGGGCAAGGTGGACTTCGTGGAGATCATCCAGTTCAACCAGCTCGGCACCGACCTTTACTACGATTTCCTGAACCTGGGCTGCAAGCTCACCGCCAGCGCCGGCTCGGACGTGCCCTGGGGCGGCACCATTGGGGAAGTGCGCGCCTACGCCTACCTGGGCCAGCAGCCGTTCAGCGCCGACAAGTGGTTCAAAGCCTTCGGCCGCGGCCGCACCTTCACCACCAGCGGGCCGATGCTCGAGTTCCGGGTGGGCGACGCCCTGCCCGGCGACGAGTTGGTGATGAAGTCCAACCGCAAGCTCCGCGTGCGCGCCCACGCCTGGGGCGACCCCAAACGCATGGCCCCCATGAAGCTGGAGGTCGTGCGGCACGGCGAAGTGATCCGCACCGCCGAATCTACCGACCCGAAGAACCCCGAAGCCGAACTCGACTTTACCGTCGAGGCCGGCCCCGGCTTTTGGATCGCCGCCCGCGCCCGAGCCGGCGACGGCACCAGCGCCCACACCACGCCGGTCTATGTGATCCGCGAGGGGCTGCGCTTCTGGAAGTTCGACGGGCTGGAGACCCTGCTGGCCAGGCGTGAAGAAAGCCTGCGCCAGATCGAAGGCATCATCGCCGAGGCCAAGCGGCTCGACGGCGAAGGCCGGCTGGAGGCCGACCGGTACCGCCAGCAACTCGCCCGGCAGGGCGACGCCCTGCTGGAACGCGTGGCCCTGGCCCGCGGCCTTTACGCCGAACTGAGGCGCTTGGCCGACTCGGAGCGTCCCCGGCGCGCTGCCCTGCGCCCCTGAGCCGCCGTGGTCGAGCTGCACCGTGCCGCGGGCTGCAAAGATCGGGTGGTGGCGCTGGCAAACGCCGGCGGCACTTTCGGCTTGCGGGGCAATTAGAATCCGCCATAACGGAGCCATGAGCAACCAGCACGAAAGTCTCCCCGCCTACATTACCAGTGCCGTTCCCAACCCGCCCGCCAACCGGGCGCCCTGGTACAAAAACACCGCGCCCACCTATGCCGGCATCTTCCTGTGGTTCGTGTTCTGGCAGGATGCCGTCCTGGCCACCACCAAGGGCGGTGGTCTGGCCCAGGGTGTGGGCGTGGCCCTGTTGGGTTTGGTGATTGCCGCCCTGATCTGCCACTTCCTGTTCTATCTCGTGCCCGGCTTGTTGGGCATGAAGACCGGCCTGCCGTTGTACATCGTGGGGACTTCCACCTTTGGCGCCACCGGGGGGTTCGTTCTGCCCGGCTTTCTGATGGGGTTGCTGCAATTCGGGTGGTTGGGCGTCAACACCTACTTTTCCGCCCTGGCCATTGCCACCTTCACCGGCCTGCCGGCCAAGGTTTTGATGGTGGTCTGGGGTGTGCTGGCCGCGTTTGTGGGCCTGAAAGGCATCCAGTACGTGGCCAAGGTGGCCACCTACCTGCCGCTGATCCCGGTGGCGGTGCTCTTGATTCTGTTCGTGAAAACCGTCAGCGGCGTCGGCAGCTTCGACCCGAAGGCGCTCCAGGACCTGCACGGGACCGCCGCCGGCAATGCCGGGCCGCCCATGCCGGTCTTCAGCCTCATCACCGGCGGGGTCCTGGGGTTCCTGGCCACGTACGTGGTGGGGTTCTTCGCCACGGCCGGCGCGGCCGGTGTGGACTTCGGCCTGAACAACCGCGACGCCCGGGACGTGAAAATGGGCGGTCTGGTGGGCATCGCCCTGGCCATTTTCCTGACCGCCGGTCTGTCCACGTTGATCGTGGCGGGGGCCCACGGGCACAAGGACTACGGCCCGGCCATCCAGAAGATTGCCCAGGTGGAGGCCGAGAAGGCGCTGCAGTTGGATGACAAGGCCGCCGAGGCCAAACACGTTCAGGCAGTGTCCGAAACGCTGCTGCGGCCCACCTCGCAGATCATCAAGGTGGTGCTGGGCGAGAAGACCGCGGGTATCCTGTTGTTCCTGCTGGCGATTGCCGCCTTCCCGCCGGCGTGCTTCTCGTCGTTCATCGCCGCCAACAGCTTCAAAACCACCCTGCCCAAGGTGAACCCGTTCATCTCGGTCGGCATCGGCGCCGCCCTGAGCATCATCCTGGCGGTGACCGAGCAGGTGGCCAGCGTCATCGGGGTGTTTGTCATTATCGGGGCGTCCTTCGGGCCGATCTGCGGCGCGATGATGGTGGATTACCTGCTGGCCGGGAAGAAATGGAGCGGACCGCGTGCCGGCTTCAACCCGGCCGGGTGGATTGCCTGGGCGTTGGGCTTCACCGTGGGCATTTTTGATCGGATCACCGGCTACACCGTGCCGGCCGCCCCGGTGGCGGCGTTCATCGTGGGCGCCGTGGTGTACTTCATCTGCATGAAGATCGGCCTCGCCTCGAAGGTGCTGCCGTTGCCGGCGACCAATCAGCCAAGCAACGCCTGAGTCGGCAGCCGCCGCCTTGGTTCATCTGCTCCATCCAGCGGTCCGCAAGGACCGCTTTTTTTCGGGGCAAATCCGGCCCGGGCCACAGTCCCCAGCCAGGGTCACCGGGAGCCTGGCTGCATTAACCGTTGGCGAGCCAAGCTGCGCTCCGGCCTTGGGGACTTCTGTCGAGGAATTCTCGCTTACGCGACACCCGGGGTCTCAGCGGCAAAAACCCGCCGGGGAGACAGCGTGCGTCCCCGGCGGGTCGTTTGAGGCGGCGGCCGTTACTTCAACGCCTCCAGACTGGCGCCGAAGTTGATGTGGTAGGCCGTGCCGCCAAGCACCAGGGCGGGCACGGATTTGACCCCCGCCCGTTCCGCCTCGGCCAGGCGGGATTTATCCTGGCCCAGGTGGACGATTTCGACCTCGTACCGCGCGGGGTCGAGTGCGGCGGCGACGTTTTGCTCGGCGGCCACACACACCGGGCAGCCGGCGTGATAGAACACGGCTTTGGTTTTCATGCGGATCTTTCGCTTCTGGGTTTTGTCTTTGGTGGCGGCAACCGACCCGTTGGCCGGCGTCGCCACGGTGAGTGTGCCGGTCGGCTCGGCGCGCGACAGTGGGCACAATTCGGTGCGGGGTGACCGTTTGGTAACCGGCTGACAGGACCGCCGGGACTCGCCACATTACGTGCCATGAAGACGCCCGACAGCATCCGAGCTTCCCCCCCGGCCCGGTATCTGAGCCTGCCCGAGCGGACGCGCTACCGACGGCTGGAAGACGTGGTGGGCTGCAAGTGGTCGGCGGCGGTGCTGGCCGCCATCGCCCGCGGTGTGCACCGCCCGGGGCAGTTGGAGCGGTTCATCCCGGGCATCTCCACCAAGGTGCTCAACGAACGGCTCCGCAAACTGCTGGACTACGACCTGATCACCCGCCGCGAATTTCCGGGCAAGGTGCTGCGGGTCGAGTACCACCTCACCGACACCGGGCAGAAGTTGGCGGCGATTCTTGAGCAACTGCGCGAGCTGGACGAGGAACACGCCGCGCGGCCGGGCACCCCGGCGGCGGAACCCTGAGCCTGGTTTTGGCGTGCCGGTGGACGAATCTCGCGGGGGCGCTGGCAGCGGCTTGTCCCCAGTTTTGGGGACTGGTGGGGAGGGCAGGGTGGGGTAAGCTCGTCGCGTTGTTGGGATGCAAAAGCGCAGTGAACCGTGTGTGTAGCAGGGCGTGGGCTGCGGCGCCGCATCAGCTTTGTTCTCG
>CALFAV010000082.1 GCA_937946835.1 uncultured Verrucomicrobiae bacterium | reverse complement strand
CAGCACCAGTTGGGTGGCGGCCCCGCCCGGTTCAGTGGCCCCGGCGTCGTCGGCGTTTTGAAGGAGTTCCTTCAGGATGGCGAACCCGTCCTGATACCGGTCGCGCAGGTCCTGGCGAATACGCGTGATGTCAACAAGCGGAGGATGGCGGAATCCTGACATGGCGGCTTACACGCTGGGGGTTTTGGAGCGGGTACGGTTTATTTGCCTACGCCGGTCGGCGTAAACGGCGGCGCTGCGTTGCTCGGGGCTGAGGCGGTCAAGGGCGACGGCCAGACCGCGCCAGTCAGCCAAGTGTTCCGGTCGCAGCCAGCTCAGGTCCTGAGCTTCACCGGCCGCGGCCCGCAGGGCGGCGTCATGAAAGATGGGCATGGCGAACCGGCGCGAAGTTGCCAAGCCGACCGGGGGCGGGCAAGACGTTCAAAGGCGGGGAAGTCGCGATGCGGGAAGGGGTTCGCACCACCGGAGACCCCCGGCGGAAGCCGCCGAATCGCGCCACGGCCCGGACGTGAACCACCACCAGCCGTTGTCGGCCAGCCCAAGGCAGGGCGTCCCCCAGGCTCCCCCGGCAGGGCCCGGGTGGGCAGGCTCCCAGCCTGACTCGAGCCAGTAAGCCTTCAGTGAGGGCGCCCCGTGCGAGCGGACCGATCGGGGGGCGGCGCCTGCGGCGCGCGCCAACGGGGAAGATTCTTTTGCCAGGCCAGCAGGCCAACCAGGTGGGCGGCCGCCGGGATGGTGGTCACTTGAAAGGCGAGGGCCAGGAGGATCTTCAACCCCGCCGCCGCCACGCCCAGTTCCACCCACAGGCCGAGCAGTATCGCGAAGATGCCCAGGGTGCCGGCCTTGGCCACGGCGTGCGAACGACAGAGCACGTCCGGCAGGCGCACCAGGCCGATGGCGGCGAGGAGCACGAAGCTCGCGCCGGTCAGCAACAGGAGGGCGGAGAGCAGTTCGGTCATGGCGGCGGGGAGGGGGCGGGCGCGGCCCCGGACGGAGGTTCTTCGCGAGCCGAGGGGCGTGCGGGCAGGGTGCGATGGAGGTGAAACACAAAGGCCACGGTGCTCACGAAGCCCAGCAGCGAGAAGAGCAGGACCAGTTCGAGGTAAAGCGGGGTCCGCCACTTCACGCTCAGCAGCGCAATCATGCCCACGATGCTGGTGGCGATGAGGTCGAAGGCCAGGATGCGGTCCAGCACGGTGGGGCCCCGGACCAGGCGCACCAGGCCCAGCAGGACGGCCAGGGTGAGCAGCAAAAAGGCGAGCTGCAGGGCGAGCGCGATCATCGGGTCAGACGCAGCAGCGGCTCCTTGAGCCGGGTGTCAATGGCGCGCCGCAGGGCCGCAGGATCGCGGGCGTCCAGAGCATGGATGGTCAGCGCGCGGAAATCCTCGGCGATGTGCACCACGGTGGTGCCCGGGGTCAGCGTGATGCAGTAACTGAGCACGAGGATTTCGCCGCGGGTCAGGTCGGCCACTTCGTAGCGCACGAAATCCGGGCGCAGCGCCCGGGCGGAGCGGAACAAGACCTGGGCCGCCACGGTGAGGTTGGCGTGCAAAAACTCGCGCAGAAAGCCGAGGCCAAAGCGCCCCAGCGCCAGCGCGCGCCGGGGGTAGTCGCCGGTGTCCAGCACCGCGCTGAACAGGCTCAGCCCGGCGAAGCCCAGGGCGAAGCCGATGAAGAAATCCGCGGTGGTGCGGGTGGGGCTGAGCAGCAACCACAGCGTCGCCAGCACCATATTGAAGGCGAGGGCTTTCATGGGCGGTCGGGCGCGTCCTTGGTCACCACCGCGTGTACGGCGCGGAGGTAACCGGCCTGGTCCCTTGCCCGTGCGGCGGCCTGCTGCGCCACGCGGAACACCCCTTCGGCACCCAGCCCCACGGCCAGGGACACCAGGACCATGCCGGTGGTGACGCGGTTCATCCACCGGCCGCGCGGGTCTTGTTGCGTCGCCGCCGGCTCCGGCGCGTCGGCCCAGAAGGCGGCGTTCCAGATTTTCAACATGCTCACCAGGGTGAGGATACTGGCCACAATGGCCAGGGCCACGAGCACGTATTCGCCCTGCTCGAGGCCGACGACCAGGATGGCGTACTTGCCCCAGAAGCCGCTCAACGGGGGCAGTCCGGCCAGCGAGAGCGCCTGGAGGAGAAACAGCACGCCCAGCCCGGGCGCGTGGCGCCAGAGGTTGCCCATGCGGTCGAGGTTGTCGGTGCGGCTGAGCAGGGCCGCCGTGCCGCCGATCAGGAACAGCGAAGATTTCACGATGATGTGGTGGATGATGTAGAAGATGCTGGCGGCAAAGGCCAACTCCGTGAACAGACCGATCGCCAGCACCATGAACCCGATCTGGCTCAGGATGTGGTAGCTGAGGATGCCGCGGATGAAGTTGCGCGACAGCGCCCCCAGCACGCCCAAAATCATCGTGGCCCCGGCCAGCCAGGCCAGCAGGGTGTGCACGCCGGTCAGCCCGTGCGGCAGCACCGTGCCGAAGGTGCGCAAAAGGACGTACACGCCCACCTTGGTCAGCATGCCCGAGAACAGCGCGGCCAGCGGCGCGGGCAGGATGGGGTAGCTGTTGGGCAGCCAGTAATAGAGCGGGAACAACCCCGCCTTGAGCCCGAACACCACCAGCAGCCACAGCGCCAGGGCGATCACCCGCGGGTCCTCGGGCTGCGCCGCCGCGCGCGCGGCCAGGTCGGCGAAGTTCAACGTGCCAAACAACCGGTAGGCAAAGCCGGCGGCGCACAGGAAGAGCGTGCTCCCGGTCAGATTGACCGCCAGGTAGGGAAAGGCCTGCTTCACGTCCCAGTCGTCGGCCTCCAGGGTCAACAGCGCGTAGGAGGCGATGAGCATCACCTCGAAGGCCACGAACAGGTTGAACAGGTCCCCGGTCAGAAAGGCCAGGTTGATCCCGGCCACCAGGAACTGCACGAGCGTCAGGCGCAGCGGGTGTTCGAGGGCGGTCCGAAATTCGGCAAACCCGTACAACACCGCGGCCAGCGCGGTGAAGCTGCTCAGCCCCACCATGACCGCCGCCAACGGGTCGGCCACCAGCACGATGCCCAGCCGGGCGGACCAGGCCCCCACCGGCAGGACCAGCCAGCCGGCCTCGAGGGTCCGCGCCAGCAGGGCCAGGGCGACGGTCAGTTGCGCCGCCGCTGAGGTCGCAGCCAGAACCCGCCGCGCCGGCGAGGGCCGCCCCCAGAACAGCAGCGTCACCGCCGTCACCAGCGGCAGCAGCACGGGCAGGATGACGAGGTTCACGGCGGGCCTCAGGTGCGTTCGGAGGTGTCCTGCTCGGCAAACAACTCCGCCGCGTTGGTGGTCTTCTGGTCCAGAAACAGGCGGTAGAGCAGGATCACCAGGTAGGCCGTCACGCCAAAGCCGATCACAATGGCCGTCAGGATCAATGCCTGCGGCAACGGGTCCACCAGCGGCCCCGCGGTCTGACCGGCGATGGGCGCCTCCCGGCCGTCCGGCGAGCCGGACATGCTCAGGAGAAACAGATTGGCGGCGTTCGACAGGAGCACAAAGCCGAAGAGAATTTTCACGAAGCTGTGATGGAGCACCAACCAGGTGGCGCAGCCAAACAACACACCGATCAACAGGGCGGTTTCAAGGCTCATGGGCTGATTCGCGATGGTTCTCCCCCTCGCGGGCGGCGGCCTCGTCAATCGGGCTTTCCAACGGCGAGCTGTAGCGACGCTCCTCGGCAGCGACCAGCGCGCGCAGGCCGCGGGTGGACTGGGTGAGCACAAAGACCAGTTTGCTGGTGATGCCCACCACCAACAAATACACCCCCGTGTCGAAGAGCAGGGGAGTGCCCGCGTGCACCTCGCCCAGCAGCGGCACTCCGGATAGGTGCACGTGGAAATGCTCCAAAAACGGTCGGCCCGCCAGCAACGGCGCCGCCCCGGTGCCGAGGGCCAGCAGCAGGCCGGCCCCAGCCAGCAGCACCGGGTCCCCGCGCACCACCCGCCGCATGGCCTCGCCCCCCAACGCCAGGCTCAGCAGGATCAGGGAAATGGCCGAGGCCAACCCGGCGATGAACCCGCCGCCGGGCAGGTTGTGCCCGCGCAGCAACAGGTACAGCGCCACCCCGTTGAGGAGGAAGAACACCACCCGCACCAGGCGATCGAAGAGGTAGGAGCGCGGTCCGTTCATGGACGGTCCTCCCCGGGATGATGCACCCCCATGCCCGGCGCCCCCAGCGGCCCCTGTCGGTACTCCTCCGGCGTGCGCTTGTAGCGCATCAACAGCCCCAGCGCGCCCAGCGTGGCGATCAACAGCACGGTGATCTCCCCCAGCGTGTCAAAGCCCCGGAAGTCCACCAGCGTCGTGTTCACGGCGTTGGTCCCTTCGGCCAGGTCCACCGTTTGCGCCGCCAGCCGGTCTCCCACCCGCTCCGCCGCCGGGCGGGCGTTGACCCAGAGCACCAGCGTGCTCATCAGCCCGCCCACGCTCACGGCCAACACCCCGTTCAAGAGCCGCCGTCCCGGGGGCGGTCGCCAGGTGCGCTCGCCCCGTTCGGCCGAGCGGGGAAAACGCCCCAGCAGCAGCAGCACCAGGATCAACGTGACCACCTCGACCAGAATCTGCGTCAACGCCAGGTCCGGCGCCCGGTGGAGCACGAAGTAAAACGTGGTCAGAAATCCGGCCACCGACAGGGCGATCACCTGCGTGGTCCAGCGGCGCACCCCCACCACGCCCAACGCCGCCAGGGCGATCAAGCCGGCCGCAAAAGCCCGCAACCAATCCACCCCCCGGGCCGCCTCGCTCACCCAGCCCGGCAGGGCCTCACCCGACCGGAACAACGCGTAAGCCGTCCACCCGCCCACCAGTGTCAGGGCGAAGGCCAGCACCACCGGCAGGTAACTGACCGGCCGATCCGCCTGCAACGTGCGCGTCAGCCCCCTCGTGAACCGGAAGAAAGCGCCCAGCCCGGCCTCGAAAAACGCGTCGAACCGCAGCGCCGGCGAGATGCGCGCCCAGCGCCAGGCGGTGCGTTGCCCGAAGCCATACAGGCCGGCGCCCAGCACCAGCACGCCCAGACTGGTCAGGAACTCGAGCGTCACCCCGTGCCAGAGGGCCAGATGATCGGCCGGCCGGTGCAACCCCGGGACCGCGAGCGCATCCAGCGCTGGGTCCAGCCACCGCGGAAACACGCCAAACCCAATGGCCGCGGCCGCCAGCAACAACGGTGGCAGTTGCAATGGCAGCGGCGGCGCGTGGAACCGGGCTTTGACCGCGGCCGGCTCCGGGCCGAGGAAGACATTGGTGAAGAACCGCGCCGCGAACGCCACCTTGATCACCGAGGTCACCAGCACACACCCCGCCGCGTAGCTGCCGAGCGTGCCGTGCGGCCGCAGTGCTTCGAGAATTTCCTTGAGCATCATCTCCTTGCTCAGAAAGCCGGTGGTGCCGATCACCCCCGCCATGGTGGCGGCCAACACCGCGCCCGCCCCCGCCAGCCACGGCAACCGCCGGCCCAGCCCGCCCAGGTGCCGGATGTCCTGCAGGCCCGTGCTGTGAATCACCACCCCCGCGATCATGAACAGGCCGCCCTTGTACAGGACGTGGTTCAGGATGTGCAGATAGTCGTGCTCGACCCCCGCCGTCGCGCCCAGGCCGTAGTAACCGATGAGGTAGCCGAGCTGGCTGACGGTGGAAAAGGCCAGGATGGCCTTCAGGTCGTGCGATTGCAGGGCCAGCACCGCCCCCAGCACCATCGTGCCAAACCCGATCCACGACAGCAGCGGCGCCCACAACTCGTGGGCGACAAACAGCGGAAACAGCCGCGCGCACAGGAACACCCCCAGCTTCACCATCGTGGCCGAGTGCAGATACGCACTCACCGGCGTGGGCGCGGCCATCGCATTGGGCAGCCAGAAGTGGAACGGAAACTGGGCGGACTTGCCAAACGCCCCCAGCACCAGGAGCAGCAGCGCCGCGGTCAACCAGCCGCGGTGCGCCCCGGCGGGCAGGCCCGCGCGGAGCAGCTCATCCAGGGCGAAGGTGCCGGTGACCTGCCGCACCATCAGAATGCCCGCCAGGAGCAACAGCCCGGTGAATCCGGTGACCAGCAGCGCCTGCCGGGCACCGACCCGGGAGGCTTCCTCCTCATGCAGGAACCCGATCAACAGGAAGGACGCCAGGCCGGTCAGCTCCCAGAACACAAACAGGAGCAGCAGATGGTTGGCGAGCACGGTCCCCAGCATCGCCGCCATGAACAGGGTCAGGTACGCGTAGAACCGACCGTGGTGTCGGTAATGGGCGTCGAGGTAGAAGTTCGCATACCAGAACACCAGCACGCCCATGCCGCTGACGATCAACCCGAAAAACAACGCCAGCCCGTCCGCCAAAAACGCCAGGGGGATGCCCAGCGAGGGAATCCAGGGCCACTCGCTGATCCGCGCCGCCGCCGGACCCGGCCGGGCCGCCAGCCAGAGCAGGGCCGCGGTGGACAGGACCGGAAACGCAAACGCCACCCAGCCCACGCGCCGACCCAGCGCGCGGCCCAGCAGCCCGAGCCACGGCCCCACCAACAGGGGCAACCCCACGGCGATGAACAGGGCCCATTTCATGCGCGCGCAGCCTCACTTCGGCCATTGCAGGGCGAGGTATCCCGCGTAGCTGCCCAGCAGCACCGCACCCTCCCAGCGCTTCACCAACAAGCCGCTCCAGAGCATCGGCAGCAGCCCGACCGACAGGAGCATCATGACCCCCAGGTCGAACGACCGAATGCCCGGACCCTCCAACGGCGTCAACAGACCGCTGACGCCCGCGATGCCCAGGAGGTTGTAGATGTTCGAGCCGACCACGTTGCCCACGGCGATGTCCGACTGCTTTTTCCGGGCGGCCACCACGGTCGTGGCCAGCTCCGGCATGCTCGTACCGGCCGCGACGATGGTCAGCCCGATCACCGCCTCGCGCACCCCCCAGCCGCGGGCCAGCACGACCGCACTGTCCACCAACACCCGCGAGCCGAGAATCAACAGCCCCAGCCCACCCCCGATGCAGGCCAGGTCCACGGCCCAGTGCCCGCGCACCGGGGGCAGGGACTCGCTGAATTCGGCCACCACGGTCCCGGTGGCCTGACGGCGGGCCAGGTGGAGATTGCCCGCCGAGTAGGCAAGCAGACCGACAAACAACACCGCGGCCTCGCCCCGGCCGATCTGGTGGTCGCGAAACATCAGCCAAAACACCCCGGTCACCAGAATCATGACGGGCGTGTCCAGCCGGATGAGCTGGAACTGCACCTTCAGGGGCGACACCACCGCCGCCAGGCCCAGGATCACGGCGATGTTGAAGATGTTCGAGCCCACCACATTTCCCAGGGCGATGTCGCCCTGCCCGGCGAGCGCGGCCTTCGCGCTGACCAACAACTCCGGCATGCTGGTGCCGGCGGCCACCACGGTCAGCCCCACCACCAACGCGCTGACCCCCAGCCGCAGCGCCAGCGTGGCCCCGCCGCGCACCAGAGCCGTGGCGCCGGCGTACAGCAGGGCCAGACTCACGGTGAACAACAGCAAGTGGCGGCTCATCGGGCTGGGGGGACGGTCACGGTTTCGGCTTCGGCTTCCGGTTCCCGGCCGGGTTTGAGCGGGCAACTTTAGAAGCGAGCCACCCGGGTGCAAGCGCAAGCGGCCGGATCGCCGAAAAATTTTCCCCGCCCCGGCGGCGCGCCGGGGACCGTCGGCTGGCGCGGGCGCATTTCCGCCTTGAAGCTCCCGGCCCGGACGGGAACATCGGCGCTGCACCAATCACCCGTATGAAAACGCTCAATGTCGGCATGATCGGTTACGGCTTCATGGGCCGGGCCCACTCCAACGCCTTCCGCAAGGTGGGCCACTTTTTCGACCTCCCCTACCAGATCGTCCTCAAGGCGGTCTGCGCCCGCAACGAGGAGAAGGCGCGCGCCTTTGCCGCGCGCTGGGGCTACGAGTCGGTCGAGACCGACTGGAAGAAACTCCTCGCCCGCGAGGACATTGACCTGGTGGACATCTGCGCCCCCAATGACGTGCACGCCGAGATCGCCATTGCCGCCGCCCGGGCCGGCAAGATGATCATGTGCGAAAAGCCCCTGGCCCGCACCGGCGCCGAGGGCGAGAAGATGGTCCGGGCCGTGGAAAAGGCCGGCGTCCCGAACACCGTCTGGTACAACTACCGCCGCATCCCCGCCGTGACGCTGGCCAAACAGCTCATTGACGAGGGTCGGTTGGGCCGGATTTTCCACTACCGGGCCAAGTTCCTCCAGGATTGGACCATCAACCCCGACCTGCCCCAGGGGGGCACGGGCCTGTGGCGGCTGGACGTCAAAGTGGCCGGCAGCGGCGTCACCGGCGACCTGCTGGCCCACTGCATTGACACCGCCCTCTGGCTCAACGGCAGCGTGGACCGGGTCAACGCCATGACCGAAACCTTCGTCAAGGAGCGCAAACACGTGCTCAGCGGCAAGGTGGAGAAGGTGGGCATTGACGATGCCTGCGCGTTCCTGGCCCGCTTCAGCAACGGCTCGCTGGCCACGTTCGAGTCCACCCGCTACGCCCGCGGCCACAAGGCGCTCTACACCTTCGAGATCAACGGCGAGCACGCCTCGATCGCCTGGGACCTGCACGACCTGCACCGGCTTCAGTACTTCGACCACCGCGACCAGGGCACCACGCGCGGCTGGCGCAGCATCCACGTCACTGACGGCGAGCACCCCTACATGGCCAAGTGGTGGGTGCCGGGCCTGGCCATCGGCTACGAGCACAGCTTCGTGCACCAGGTGGCCGACTTCCTCCAGGGCGTGGCCGAGGGCAAGCCCGTGGGCCCCACCTTCAAGGACGCGCTCGAAACCCAGTACGTGTGCGACGCCGTGCTCAAGTCCGCCCAGACCGGCAAGTGGGAAAAGGTCAAAAAGATCCGATAACTCGCACCTCCCCAACTCGGCTCTGGCCATTGGCCGAAGCGGCGGACTGCGCCGGGGTCGGCGTGGCGGCGCGGTTTGAAATTCCGGGGTGTCCCCGGCCCCGGGGCGAACGCCCCTCAACGGCCCGGCCCCCGCCGGAGACAGGCCGACTGCGCGCTGAACTCGGAACGCTCGCGGGGAGTTCGGGTTTGGCTGGCTGAAAATGGCTCCAGAGACAGGACTCGAACCTGTAACCCGCCGGTTAACAGCCGGCTGCTCTACCATTGAGCTACTCTGGAACCCAGAGGGGCCACCAGCTAGCCACGCAGGGGCCGGGGCGTCAAACGTAAATTGGCGGCCGGCAGGGTTGGCGCGCACACCCCGGGTCGCCCTGACCAACGGCCGGAGTCGAACCGGGGTTCCCCGCCGACCCCGGACCCTGCCTTGACCCGCCGCAAGGCGGGCGGGGAAATTGCTTCCGTCGCGGCGCGGGGTTTGCTAACCAGTCCCGAGTCATGCGCCGCTTCTACTTTCTCCTCCTGCTGCTGGTGGGGTGGGGTGCTCTGGCCGCCGCCGCGGCCCGGGCGCAGGAATTCAAGCTCATGGACGGCACCACCATCTACGGGAGCGTCTCCGCGTTTGATGAAAACGGGGTCGTCTTCCGCCTGCGGGCCGGCGGGTTTTCGCCCCGGATTCCCTGGGGCCAGTTTTCCCAGGAGGCGCTCAAAACCCTGGCCGCCGATCCCAAGGCCCGCGAGTTTGCCGAGCCGTTCATCGAAATCCCGCCCGAGGCGCGCCCCCGGCCCAAGCCGCGCCCGGTTGTGCTCAAGGAGGTGCCCCGGGTGGAACTGCCGGCCGGGCGCACCACCTTCTTCAGTTCCTTTGGCCGGCCTGTCGGGTTGCTGATTCTGGGGGTGCTGTACCTGGCCAATCTGTTCGCCGCTTATGAAATCGCCCAGTACCGCAACCGACCCGCAGCGGTGGTCTGCGGGTTGTCGGCGTTGTTGCCGCTGGTCGGACCGCTGATCTTCCTGGCGTCCCCCACGCTGGTGGCGGAGTCGGTCAGTGCCGAGGAGGCCCTGGCCGCCGCGCCGCCCGAGGTCGCCCCCGGGGTGGTCGGCCCCGGCAGTCCGGCCGCTGCCACCACCCGTCGCTCCCTCGGGGTGGTGGGTGTGCCGCCCCCGGTGGGAGGCACGGCGCTGCGTGTGGCGGCCGCCCAACCGGAAAGCCCGGGAGCGCGACCCCAGCCCAAAATTTTCAAGCGCGGCGATTACACCTTCAATCGGCGCTTCATCGAAACCCAGTTCTCCGGCTTTTTCCGGCTGGTGCCCTCGGAAGCGGAAAAAGACCTCGTGCTGGTCATCAAGACGCCCAAGCAGGAGTACCTGGCCAAGCGCATCAGCCGCATCTCGGCCACGGAAATGTTCATCCAGCCCATCCAGGCCGGCGCCAAGGAGGTCAACGTGGTCATCGGCGAAATCGCCGAAATCCAGGTCCGCCACAAGGACGACCTGGGTCGTTGAGGCCGCCGCGCCGCCGCCCGCATGAAACTCAGAACGGTCCTTCTCTTCGGCGCTCCGGGCAGCGGCAAGGGCACGCAGGGGCGCATTCTGGGCGCCATTCCGGGCTTCTTTCATTTCTCGTGCGGCGAGGTTTTTCGCAGTCTGAGCCCGGACACCGAACTGGGCCGCATCTTCCTCCAGTACTCCAGCCAGGGGCGACTGGTGCCGGACGAACCCACCGTCGAACTCTGGCGTCGGTACCTCGCCGACAGCGAGCGCGCCGGCCGCTACCATCCGGAATCGGACTTCCTTGTGCTCGACGGCATCCCGCGCAATGTTCGGCAGGCCGAGTTGCTGGCCGACACCCTGGACGTGCGCGCCGTCCTGCACCTGACCTGCGCCGACCCCGAACAACTGGTGCAGCGGCTCCAGCGCCGGGCCTTGCGGGAAAACCGCCTCGACGACGCCCACCTCGAGGTCATCCGCGACCGCCTGCGGACCTACGAACGCGAAACCCGGCCGGTGCTGGATTTCTACCCGCCGGACATCCGCCACGAAATCAACGCCGCCCAACCCCCCATCGCGGTGCTGGTGGACATCCTGCAAATCCTCCGCCGCCTCTGACGTCATGGCCGCGCAATTCGGCGACCTGGTGGCCAGCGAACTGTACTGCCCGCGTTGCGGCAGCGCGCAGCCGGTGCGGGAACGCCTGCTCCTGATCCTGCCCGACGGCGAACTGCACGAGTACTGCTGCCGCCGCTGCGGCACTTCCCTGGGACAACGCCGGGTGACCGTTCCCCCCGGTGCGGCCTTCGCTCCGCACCACCGTTCCGCGCCGCCGCGGCGTCGTCCCTGATCCGCCTCGCCGGTGTCCACCCCGCCGCCCAGCCCACCCTCCGTCCGCAGCCCGCCGCGCGCGCGGGTGATCTTTTTCGGCACCGCGCCGCTGGCCGTGCCCAGCCTCCAGACCCTCGCCGCCACCCCGGGAATCGAGCTCGTGGCGGTGGTCACCCAACCGGACCGCCCGCGCGGGCGGGACCTGCACCTGCAGCCCCCGCCCGTGAAAGAAGCCGCACTCCGCCTCGGCCTCCCGGTCTGGCAACCGCTTCGCTGCCGCGAGCCGGAGTTCCTGGACCGGGTGCGCGGCGCCGCGCCGGACCTGATTGTGGTGGTGGCCTACGGGCAACTCCTGCCGCCGGCACTGCTCGAAATCCCCCCGCACGGCTGCCTCAACGTGCACGCCTCGCTGCTGCCCCGGCACCGCGGCGCGGCCCCCATCCAATGGGCGTTGCTGGAGGGCGACCCGGAAACCGGCGTCACGCTCATGCGCCTGGACGCCGGACTGGACACCGGCCCGGTGGTGGCGCAGGACCGCGAGGTGATTCGGCCCGACGACACCGCCCAAACCCTGCATGACCGGCTGGCGACGCGGGGCGCCGCCCTGCTCCGACGCACCCTGCCGGATTACCTGGCCGGGCGCCTCACCCCCACGCCCCAACCGGCCGAAGGCGCCACTTACGCCCGCAAACTGACCCGGGAAGACGGCCGCCTGGACTGGACCCGGCCCGCGACGGAGCTGCATCGCCGGTTGCGCGCGTTGACGCCCTGGCCGGGCACCTACACCTACCTGCCCGCCGGGGAACGCCGGCTGCTGCTCAAGGTCTGGGCCGCCACGGTGGTGCCCGCCACTTCATCAGGCGAGCCGGGCACCGTGCTGGCCGCCGGCGCCGGCGGCGTGGTGGTGCGTTGCGGGGCCGACGCGCTGTGCCTGACCGAACTTCAGCGCGAGGGCGGACGCCGGTTGCCGGCGGCGGAATTTCTCGCCGGTCACCGCCTCGAGCCGGGCACCCGGCTCGATCCCCCCGGCGCCGGGCTGGCGCCATCCAGCCCGCCACCCCGGGTCCCAAGCCCGCAGAACCCGCCGACGCCGGGACCGGGGCCGACTCCAAGCTTGCCCCACCCCGGCGAGTCGGTTTAAGGCAACGTCATGCTACGCAACTCCGCGCCGCCCGCGCCTTCCTTCGATTTGCCGGCTTATCTGGAGCGCAGCGCCGCTGCCGTGAACGCCGCCCTGGATCGCTATTTGCCCCGCGCGAGCGCCCGGCCGGCCACGCTGCACCGGGCCATGCGTTACTCGCTCTTCGCGGGGGGCAAACGCCTGCGTCCCGCCCTGTGCCTGGCGGCGGCCGAGGCCTGCGGCGGCACCTGGGAGGCGGCCCTGCCCCTGGCCTGCGCGGTCGAGTGTATTCACACCTATTCGCTCATCCACGACGACCTGCCGGCAATGGACAACGACGATTTCCGCCGCGGCAAGCCGACCAACCACAAGGTCTTCGGCGAGGGCATCGCCATCCTGGCCGGCGACGCATTGCTGACCATCGCCTTTGAAATGGCCGCGCGGGCCCGGGGCTGGCCGCGCTATCCGCACCAGCGCCTGATTCTGGAACTGGCCGAGGCGGCCGGCTCGCGGCAACTGGTCGGCGGCCAGGTGGCCGATCTGGAGGCCGAGGGGCGCAGCGTGTCCCTGGCGGAACTGCGCTACATTCACGAGCGCAAAACCTCCGCTCTGCTCCGCTGTGCGGTGCGGCTGGGCGGCATGAGCGCCAACTGCCCGCCCGCGCAACTCGAGGCCCTTTCCCAATTCGGTCACGCCGTCGGCCTCGCGTTTCAGGTCATTGACGACATCCTCGACGTGACCCAGTCCAGCGAGCAACTCGGCAAGACCGCCGGCAAGGACACCGCCGCCCGCAAGGCCACCTACCCCGCCGTACTGGGGCTGGAGGCCTCGCGCCGCGCGGCCGCCCAACTGACCCGCCGGGCCTTCGCGGCGTTGGCGCCCTTCCGCGGTCGGGCGCGGGCCCTCGAGGTGTTGGCCGACCACCTGCTCCGTCGCGACCGCTAGCGGTGCGGCTCCCCGGCCTCCGCGCGGCTCCGGGACCGCCGCGCAGGTGTCCACCGATTCCCGGGGGGCCAATCAATTTCGGCGAAGGGCTGAAACTTTTTTGACGAGCGGGCCGTCTTGCGAAACTTTATGCGCCGTCAAAAATCTATGAACACCCAAATCCTCCTGAGGTCCGGCGCGGTCGCGGGGATCGCGCTGCTGGTTCAAACCGCCGAACTCAAAGTGCCCGACCTGGCCAAGCTGCCCCCGGCGGCGGCCAAAAAGGGCGTGACCTACACCAAGGACATCAAACCTCTTTTCGAGAAATCCTGCTTTGGCTGTCACGGACCCGAAAAACAGAAGGGCGACCTGCGCGTGGACAGCCTCGAAGCCCTCCTCAAGGGTGGTGAGCACGGCAAAGTGGTCGTGCCCGGCAAGGTGGACAAAAGCCCGCTGCTCTGGGCGGTGGCGCGCCTGGACGAGGACACCGCCATGCCGCCCGAGGGCAAGGCCGACCCGCTGACCAAGGAGCAGGTGGCGCTGGTCCGGGCCTGGATTGAACAGGGCGCCAAGTAAGGCCTCCCGCGCTCCATCACGCTGTTTCCGCCGCCGGCCCTTCGCCGGGCGGCGTTTTTTTTTCGTGCGCCGCGGCGGCTCCGGACTAGCCTGCCGGCATGGCACTCACCTGGGCGCTTTTGCCGGTACAAGGCTTCGCCCGCGGGGGCACCGTCCTCATCGCGCTGGCCCTGGCCGCTTCTCTGGCCGCCGCGGAGACCAATCGGTTCACGGTCAAGCGCGGCACCAACATCAGCCACTGGCTTTCCCAGAGCCCCCGCCGCGGGGCCGAACGCCGGGCCTGGTTTACCCGCGAGGACGTGGCGTTCCTGGCCGGCCTGGGCTTCGACCACCTCCGCATCCCGATTGACGAGGAGCAGATGTGGGACGAGGCCGGCCACCCGGACGCCGAGGCCTTCGCCCTGTTGAACGCCGCGCTGGACTGGTGCGCCGAACACGGCCTGCGCGCCATCGTGGACCTGCACATCCTGCGCTCCCACCACTTCAACCAGCGCGAGCGCCCGCTCTGGACCCGGCCCGAGGCCCAGCAGCGATTCCTCCAATGCTGGCGCGACCTCTCCGCCGCCCTGGAGCAGCGCCCGCTTGAGTTGCTCGCCTACGAATTGATGAACGAGCCGGTGGCCGACGATCCCGAGGATTGGAACCGCCTGCTCGCTCGCGCGCTTGCGGTCATCCGCGCCCGCGAGCCCAAACGCACCGTGGTCATCGGCTCCAACCGCTGGCAGTCGGTGGACACCTTTGACCGGCTGCGCGTCCCCGAGGGCGACCCGTACCTGCTGCTGAGCTTCCATTTTTACGAGCCGTTTCTGCTCACCCACCACACGGCGAGCTGGACCAGCATCGGCCGCTACCGGGGGCCGGTGAAATATCCCGGCCTCACCGTCGAGGACGCCGACCTGGCCGACGTGCCCGAACCGCTGGCGACCGAAATCCGGCGCCAGAGCCGGCCCTGGGACCGTGCGGCCATCGCGGCCAAGCTGGCCAAGCCCCTGGCCCTGGCCCGGCAAACCGGCCTGCCCCTGTACTGCGGGGAGTGGGGCTGCCTGCCCGCCGTGCCCCGCGAATCGCGCCTGGCCTGGTATCGGGACATGGTCAGCGTGCTCGCCGAGCACGGCATCGCCTGGGCCACGTGGGACTACAAGGGCGGCTTCGGTCTGCGCGGCCGCGACGGCCGGCCGGACGAGGCGTTGATCCGCCTCCTGCTCGGACGTTGACCCTTTGCCCCTGCGCGCCGCCATGACCTTCGCCATCTGCAATGAGATCTTCCGGGACTGGACCTTCGAGGATGTCTGCCGCTGTGCCGCCCGCGTGGGCTATGACGCCATCGAAATCGCCCCCTTCACCCTGGCCCGGTACGTGACCGAGATCTCCATCCCCGTACGGACCCTGATCCGCGACCTGGCCGCCCGCTACGGGCTGGACATCGTGGGCATTCACTGGGTGCTGGCGCAGACCGAGGGCCTGCACCTGACCCACCCGGACCCGGGGGTGCGCGCCCGCACGGCGCGGTACCTGGTGGACCTGGTGGACTTCTGCGCGGACGTGGGCGGCCGGGTGCTGGTGTTCGGCTCACCCCAACAACGCCGCCTCCTGCCGGGCGTGTCACCGGAGCAGGCCCGGGACCGGGCCCTGGCGGTGTTCCGCGACGCGGTGCGACGCGCCGAGGACCGGCGGGTGACGATCGGTTTCGAGCCGCTGGCGCCGGCGGAGACCGATTTCATCAACACCGCGGCGGAGGCGCTGGAGTTGGTGCGGCAACTGGCCTCGCCGGCGTTCAAGATCATTCTGGACGTGAAAGCCATGTGCGCGGAGTCCCGGCCCATTCCGGACATCATCCGCGCCAGTTGGCCGCACTTTGTCCATTTCCACGCCAACGACCGCAACCTCAAGGGACCGGGCTTCGGCGACGTGGACTTCCGCCCCATCGCTGCCGCGCTGAAGGAAGTGGGCTACACCGGCGCGGTGTCGGTGGAGGTGTTCAACTTTGACGAAGGCCCGGAGGTCATTGCCACGCGCAGCCTCGAGTACCTGCGCCGGGTGTTTGGCAACGGGTCCTGAAACCGCGCGGCCGGACGCAGGGACGGCTGGCGGGTTGAACGACGGTCGGCGAACGCCGCCTGCCACCGCGGCTTGAAAGCGCCGGCGGGTCCGGTTTAATGGCGGGGCGTGAATGTGACCGGTTCCTGCCCCCCGGAGGGGGTTTCTTCCGTTCGAGTTTGTAACCGCGCGCCGGCGGGTGGCTCGTTGTTGCAATAACGTACCGTGAGTACTGCGCCCCCAGCCTCCCGGCCACCTTCCGCCCCGCCTCCGCCCTCGACCGGGCCGGTGCGCGAGGTGGACTGGCGGGATTTCCGGGACCACCTGGCCACGGCCGACCAGCAGGGCCGACGCCTGTGGATTTACGCCAAGCAGCCGTGCGGCCGCTATTACACCGCCCGCAAGTGGGTCAGCTACGTCCTGCTGGTGATTCTCTTCGCCGGGCCGTTCATCCGGATCCACGGCAACCCGCTCCTGCTGGTCAACGTGATCGAGCGCAAGTTTTCCGTGCTCGGGCAGGTCTTCTGGCCGCAGGACGGCTTTGTGCTGGCGCTGAGCCTGTTGTTGTTCATCACCGGCATCGCCGTGTTCACCGCCGCCTTTGGCCGGCTGTGGTGCGGCTGGACCTGCCCGCAGACCGTGCTCATGGAAATGGTCTTTCGCCGCCTCGAGTACTGGATCGAAGGCGACGTGGCCGAACAGCGGGCCCTGGCCGCCGCGCCCTGGACCGCGCGCAAGCTGGGCAAAAAGCTGCTCAAGCACGGCCTGTTCTTCGGCCTGTCCTTCGTGATCGGCAACACCCTGCTCGCCTACATCATCGGCTCGGACGCGCTGCTCGCGCTCGTTACCGACAACCCGTGGAACCACCTGACCGGCCTGACGTTCATGCTGCTGTTCACGCTGGTCTTTTACCTGATCTTCGCCCGGTTCCGGGAGCAGGCCTGCACGTTCATCTGCCCGTACGGACGGTTCCAGTCCACGCTCATTGACGAAAACACCATCGTGGTGGCCTACGACCACAAACGCGGGGAACGGCGCGAGCACCTGCGCCGGGGCGAGAGCTTCGCGGCGCGCCGCGCCCGGGGGGCGGGCGACTGCATTGACTGCCGCCAGTGCGTGGCCGTGTGCCCCACCGGCATAGACATCCGCAACGGCCTCCAAATGGAGTGCGTGCACTGCACCGCCTGCATGGACGCCTGCGACGACATCATGACCAAGGTGGGCCGGCCCCGCGGCCTCATCCGCTACGCCTCGCTCAACGGCATCGAGAAGGGCGAGCGGCTGCGTGTCACCCCGCGTCTGGTGGCCTACTCGGTCCTTCTGCTGGTCCTGGGCGGGCTGCTGGCCGCGGTGCTGCTGACCCGCTCCGAGGTGGACGTTTCCCTGCTGCGCGCGCCCGGGACGTTGTTCCAACAAACCCCCGAGGGCCGCCTCAGCAACCTTTACCTGCTCAAGCTGGTCAACAAAACCACCCACGACCTGCCGGTCGAGCTGCGCCTGGAGAAACCGCCGGGCCGGCTGGTCGTGGCCGGCGCGCCCCTGACCGTGCCCGCCGGCCAGCTCCGGCAAAGCTCGGTGATCGTGGAACTGGACCCCGCAGTGGCTCGCGACCACCGCGAGGTGGTGGTGACGGTGCACGCAAACCAGCGCCAACTCGGCCGGGTCAAGACCGGCTTCATCGGCCCCCGCTATGACCGCGCCCGCTGAAACACCCGCCGCCGCACCGCGCCCCGGCCGCAACCTCTGGCCCCTGGGCATCGGAGCGGCCTTCGCCGTGTTCCTCACCGGCACGGTGGGACTGATCGTGCTGGCCTCGTTCCACCGGCCGGAGCTGGTGACCCCGGATTACTACGAGCGGGAACTCCGTTACCAACAGACCTACGACAGCCGCGAACGGGCTCGGGCTCTGGGGGCGGAGGCCGATGTCACCTTCGATCCGGCCGCGCGGCGGCTGGTGGTTCACCTGCCCGCGCGCCACGTCGCGGCGGTGCCGGTCGGAACCGTCCACCTGTATCGCCCGGCGGCGGCGGGCGCGGACCGCGAAGTGCCCCTGGCACCCGATTCCCAAGGGCGGCAGGAACTGGACGCTCGGGATTTGGCGCCCGGACTGTGGCGGGTGCGGGTCGAGTGGCGCCACGCCGAACAGACCTACACGCTGGAGCGCACGCTGGTTATTCCAGCGTCGGCGCGTTGAGTCGCATCGCCGGGCCGCCCTCAGCGCCTCCACGGCGGTCCGGTGCGAACCGGGGCGGGCGGCGCGCCCGGCATGGCCTGGACGCGGCGCCCTTTGAGGCGGGTGCGGTTGACGGCCTCGAGGATGCGCGGCAGGTGGACCCGCGCCACCTCCACCAGCGAAATGCCGGGCAGGATGCGGATGGCGCCCACCACCTCGCGCGGCAGGCCGGTCTCGCCGGCGATGCAGCCCACGAAGTCGCCCGGAGCCACCCCCGCATTGGCGCCCAGGTTGAACTTGAGCCAGGCCGTGTCGCCGGCGGCGCCACGCCGGCCGGGGCCGTGCGGTTCAAATCGGGGACTTGCCGGGGTGCTGCCGGTCGGCCCGGTCCGGCCGGCCGGCCGCGGCGCGCGCGGTTCGTCCTCGGGGATGCGCTCGGGGTTGCGCCCGCTTTCCGCCTGGAGGAGGTGCAGCAGGGCGGAGACGATGTCGCCCGGGGCGTGGCCGGCCCGGGTCAGTTCGTCGAAAAGCGCATCCTGGCGTTTGAAGGCGCCGGCCTCGAGGGTGCGGCGCAGGGTTTCGACCACGCGGCCGGTGGCTTTTTGTTCGAGTTCTTCGACCCGCGGCACGGGCTGGAGCGGGATGCGCCCGCCGATGAAGCGCTGGATTTGCAGCAGGCGGCCAAACTCACGGCCGCTGACCAGGCTGATGGCCCGACCGGCCTTGCCGGCGCGGCCGGTGCGGCCGATGCGGTGCACGTAGTCCTCCGGGTCGTGGGGCAGTTCGTAGTTGAACACCACTTCCAGGTCCTGCACATCCAGCCCGCGGGCGGCGACGTCCGTGGCCACGAGCAGTTCCACGCGGCGCTCGCGGAAGCGGCGCATCACCCGCTCGCGCAGGGTCTGGGGCATGTCGCCGTGCAGCTTCTCGGCGTTGTAGCCGCGGGCCTGCAGGGCCTCGTGGAGCTCGTCCACCTGCAGCTTGGTGGCGCAAAAGACCAGCCCCGCGCGCACGTCGTACAGGTCCAGGAATCGGGAGAGCACCTCGGTTTTCGAACGCCAATCCACTTCCACCCAGGCTTGTTCGATGGCCGGCACGGTGACCTGGGCCGGGCTGAGGTGGATTTGCACCGGGTCGCGCGTGTAGCGCGCCACCAGGCGGCGGATGGGCGGCGGGAGCGTGGCGGAAAACAGGGCGGTTTGGCGCGCGGCCGGAACGGCTTCGAGGAGGCGCTCGATGTCCTCGCGGAAGCCCATGTCGAGCATCCGGTCCGCCTCGTCCAGCACCACCAGGCGCACGGTGTCCAACCGCAGCGTGCCGCGGGTGAGATGGTCAATCACCCGGCCGGGCGTGCCGATGACGATCTGCGGCCCGGCCTGCAGGCCGCGGAACTGGCGCTCGTAGCTCTGGCCGCCGTAAATGGGCAGCGCGCGCACGCCGCGCTTGAAGTGGGCCAGCCTGGCGATCTGCTCCGCCACCTGCGTGGCCAGCTCGCGGGTGGGACAGAGCACCAGCACCTGCACCTCGCGCCGGTGCGGGTCCACTCCCTGCACGGCCGGCGCGCCAAACGCGACGGTCTTGCCGGAACCGGTCTGCGACTGGCCCACCAGGTCGCGGCCCGCGAGCAAAGGCGGAATGGCCGCGGCCTGGATGGGCGTGGCCTGCTCGAAGCCCAGGCTCTCGATGGCCCTGAGCAGTTCCGGCGCCAGGCCGAGTTCGGCAAACAATGGAGAACTCATCAAAGGGGACCAGTGTGGCGGCGCGCGGCGGCAAAAGTCACGTCCCGAAACGACTGCCGTGGGCAGCTCCGCGAAGCGGCTCCTCCGGCCCCAGCACCCGGGCCTGCGGGTGACGGCGAAAGCCCAACCGGGGGTAGTAACCCTCCGCCGCCGGCGCCGCCAGCAGGATGATTTGCGCGGCGCCGCCGGCTTCCCGGCTGCGCCGAATCAGCTCCCGGCCGATGCCCCGGCGCTGGTGGCTGGCGCGCACCGCCAGGTCGGCCCGGTAAGTGCAGTAGCTGAAATCGCTCAGGCTGCGGGCCAATCCGACCAGCAGAGCACCGTCCCAAGCTCTCACCACCAGGTTGGCGTGCGCGAGCATGGCGGCCATGCGGGCGCGGTCGGCCACCGGGCGGCGTTCGCCCAGTGTGGAGGCGCGGTACAGCTCAATCGCCGCGTCCAGGTCGAGGTCGTTGCCCAAGCGGTAGGTGATCATGCGGGGCCTTGCGTCGAGCGAAGTTTACGTCACGGGGCCGGCCCCGCTCTTGCGGCGCCGGGCGGAACCCGCGCCTGCCCTTGTCGTTGGATCAGGCAGGGGGCAGACGTTCGCCCGCACTCGGGAGGTGCGAACCGAGCGCCTCAACCGAGCAGGGTTGCCGCCTTCGCCAGTGCCTCGTCGAGGCGGGCCACGTCCTTGCCGCCGCCGCGGGCGTGGTCCGGCCGACCGCCGCCCTTGCCGCCGATGATCGGGGCGATCTGCTGGAGGAGTTTGCCGGCCTGGACCCGACCGGTGAATTCGGGCGAGACGCTGGCCACCAGCGAGACGGCGCCGTTGGCAACGCCGCCAAGGAGGATCAGGCCCGGGAACCGGCCTTTGAGCTGGTTGGCCAGGTCCTGGAGGGTGTCGGCGTCCGCGTCCACGCGCGCGATGAGCGCGGGCAGGCCGTGGATTGTTTGGGCGCGGGTCAACAACTCCCGGGCCTGGGCGGCGGCGCGGGCTTGCTGGAGGGCCTTGAGCTGTTTTTCCAGCTCGCGCTGGTGGGCCAGGAGGTTCTCGATTTTCTTGTCCAGGTCCGGCACGGGCGTGGCCAGGCGGCCGGCCACGGTCTTGAGCAGGGCCAGTTCCTCGGTGGCGCGACGCCAGGCCTCGAGCCCGGCGACGGCCTCGAGGCGGCGGATGCCCGCGGCGACGGCGGTCTCGGAGACGATGCGGAACAGGCCGATTTCGCCCGTGGCCCGGCAGTGGGTGCCGCCGCACAGTTCCATGCTGTAGCCGTCCAGCCCGCCGGGGGTGCCGCCGATTTGGACCACGCGCACCCACTCGCCGTATTTCTCGCCGAAGAACTGCATGATGTCGCGCCGGTCCCGGATGTGGCCGTACTTGACCTCGGTCCAGGACACGCCGGCGTTTTCGAGAATGCGCTCGTTGACGAGCTTTTCCAGGTCGGCCAGTTGGGCCGGGGACAGCGGGGCGGCGTTGAAGTCAAAGGTCAGTTTGTCCGGGCCGACGTACGAGCCTTTTTGCGCGGCCTCGCGGCCGACCACCTCGTGGAGGGCCCAGTGGAGCAGGTGGGTCACGGTGTGATGGCGCTGAATGGCCAGCCGGCGGTCCCGGTCCACGGTGAGGGTGAGCGTGGCGCCAACGGCCGGTGGGGTGAGAGACGGGTCCGACCGGTCCGCCGGCGCGAGCAGGTGCAGCCAGGTGTCGCCGCTTTTCCGGGTGTCACGGATGCGCCAGGTCCGGTCGCCGTGCCGGAGGGTGCCGGTGTCGCCCACCTGGCCGCCCATCTCGGCGTAGCAGGCGCTGGTGTCGAGGATGACCGCGGTCTGGTCCTTGACGCGCACCACCTCGAGCACCCGGGCGGGCGTTTCCAATTGGTCGTAGCCGACAAAGGTGGTGGGTGTGGCGGATTCGATTTGGGACAGCTCGACCACGGTTTTCTTCTGGGCGGCGCGGGCGCGGGCGCGCTGTTCTTCCATGAGCCGGTGAAAGCCCTCGACGTCCACGCTCAGGCCGCGCTCGCGGGCCATCAACTCGGTCAGATCCAGCGGGAAGCCGTAGGTGTCGTAGAGCCTGAAGGCGAATTCGCCGGAAAGGCGGGGGGAACGGGCTACCAGCCCGTCCTGCCGGGCAACCTGCCCGGCCGCTTGTACGTAGGGCAGATGGAGAGGCTGGACGTAGGGTTGGGCCGCCTCGATTTCCTCGGTCCAAAGCCACGGCCAGGGTTGATCGGGTTGGACCAGGCCTTCCGTCCACGGGTTGCGGCAAAGGTAATGGAATTTTTCCTCCAAGTCGCGGTCGGATCGCAGGTAGCGTTCGTAACGTTCCTCCTGCCACACGGGTCCGGTGTGTTTTTCCACCTTGTTGATTTCGTCGGCCGAAAAGGACTTGATCGAATGGAGGATTTCTCCCAGGGACCAGAAAACCGGCTGACCATCGCGATCGGTCCCCTTGACGCCGGGCTGGAGGATCATGTGCACGTGGTCGGGCATCACGCAGACCGCGACCAGCCGGTAACGCTTGTTCCGCCAATGCAAAATGCAGTCGAAAACAATATCGCGGGCCAGTGGGGACAACTTGCGGTCTCCAAACGTCCGGAAGTTCACCGCGTAAATGGCCCACGGTTTCTCGAAGTGCGGTAGATTGCGTTTGGAATAAGTGGCGCCCCGGGTCGCGGGCAGGTTGCCCGCGGCCACGGGCTGGTAGCCCGTTCCACCCTTTGCCACCCCCCCACCCACCACCCGCGCCACCTCTTCCTCGAAGAGCTCGATCCCCCGGTCCAGCGTCTTGTTGAACGCCTCTTCCTCGGTCCGGATGACCGCTTCGACGTGCTCCCGCTTGGCGCGGATTTCGGGAAACACCTCGCCCATGGTCTCGGCCAGCACGCCCACCAGCTTGTGGAAGAACGGCTCGTGGAAGCCGAGCGTCCGGCCGTAACGCACCGCCCGGCGCAGGATGCGCCGCAGCACGTAGCCCCGGCCCTCGTTCGAGGGCAGGATGCCGTCGGCGATGGCAAAGCCCAGCGTGCGGATGTGGTCGGCGATGACGCGGAAGGCCACGTCCGTGGCGATTTGAGATTTGAGGTCCGAGCTTCCCGAGGCTTCGTTGCCGGGCAGGGTCGAGCCGTACTTCTTTCCGCTCAACTGCTCCAGCTTCTCAAACAGCGGCCGGAAGATGTCGGTCTCGTAGTTTGAGACCACGCGGCTGAAATCGCTGAAGCCCCGGGTATTCTGGATGATGGCGGTGACCCGCTCGAAGCCCATGCCCGTGTCCACGTGCCGGGCGGGCAGCGGCGCGAGGCTGCCGTCGGGGTGCGCGTTGAACTGGATGAACACCAGGTTCCAGATCTCGATGCACCGGGCGCTGCCGGCGTTGACCAGCGCGCCGGCCGTGTCGCCGGCGGGCGTCAGGTCCACGTGCAACTCCGAGCAGGGGCCGCACGGACCGGTGTCGCCCATCATCCAGAAATTGTCCTTTTTGCCCCCGGTGCGGATGTGGACCCGGGGGTCCAGCCCGGCGGCGGTGAACAGTCGCGTCCAGTGCTCGTACGCCTCCTGATCGAACTCCCCCGGCTCGCCGGGGCCGGGTTGGTACACTGTGGCATAGAGGCGGTGCTTGGGAAATCCCCAGACCTCGGTGACCAGTTCCCAGGCCCATTCGATGGCCTCCCGCTTGAAGTAGTCGCCGAAGCTCCAGTTGCCCAGCATCTCGAAGAAGGTGTGGTGGTAGGTGTCCAGCCCCACGTCCTCGAGGTCGTTGTGCTTGCCCCCGGCGCGGATGCACTTCTGAGTGTCGGCGGCGCGAGTGTCCAGGCCGGGCACGGCGCCGGCCCAGCGGCTGACGTCCGGCGCCCGCTGGCCCAAAAAGATGGGCACGAACTGGTTCATGCCCGCGTTGGTGAAAAGCAGGTTGGGCGCGTCCGGCAGCAGCGAACTTGAAGGGACAATGGTGTGCTGCTTCGACTTGAAGAAGTCGAGAAATGACTGACGAATTTCGCGACTGGTCATGGTGTACTGGCTCCCGTCTTGGGGGCCGCCTTCCGAATGATCCGGCGTGGAAGCGGCCCGGAGCCGGTTCGCCAGCTTGGGCGAAAACTGCTCCCAAAGCGAGAAAAAGTCCTTTGCCTCGCGCCCCGGATTGGAGAGGCGCGAGCCGGACGGCTCCCTGACCCGGCCCTACCTGTTGCCGACGCGGTTCAGCTTGGCGGATGCTCCCCTCCAAACAAAAAGGCGCGAGCCGAAGCCCGCGCCGTGAAAAAAGGTGCGTGAAAACGTACCTTGGTCAGACCTTGCGGAAACGCCGATAAGCGCCGAAGCCCAGCAGGCCCAGACCGGCCAGCGCGGCGTAATCCGCCGGTTCCGGAATGTGGCAGCCGGTCACGTTCAACAGGTAGCCACCCGGCACCGAGGAAAACTCGGCGTAAAACCGATCGAAGTGGTCAGGATGATTCGGGTGAGGCACATCGGTCGGCCCGGCACTGTCCGGCACGGTGGCTGTGGTGAAGGAGAAGGACCAAATGTTGGGATTGGGTACCAATTCAAGCGGATGATCCTGAGCCCAATGCTGGGCATACCCGGTCACTGTCGCCGGGCTGACCAGGCTGTTGAAGTCCACCCGGATTTCCCAAGGGTTGAGCCCCCCCGGCACGAAGTAAACCTCGTAGCTCCCCGAAGGGATGTATCCGATCGTCAGATCGAAGCAGATCGGATCTATCGTCAGGGAGGGCGTAAGCGCGCTGGGGATCTGGCCCAGCGCCCGTTGGCTCATCGCCCCGGCCGCAAGGGCCAGCGCGACGGCGAGACTGAGTTTGGTATTCATACTGTATGCTGTTGTTTGGTTTTTTCCCTACGTTTCGTTTCGGCCGAAACGAACTGACCCACCCGGGTCAATTCGCCAGTAATCTAGGCGGTGATGGAAACTTGGCAAGCACTTTTTTTTCGTTAAAAACGGTGTCCTCAATAAGTGACTTGGTCTGCCTCCCGGCGGAAGGCTTATTCAGACCCAACCAGGGGGCGAGCCCACCCGGTCTTCAGCACCCGGCCACAAGTGCAGATTGGATATCCGCCGGGCGTGGCCAACGCCTTTCCCGGAACCCCCCCCCGGGCTGTGGCTTATGTCTTGCTGTTTTGGGGGGCTGTGTTACAGCCACGTCACGCACGGCTTTGGACAGGGGAAGCCCCCTTGGGTCCCGGGCTTTTTAGACCACCCATGAACAAGTTGAACCGGTTTATCTTCAGCGGG
>CALFAV010000081.1 GCA_937946835.1 uncultured Verrucomicrobiae bacterium | reverse complement strand
GGTTGGCCCAGGTGTCGGGCAGGGGCGTGCATGGCGGTGATGACCCGGGCCAGCTCGTTGCACCGGGCGCGCAGCTCGGCTAGGGCATCCGTCGGATTCATGGCGCGGTAAGATGCCGTGGATCCCCGCCCGGACAAGACGGAAACCGCGCGACTTTTGAGCGGAGGCTTGGGCGCGGGGCGGGAAGCCATGCGGTCCGCGCCCGGCGCAAAAGCCCCGGCGCATGATGGGGTCTTGGCGCTTGGCACCGGGCTTGGCGGGGGCGGTTGGACCGCCTATGCTCGGGCCATGCTCAAGCCCATTCCTGCCCTGATGTCCGCCGGGTTGCTGCTGGTCGGCCTGGCCATCGCACTTCGCGCCGAGGCGCCCCGCGCGCTGCCCCCGGGTGAATGGCCGCGCGACGGCCGCTACGAACCGTTGAAGGACCTGGACGGTTACTTCCCCTTCCGGCCGCCGGCCACAGGGGAGGCCTGGGAGCGCCGCGCCGAATGGGTGCGCCGGCGCATCCTGGTCTCGCAGGGCCTGTGGCCCCTGCCCACGCGCACGCCGCTCAACCCGGTCATCCACGGCCGGATCGAGCGGGACGAGTACACGGTCGAAAAGGTCTATTTCGAGAGCGCGCCCGGGTTTTTTGTGACCGGGAACCTGTACCGGCCCAAACAAATCACCGGCCGGGTACCCGGGGTGCTGTTCGCGCACGGCCACTGGCAGGACGCGCGGCTGGCGCTCTCCGGCGAGGAGGAGGTGCGCCGGGAAATCGCCACGGGCCAGGAGCGGTTCGAGCAGGGCGGGCGCAGCCGCTTCCAGTCTTTGTGTGTGCAACTGGCCCGGATGGGCTGCGTGGTCTGGCAGTGGGACATGCTGGGCAACTCGGACGCGCAGCAGCTTTCGGCGGCGCTGGTGCACGGCTTCGCGAAGCAGCGTCCCGAGATGGCCACCGCCAAGGACTGGGGTCTGTTCAGCCCCCAGGCGGAGTTGCACCTGCAGAGTGCGATGGGCCTGCAGAGCTGGAACTCGATCCGCTCGCTGGACTTTCTGCTGAGCCTGCCGGAGGTGGACCCGGAGCGCGTGGCCATGACCGGTGCCAGCGGCGGCGGCACCCAGACGATGATCCTGGCGGCCATTGACCCGCGGCTGAAGCTGTCCTTCCCCGCCGTGATGGTGAGCACGGCCATGCAGGGCGGGTGCACGTGCGAGAACGCCTGTCTGTTGCGCGTGGACACCGGCAACGTGGAGTTCGCCGCCCTGTTCGCCCCCAAGCCCCAGGGTCTGACCACCGCCGACGACTGGACACGCGAGATGGCCACCAAGGGCTTCCCGGAGTTGAAGCAGCTTTACACCCTGTTGGGCGCGCCCGGGAACGTGATGTTGCATCGCGGCGAGTGCTTCCCCCACAACTACAATGCGGTCTCCCGCTCGGCCTTTTACGGCTGGCTGAACCGGCATTTCCACCTCGGCTTCAAGGAACCGATCATCGAGCGCGACTACGTCCCGCTGAGCCGCGAGGAGCTCTCGGTCTGGAATGCGCAACACCCCGCCCCGCCCGGCGGCCCGGACTTCGAGCGCCATCTGCTCCGCCTCTGGCACGAGGACGCGCAGGAACAACTCCGCGCCGCCGCGCAGAGCGAGGCCGGCCGACGCACCGTGCTCCGACCCGCGATCGAAATTCTGGTCGGCCGCACCCTGGCCGACGCGGGCGAGGTGGAATTCCAGCCGACCCGGACCTTGGCGGGAGACGGCGCGCCCTGGTCGGTGCAGCTCGGCCTGCTCGTCAACTCAACCCACCAGGAACAGCCGGTGGTTGCCCTGCTGACGCCCACCCCCCGCACGGCCCGGGCGGTGCTGTGGTTGACCCGTGAGGGCAAGGCCGGCCTGTTCGGACCGGACGGTGCGCCGCGCGCCCCGGTGCAGGAGCTGTTGCGCGCCGGCTGGACCGTGTGCGGCGCGGACCTGTTCCTGCAGGGCGAGTTTTTGACCAACGGGGTGCCGGTGACCGAAACGCGCCGCGTGAAAAACCCGCGTGAGGCGGCCGCCTACACCTTCGGCTACAACCACTCCCTGTTTGCCCAGCGCGTGCACGACGTGCTGAGCGTCTGCGCGTACCTGCTCCAGAGCGCACCGGCGGTTCGCCTCAGTGCCGTGGCCCTGGACGCGGAAACCGGCCCCATCCTGGCGGCCGCGCGCGCGGTGGCCGGCGGCCGTCTCGAGGCGGCGGTGATTGACACCGAGGGATTCCGCTTCGCGGAGGTCGGGGCGATCCACAGCCCGGCCTTCCTGCCGGGCGGCGCCAAGTACCTGGACGTGCCCGGCCTGCTGCTGGCGGCCCCGGCGGGCGATTTGTTGCTGGGCGATCGCGAGGACGGTTGGACGTGGCTGACGCAATGCCTGCAGGACCAACCCGGGTTGAGGGTGGAGCGGTTGGACGCCCCCGCCGGCGAACGCGCCGCGCGGGCCGTGGCCTGGCTGCGGGCGCGCCCTTGAACCGGCGCGGCGCCGGGCCGGTGCGGTCCTGGTGGCAAACGCGCAGCCCCATGAGTATGGTTTGGGTGTATGGCAGGACCATTGAGCTGGCTGTGGATGTGCGCCGGTTTGCTGGCCGGCACGGCCTGCACGCCCCGTGCGGGCGCGCCTTCCGGAATGAGTTCGGACGCTGATTACGCCAGCCGCCGGCGCGAGATGGTGCTGACCCAGATCGCCCCCCCGGCGCGGGACGTGACCGACCGTCGCGTCCTGGCGGCGATGGAAAAGGTGCCCCGCCACGAATTTGTGCCCGCTCACCTGCGGGATCAGGCCTACGAGGACTGTCCGTTGCCCATCGGCCACGGGCAGACCATTTCGCAGCCGTACATCGTGGCGTTCATGACCGAGCAACTGGCTCCCAAACCCACCGATCGCGTGCTCGAGATCGGCACCGGCTCCGGCTACCAGGCGGCGGTGCTGGCCGAACTGGTGGCCGCGGTGTACACCATCGAAATCATCGAGCCGCTGGGCCGACAGGCCATGGCCGACCTGGCCCGGCTGGGGTACACCAACGTGTGTGTCCGCATCGGCGACGGCTACCAGGGCTGGCCCGAAGCGGCGCCGTTTGACGCCATCATCGTCACCTGCGCGCCCGACCACGTGCCGCAGCCGTTGGTGGACCAGTTGAAGGAAGGCGGGCGGATGGTCATCCCGGTTGGCCCGCTGGGCGACCAGCAACTGTACGTGCTGGAAAAACGCGAGGGGACGGTGAAACGCCGCGCCGTGTTGCCGGTGCGGTTCGTGCCCATGACCGGTCGTGCTCGGCAATGAGCTGGGTCGGCCCAGGCGCCTCTCCCCGGGCCCTCGAAGTGGGTCGAACTGCACGAGGGTTCAGCACTTGGCCTCGCTCCCCCAGGGGTGGGAAAGTTATTCACCAATCCCCCGGCGCGGGCGTCAGGGCCGGCGGTTCGCCTCGTGGAGCGCGGCGGGTGGGAAGGACTTGTTTGGGTTGTTCACAGATTGTTCACAGGCGCTTGAATGTGAACAAGTTGTGCTCGAAAATGATTGACTGCTCGGGGCGGTTTTTCTAGCGTAGCGGCGGTTCCTTGAAAGAACGAGCTTCGCGGGCAGGGTCATGTGCCCTGTCGGCAAGCCGAGATAATCCCGGGTGACCGGGGAAAGGTGGGGGCGGGCTGGGCCCCCAACCCCAGTGGAGCCGGGCTGCGAGACCCCGGCGACGCTGGCATAATTCACCAGCTCCACTGGCAGTGATCGCGCGCTGTCAGTAACGCGAGTCTGGAGCTGCGCGGTGAGGAGCGCGGAGAAGCCGCTCCAAGCCGAGTGAAGTACCGCCGGGGGGCCTCCAACCGGTGGGAATGGCAGTCACCCCGAGGGTGCAGGGCTGCTACTGTGGGCCAGCACGGTGCGAGCGTTTCCGGCGACCCTGCAATACGGGCCGCCAAGCCAAAGGCGCTGAAAGGCGAGACAAAGCAGGCGCCCGCACCGGGAGGAAGATCGGGCAGGGCAAAGCCCGGGACCCCTCCCCAAAGCCGGCGAGGTGGCAAAGAACATCGCCGGCCTGTGACCGAAAAGGCAGCCTGAGAGGTAAGAGGTCAGACCCGTGGCTTCGGGCCAACGCACCGCCGCCCGCGGTGGCCGACCCGGAGCAGGCGGGGAGATGCGAAGCGCGGTTCACAGACGTGTCTCCCCTCGGTCCGTTGGCCGGTGGCGCAACCACTGGTCGAACGGGCCAAGAGGCCTCACTCGACAATTCAGCGACCGCAAGGCGCTGAACGGCCCTGCTACGAGGCCGGTAATTCCGTTTGCCACGGAGAATAGCGTCGGGGAGCCGGCAGCCCTCAGCGGCGCCCAATGCCGGCACTTGGGGAAGAGAGCGTGGCGAGCTCCCACACCCACTTTGCCCCCGCTGGGCCGGAAGGCCTGGCGGGGGCACTGTTTTTGGGGAACGCGCAGCTCCGGGATGAAAAAACCGCCGACCGGTTCGATCGGCGGTGGGCTGGCGCGCGAAGTCAATGGCGCGGGCTTCAGGGCAGGACTTTCACGCGCAGGTTGCGGAAGGCCACGGCGCCGTGATCGCCCTGGAGCAGGAACGGCCCGGGTTCGTTGACCCGGTTGTCGAGCTGACCGCCGGTGGGGCGCTCCAGGGTCACGTTGTCCATGATTTTCACCCCGTTGAGGATGACCGTGGCCTTGTTGCCCACCAGGGTCGCCTCGACGGATTGCCATTGCCCCGCCGGCCGGGAAGCCATTTGGGAGGGGGCGACCAAACTGTAAAACGAGCCGTTGCTGGTGTTGGACGGCTGCTTGGCGTCGCCGTCGTCGAGGATTTGAATCTCGTACCGGCCCCGGAGATAGAAGCCGCTGTTGGCCCCCTTGGGCACCAGGTACTCGTAGCGGACGGTGAAGTTCCAGAACTTCTCGTCACTGACCAGGTCCGTCCCGTGACCGCCCTCGGGCACGGTGTTCACCAACATGCCGTTTTGCGCGCTCCAACTGGGCGTGCCGCCGGGATTGCGGAGGTGCCAGCCGGTGAGGTCCACCCCGTTGAAGAGCGGCTTGAAGCCCTGGGCGGCCTCTTGGGCGCTGACCTTGTAGGTGAGGTCGCGCGGCTTGCCGTCCCCCGGCTTGAGGCCCAGCGCCCATTCAATGCCCCCGAGCAGGTGTTGCTGGTAGGCGCGGGCCACCTCCGGCGGATTGGCCCGATGGCCCCGGCCGTCCTTCCATTCCGCGTCCCAGACATCCTCCCGATGCCCGAGCGAGGTGTAAAACACCCGCCCCTTGCCGTATTCCTTGCACCACGAGACGGGGAAATCGCCGGGGAAGCCCTTGTTGGGGTGTTTATCCAGGGTCAGCAGGCCGTGGACCTTCTCGCGCTTGAAGTTTTTGAAGAGGTAAATCTCGTCGAAGACCGTGAACGTGCCGCCGAAATGGGCGTTGGCCGGATGCCCCGGACTTTCGTTGATGCAGTCCACCTTGACCTGCTCGTGGTGGGTCAGGAACTCGCCCCCCAGCATCTCGATGAACGGCGGATAGCCGTGGTAGGTGTCGCTGCAGGCGTGCATCCCGATGAACGCCTTGCCGGACCTGATCCAGTTGAGGAAAAACTCCCGGTCCGGAATGGCCAGGTCCCCGGTGGTGTTGGCAAAGATCACCCCGTCGTACTTCGCCAAGTTTTCCGGCGACATCTTCTCCCGCACCTCCGCGTCCTCCTTGCCGTCCGGCCCGCCGCGCACGTAGTCCACGGTAAACACCTTGGAGTCCGCGCCCAGTTGGGCCAGGACCTTTTCGGCCACGGGGATCGAGCTGTGGCGAAATCCTTTCGTGGCCGTGACTACGAGCAATTTTTTGGGGGTGTCGGCCGCGTTGGCACTCAACGCCAACGCCGCGGTCGCGGGCAGGGCAAGCCGAAAAAGGCGGTGGCGGAACAAGGAAGTTTTCATGGCGGTGTCATTGAATCATCGGTCAATTGAGTCCCCGAACGACGCTTGGCGGGGGACCGGCATTCATTCAACGCCCAACTCGCCCCGGGAGCAAGCTCGCAGCGGGCGCTCGCCCGCCGCCGCGCCGTCCCGGGGAAAAACCGCGTGCGCGCGCCCCGGGGTTTGCTAGCCTGCGCCCGTGTTCTTCCGCCTTTGCCGGTTTGTTGCCCCGGCGGACTCTGCGGCGCCGGAGACCGTGGCCGCGGCCCGCCCCGGGCTGATTTCCCCGCACGGTCAACGGGTGTTGGACCTCGCGGCCGCGGGGTTCCCCACGCTGGCCGGGCTGCTGAACCACCCGACCCTGCCCGCTCCATTGCCGGCGCTGGCCGACCGCAAGGATCTGCCGGCTTACGACCTGGCCTCGGTTCGCCTCCTGGCGCCGGTGGACCGCCAGGAAGTCTGGGCGGCCGGCGTCACGTATCTGCGCAGCAAAACCGCCCGCATGGGGGAATCCACCTTCAGCGCCAACGCCTATGACCGCGTGTACGAGGCCCCGCGGCCGGAGCTGTTCTTCAAGGCGCTGCCGGACAAGGTCGTCGGTCCGGGCGAGCCGGTCGGCCTCCGGCGCGACTCGCGTTGGACCGTGCCGGAGCCGGAGCTGGCCCTGGTGCTGAACGCCGCCGGCCGCATCACGGGCTACACCCTGGGCAACGACGTCAGCGCCCGCGACATCGAAGGCGAAAACCTGCTCTACCTGCCCCAGGCCAAAATCTACGACCGCTCCTGCGCCCTGGGACCCTGGATCACGCTCGGACCGGACGAGACCACCGTGCGCGGCTGGGAAATCACCCTGAGCATTCTGCGCCGGGGCATCGAGGTGTTTCGCGGCCAGACCCGGCTGGACCGGATGCGGCGGGGCTTCGGCGAACTGGCCGACTGGCTGTTCCGCTCCCAGCACTTCCCGCACGGTGCCGTGCTGCTCACCGGCACCGGCATCGTGCCCCCGGACGATTTTACGCTCCAGCCCGGGGACGAGGTCCGGATCGGCGGCGCCGCGTTGGGCGAACTGTGTAACCCGGTCATTCCGGTTTGAGATTCACCCCCCGGCCCCCGGTCGCGTGGATTGAGATTGAGCGCCCGGTCCGGGGCGTGGTTAGCATCGGGGCCGCTTTTTTTAACGCATGAAGGTCACCCTCAACTGGCTCAAGCAATACGTGGACTACGACGGCACGGCCGAAGAACTGGCCGAGCGCCTCACCATGCTCGGCCTGGAGGTCGAAAACGTGGAAAAGCTCGCCGGCGAATTCGACGGCATCGTGGTCGCCCAGATCCTCAGCCGCGAAAAACATCCCAACGCCGACAAACTCTCGGTCTGCCGCGTCCACGACGGCCGGGGGGAGCGCCAGATCGTCTGCGGCGCCACCAACTTCCAGCCCGGTGACAAAGTGCCCTTGATCCTTCCCGGCGCCTGCCTGCCCGCCGCCCCCGGCGAAAAGCCGGTCCTCATCAAGGTTGGCAAAATCCGCGGCGTCGAAAGCCACGGCATGTTGTGCTCTGCCAAGGAACTCGGCCTGGCCGAGGACGCCAGCGGCCTGATGATCCTGCCCGCGGACGCCCGGGTCGGCCAGCCGTTCGCCGAGTTTCTCGGCCGGGCCGGGGGTGACGTGGTGTTCGACCTGGAGGTCACCCCCAACCGCCCCGACCTCAACAGCGTCATCGGCATCGCCCGCGAAATCGCCGCCCTCACCGGCCGGGCGCTGCGCCTGCCCGAGATTCGCCTGGTCGAGACCGATCCGCCCGCCGCCCACCTGGTGCGGGTGCAACTCGACGCGCCGGACCTGTGCCCGCGCTACACCGCCCGGGTGATCCGGGGCGTGAAGATCGGCCCCAGCCCCGCCTGGCTGCGCGCGCTCCTTGAAAAGGTGGGCCTGCGCTCGATCAACAACGTCGTGGACGCCACCAACTACGTCATGCTCGAGACCGGCCAGCCCCTCCACGCCTTCGACTACCACCTCCTGGCCAAGGGTCCGGACGGCGTGCCCACCATCGTGGTGCGGCGCGCCCGGCCGGGCGAACTCTTCGTCACCCTCGACGGCCAAAAGCACACCCTCCACCCCGACCACCTGCTCATCGCCGACACCGAGAAGGGCATTGCGCTGGCCGGCGTCATGGGCGGGCAAAACACCGAAATCCACGACCGGACCACGGACGTGCTGCTCGAAAGCGCCTGTTTCGCCCCCGCCAACATCCGCCGCACCAGCAAGACCCTGGGTCTGCGCACCGACGCCAGCTACCGCTTCGAGCGCGGTGCGGACATCGAAGCCCCCGATTGGGCCAGCCGGCGCTGCGCCCAGCTCCTCCTCGAACTGGCCGGCGGCCGGCTCGCCACCGGGGTGGTGGACGTCTGGCCCGCCCCCCTGCCGCCGCGCCAGATCACCCTGCGTCCGGCCAGAGTCAACGCGCTGCTCGGCCTCGCCCTCCACCCCGCGCAGATCGAATCCTACCTCGGCCAGCTCGGCCTCCAGCGCGGGGACCGCGTACCCCGTCCGGTGGACGCCCCGCCGGCCGACCCCGAACCTTCCACCTGGCAGATCCCGAGCTGGCGGCCGGACCTCAAACGCGAGGCCGACCTCATCGAAGAGGTCTGCCGCCTGCACGGCGTGGACCAAATCCCCGCCACGACCCCGCGCGGGGCGCTCGGCTTCAATGCCCACGACGCCGTGCACGACCTACTCGCCGAGGTGCGCCGTCTGCTCACCGGGCTGGGTCTGGACGAAGCCCAGGGCCAAACCCTGATCAACACCACCGCCGCCGAACCCCTGGTCGGTCCCCACGGCCTGGTGCGCCTGGCCAACCCGCTGAGCAGTGACATGAACGGGCTGCGGCCCAGCCTCCTGCCGGGCTTGCTGGACGTGTTGCGACACAACGTCGGACGCCGGCAGTGCGACCTGGCCCTGTTCGAAATCGGACGGGTGTTTGCCCCGGCCGGCGAGGCCGTGGAGGAAAACCGGCGGTTGGCCGTGGCTCTGACCGGCCGGCGCCAACCGGTCTTTTGGAGCGGCGCCGAGCGGGACGCCCTCTGCGACCTGGCCGACCTCAAGGGGGTGATCGAAACCTTCCTCGAACACTTCGGCGTCCGCGGGGTGGTGTGCACCCCCCAACCACCGGGGGGCGCGTTCTTCCTCGAATCGGCTGCGCTCACCCTGGGCGGCCGCGTGCCCCTGGGCGTCTTCGGGCAACTGAATCCGCTGCTGGCCCGGCAGTATGACCTGACCGCACCGGTCTTGCTGGCCGAGTTGGACCTTGACCAATTGCTGGCCCGACGCCAGGCCGCCCGGACCTTCAAGCCCCTGCCCCAGTTCCCGGCCATCCGCCGCGACGTGGCCCTGCTCGTGGCCGAAACCGTCACCCACGAGGCCGTGCTGGCCGCGGTGAAACAGGCGCGCGTGCCCCACCTGGAACAGGTCGAGCTGTTTGATCTGTACCGCGGCCCCAACGTGCCCGCCGGGCAGAAAAGTCTGGCCTACGCCTGCACCTACCGCGCCGCCGATCGCACGCTTACCGACGAGGAGGTCAACCGGGTCCATGCCGGCCTGGTCGAACACCTCAAACGCGCGCTGCCCGCCACGATCCGCGAGGGCTGAACACGGCCGGCGGGTTTCTCCCGGGCCCGAGACGGCGGGGGGAGTTTGCGGCGTGAGTTCCGCGCGGATTTGCCCTAAACCGCCGCCGTGCATCTGGCGCATCTGAGACTCCGCGACTTCCGCAACTACGCGCGGCTGGACGCGGATTTCGGCCCGGGCTTCCACCTGCTGCTGGGCGGCAACGCCCAGGGCAAGACCAACCTGCTGGAGGCCATTTACCTGCTGGCCACGCTGCGCTCCTTTCGCGGGGTCGGCGGCGCCCAGATGGTCCGGCACGGCGCGGCCGGTTACTTCGTGGGCGCGCGCGTGCTGGCCGCGGGTACCAGCGACATCCGCCTGTACTGGTCGCCCACGGCCCGGAGCCTCACCCTCAACCAGCGCCCCGTCCGCCGGCTGACCGAGTACCTGGGCACTCTGCGCGCGGTGGTGTTTTGCACCGAGGACCTTCAGCTTGTCAAAGGTCCCGCCGCCCGCCGCCGCCGTTTCCTGGACCTGTTGCTCACCCAGGCCCATCCCGGCTACCTGAGTGTGTTGCAGCGGTACCTGCAGGCGCTGCGCGCGCGCAACGCGCTGCTCAAGGCCCGAACCCCGGACCCGGCCGCCCTGGCCGGTTTCACCGCGGAGCTGGTCGCCGCGGGCAACGAAATCATGCGCCAGCGCCGGGAGCTGGTCCCGCGCCTGTCCGCCCTCACCCGCCTGGCCTACCGGCGCATCGCCCACGACGCCGAGGAAGTGCGCCTGGACTACGCCCCCAGCGTGAAGGCCCACTTTGCCGAGGAACTGAACCGCGCCGCCGAACGCGAGCGCGCCCTGCGCCTGACCCTGCTGGGACCCCACCGGGATGAACTGCGCATCCTGCTGGACGAGCGGCCCGCCGCCCAGTTTGCCAGCGAGGGCCAGAAACGCACCCTGGCCATCGCCTTCAAAATGGCCCAGGCCGAGTACCTGACCGGCCTGCACGGCATCCCGCCGGTTTTGCTGCTGGACGACGTGATGGGCGAACTGGATGCCTCCCGCCGCGCCGGCCTGCTGCCCCTGCTGGAGCGCGCCCACCACGCCAGCGGCCAGGTCTTCATGACCTGCACCGAGGAACAATGGCCGGCCGAACTGGGTCGGCGCCTCCAACGCTGGCAGGTCCGGGCCGGCACGCTCCGCCCCCTCCCCGCCACTTCCGAGGGGTAGGGCCCCTTGCCTTGGGAAGGAGCCTTCCCCTGGGTAGAGGACCGCACTGCGTCGCGGTCCCGCGCCGGAGCGTGTCCCGAAATTGTTACGGGATTGTAACCCCGCCCGGGGTGTGGTGAACTACGCCCACCCGCGCGGAACCCGGCGGATCCCCCGCGGGGCCGCGCAGGTGGCGGCATGAACCCTGATCCTGCCCAGACCGGAACGACCGGCGCCCCGTCAACCCACTACGAGGCGTCGGTGCAACGCGACCTGGAACACATCCGGGCAGTCATCGCCCGGATGGCGGCGCTGGCGGAGCGGGCGTTGCAGGACGCGCTCAAGGCCCTGCGCGAGCGCAACCGTCCGCTGGCCTACGCGGTGATCCTCCGGGACCAGACCATTGACGAGCTGGAAAAGGAACTGGACCGGCTGTGTCTGGAATTTCTGGTGCGCCAGCAGCCCGCCGGCGCGCCGCTGCGCCTGGCCTACACGGCCCTCAAAATCAGCACCGAACTGGAGCGGGTGGGCGATTACGCCGAAAGCATCGCCCACCAGGCCGCCAAGCTGGCTTCCCTGGAGGTGGCCCTGCCTCTTGCGCGCTTCGGCGCCCTGGCCGACATCGCGCTGCCCATGCTTCGGGAGGCCATCCGGGCCTACCTGGCGGCCGATGCCGCACAGGCCCGGCGCCTGATCCCCACCGAGGATACGGTGGACCTGCTCAAGGCCGAGTTGCGGCGGGACCTGGTGCGCCTGTACAAGGAAAACCAACTGCCCTTCGAGGCGCTGGACCCCTGCCTGCTGATCACGCGCCGGCTGGAACGGGTGTCGGATCAGGCGCGCAACATCTGCGACGAAACCCTTTACCTGTGCACGGGGGAATTCGCCAAACACCCCCACACCGGGGAGTACCGCATCTTGTTTCTGGACCGCTTCCACGCCGGCGCCAGCCTCCTGGCCGAAGCCACCGCCGCCCCCTGGCAGGGAACGCGCTTCCGATTTGCCAGCGCCGGTCTGGAGCCGCGCCCGGTGCCCGAGCCGGTGCGCGCTTTTCTGCGCGAAAAGGGGCTGGACCCGGACCGGCGCGGCCCGCGGGCGCTGACCCAGGTGCCGGAGCTGGACCGTTATCACGTGGTGGTGGCGCTCGATCCCGCGGTCCGGCGGCTGTTCCCCACCCTGCCCCGGAAACTCATTTTCCTGGACTGGCCGGTGACGGACCCGGCCACCGTGGAGGGACCGCCGGAAAGGATCCGGGCCGCGTGCGAACAGGCCGCGCGCACCCTCGAGGAGCACCTGCGGGCCCTGGTGGAAGCGCTCCGGACAGAATTGGGGGATTAAGGGACCGATGCGTGCGGGACTGGGCCAGTTTTTCCGGCGCGCCGTGCTGCTCGGCGCGCTGGGGTCCCTGGTCGTGATCCCCGGACCGGTGGGCTGCGGCCGGCGCTCCCCCCGGCCGGGACCGGCGCGGCAGGTGATTCAAAACATCGGCTCGGACACGATGGTGAACCTGGCCCAGGCCTGGGCCGAGGCGTACGAGCAGGTGGCGCCGGAGGTCTCGGTGGAGGTGTCCGGCGGCGGCTCCGGCCTGGGCATCGCCGCGCTGCTCAACGGCACGGCGGACATCGCCAACAGCAGCCGGCGCATCGAGCCGGAGGAAAAGGCGCGCATCACCGAACGCACCGGGCGGGAGCCGCGCGAGTTCCTGGTGGGCTTCGACGCGCTGTCCATCTACGTGCACCGCAACAACCCGCTGGAGGAAATCAGCCTGGAGGACCTGCACGACATCTACGCCGAGGGCGGCCCGATTGACCGCTGGTCCCAACTGGGGGTGCGGTCCATCCCCGGGGCCCGCACGGACCGGATCATCCGCGTCAGCCGGCAAAACAACTCCGGCACCTACCACTACTTTCGCGACGTGGTGTGCGGACGCACGGGGGATTTCAAGCTGGGTTCGCTGGACATGAACGGCTCGAAGGACGTGGTCGAGCTGGTGTCGCGCACCCCGGCGGCCATCGGCTACAGCGGCCTGGGCTACCAGACCGACCAGGTGAAGATGCTGCGCGTCTGCCGCCGGCGCGGCCAACGGGGCGTGTTGCCCTCGGTGGCCACCACCCTGGACCAGACCTACCCCATTGCCCGGCCGATGTTCATGTACACGCCGGGCGAGCCGCCACCCCCCGTGCGGCGGTACCTGGACTGGGTGCTGTCGCCCGCGGGCCAGCGGATCGTGGAACAAACCGGCTACATCCCGTTGCGCCCCGCCGCCACCACCGCCGCCCGATGAGCGAAACGCCTCTCGAAACATTGCGCCGCCACCGCCCCCGGTGGGACCGGGTCGGCGAGCGCGCCGTGGAAGGGTTGATCCGCCTCTGCGGCTACAGCGCCATTCTGTTCGTGCTGGGCATCTTCCTGTTCGTGTTCCGGGAGGGAGCACCGCTCCTGCCCAAACTGGACTGGGGCCGGGTGCTGCTCAGCCCGGAGTGGTATCCGACCTCGCGGATGCACGTCCGGTACGGCGTGGCCGCCATGATCGCGGGCACGCTCAGTGTCACGGCGCTGGCGATGGTGCTGGCGGTGCCCTTCGGGTTGGGGGCGGCGATTTTTGTGTCCGAGTTCTGCACCGGCCGGGTGAAGGAGACCTTGAAGATCGTCATCGAACTGCTGGCGGCCATCCCCAGCATCGTGTGGGGGTTCATCGGCCTGAGCGTGACGAACCGTCTCATCCAGACCTACCTGCCGGCGCCGGTGGGGCTGAACCTCTTCAATGCCGCCTGCCTCCTGGCACTGATGAGCGTACCCATCATCGTCAGCATCGGGGAAGACGCCCTCAAGGCGGTGCCCGACTCGTACCGCGAGGCGGCCCTGGCCCTGGGCGCCACGCGTTGGCAGACGGTGTACCGGGTGTTGCTGCCCGCCGCGCGCCACGGCCTGCTGGCCGCGGTGCTCCTGGGCGTGGGCCGCGCCATCGGCGAAACCATGGCCGTGCTCATGGCCACCGGCCACGCCAACCAGTTTCCGCGCAGCCTCTTCGACCCCATCCGCACTCTCACGGCCACGATCGCCGCGGAGTTGGGCGAAACGGCCGTGGGCTCGGACCACTACCGGATGCTGTTCGTGATCGGCCTGATGCTGTTCACCATCACCTTCATCGTCAACCTGCTCGCGGACCTGGCGGTGCGCGGCGTGCGCAACAAAACCGGATGAACCCGCCCCCCTTCAGCCTCTCTCCGCTGGGACGTCGCCGCCAGCGTCAGGAACGCCTTGCCCAAGGGGTGCTGGCCGGCATGGTGCTGGCCCTGGTGCTACCGCTGCTGGCCCTGGTGGGCTACCTGCTGGTCAAGGGCGCCCCGTTGCTGTCCTGGAGCTTTTTGACCACCAACCCCACCCAGGGCATGCGCGCCGGCGGCATCTGGCCGGCACTGCTGGGCACGATCTACCTGGTGGTGATGGCGCTGATCGTGGCCACGCCCGTGGGGGTGCTCTGCGCCATCTACCTCAACGAATACGCCCGCGAGACCTGGCTCACCCGCCTGATCCATCTGGCCGTGGTGAACCTGGCCGGTGTGCCCAGCATCGTGCACGCGCTGTTCGGCCTGGGCGCGTTCGTCCTTTTCGCCGGCCTGGGCCGCTCCATCCTGGCCGCCTCGCTGACCCTGGCCATCATGACCCTCCCGGTCATCATCACCAGCACCCGGGAGGCCCTGGCCGCGGTGCCGATGGCCTTCCGCGAGGCGTGCTGGAACGTGGGCGCCTCCCGCTGGCAAACCATCCGGCACGTGGTCCTGCCCAACGCCGTCAGCGGCATCCTCACCGGCGTGATCCTCCAGGTCTCGCGCACCGCCGGCGAGACCGCGCCCATCATGTTCACCGGGGCGGTGTTCTACAAAAAAATCGCCGCCGGCGATCTGTTCGCCTACTCGCTGCGGGATCAGTGCATGGCCCTGTCCATGCACCTGTACACCGTCACCACCCAGGTGACCAACGCACCGGAGGCCCTGCCCTATGCCATCGCCGTGGTCCTGCTGGTGGCCGTGCTGGCCGTCAACGCCCTCGCCATCGCGCTGCGCGTCCGGCTGCGCACCCGGAAAAAATGGTGAACCCGCCCGCCAAGATCGCCGTGGAAAACCTCCGGGTGAGCTACGGCCACCGCGAGGTGCTCCACGGCCTGTCCTTCACCGTCGCCCCGAACGAAATCTTCGCCATCATCGGCCCCGCCCAGTCCGGCAAGACCACCCTCCTGCGCTGCCTGAACCGCACCCTGGAGTTCACCCCGCACGCCCGCCTGAGCGGCATCGTGCGGGTGGACGGCGAGGCCCTCGCGCACGTGGCCGATGTCCACGCGCTGCGGCGCAAGGTGGGCATGGTGGCGCCCCTGCCGGTGGGACTGCCGATGACGATTTACGACAACGTGGCTTTCGCGCCCCGGTGCGCCGGCGTGCGCGACCGCGCCGAGCTGGATGCGCGGGTCGAGCGCTGTCTGCGCCAGGCCGCTTTGTGGGACGAGGTGAAGGACCGCCTCCACACCCTGGGCACGCGGCTGTCCGGCGGTCAGCAACAACGCCTGACCATCGCGCGGGCGCTCTCGCACGACCCGGAGATCCTCTGCCTGGACGAGTTCTCCATCGCCATTGACCCGGTCACCACCATGCGCATCGAGGAGGTGCTCCGGGAGCTGCGCCGCCGGATGACCATCGTGCTGGTCACCAACCTGGTTCAGCAGGCCCGCCGGCTGGCCGACCGGACGATGTTTCTGTGGAACGGCGAACTGGTGGAGCTGGACCGCACCGAGGTGATCTTCGGGGACCAGCCCCGGGACCGGCGCACCTACGAGTACACCCGCGGTTTCTTCGGCTGAACCGAATGGACGCCCCCGAGTACAGCATCACCACCCGCGGGCTGAACCTCTGGTACGGCCAGTTTCAGGCCCTGGTGGACGTGTCCCTGGACATCCCGGCGCGCCGGATCACCGCGCTGATCGGCCCCTCGGGCTGCGGCAAGACCACCCTGCTGCGCTGCTTCAACCGCATCAACGAACGCCTGGGTTACGTCACCACCCGCGGCGAAATCCACGTACTGGGCCGGAACATCTACGCCCCGGACGTCTCGCTCCTCGAGCTGCGCAAGGCGGTGGGCATGGTCTTCCAACGGCCCAACCCGCTGCCCCTGTCGGTGTACGAAAACGTCGTCTTCGGCCTGCGCCTCCACCACCGGCGCGGCGAACTGCCCCGCGCCCGGCTGGACGCCGCGGTCGAACAGGCCCTGCGCGAGGTGGGGCTGTGGAACGACCTCAAGGACCGGCTGGACACCCCGGCCACGCGCCTGCAGCTCGAGCAGCAGCAAAAGCTCTGCATCGCCCGGCTGCTGCCCCTCAAGCCGCAGGTGATCCTCATGGACGAACCCTGCTCCGCCCTGGACGTCAACGGCACCCGGGCCATCGAGGAGCTGCTGTTTGCGCTGCGGGAGCACTACACCCTGGTGGTCGTCACCCACAACATGGCCCAGGCCCGCCGGGCCAGCGACGAGTGCATCTTCATGCTCCTGGGCCGGGTGATCGAGCACCGCCGCACCGAGGACCTGTTTCTGAACCCGCGCCGGCCCGAGACCGCCGAATACATCGAGGGCCGTTACGGCTGAGCCGCCCCGGCTCGGGCACCGGCCGCGGGAGAGCCGTCCGGACCCGCCTTGCTGGCCCGGTACCGGCGGATGATCTGCAGCACCTCGTCGAAAATGTCCGCCGGGACAATTTTGCCGCGGATCTGCGGGTAGGCCGCCTCCGCCGCGGCGCGCCACTCCGCCTCCACGGCGGGGGGCACCGTCGTGACTTTGAGGCCGCGGTTCTGCATGGCCCGGATGGCGTCCTCGGATTCCTTGCGCCCGCTGGCCTTGATCTCCGCCCCGGTTTGCCGGGCCGCCTCCAACAGGCCGGGGCGCAGGGCAGCGGGCAACTGGTCCCACGTGGCCTTGCGGATGACGCACGCGCCGACCAGCGGCCCCCAGTTCAGGGCCAGCATGTACGGCGCCCGGGTGTCCACCTGGGTGGACAGCGCGAAGACCGGCGGCAGCGGGGCGGCCTCGATCAGGCCGGTCTGAAAGCCCGGAAGGATGTCCGCCGTCTCCAGCGCCACCGGCTGGAATCCGGCCGAGCGGTAGATCTGCAACTGGTCCATGTTGCCGGCCCAGGAAAAGAGCTTGAGCTTTTTGAGATCGTCGGGGCGGGCCACGGGGCGGGTGCTGAAAAAATGCACCCAGCCGGCGTCCGACCAGAACAGCACCACAAAGCCCTTGGCCGCCAGCCGCTCCTCCAGGCGCGGCTGGAGTTGCGCCCCCACGTGGTCCACCTCGTCCAGGTCGCGAAACCCCATCGGAATGGACAGCAGCCCCTGCACCGCCGGCTCGATTTCCGCCAGGCCCACCCCGGTGAGCATGGCGGCCTGGATCGAGTTCACCCGCATCAGGCCCACGGTGTCCGCCTCCCCCCCCAGCTTGCCGTCCGCATAAATCACCAGGTCCACGGCCCCGTTGGAGCGCTTGCGCCAGGCCTCGCGCAAACCGAGGAGGCTTTTGTGAAAGGAGCTGCCGGTGGGCGCCAGCGTGGCCAGCTTGATGCGCTCGGCGGCGTGCGTGCTCGCCGGCGGGAAAAGCCCCCCGGCCAGCAACCAGCCCGTCAGCGGGAACACCAGGAGCAATCGGCGTCGGTTCATGCGGCGTTGGACCTCAGGGGGTGGGGGAAGATTCAGGAATCAGGAACAAATCCTCGCGCTTGCCCGCCAGCCAGCGGGCCCGGCGTTGCATCACCCGATTCACCAACCGGTGCTCGGGCGCGGCATCCGGGTCCACCGCCAGCGCCCGCGCCAACAGGGCGTCAAACTGCTTCAGATCCTGCGTCTGCGCGCACACCGCCTCGGCGAACGCAACGTACGGCGCCGCCTGTTTGCCGCCGCTCAGCGCCACCGCCCGCTCGAAGTGCCGGCGCGCGCGCGCGGCGGCATCCCCGGGCGCCCCCTGGCGGGCCATCTCGTAGGTGATGAGAAAAGTGTGCAGCGCGCCCTCGCCCCAGTCCGGGTCCAACTCGAACGCGCGGTCAATCAACGCCTCCATCTGCGGCACCTCGGCCACGTGCTCCGGCTGGTCCTTGGCCAGCGCGATGGCCGCGCCCCACGACGCCGCGGTCCAGTACAACAACGGCACGTCCCGCTTCCGGGTCACCCGCACCGCCGCGCGCGGGTCGGCCCGCAGCGCCGCGCGGAAGCCCCGATGCCGCACCTCCAGGCCGCGCAGACCGTAGTCCCGGGCGCGCAGGTACAGGCGACGGGCGCGCTCCCGCAACGCCAGGGCGGCGGCCAGGTCGCGGTCCTCCAGTTCGTCCGCATCCATTTGCACAAAGGCGTAGGCATACTGCGTGAAGCCGCTGGCGGTGGCGAAGAGCAGGCCGGGATGGCGCGGGCTTTCCGCCAACAGGCTTTCCATGAGCTTGAGGCTGAACGGCACGGCGGCGCGCACCAATTCGGGGTCGTCGTCGCGGGCGAAAGTGCCGCCGCCGCCGGCCAGGGCGTCGCCCACCCGGTTCACGGCGAACTTCTTGATCGAACAGCCCGCACCCGCCGCCAGCAGGCCGGCCAGCAACGCGGCGGCCCGCAGCGCCGCGAGGATGGACAGGCACTTCCGCACGGCGCGGCTTCTAGCACGCAGTCCCCCCCGCGGCGAATCGAAAATCCACTCTCCGGACGCGCTGTTGCGCCAGGCGTTTGGGGGGGAGTTGTGAGGAGGGGCAGGACAAGTCGGACTGGTCAGACGCTGCGGGCCATGCTAAGGATGCCGCCGCCATGAGCCCGCCGCCACACCCGCTGATTCCACCTCATGGGGGTTACCGGAAGCTGCGCGCGTTTCAGGTGGCCGAGCTGGTTTATGATGCCACGCAGGTGTTCTGCGACCGGTTCATTCCCAGGAATTCCCGCACCCACGACCAGATGGTGCAGGCGGCGCGCAGTGGCCGGCAGAACATTGCCGAGGGCAGCGTTGGCTCGGCCACGTCGAAGAAAGGCGAGCTGAAGCTGACCAACATCGCGCGGGCCAGTCTGGAGGAGTTGCGGCTGGACTACGAGGATTTCCTCCGGCAACACGGGTTGCAGCAGTGGGCCAAGGATTCACCCGAGGCGCTGGCGGTGCGGGGGCGGTACAAACAGGCGGGGGCGGAGAAGTCAGTCTTGGCGGAGGTGCGGACGGCGTCAGCGGAGGTGGCCGCAAACACCATGTTGTGTCTGATCAACCAGGCCAGTTACCTGCTGCACCGGCAAATCCAGCGACTGGAGCAGGATTTCCTGGAGCAGGGCGGGTTCACGGAGCGGTTGTATGGGGCGCGGAAGCGGAGTTTGGGGGAGGAGAAGTCGGACGGGTCGGACCAGTCGGACGAACAGAACAGCCCGCGTTGCCCGAGGTGCGGCCGGCCGATGCGCCGGCGCACCGCCCGCCAAGGCCCCCACGCCGGCCAAGTGTTCTGGGGGTGCACGGGGTACCCGGAGTGCCGGGGGATCAGGCCGGTCTGATGGGGCGGGCCGGTGGGAGGAATCGGACGAGTCGGACCGGTCGGACGAGTCGGACCATGAAGAAACACGCGACCCCGCAGTCGCTTAACGCCGCGATCAAGGCCATCTGCGACATCATGCGGCGCTCCAACTGCGCCGGGGCGCTCCAATACGTGCCGGAGCTGACCTGGATTCTGTTCCTGCGCATCCTGGACGAGCGCGAGCAGCACGAGCAGCAGGCCGCCGAGGCGGTCGGGGCGGAGTTTCTGCCGTCGCTCGAAGCGCCTTTCCGCTGGCGCGACTGG
>CALFAV010000080.1 GCA_937946835.1 uncultured Verrucomicrobiae bacterium | reverse complement strand
GGCTCGGCGCCCGGCAGCAGCACGGGAATCACCGGAAAATCCGGTTCGCGGCTCTGGCGGCTCAGGGCGAAATCCTTCTCACGCTGCTGCCACACTCCCAGCCCGTGCGGGCCAATAAAGACGGCCACCGCGCGACATCGGGCCAGCGTTTGTTCAAGTTCCGGTACCCAGCGTTGACCCGGCGTCAGGTGCCAGCGGTCCAGAAAAGGTTTGAGACCCTGCCGGCAGAGGTACTCGGCGATGGGGAGCACTACCGCCTTGTCAGCCGAGTGGTAACTGAGGAAAACGTCGTAGTCTCCATCCGGCCGGGGTCCGGAGCTTTGCGTGGCGACGCCCATGCGCTGTCGGGGTACGGACTTGCGGGTACGCTACACAGCGGGGCGGTGGGGGTCAATTGATGGAATCGCGCCCCGAAGTGTCGCGTCCCGGCAGGTTCCAGCCGGTCGGGTGACCTGAGGTGGCGCAGCTTGGGAGTTTGCCGGAACACCCGCTGGCCGCCGAAGGGGGACGCAAAAGTTCGTATTGGTCGCGGTTTGCCAATCCGCGATATGGCCGACTGCCGGCGGCGCGACGGAAAGGCAGGGCCAAGGCCGATCAACCCCCGCAACCAAGGGGTGAGGCCGCTGCGACGGCACCGTGCTACCGGTTCAGTGCGCCACCCGCAGCGCCTCCAGCACCTCGGCCGCGTGGGATGCGGGCTTGACCTGGTCCCAGATGCGGGCGATGCGTCCGTCTCGACCGATGAGGAAGGTCACCCGGTGCGTGCCCTGGTATTTGCGGCCCAGGAAGGTCTTTGGTCCCCACACGCCGTAGGCGGTGACGATTTTGCGGTCTTCGTCCGCCAGCAGCGGGAAGGGCAGCTTGTACTTTTCGGCAAACCTGGCGTGGGACTTCACCGGATCAGTGCTCACCCCCAGCACGGTGGCGCCGGCCTTTTGCAGCGCGGCCCAGGCGTCGCGGAAACCGCACGCCTCCTTGGTGCACCCCGGGGTGTCGTCCTTGGGGTAGAAGTACAGCACGACGGGCTGTTTGCCCTTGAATTGGGCCAGCGAGATGACCTCGCCGGTCTGGGTGGGTGCGGAAAACTCGGGCGCGGGATCGCCCACCTTCAATTTCAGTTCGGGTGTCCTGGCCATGTGAATTTGGTCTGATGCGGTTCCGAGGGGGTCGGCGCCGGGAGGCACCCACGCCCCGCGTCGGGAAAATGTCCTCTTTTCCATCCGGGGCAAATGCCGGAAACCAGTGGGCGCGCTCGCCGGCAAGCAGGGTTTTCCCCTCGCCGGTCAGGGCCGGCCCAGGGTTGGCGACGCGGCGGCGGGGCGTTGGAACTCGCTGCCCGGTTTCCACGCGGGCCATTCCCGCGCCTGCGCCACCCGCCAGGCCACCTGGAAGAGCAGGCGCGTGTCCTCGACCGCCCCGCTCAGGTCCCAGTCCGGCCGCACCTCGTCGGTCACGCGGTGGTAGTGCTGCTGCAGGTACTCCCGGGCCCTGGTACGGCCGTAGTCCGGCGGGCGGTCCCGGAAATCCAGGCCTGCCTTGAGGTACAGGGCGGGCACGCCGCGCTTGGCAAACTCGAAGTGGTCGGAGCGGTAGAAGCGGCCTTTCTCCGGCTCGGAATCGGGTTTGACCACCCGCCCCTGGGTCGCCGCCGCCCGGCGCAGGACCTCATCCAGAGTGGTCCGCCCGTAGCCGATGACCTCGACATCCCGCGTGCGGCCCCAGGGGTTCATGCCGTCCACGTTGAGGTTGGCCACGGTGCGTTCCAGCGGGTAAAGCGGGTGGGCGGCGTAATGCGCCGCGCCCAGCAGCCCCTGTTCCTCGGCGGTGAGCGCCAGGAACAAGAGGCTGCGCGCCGGCCGGGGTCGCAGGCGCGCCGCCGCCCCGGCCACCTCGAGCAACGCGGCCACGCCCGTGGCGTTGTCGAAAGCGCCGTTGTAAATCTGGTCGCCCTCCAAATGCGGGTCGCGGCCCAGGTGGTCCCAATGCGCGGTCAGGACCACGTATTCGTCCCGCCGACGCGGGTCGGCGCCGGGGAGGCGGGCCACGACGTTGTGGGACCGGACCTCGCGCAACCGGGTGCGCAGGGCAAACCGGGCCTTGAGGCCCAGCGGCACCGGACGGAAATCCGGTCGCACGGCCGTGCGCTTGAGCGCCTCCAGGTCCAGACCGGCGGCCGCGCACAACGCCTGTCCCTGCGCGCGCGTGACCCAGCCCTCGATGGCGGCGCGCCCGCGATTGCCGTCCGCGCGCGCCAGGTCGAATTGCTCCCCCGAGTTGCTCTCGGCCACAACCGACCAGGGATAGCCGGCCGGACCGTCCTCGTGAATGATGAGCGCGGCGGCGGCGCCCTTGGCCGCGGCAATTTCAAACTTGTAGGTCCAGCGGCCGTAGTAGGTCATGGCCCGGCCCGCGAAGAAACGCGGGTCGAGCCGGGTCGGGTCCTTGGGGTCCGGCACGGCGGGGTCGTTGATGAGCATGACGAGGGTTTTGCCGCGCACGTCCAGGCCCTTGTAGTCGTCCCACCCGTACTCGGGCGCCTCGACGCCATAGCCGACAAACACCAGCTCCGAGTCCTCGACGCGGACCTCGGGCACGAAGCGCTTGGTCCAGATCACCGCCTCGGCCGGCTGCGTCGGGGTCACCACCCGCTCCCCCGCCGCGTACTCGAAGTGCGGCTCCAGCATCGTCAACCCCACCAGCGGCACCTCCTGCACCCAGGTGCCGTCCGGGTTGCCCGGCTCCAAGCCTAACCGCGCAAACTCCCGGCTCAGATACGCCACGGTCTTTTCCTCGCCCGGCGTGGCGGGTGCGCGGCCCTCGAACTCATCCGACGCCAGCACCGTGATGTGCCGCAAGAGGTCTTCGGCGGTGATGGTATCCAGTGCCGAACGCAGGGCGCGCGGCGGCGCGGCCGCCAGGGCGGTGCTCGTAACGCCCAGCGCCAAAAGCCCGCTCAGCGATTTGCAAAGGCCAGTCATGGCGGGGGACTGCACCACGTCGGGCGTCGAAAGGCAAATCTGGAAAGTCGTGGCCAACGGGCGAATCGGATTCTCACCGCTACAATCGCCGGCCTGTAGCAACGGGCGTCTCGCCTGCCGTAGAGCCGGGCAGCCTGCTCGGCGGGTACCCGGGCCGCGGTGGAACGCGGCCCTACCGGGGATCGAGGACATCTTGGCCGTGCGGCGACGCGGCCTCACCCCGGAGCTGGTCCCGGACCGGTAGGGCGCCGCTGCGTCGGCACCGCATTTCCGGGCGGCTGGCTGCCGCCCTCTACGGCAACCGGGACGGTTGCCGCTACGCCGGAGCACCGGCTTACAGCCAGCGGGCAAGGGGGGCGAGCCGCGGTTGGCGGGTTGGAAACCCACGGTACGGCAGACTGGAAGTCTGCGCTACCCGTTCGGACGCCGGAGCGCCAGCTTCCAGCCGGCCACACCCTGACCCTACCCGCCCAAGAGTTTTCGCAGCGCTTCGCGGGCCGCGACGGCGCGGTCCGGTTCACCCCGGGGCGTGAACACCCGTTCCGCGAAGACAAACCACTCGCAGAAGTTGGCGCGGTCCTTGTCGGCCACCGGCTCGGCGCGGGGTTCGCGGCACTGCTGGGCGGCGCGCACGTCGTAGCGGGCGCAGTTGAGACACACGCGCAGGTCGGCGCGGCATTGCGGGCAGGTGTCGTTGCGGCCGGGCCCCTCCCGGTAGGGCCAGACCCAGCCGCAGCGATAACAGTGGCGTGTCATGCCATCAGCCTACCCGGCTCCGGACAAGGGGAAAAGCGACGAACGGGCGAAAGCGAGACACGGGCGAACCCGGGGACCGCGCCAGGTCCGGTCCGGCAGGTTCGCCACCCCGGCTTGCTTCGCCCGGGAGCGATTCAATTCCGCGCGGCGAGGTATTCGCTCAGGGCGGCGGCCATGATCCGCTCCTCGGACCACTCGCCGCGGGCAAAGGTGGCGACCAACCGGCCGGCGGACAGCACGGCAATGCGGTCGCAAAGCATCATCAACTCCGGCAGGTCCGACGAGACCACCACCAGGGCTTTGCCGCGGGCGGCCAGGGCGTCCAGCCACTGATAGATCTCGAAGCGGGCCCCCACGTCAATGCCCCGGGTGGGCTCGTCGAACAGGAGGATGGCGCTGTCCCGACACAGCCAGCGGGCGAGAACGACCTTTTGCTGATTGCCGCCGCTCAGTTCGGCGACCGGTTGCTCCTCGGAGCGGCAACGAATTGTCAACCGCCGCACCCACTGGCGCGCCAGCTCGGACTCCGCGGCCCGCCGGATCACCCCGGCCGTCCCGGCCACGGAGCGCAGCGCGGCCAGGGTGAGGTTCACCCGGAGGGCCAGCGGCAACAACAGGCCCTGGGTTTTGCGGTCTTCGGTGATGAGGGCCAACCCGTGCCGGACCGCGTCGCGCGGGGAACGGAAACGCACCGGCGCCGCGCCGCCGTGAAGGCGAATTTCGCCGGCGTCGGGCCGGTCCGCGCCGAAAATGGCCCGCAGGGTCTCCGTGCGACCGGCGCCCATCAGACCGGCCAGGCCGAAAATTTCGCCGCGCCGCACGGTGAAGCTCACCTCACGCACCGCCGGTGCCCGGCGCAGGCCGCGCACCTCGAGGGCGACCGGACCGGGCGCCTGCCGATGCCGCACTCCGGCCGGCTCCAGTTCGCGGCCGACCATCTGGTGCACGATCTCCTCGAGGGGAAAGGTCGCCGCCGGGCGGGTGGTCACCCGGCGCCCGTCGCGCAGGACACTGACCCGGTCGGCGAGGCGGCGGATTTCCTCGAGCCGGTGCGAGATGTACAGGATGCCGGTGCCGGCCGCTTTGAGCGCCGCGATCTGCGTGAACAACCGCTCGATCTCGGGGGTGGTGAGGGCGGCGGTGGGTTCGTCGAGGATCAGCACGTCGCAGCGGCGTGCCAGACCGGCGGCGATTTCGATCATCTGCTGCTGGCCCACCCCGAGCGTGTGGATGGGGCGCGCGGGGTCGAGGTCCCCCAGGCCGACCCGTTCGAGGGCGGTGCGGGCCTGACGGTGCAGTTCGGCATGGTCAATCCAGCCCCAGCGATGCGGCAGGCGGTCAATGAACAGGCTCTCGGCCACGGTAAGGTTGCCGACGAGGTTCAACTCCTGCATCACCAGGCGCACGCCGTGATGCTCGGCGTCGCGGCGGTCGCGGGGTCGAAACGGCTCTCCCCGGAGGGTCAGGGCGCCCGCGTCCGCCGGCGTGAGTCCGGCGAGGATGCGGGAAAGGGTGCTCTTGCCGGCACCGTTTTCGCCGACCAGGGCGTGGACTTCGCCGCGGCGCAGGTCAATGTCCACGTCAGTCAGCACGCGGACCGGGCCGTAGGATTTGCACAGACCCCGGACGACCAGCAGGGGCGCGGCAGGGGGGGTCATTTCGCCGCGAGGGTCTCCCGGGTGATGAGCGCGACCGGGGTCTCGCGGTCGGCGGGCGCGGCCCGGGTTTGGAGCATCTCCAGGGCGTACTCGATGCCGAAGACGGCGAGTTGATCGGCATGTTGATCGGCCGTGGCCAGAATCCGCCCTTCGCGGAGCAGTTGCTGGACGGCACTGATGTTGTCGTAGCCGACCACCAGCACCTGATCAAGTTTGCCGGCCGCGCGCAGGGCCGCCACCGCGCCGAGCGCCATGCTGTCGTTGGCGCACAGGAAGGCCCGCAGGTCCGGATGTTCGGTGAGGATGGCAGCGGCCACCTGGTTGGCGCGGTCCGTTTCCCAAAAACCGGATTGCGAACTGACAATGCGGGCGCCGGCGGCTTTCATGGCGTCCTCGAAGCCGAGTTTGCGCTGGATGCCGTTGAAGGCGTTGGGGGCGCCCTCGAGGATGGCCACCTTGTCGCCGGGTTTGAGGTGGCGGGCCAGGTACTCGCCGACCTGCCGGGCGCCCTTGCGGTTGTCCGGGCCGACAAACGGGAACTTCACCCCCGCCTGAGTGAGCACGGCGTCGTCGAACTTGTTGTCAATGTTCACGACCACGATGCCGGCCTGCTGGGCCTTCTTGCAGACCGGCACCAGGGCCTTCGAGTCGGCGGGGGCGATCACCAGGGCGTCCACACGCTGGGCGATCATTTGCTCGACCAGTTCGACCTGTTTGCCCACGTCCAACTCGTCCTTGATGCCGTTGGCGAGAAGTTCGTACCGGTCGGCGTGAGCCTGTTGGTGGGCCCGGGCGCCGTTTTCCATGGTCAGGAAGAACTCGTTGGCGAGCGACTTCATGACCAGCGCAATGCGGGGCTTGCCCGCTCCGGCGCGTTGACCGGCCGGTTTGCAACCGGCCAGGAAGCCCGAAAGCGCCAGGGCGGCACCGCCGATCCAGGGCAGCAGGTGGGAAGGAGGTTTCATGGGAAGTCGTGGCCCGGCGGGCGGGAACTCACCGGCCGGCCCCCGCGGACGTGGCCGAGGGACGGTACACACAGGCCTCGCTGATGACGACCTGTTTGCCCCGGGAGCGGGGGTCGGCGGTGCCGGTCAGGACAATGCGCAGGGTGTGCGGTCCGGGCTTCAGGCCGTAGGTTTGCCAGAGCACATTGTCGTGCGTGTTGGGCACGATGTAGGCGTCCAGGAGCAGGTCCTGTTTCTTGCCGTCCAGGTACACCTCGGCGCGGCCGCCCTGCTGGTTGAGCGTGCCCAGGACGGCGACGGCGACGCCCTCGAAGCGCAACACCGCTTCGCTGCCCGCTGCCTCGCTGAGCCTGGCGCCGCGGTCCTCACGCCAGGCGCCGGTCCAGGCCCAGGCGGCGTCGGCGACCGGGATGCGGCGGTCCGGGATGCCCGGGGACCACTGTTCGAGTTTGGGCGCGCGGGGTTGCTGGGTTTTGATCACCACCTGGGTGTCGGTCACGCGCCCGCCGGTGCGGCGGATCAATTCCAAGGCGCGGGCTTCGGTCGAGCGGACGATGTCGTTGAAGGAATACTCGGTGAAATCGAACTTGCGGTTTTCGAGCTTTGGCATTTCCGCTTTGAACTTCGCGGGGATGCGTTCGTAGCCGAGCATCACCCCCAGGATGCCGGCGGCGTTGGAGGGGTTGCAGTCCGAGTCCTGACCGCAGCGGGTGCTGATTTCCAGCGTGCGCTCGAAGTCGCCGCCCCCGTACAGCAGCCCCATCGCGATGTAGGCGCCGTTGAGCTTGGCATCAATGTTGAAGTCGCGCAGGAATCCGTCCGGGCAGGGGTCGTCCCGATTCCACTTCTCCTCGATGAGCTGCCAGACCTTGCGCCAGTCGTTGGGGTGTTGTGCGTGCCAGCGGAGCACGTCGGCGATGAGCCGACCGTACTCGCTTTTGGCCGGGAGGCACCGGAGGCCGGCCTCGACCACCCGGCGCGGATCGGTCTCGAAGTAGGCGGTGGCGTACATGCCGCAGACGAACATGCCGCCGTAGAGGCCGTCGCCGTAGTTCATCACCCGGCCAACCCGGTCGCAGTACTTGTTCGACTCCTGCGGCAGGCCGGGGCACATGAGGCCGATGAAGTCGGCCTCGATCTGGAAGTCAATGTCATTGGCGTGGAAGTTGTATTTCGGATGCCCGGACCACGGCGCGGACACGCCCTGGTTCAACGCGCGGCGGGCGCCGGCGTTGGCATGCCAGAGGTGGTACTTCGAGACCTTGAAGGCCTCGCCGAACTGCTGCGTGGTGGCGTCCAGACCGAGGTCATCCAGGACCTTGGCGAAGGTCATTTCGACGTAGAGGTCATCTTGGTGGATGGTGTTCTCCAGCATCCCGTCCTTCCAGGTCAGGTCCCACTCGCCGATCTTGCCGCTGGACTTGAACTCGGTGGGCGCGCCGTAGGCCACGCCGATCATCTGGCCCGCCCAGCCGCCGCGGATTTTGTCGAGCAACTCCGCGCGCGAGAGCGTGCGTGTCTGGGCCAGGGCCAGGGGCAGGCAGGCCAGGCTCGCCAGAGCCAGGGGGAACCACGGGCGGCAACGGGTGGAGTAGATCATGCCGGCATGGTGTGCCGGGCCCCCGAAGCCGGTCAATCCGGTTTCAATTCCCGCGGCCCGGCCGCCTGCGACGCCGGCGCCGGCCCCGTGCCCGGCGGCAGGCCAACACTCCCGGAGGTCCGGAAACCCCCGCTTGCCAAGGCTGCGGGGCGCCCGCTTAAATCCGGTCGTGGTGCAACAACAAACCCTCCGCGAAGCCGCGCGCTTTGCCGGCCTTGGACTCCACAGCGGCACCCGGGTGAACCTGGCTTTGCTGCCGGCGCCCCCGGGCACCGGGCTGCGTTTCCGGCGCGTGGACCTCGAGGGGCGACCGGAAATCCCGGCGCGGCTGGAGCACGTGGTGGAGACCACCCGCTCGACCACCCTGGCCAACGGCGCGGTGAAGGTGCAAACCGTCGAGCACGTGCTGGCCGCGCTGACCGGCTGCGGGGTGGACAACGCGGTGATCGAATTGGACGCGAGCGAGCCGCCCATCGCCGACGGCAGCGCGCGCGAATTCACCCGGCTCATTGACCAGGCGGGGCTGGTGCCGCAGGGCGAGCCGCGCGAGCCGATCACGGTGAACGAGCCCCTCCAGTTCCAGGCCGGCGAGTCGTTCATGAGCGTGTTTCCCCATGATCGGCTGCGGATCAGTTGCACCAGCGCGGACCGGGCCGGGCGCTACACGCAGTACCAGAGCCTGGAGATCACGCCCGAGACCTGGCGCCGGGACCTGGCGCCGGCGCGCACGTTCTGCTTTTTCGAGGAGATCGAACACCTCATCAAAAACGGCCTCATCAAGGGCGGCAGCCTCGAAAACGCCGTGGTGATCCGCGACGACGCGGTGCTGACCACCGAGCCGCTGCGCTACCCGGACGAGTTTGTGCGCCACAAGATCCTGGACCTGCTGGGCGACCTGACCCTGCTGGGCCGCCCGTTGCAGGGCCACGTGGTGGCCCTGCTGCCCGGGCACGCGGCCAACGTGGAATTGGGCCGGCAGATCCTCGCCCAGCAACGCCGCACTGCCCAACTGCTCGAGGCCTTCGCTCCACCGCCCCCGCCCCGGCCCGCGCCCGCCCCCGGCACGGGGGGAGAAACTCCGGTGGTGGACGGCGCGGAACTGGACGCTGACCAGGTCATGCGCATGTTGCCCCACCGCTACCCGTTTTTGATGGTGGACCGGGTTACCCGCATCAGCGGCAACCAGATTTCGATCCTCAAAAACGTCAGCATCAACGAGCCGTACTTCCAGGGCCATTTCCCCGGACACCCGATCATGCCCGGGGTGCTGCAACTGGAGGCGGTGGCCCAGGCCGCCGGCATCCTCATGCTGCGTCAGGCCGAAAACGCCGGCAAACTGGCCTACTTCATGTCCGCCGAGTCGGTCAAATGGCGCAAGCCGGTCCGGCCCGGCGACACGCTCAAGATTGACATCGAACTGACCAAGACCCGGGGCAAGATCGGCAAGGCCCGCGGGGTCTGCACCGTGGACGGCGAAGTGGTCAGCGAGGCCGAGGTCACTTTCATGCTGGTGGACCGTCCCTGAGGGCCTGTTTCCCGGCCCGGGGTCCCCGGCCCCCTTTGCGCCGCCACCCGGTTTTCCGCTCATGATTCATCCCACCGCCATTGTTCATCCGGAGGCCCGGATCGGTGCCGACTGCGAGATCGGACCCTACTGCATCATCGGTCCGCACGTGGAACTGGGGGACGGCTGCCGGCTGCACGCCCACGTGGTCATTGACGGCCACACCCGCCTGGGCCGGGGCAACGAGATTTTTCCCTTCGCCAGTCTCGGGCTGCGCAGCCAGGACCTGAAGTGGACGGGCGGCCTGACCCGCACGGAAATCGGCGACGGCAACACCTTCCGCGAGGGCGTGACGGTGCACAGCGCCACCGCCGAGGGCGGCGTCACGCGCATCGGCTCGCACAACCATTTCCTGGCCCACGCCCACGTGGCCCACGACTGCCAGGTGGGCAACCACGTCATCATGTCCAACTTCGCCGGCCTGGCCGGGCACGTGGTGATCGAGGATTACGCCGTGCTGGGCGGCTACGTGGCGGTGCACCAGTTCTGCCGCATCGGCACACTGGCCATGCTCGGCGGCTGCACCAAGGTCCGGCAGGATGTCGTGCCGTACATGCTGGTGGACGGCGACCCCGGGCAGACGCGCGCGGTCAACAAAATCGGCCTGGAACGCCGCGGCGTGTCTCCCGAGGTCCAGGCGGCGCTCAAACAGGCCCATCGCATTCTGTTCCGCGAGCAACTGGCCATCCCCAACGCCCTGGCGCGGATCGAGCAGGAACTGCCGCCGCTGCCGGAACTTCGGCACCTGATCGAGTTTGTCCGGACCAGCCAACGGGGCATCTGCCGGTGAACCGCCCGGCCGTTGCAACCGGTGTCCCCGAGCTTGCGCCCGGCATGAGGCCCCGCCCCCGACGCTTGAAAGCGCTGGCCATGCTGGTCCTGGCCACGGCCTGTTGGTCGTTGAGCTTTCCGGTGATGAAGGCCCTGACCCTGGCCCAGCAGGCCCTGTTGCCCGGGGTCAGTTCGTGGTTCACCTCTTCCCTGTGCGTGTTGTACCGGTTCGCCCTGGCGGCCGCCGGCATGGCCGTGCTGGCCGGCCCGGCCCTGCGCGGGCTGACCCGCCGCGAAGTGGCGCAGGGGGTGGGCCTGGGGCTGTTTGGGAGTGGCGGGCTGCTGTTTCAAATGGACGGCCTGGCCTACACCAATGCCTCGACCTCGGCCTTTCTGACCCAGTTTTACTGCCTGCTCATCCCGCTCTGGCTGGCCGGGTACCATCGGCGATTGCCCTCCAAGCGGGTCCTGGCGTGCGCGGTGGCCGTACTGGCCGGGGTGGCGGTGCTGTCGGGCTTTGACTGGCGCCGATTCCACCTCGGGCGGGGGGAGCTTGAGACCTTGCTCGGCTCGGTGCTGTTCACCGGGCAGATCCTCTGGCTGCAACGGCCCGGCTACGCCGGCAATGACGTGCGCCGCTTTTCGCTGGTCATGTTTGCGGTCATGGCCCTGTGCATGGTGCCCGTGACCCTGGCCACGACGCGCAGGGCGAGCGACTGGTGGACGGCCTATGGCACCGGGCCGCTGTTGGTTTTGCTGGCCCTGCTGGTGGGGGTGTGCACCTTTGGCGGCTACCTGTTGATGAACCGCTGGCAACCGCTCGTCCCCGCCACCCAGGCCGGCCTCATCTACTGCGCCGAGCCGGTGTTTGTGAGCCTGTTGGTGCTGTTTTTGCCGCAGTGGTTGGCCCGCTTCGCCGCGGTGGATTATCCCAACGAGGCGCTGACCTGGCGGCTGCTGGTGGGCGGCGGCCTGATCACCCTGGCCAACGTGGCGCTCACGCTGGCCCCGCCGCCCGAGGAGCATCCGCTCAGCGCCCCGCCCGCGCCGGTAAGCGCGGGAATCGAGTCCCCAGCCCGGGGCGAGGTCCCCGGCTAAACGCGGGGCATCCGCAGAAGCGGCGGCCCTCCCGGCTACCGTCAATGGCGGCTGGAAGCTGCCCGGCGCCGCAGCCGGGTAGCGCCGACTGGCAGTCGGCCGTATCGCGGATTGCCAATCCGCTGACCGTGGCCCGTACCACCCGCCTGCCGGCTGCCAGCCGGCGATACGGCAGATTACCAATCGGCGCTACGGTCCCCGCCAGCCGGAAGCCGGCGCTCCGACGGAACAACGCCTTATCGGTGGAGGGCCGCGTTCCACCCGCAGCCCGGATACCCGCCGGCCGGGACGCCCGCTTCTACAGCAGGCGGGAGACCCGCCACGAAGCAACTCGTCGCCCCCCCGCTGCGGAAACGACGAGGCACCCGGCTTGCGTCGGGCTTGCCGGTCGGAGGCAAACGTGTTTGGTTGTCCGCACACGCGGGAGCAACGCATGTACCTGACCGGTATTGGTGACGAAGCGGGCGCATCGCTGGACGCGCAAATCCGCGCCACGCAGGCGCTGGGCTGGACCACCCTCGAGGCCCGAACGGTGGAGGTTCCCGGCTTTCCCAAAGCCAACCTCCACGACCTGCCCGAGCCGGCCTTCGAGCAGGTGGTCGAGCGGCTGGGCGCGGCCGGGGTGAGCGTGTGCTGCTTCGGGTCCACGATCATGAACTGGGCCAAGACGGTGGACACGCCCTTCGAGGTCACGCTGGCCGAGGTGCGCCGGGCCATCCCGCGCATGCAACGCCTGGGCACGCGCCTGGTGCGGATCATGAGCTTCAAGCCGGCCGACGAGGCCGACACCATCCCGCCGGTGGTCTTCGAGCGGGTGCGCGAGGTCACGCGGAGGTTCCTGGACGCCGGACTGCAACCGGTTCACGAGAACTGCATGAATCACGGCGGCATGAGCGCGCGACACGCGCTGCAACTACTGGAGGCGGTGCCCGGCCTGGCCTGGGTCTGGGACACCGGCAACCCGCTGTTCAACCCCGACCGCAGCCAGCCCCGGCCCTGGCCGCGTCAGGACCCGTGGGCCTTTTACCAGCAGGTCAAACCCTGGATCCGCCACGTGCACGTCAAGGATGTGATCTGGGACCCGGTTGGCCAGCGCGAGCACTACACCTGGCCGGGCGAGGGCCAGGCCCGGGTGCGCGAGGTGCTGCGGGACCTGCTGGCCGGCGGCTACGATGGCGGCATTTCGATTGAGCCGCACATGGCGGCGGTTTTTCACGATCCCACCGCGCCCACCGCCACGGCGGAGGCGCAGTTTGACAACTACCTCGAGTATGGCCGGCGGCTGGAGCGGTTGATCGGTGAAATCCGCGCGGACCTGGCCGCAGCAGCCAGGTCGTGAGCCCGGCTTGCCCGGGCGCGGGCGGGCGTTCGCCGGTCGGCAACTGGCTGCAGTCTCGAAACTGTGCAACCTTTGCCGCGTGGCGGTGTTGACAAAACAATCAAGACCACAGGCATGAAAATGACCAACCGCACCGGAGGATTGCCCGGCCTTCTGGTGGGCAGCCTGTTGCTGGGGGCCGGACTGTTGCCGGCGCTGGCCATCACCCCGGCCCCCCCGGCTGAGGCGACCGATGTTCCCGAGGAAAATGAGGCGGTGTCACCGCCGCCCGCCCCGCCCGCCACCGGCCCGGCCGCGCACCCTTACGAGGTGATTTTTTCCCGGAACGCCTTTGGGCTGAAAGACCCGCCGCCACCCGCGCCGCCGCCCCAGAAACCACCCGAGCCGCCGGTGAACACCTCCGCCCTCAAGCTTACCGGCATCACCACACTGCTGGGCAAACGGGCCATGTTCGTGTTCAACGACGGCAAGACCAACATCGTCTCCGACCTGGTGCGCGAGGGCGAGCGCGACCGGTTCATCACCAACCTCGAGGTGCTGGAAATTGACGCCTCCGCCCGGACGGTGAAAGTGCTCTTCGGGGGTCAGGAAATGCGCCTGGACTTCGTCAATAACGGCCTGCGCCCGCCCACCAACATCGTGGCCTCGCCGCCGGCCGTGCAGGTGGCCGCCGCCCGGCCGGGCGCGCCCCCGATGCCCACGCTCCCGTCCCCCACGCCGATCACGCAGCCAATCCCCACCATTCAAGCCGGCAACACCAGCTTCAACAGCCCGGCGGGCGCGGTGCGCAACCTGCCCTCTCGACCGAGCCGGCTGAGCGGCTCGCTGAGCGCGGGCGTTTCCGCCCCCCAGACGACTCCGACGCCGCCGGAGGTGCCCCTCGAGCAACAGATCCGCATCATCCAGGAACAGCACCGGGCGGCGCGCGAACTGAACATCGAACTACCGCCCTTGCCGCCCGCGCCGGGCCTGGAAAATCTGAGCGCCCCGCCTGCCCTGCCCGACCAACTTCAGCCGAACCCCGGTGTGGCGCCGCCCGCCCTGCCCGGCGTCGGCCCGCCGCCGCTGCCCGGGCAGCGCTAGGTCGGGGACACCGCCCCGCGCGTCGGGGCTCCCGGCGTCCAGGGCAGGGGGTGCTTCAACCAGCGAGCCGGACCGCCGTCGGCCGGCAGGCGTGCCTCAAGAAACCCGCCGTCCTTGAGCAGTTCACAACCGGTCAGCGAGGGGCAAAGCCGCACCTTGAACTGGCGCCAACAGCGCGCCTGCCGCAGCGCCCGGCTCATGCGGTGGATGGCCTGCCCCAGGAAGCGAATCTCCGGCATCCCGGCCAATCGCCGGCTGAGCCAGAAAATCAGTCCGGTGTGCAGGTGGCCGATGACCGTGGCTTCCAGGCTCGTCAGGCGCTCGCGAACCAGGGGTTCCTCCCACAAAAACGGCAACGCGGTCGGATCGTGACAAAACAGCAACCATCGCCGCCCGGGTTCCAGCGCGGCCAGAGCCGAGCGAATCTGGTCCAGGTGCGCCGCTCGCAACGCCCGCCACCGCTCTCGCTCGGCCGGGAGGGTTTCGGCCTCGTACACCGGCAGGGCCAGCAGCGTGGAGGTCACCCCCACCAGTACGCGGTTTCCCAGCGCGCGTTGCCAGAACGGTTCCAGAGCCAGTTCGCCCGTGGCCCGCTCCCAACTGGCCAACCGCGGTCCCCCCACCCGACCGGCGAGACTCATTTTCCCCAATTCGTGGTCCCCGAGCACCGCGGCCAGCCGGTTCGGGAACCGGTCCCGCAGCCGGGTCAGGACGTACCGGGCGCTGTCGCCGGCCGCCGCATCGCTCACCCCCACGAACGCCGAATCGCAGGAATAATCGCCGTTGGCCACGACCAGATCCGCCTCGCCCGCCGCCGCGCAGAACTGGTCCAGGAGATGATTGTGGGCCAGCGGGTCCTTGAGCCAGACCCCGTGCCGCCAGGCCCAGATCAGGCCCCGATGCAGCCGGTTTTTCACCACCCGCAGCTCGTAGCCACGCCGCGCCTGCTCGCCCGGGCCGGCGTAATGCACGTCGCTGAGCACCAGCAGGCGATGGGTCTCAGGCATGGCCGCGACGGCGCTTTCCCGGGGACGGCTCGTGGCCGATGAAGGCACTCACGCAGCGAGCTTGAGCGGACAGCCCTTCGGATTCGGCAGTGCCCCGGAGCAAACGAAAGGCGCCGAATCGCTCGGCGCCCGCGGGTACCTGGGGTTCAAAGGGCTGGAGGCGGATGGTCAAACCGTGCGGCGCCGCCACGCAAGCCACGCGAGTCCGCCCAGGGCCAGCAAAGCTGCCGGGGAAGGCTCGGGAATGACCTGCAGTTCATCGAAGGTGGTGGCGACCCGCAAGTGATCGAGCGTGAAGAGTCCCGGGGCGCCCATGTTCGGGCTGAGGCCGGAGGTACCCTGGCGCAGCGCAAATGCGTTGATCAACCCGCTGTAGGTGAAGGCATCGGTCGCGGTCACGCCCGGATCGGCCTCCGTGAGCGGGGTTCCGCCGACGGTGTAGGGCGTGACCCACAGGGTGGTTTGATCGGTCGCCAGGTCCAGCCGCACCACCACCTCGTAAGTTTGTCCCAGGGCCAGGTCCAGCGGGTACTCGACCGAGGCCGCCGAGGTCCACGTTTCGTTGGCGATGGCCAGGCGGAACATGCCGGGGGCGGCGCCCTCGAGGTTGGCGCCCACCCGGGCGTAGTACTCGTTCAACACGTCGCTGCGGAAATGGGCAAAATAGGAACCGGCGGTGTAGGTGCCGGTGTTCACCGGCAGGGAGCTGAAGTTGACCAGAAAAGCCGCGTAGAGCTTGGTGGTGTTGTCCGTGCTCGGGTCAAAGCTCGCCGACAGCAATCGGGTGACATCTTCCCCGCCCCCGCTCATGTCGGCCTGGTTGATCACGGCCGCTGCGGAGGAAACGTTCAGGGGCCGGGTGCCGCCGCTGTGAGTGACCCAGATGTTGGTCGCCACCTGGCTCAATTGCCCGTTCGGGTAATCGAAGTCCTCCCACATCAGGACATCCGCGCACACGGGCCCGGCGGCCACGGCCAGGCCCACAAGCGGAATCAATGACGTTCTCATGGTTGCTGGTTCAGGTATGTTGCCAATCTAGCCACCGGCCGCGAACGGCACTGCCAAAGTCGCTTAACAGCTCCGGTTTCTAAAACACGCCTCCCCGACTGAAAAGCAAAAAAATGCACTGCCTGCTCTGCCCGGCGCGTCTTGCCTCCCTTGACAGTCAGGCTGGCCAACGCCCATCGCCGCAGGCCAAACACCCGAAAGCCGCGCCCCGGCCCGGAGGGCAGACCCGCGGTTCATTCCGCCCTTGCCACGGCTGCGCCCGGCCCCGACCCTTGCGCAAACAACTGACCGTCATGTCCACACTCGAAGGCAAAATCGGCATCGTATTCGGCGTGGCCAACAAACGCTCCATCGCCTGGGCCATTGCCCGGGCCTGGGCCGGGGCGGGCGCGCGCCTGGTGTTCACCTACCAGGGGGAGCGGCTCCGGGAAAATGTCGAGGAACTGGCCGGCACGTTCGGCCCGGACACGTTGATCCTGCCCTGCGACGTCACGCAGGATGACCAGATCGCCGCCGTGTTTGAGGCCGTCCGGCAAAAGCACGGCCGGCTTCATCTCCTGCTGCATTCGGTGGCGTATGCCCCGCGCGAGGCCCTCGAGGGCCGTTTTCTGGACACCAGCCGGGAGGCCTTCCGTGTCGCCCACGACGTGAGCGCCTACTCGCTGGTTGCGCTGGCGCGGGCCGCCGCGCCGTTGATGACCGAGGGGGGCAGCATTATTGCCATGAGCTACTACGGCGCCGAGAAGGTGGTGCCGCACTACAACGTCATGGGCGTGGCCAAGGCCGCCCTCGAGGCGTGCACCCGCTACCTGGCCCATGATCTCGGCCCGCAGCAAATCCGCGTCAACTGCATCAGCGCCGGCCCGGTGAACACCCTGGCCGCCCGCGGCATCAGCGGCTTCCTGGAAATGCTCAAGCACTACGAGCAGAAGGCCCCGCTCAAGCGCAACGTGACTCCCGAGGAGCTGGGGGCCACCGGCCTGTTCCTGGCCAGCGACGGCGCGGCCGCCATCACCGGCCAGGTCATCTATGTGGACTGCGGCTACCAGATCATGGGCATGTAGCCGGGCGGGTCGGCCGGTGCACGCAAGGGGGACGTTTCGGCAGCCGGCGCCCGGCGGTTAATCGAAGCGGCAGTCCCGTTCCACCGCCCCGGCCAGGCGGCGCAGGTACTCCTCCCGGGAAATTTCCACCGCCCCCAACAACCGCGTCACCGGCGTGCGCATCTGGATGTCAAACAGCACAAACCCCCGCTCGCGCAGCCGTTCCACCAGCGCCACCAGCGCCACCTTCGACGCATCGCGCGCCCGATGAAACATGGACTCGCCGGCAAACAACCCGCCCACTGTCACGCCGTAAATCCCGCCCACCAACTCCGCCCCCTGCCAGCACTCCACGCTGTGCGCGTGGCCGGCCCGGTGCAGCGCCGTGTAGGCCTCGATGAAGGCCGGGCTGATCCAGGTTTCCATTCGCCCCGGCGCCGGCGCCGCGCACCCTTCGATCACCGCGCGAAACGCCCGGTTGACCGTGGTCCGAAACCTGCCCGAGCGCAGCGTCCGCGCCAGACTGCGGGGCACGTGAAAGCGGTCCAGTTCGAAGATTGCCCGCGGGTCCGGCGACCACCACGTCAGCGGGTCATCGCTCCAGGGGAAAATCCCGCTCCGGTAGGCCAGCAACAGACGGGGCACGGAGAGGTCCCCGCCCACCGCCACCAACCCGGCAAACCGGCCCCGCCGGGGCGCGCGGCGCGGGTCTGGAAACGCCAACTCGGCGCCAAGCTCGGGGGGCCAGAACGGCATGGGATCAACCGGTGCGCCGGCGTGTGGACTCTCCGGCCTCCCGCCCCGCGCTCACCGGGACCGGTTCGGGGCCGCAGGGCTCCCGGCACGCCGGGGCTCGTGCCAGTCCAACGCGCCCTTGCGCCAGGCGTACAGGTAACCGGCGAACAGGACGCCGAGAAACGAAACCATCGCCCAGAAAATCAGGTTCGCGGTCGCCGCCTCGCGCAGCAGCTCGCGGAACACCACCGCCCACGGGTACAGAAACACCACCTCGATGTCGAAGAGGATGAACAGCATCGCCACCAGGTAGAACTTCACCGCCAGCCGCGTACTGCCCCCGCCCACCGGCACCATGCCGCATTCGTAGGCCATGTCCTTGGCGGCGGTGCGCCGGCCGGCCTTGCCCAGCCAGTGCGCCAGCAACAACATGCCGCCCGACACCGCCCCGGCCAGGACCAGCAGGATTAACACGGGAATGTACTGCGCCAACTGCGCGTCCACGCCCGCACGCTAGGAAGCCCCCCGCTTGGCGGCAAGTGCAAAGCCCCGGTGCGGCCCGCCCGCGCGCGATTCCCAGCCGCCGTCCCCCGCTTACCGCGTCCGGAACCTTCCGGGCCGGCCCCGGCGAGACTCACGGGCCTCCGGCCGCCGCCAGCCCGCCGCCCTCCCCGCGGCGGTATTGAAACGGCACGCTGTTAACCACCCCGAGCACCAGCGCGCTGAAACGGTACTGGCCGCGGCGGGCGGCCTCCACCACGGCGTCCACCGCGCACTGGTCGTAGTACTCCAGCCCGCGACCCAGGGCGTAGGTCAGGAGCTTGGCGGCCAGGGCGCGCAAAAAATCCTCGCGCCGGGCGGTGAGCAGGAGCCGCTTCAACTCCGCCGGTCCCGCAAAACGCTCCCCGCTGGCCAACTGCCCGGCCGGATCAATCGGGAAGCCCTCGTCCTGCGCGCGCCAGCGGCCCACCCCGTCGAAGTTCTCGAAGGCCAGGCCGATCGGGTCCATCAACGCGTGGCAGGAGGCGCACATCGGGTCGGCCCGATGCTGTTCGATACGCTGGCGCAGCGAGCCGGTCAGGCGCGCCGCCGGATTGTCCGGCAGTTCGGGCACGTTCGGCGGCGGGGGGGGCGGGGGTTGGTTGAGCAAATTGTCCAGCACCCACTTGCCGCGCTTGACCGGCGAGGTGCGGGTGGGGTTGGAGGTGATGGTCAGGAAACTGCCCATCGTGAGCACGCCCCCGCGCGGCGTGCCCCGCAGGCTGACCTTGCGGAATTCCTCGCCCTCAATCCCCTCCAGCCCGTAATGCCGGGCCAACGGGCCGTTCACAAAAGTCCAGTCCGCGTCGAGAAACTCGAGCACGCTCCGGTCCTCCCGCAGGATGTGCTCGAAGAACAGCTCCACCTCCCGGCGCATCGCCGCGCGCAGCGCGTCGTCAAAGCCCGGGTACGTGGCCGGGTCCGGGGCCACCACCTCGAGGGTGCGGAATTGCAGCCACTGGCCGGCGAAGTTCTCCACCAACTCCCGGGCCCGCGGGTCGCGCAACATCCGGCGCACCTGCGCGGTCAGGTGCCGGCGCAACCGCCCTTCGGCCGCCAGACCGAACAGCTCCTCGTCCGGCATGGTGCTCCACAGGAAGTACGACAGCCGCGAGGCCAGGGCGAACTCGTTCACCGGGTGAACGTCCCGGGGACTCCCCGGCCCGGGCGGCCCCTCGTCACGAAACAAAAAGTGCGGCGACACCAGCACGGCCGTCAGCGCCAGCTTGACCCCGGCCTCGAAGGACTCGCCCTCTCCGCGCGCCAGCTCATACAAGCCCAGCAAGCGTTGGACTTCTTCGGAGGTGACCGGTCGCCGGTAGGCGCGCCGGGCGAACTCGCCGAGAATCTGCCGCGCACAATCGCGTTCCGCCTCCGGGGTGCGGGCCGCCGGTTCGACGAAGAAAATGCGCCGGTGGCTCTCCGGCAACGGCAGCGGCTCGGGGGCCAGCGGCCCGGCGACTTCCAGGCTCAGGAGATGGAAATTGCGGTCCCGCTGGGCCGGGTCGGGGGCCTCGGGCTGGTAGTAGTCGTTGAGAAAGGCCACGGCCAGCCGCGGCCGTCCCGCGGCCAGCGCCAGGTTGGTGGCGATGAGCTGTGCCGCGGTCGCCGGGGCCGTGACCTCGTAACGGCCCACCGGCTGCCCATTGACCCGCAGTTCGATTTTCACCGGCTCCGGCCCGGCCTGGTCGCCGCAGACCCGCAACCGCAGAGTGTACTCCCCCGCCCGCGGGCATTCGTGCTCGACATGAATTTCCCCCGCGCTGGCCAGCGTGCGGCCGCCGGCTTCATGGGGCGCCCCGCCCTGGAGTTGCCGGCCGGTGTACCGGCTCACAGGCGCCGGGGGCGGACCGGTCACGATGGCCCGGTCCAGGATGCGCCGGGCGGCGGCCAGGTATTTTTCCAGCAGGATGGGCGGCAGGGAAAGCACGTCGCCTATGTTGTCGAAGCCGTAGCCGACGTCGTCCTGGGGAAAGTCGGCCGCGGCGTCGAAGTCCACCCCCACCAGGTCACGGATGGTGTTGCGATACTCGGCGCGGTTGAGCCGACGCAAGGTGACGCGACCGGGATCGGGCCGGTTGCAATCCACCGGGTAGAGTTCCCGCCGCAGCCAGCTCGTCAGCAACGCCCGCTCCGCTGGACTCGGCTGCGGTTTGTTGGGCGGGGGCATGAGATGGGTCTCGAGGTTTTGCAGGACGGCCTCGAAGGTTTTGCGGTGCGCGGTCAGTGCGCTGGCGTCGGGATAAGCGCGCAGGTCCAGGCCCCCGCGCTTGCGCTCGCCGTGGCAGTCCGAGCAATACTGCTCGAAGAAGGGGCGCAGGTGGGTGTCGTAGGCGACGGCGACCCCGTGGGCATCTTTCACGACCACAGCCGCGCTGCGGCGTGTCCCGGGGACCACCACCCAGGCGACAAAAGCCGTGAGCAGCAGCGCGCCCAGCAACCACGGCCCTTTTTCCATCAGACGTTCGGAGTCCATCATCGGCAATGCCGGCGAACATAGCGGGAGCCTCCCGCGCCGCAACCCCGCCGCGCGCGTCCCCCCACCCGGTGCCGCCTCCCCGCCGCTCCTCAATGCCGGTGCACCAGGTCGCTCAACGGCCGCCGCGGCGTGGGCGGTGGATTTTCCGCGGCGTAGCCCACGGGCAAAATGACCAGGGGCCGCTCCCCGGCCGGCAAACCCGCCACGCGCCGGACCGCCGCTTCATCAAACGCCCCCACCCAGCAGGTGGCCAGACCCAGCGCCGTGGCGGCCAGTTGCGCGTACGCGGCGGCCACGGTGGCGTCCTGCACGCAGTACAGCTCGGCGCCGCGCCGGCCGTATTTGGCCGCGCGCGCCGCGTGGGCGGTAAACAGCAGTACCACCGGCACCCGCGCCACAAAGCTCTGCCCCAGCGCCGCCACCGCCAGGGCCTCCCGGGTGGCGGGGTCGGAGAAAACATGAATCTCGTAGGCCTGAAGGTTCCCGGCCGAGGGCGCCCGGTTGGCGGCACGCAGGATCGCCTCGAGTTTTTCCGGCTCGACCGGCCGGTCCTGAAACGCCCGGATCGAGCGCCGGGCTTCGATGACTTCCCAGAGGGTCATGGGCGCAAGCATGGTTGAACCTCGCGGTGTTGGCCGACCGAACTTCGGCAACCTGCTCACGCCTGGCAAGTCTCCCGGCGAAGGGCGTGACTCGGGGTCTGTTGCCGCCGGGCCGGGAAACGCTGGGCGACGAGCTTCCACTCTGGCAGAAAGCCGGGCCTCCGCCCGGCCGCAAACGGGTGAAAAAAGCGACGGGCAAAGCCGCTCCGGACGACTGCAGGCCGCCCCGGGCACCGCCGGGATGGCCGCCGCTAACATTCAGGAAAGGTTCCCCGACTCCGCGGCAGGGGCGGGAAACTGAGAAACGCACCGGGCGTTCTTCGCCGGCAAAGCAGTGGACGTCCGCTCAGCCCGGTGGCAATCTCCCACGCGTGAAGCCCGTCTGCTGGTTCCGCCGCCGGGCGGCTTGTTTCCCGGCCCTGGTCGGCCTTCTGACGATGCTGGTTATGCGCCCGCACGCTGCGGAGGCACCGGCTGACGAGCGGCTGGCGACCGAAACCCCGGCACCCCGCAAGCCGTTCCCGGCCCATTGGGGCGAGCCGCCGCGCATTCAAACCATGGACTTCGGCCCCCTGCCCGGCGGCTACGGCTACGGCAGCTCCACGCTGGCCCGCTGGATCGAGGCCAACTTGAAAAAAGACCAGGCCGCCCGCCCGCGCCTGCCGGACGGCCCCGGCACGGTAACCCTTTCCGGGGAACTGAAGCAGTGGCACAAGGTCACCCTCACCCTCGACGGGCCGTTCGCGCATGAACGCGATGTGGACCCGAATCCCTTTACCGACTACCGCCTGACCGTGCGCTTCACCCACGAAAGCGGCGCGCCGACTTACCGGGTGCCCGGGTACTTCGCCGCCGACGGCCGGGCGGCCGAAACCTCCGCCGAATCCGGTACGAAATGGCGCGCCCATCTCGCTCCGGACAAGCCCGGGCGCTGGACCTACGCGCTGACGCTGGTGCGCGGCAAATTCGCCGCCGTGGACGATGCGGCGGTCGCACGGGCCGAGACCGTGGCAACCGCCGCCGGCACGTTCACGGTCCGGCCCACCGACAAGCGCGGCCGCGATTTCCGCGCGCGCGGCCGGCTCGAGTACGTGGGGCGACATCACCTGCGCTTCGCCGGCTCGGGCGACTACTTCCTGAAGGTCGGGGCCGACGCCCCGGAAAACCTGCTGGCCTACGCCGACTTCGACGGCACAGTGCCCAATCCGCGCCGGGACGCCCGCCCGGGGGAAAACGCCCCCGCCGGCCGGCTCAAGACCTGGGCGCCTCACGTCCGCGACTGGCGGCCCGGCGACCCCACCTGGCAGGGCGGCAAGGGCAAGGGGCTGATCGGCGCGCTCAACTACCTGGCCGAAAAGGGCGTCAACGCCTTCAGTTTCCTGCCCTACAACGCCGGGGGCGACGGCGACGACGTCTGGCCATTCGTCGAGCGCGACGCCAAGTTGCACTACGACTGCTCGAAGCTGGACCAGTGGGGCATCGTCTTCGACCACGCCACCGCCCGCGGCCTGTTCCTGCACTTCAAGCTCCAGGAACAGGAAATGGACGATGACCGTCCCCGCTTCGTGCCCGAGGCGTTGGACGGCGGCCGGCTCGGCCCGGAACGCAAACTGTACCTGCGCGAGCTGGTGGCCCGTTTCGCGCACCAACTGGCATTGAACTGGAACCTGGGCGAGGAAAACACCCAGTCCACCGAGGAACAAGTGGCCATGGCCCGCTACCTCCACGAGACCGACCCGTACCACCACCCGATCGTGCTCCACACCTACCCCGGCGACCAGGACCGGGTGTACACCCCGCTGCTGGGCGCGCGCTCGGCGCTCACCGGCGTCTCGCTGCAAAATTCCTGGCGCCTGGCGCATCAGCGGACGCTCCAATGGGTCACCGAGTCCGCCCGGGCCGGCAAGCCCTGGGTGGTCTGCCACGACGAGCAAAACCCGGCCGATTACGGGGTACCACCCGATCCCGGCTATGCGGGACAGAGCGGGGAAGGTCTGGAGGGCAACCGGCCCTACACCCTGCACGACATCCGCAAATACTGCCTGTGGGGCAACCTCCTGGCCGGCGGGGGCGGGGTCGAGTACTACTTCGGCTATCGGCTGCCGCAAAACGACCTCCAGTGCGAAGACTGGCGCAGCCGGGACCGCAGTTGGGATTACGGGCGCATTGCCCTGGAATTCTTCCGCGCGCACCGGGTGCCGTTTTGGGACATGACCAACGCCGACGCGCTGGTGGGCAATCCCGGGCACGACAATTCGCGTTTCTGCCTGGCCCGGCCGGGGGAGGTGTACGTGGTCTTCCTGCCCGAGGGCGGCACCACCGCGCTGGACCTGGGCGAGACCCCGACCACGTTCTCCGTGCGCTGGTACAACCCGCGCGCCGGCGGCCCACTGCAACGCGGAAGCGTCACCCGCGTCCGCGGCCCGGGCCGGGCGAACCTGGGCGCACCACCCGCCGAGCCGGATCAGGACTGGGTGGTGCTGGTGCGGCGGTGAGGCGGCGGCAGCGGCCCCTGCCGGCGGGCGAACCGCCGCCGCGTGGGCACGAGACCCGCGCTGCTCGCGCCCGGCCGCCGACCGGTGCGGGCCGGGACTTCGGCCGCGGGACCGGCGCCGGAAAGGCCGGGCGATTTCACGGTACCCTGTCGCCTTCCGCAACGTCTGGCTCAAACGGCTGGACTGACCGACCGCCGTCCGGTCCCCCCTGCGCGCTTCCCACCCCGGCCTTCTTCCGGCACCGCGTACGGCGATCTGCGCCACCGCCCGCCTGCCGGTGGGCTTCGTCCAACTCCCGCCGTCAGCCTGGGCACCGCCACCGCTCCAGCCCGGCACCGTCCGGTCCTTGGCTCCCTCTCGCCGCTGCTCGCGGTAAGCGGCCCCCCGCTCCCCATCCCCGCCCTTGACCTGCAGCCGTAACAACTTCATCAGCCGCAACCCGCCCCTACAGCAGCCGCAGCGCGAACTCCGGCTCCACCGCTGGCAACCACCGCCGCACCTCCCCCTGCGCAACAGCACCACCGGCATCCGGCACCTTCCGCTCCGCCCGAACCGCATCAATTGCTTCCGTCAGAGGTACTTCCAACACCTTCTTGTAGAGAAACACCAGGGCGTTCATCGCCTGATTCTGCGTGGCCGGCGCCACCCGCCCCTCCACCGCCAGGTGCGTCAAAAACGCCTCGATCTTCGGCTCGGCCGGATACAGGTCCGCCCGCGATTGCATCCGATGAAACCGCACAAACCGCACTACCCAATCCACATACGACCGCTCCGTATGCATCGAGTAATGGTGCAGCCGCAGCACCTGCCGCATCTGCTCCAGCAGCCGGGGCGAAGATTCCGCTTGATTCGAAGGACTGTTTACCATAATCTGTCAGGGTGAAAACGCTGGTCGAGCCGCGATCACCGGGCTTCGGACCAACTTGCCCGAAAACCCCGTTATTATCAAGTTATCAGGACAAAACAGCATGATAATCAATGGTTAGACCACGCCTTCATGTCGTCTCCACACCAAATAAAACTCCAACCACACAAGAACTGCAACGACCGACAGCGATACCAACGCTGCAATAACCCAGCCCCACATCCCTGACTCCGTGACCATCGAGGCAAACGAGGCGAGTCGCGTGGCGAAGATCGCGAGAAACACCGTGATGCAAGCTGCAAAACCGCCCAGCGCTGCAAGCCGCAATGCTCGGCGCGTGAGTGGTGAAAAGCGGCTAAATGCAACTGCCAACAAACCGCCGCCGACTCCAATGCTTACGACGTAAAGCAGACGACGAGGATGCGAGGTAAAATAACCAACACCGTCATTCGTGACGAGAAAGTCGTAAGCCTCCCAGGCAGTCAGAGCTGCCAGAAGCGTCAAACCGAGAATGAGCGGAATCTTGCGCATGGCGTGCGAAGTGGTCTAACGACCAAGCTCAGCGACCGCCGCCCGACCACCACGCCCGCCGGCACGCGAACCGTCCTGCCACCCACCGCTCCCAAATCGGCGAGGCGGAGCGGCGGTTCGCTCCAGTGACCGGGTTAGGCTACTTCACAAGGACTTCGCGTAATCAATCATCCCCTGAAAATCCACCACCACTGCTGCCTCGTTCCCGACCACCCAAGCATCATGGCCGGACGGCAGCAGGGACACATCTCCCGGCTTGCAATCGAACTCCGTGCCGTCGTCCATGCGAATCCGGAGCACGCCCGAAACGTGATATTGGAAGTGCGGCGCTTCACAACTCTTGGTCTTGGCAATCGGCTGGACGGATGTGGCCCAGCGCCACCCCGGCTCAAAGACGCACCGGCCAACTGTCGCTCCGCCAATGCGAACCAACTCCAATCTGCCTTTGGGAAACTCCCGGACTTCGTCTGGTTTCCCAAAGCTTTTCAACTCGGCTTTCTTCATGTCTGTCCTTTCATTCGGTGTGGTTTGAGTGAGTGCGCTGCCGCCTAACGCCAGGACTGAGCGACCGCCGCCCCACCGTGATAACGCCCGTGACGTTCGACAATCAGAGCACGTCGCCGAAGTCCCCGACTCTCCAACTGCGAAGCGGGGCGGCAGTTCGCTCCAATGATCTGGTTAGGCATCGTCATTGTGTCTTCAAACTGGGTGTCAAACTCACCATCGTGTCTCCAACTGAAATCGCGCATTGCTGACCGGGACGTGCTGTAAGTCTCGACTGCGCCAGTCGCTGAACCTTGCCATCGTCGCCCTTCCGCTCAACCGACAAGTCCATCTGAAGATTGCCGTCGGCAAGGACAGTAGGAGTAATGACACAATCCTTGCCATCGCCAAGACTGACGCGCTTCTGGGTGCCAGCCGTG
>CALFAV010000079.1 GCA_937946835.1 uncultured Verrucomicrobiae bacterium | reverse complement strand
CCTTTGCCCTGACCGGGGAGCGGGGGCTGCTGAAGGTGGTCAACACCTGCGACGTGCCGGAGGCCGAAGTGGCCGCCCTGCCCCTGGGGGCCTTTGTGAGCGTGTCAAACCGCGGCGCCGTCCTGCGCGGACGGGTGTTCTGATTCGGGAGCCAAAATCCGCAGGCCGGGAAAGTACGCGCGCACGTCCCCGGGGTTGTGGGTCACCAGGAGGGCCCTTTCCACCAGGGCATGGGCCGCCACCAAAAAATCCGGCAGCATCCGGCGCCGGGTTCCACCCCGGCGCCGGTATCGCACAAAGGCCCGTCCCGCCGGCCAGCAGGCCGCCCAGGGCAGGGGCACAAAGTCGTAATGCGCCGCCAGGGCCTCCCGCGCGGTGGTTTCATCCGGCGCGGTGCCGGCACACTCGGCAAAGACGATGGGGTTGATGGCCACACTTTCGCCGCGGCGGCGCGCCCGGTTGCACTGTTCGGCAAACCACTCCCCCAGGGGCTCGCCCAACACGATGGCCAGCACGGCCGAGGTGTCCACCAGGTACATGGTCACCCCCGCAGGGCGCGCAGCGCTTCGGCGTATCCCCCGGGGAATTGCCAGGCGCCCCGGAGGTCCCGGAAATCCCCGGCCTGATGCCGGCGCAAGAGCAGCGGCAACCCCAGCCGCAGCGCCAGGCGCGTGACGGTCGCTTCCTTCTCCCCGGTCACGCGACAGGCCTCGCGCAGCGCCCGCGCCAGGTCCGCATCCAGGTTTAACGTCGTTCGCACACTGCAAAGGAATGCAAAAAAGTGCATCCGGTCAACCGGAAAAACCCCCCGGGCCCCCCTCCCGGCCCCCCGCCCCTGTCCAGCCTTGTCTATGTCCGCCGCCCGAAAGCCGTGCTAAGAGCGGCGGTGTCGGCCCCGGATGCGCCGAAGCAACGGAGGTGCGTTGAAGGCCCGCCCGGCGCCGATCCTGGTTCACTTGGCTGCCGCCGGATTTTTTGGTTCGTCCGGCAAGCCGGCGGGCGGGGACGTTTCCAGTTGGCCCACCGCCGCGGCGCGAAAGTCGCGGAGGAGCCGGTCGCGGGAGTACACGATCCAGAGCAAATCGGAGACAAACCCCACAATCACCCAGAGCATGATCGCCATGGCAAAGCCGCCTCTCATGCTTCCCAAAGCGAGGAAGATCAACACCAGCCACGGCAGGACCAGCGCGCGGAACACCGCGCTGCCGGCAGCGTGTTGGTAGCGCCGGGCGGCCAGCGCGCGCCAAGTGGCCAGCCAGGCCAGCGTCCAGGCATCCCCCACCAACGCGGCGGCGGCCAGCAGGGCGATCGGTACCGCCACCTCCGCCGTGTCGCGGTGCCAATCCGGGTCCAGGAGGCTCCACATCAGGGGATACGCCGCCGTGAGCAGGGCGGTGGCCAGCACCGCGGGCCCGAACTGCCAGCGCAGCGCGCGGAATTGCCCGGAGAGGATGTCCCGGACCGTCAAGGGCGTGCTCAGCAGCAACTCAAAGGTCCCTTCCCGGCGATGCTGAACCAGGACCGACGCCGCCTCCCCGGCGATCCAGAATTTCAACAGGACGTGCAGGGTGAATCCCAGGAGCATGGCCACGCCCAGGGGCGGCGCGGCCCCGCCTTCCCCCCACCAGGCAATGGCGAGCGCGGCCAACGCCAGTCCCACCAGTGCCAGCGGCCCCACCGGTTTCCAACGGCGCCGGGCGAACAGCCAGTAAAACGCCCCCCGCTCCACCAGGCGACGCCGACGGGCGGTCCGGACGCGCGGGCTGCCCAGGTGGAAATTGCGCCACCAGTTCCACCAGCGACGCCCAGTCCGGCCGGGGGGCCGTTCGCGCCAGACCCGCGCGGTCAACCACGCCGCGGCGGCCAGAAACAACCAGGCCTCGAGGTGCGAAATCGCCAGCGCCGCGGCAGCCCCGGGGTTCACCCCGCCCGGGCCGGCGGGGTTCAATCCCAGCGCGGTCAGGGGCGAAAGCCGGGGCAGCCACACGGCCGCCGCGGCCGGGGTGCCCAACACGGGAAGCGCGTTGGCCAGGGCCGGCAAACCCACCCAGCAGAGCAGGACCACCCAGGTGGCGGCGTTGCGAGTCGAGCGCGGTTCGGAGCCCGCGGCCGATATCATCAGCCCCAGGCTGGTGGCGAAAAACAACGTGTTGACCAACACCAGCATGGCCCACCAAAACTCGCCGGCGCTCACCCCGCCGCTCAGAAACGGCAGGGCCAGAATGGGCATGGTGGCCAGCAACCCGTAGAACGCCTGTGTGGCGTGAGCCGCCAGCTTGCCCAGCACAACGTCCCATCCGGTGAGATGGCTCAGGAACAGAAACCCCAGCGTCCCGTCCTGGCGCTCGCGGCTGATCGCCTCGGCGGTCAGGTACACCCCCGCAATCAGACACCACCCGTTGGCCAGGATGCTCAGGAGCACGAAGGTTTCCCGCCCCCCACTGAACCCGGCCAGGCGCGCCCAGGGGCGGAGCAACAACAACACCCCCAACGCCACGGCGGCGGCGAGCATCCGCCCGTAATAGGTGCGGTCCCGCCGGGCGGCGACGCGCAACTCACGGTGGGCAACCGGCAACAGGTTCATGGTCTGAAGCCCTCAGCCCGCCCGGAGTGCGCGCCGCCACCAACGGGGTCTGCCCGCAAAGCGGGCGGCGGCGGCTTCGCGGAAACGGCGGGGCATTTGCCGGCGCACCCAGGCGAGCCAGAACAGGTCGTTGGCCAGGCCCAAGCCGAACCACGCCGCCAGGGCATGTCCTTCGCTCAGTTCCGGCTTCCAGATACGCCAGTAGTCCAGCAGGCCCAGAAACATGACGCCACCCAGAAACACCAGCCAGGGCACGACACAAACGTAGCTCAGCAGGTGCGCCACCGCCTGGGTGGGCTGGGGCGTGGAGACGGCCACCCAGGGCCCCAGTCGCCAGAACACCACCGCGTCCAGGACCAACAGGCTCATCCGGGCAGCGTAGGTGGGGGCGGTGAGTTCATTCCCCCCGTACCCCGCCTCGAGCGAGAGCTGGCAAAACCACGTGTCCATGACAAGCAGGGCCAGGATCGGACCGAGAAACTGCCGTTGCAGGGCGCGGCGCAGGCCCTGGGACAGGTCCCGCAAAGTCAGGGGCACGGTGAGCAACAATTCCGACGCCCCGCTGCGTTTGTCCTCGGCCAGGCGCACCACGGCCACCGCGGCGATCCAAAGCTTGATCCCCCCGTAGAGGCCCTGGGAAAACACGGCCAGCCAGCCCGGGTCACGCCAGTCCTCGGGAAGCCGCCACCGCACCCAGCCGAACAAGACGGCAGCACCGGCGAGGAAGCACCAGACCAAAACGGGTCCCAAGCGGTCGCGGGCCAGCAGCCAGTAAATCGGGTTGATCCCCAGCAGGCGGGCGCGTCGGGCTGCGCGCGCGGGTCCGGAACCGTACTTGAGATTTTGCCAGGCGGTCCGCCAACGCGCGCGCCACCTGCCGGCGGGCCGTTCGTGCCAGACCCGGCTTACGGCGCGACTACTGAGCACCAGCCCCAGCAACCCCAGGGCGAAGGTGCAGCCCACCGAAGGCCAGAACAGCTCGACAAACGGGCCGAAACCGGCGGGGGGCAGCGCGGTGCGGGGCAGGATCGCAACCAGCAATGCCAGGATCGGGCTGGGCACGGTCCACAAAAAATTGGGCGGGGCGGCAAAGCCGGTATTCATGGCCTCCAACCACATCCCCGTCCAGGGCAGCAGGCACAACCCGACCATCAATGCCGCGCTGGCCAGCACGGCGCGCCGGCCGTTTTCGAACCAGGTCGAGACCCAGCAGCCCAGCGCCAGCGAACAAAACAGGGTGTTCAGCAACACCAACACCGTCAGGCCGAACTGCCGTCCGCTCACCCCGCCCAGCAGCAGGGAAATGCCCAGGATGGGCACGACGCTGAGCAGGGAATAAACACCGTTGATCGAAGAGGCCACCAGCTTGCCCAACACGATGTCGTAGCCCTTGAGGTCGGTCAGGAACAGCAACCCCAGCGTCCCCTCGCGCCGCTCCTCGCTGATGGTGTCAGCGGTCAGCCGCGGCCCGGCCAGCACGCAGAACAGGAACTCCAACCAGGCCAGACTCAGGAACAGGAAGAAGCCCGGTTCAGGGATGCCTGAGACAATGAATGTGGTGTAGGTGCTCAGGAGGGCGATCAGCAGGGCGAACACCGCGGCGAGCAGCCGGTTCCAGTGCGTGCCCGGCCGCCGGGCCGCCACCCGCAGCTCCCGCGCGACCACGGGCAGAAAGGTCATGCGACGGATACTGGACAGGCGCCGGTGCCTTTTCAATCATCCCGGCGGTGCGCGGCCGGCCCGGCCACCGAACCCCGGGGACTCCACGGAGGCGAATTCCCACCGCGGCTGTGAATGCCGGGTTGCTTTGCGCCGGAGCTGTCGCTATTACTCTTGAAATTTTGGACACGGTTCCAGTCAGCGTGCCGATTACCACAATGACCTCGATGAATCCGACACCGGCCAACCGGGCGGGGGCGGACCAGCCCCGACTGGGGCCGCCGCCCAAGCAGGGCTTGTACGATCCATGGTGGGAACACGACGCCTGTGGGGTGGGCTTCGTGGTGAACATCAAGGGGCGCCCCTCCCACCAGATCGTTCAGCAGGGCCTGCAGGTGCTGCTGAACCTGAGCCACCGCGGCGCCTGCGGCTCGGAGGCCAACACCGGGGACGGGGCGGGCATCCTGGTGCAGATGCCGGACAAGTTCCTGCGCAAGGCGGCCCGGCAGGTCGGCATCACCCTCCCGCCGTATCGCCACTACGGGGTGGGCATGATTTTCCTGCCCCCGGACCCGGCGCAGCGGCGCAACTGCGAGCGGCTCTTCGAGGTGATTGCCGCCGAGGAGGGCCAGGAGGTGCTGGGGTGGCGCACCGTGCCCACGGACAACTCGACGCTGGGGGAAACCGCCCGCGCCAGCGAGCCGTTCATGCGCCAGGTGTTCATCCGGCGCAGCCCGGACCTGGCCGACGACCTGGCCTTCGAGCGCAAACTCTACGTGATCCGCAAGCGGGCGGTGACCGAGATCCGCAACTCCGGCCTCAAGGGCAGCCATTACTGGTACAGCGCCAGCATGTCCTACAAGACCCTCGTGTACAAAGGCATGCTCATGCCCGACCAACTGCCCCGCTACTACCCCGACCTGCTGGACCCGGACCTGGAAAGCGCCCTGGCGCTGGTGCACTCGCGTTTCAGCACCAACACCTTCCCCAGTTGGGAACGCGGGCACCCCTACCGCTACGTGGCCCACAACGGCGAGATCAACACCCTGCGCGGCAACATCAATTGGATGCACGCCCGCCAGGCGATGTTCCAGTCCGAGCTCTTCGGCGAGGACATCAAGGCGATCCTGCCCATCATCAACACCAACGGCAGCGACTCGGCCATGTTCGACAACTGCCTGGAGCTGCTGGTCTTGGCGGGCCGTTCCCTGCCCCACGCGATCATGATGATGATCCCGGAGCCGTGGCAGAACCACGAGTCCATGGACGACGCCAAAAAGGCCTTCTACGAGTACCACGCCTGCCTCATGGAGCCGTGGGACGGCCCGGCCTCGATCGCCTTCACCGACGGCATCCGCATCGGCGCGGTGCTCGACCGCAACGGCCTGCGGCCCTCGCGCTACTACGTCACCAAGGACGACCTGGTGATCATGGCTTCCGAAGTGGGGGTGCTGGACATCCCGCCCGAGCGGGTGCTCGAAAAAGGGCGCCTGCAGCCCGGGCGCATGTTCCTGGTGGACACCGAGGAAGGCCGGATCGTCGCCGATGAAGAGATCAAGCGGCAGATCGTTTCCGCCCATCCGTACCGGGAATGGCTCAACCGCCACATGATCGAATTGAGCCATCTGCCGGAGCCTTCCGCCGTGCCCGAGCCGGACCACCGCACCGTGCTCCAGCGGCAGATCGCCTTCGGGTACACTTTCGAGGACCTGCGCCTGCTCATGCTGCCCATGGCCCGGGACGGCGTCGAGGCGGTCGGCTCAATGGGCAATGACACCCCGCTCGCCCCGCTGTCCAACCGCCCGCGCCTGCTCTACGACTACTTCAAGCAGCTCTTCGCGCAGGTGACCAACCCGCCGATTGACTGCATCCGCGAGGAAATCGTCACCGCCACCGACACCAACCTCGGCGCCGAGGGCGACCTGCTCAACCCGCGGCCCGAGCACTGCCGGCGGATTCACCTCAAGAACCCGATCCTCACCAACGAGGACCTGGCCAAGATTCGGCAGGTCACCCAGGTCGGATTCAAGCCGTTCACCCTGCCCATCCTGTTCAACCCCGCCGAGGGCGGCGTGGGCCTGGAGCGCGCCATGAATGCCCTCTACGCCCGGGCCGACAAGGCCATCGCCGAGGGGGTCAACATCCTCATACTGTCCGACCGGGGGGTGGACGCGGAAAATGCGCCCATCCCGGCCCTGCTGGCGGTCTCCGGGCTGCACCATCATTTGATCCGGGTTGGCACGCGCACGAAGGTCAGCCTGGTGCTCGAGTCGGGTGAACCGCGCGAGGTGCACCATTTCGCGTTGCTCATCGGCTACGGCTGCAGCGCCATCAACCCCTACCTGGCCTTCGAGACGCTCGACGACCTCATTCGGCAGGGGCTGCTGCAAAACATGGACCACAAGACGGCGTGCAAAAACTACGCCAAGGCGGCCGTCAAGGGGGTCATCAAGGTCTGCTCGAAGATGGGCATTTCCACCATCCAGAGCTACCGCGGCGCGCAGATTTTCGAGGCCGTGGGCCTGCATCACTCGGTCATTGACAAGTACTTCACCTGGACCCCTTCCCGGATCGAGGGGGTGGGGTTGGACGTGATTGCCGAGGAGGTGATCCGCCGCCATCGGCAGGCCTATGCCGAGCGTTCCGTCAACGGCGCCGTGCTCGATTCCGGGGGTCAGTACCAGTGGCGCCAGGACGGCGAGTTCCACCTGTTCAACCCGGACACCATTCATCTGCTGCACAAGGCCGTGCGCACCGGCAGCTACGAGCTGTACAAAAAGTACGCCGAAGCCGTGAACGACCAGTCGCGCCACCTGTGCACCTTGCGCAGCCTGTTGGACTTCAAGCCCCGCACCCCGGTGCCGCTGGAGGAGGTCGAGCCGGTCGAGGCCATCCTGCGCCGGTTCAAGAGCGGCGCCATCAGCTACGGCGCCATCAGCCAGGAGGCGCATGAAACCCTGGCCATCGCCATGAACCGCATCGGCGGCAAAAGCAACACCGGCGAAGGCGGCGAAGACCCCGAGCGCTACACCTGGACCAACGAACTGGGCGACTCGAAAAACTCCGCCATCAAACAGGTCGCCTCCGGCCGCTTCGGCGTCACCAGCTACTACCTGGTCAACGCCCGGGAATTGCAGATCAAAATGGCTCAGGGCGCCAAGCCCGGCGAGGGCGGTCAGTTGCCCGGCCAGAAGGTGTATCCCTGGATCGCCAAGGTGCGCCATGCCACCCCCGGGGTGGGGTTGATCTCACCCCCGCCACACCATGACATCTACTCGATTGAAGACCTGGCCGAGCTGATCCACGACCTCAAAAACGCCAACGAGCACGCCCGCATCAGCGTCAAGCTCGTGGCCGAGGTCGGCGTCGGCACCGTGGCGGCCGGCGTGGCCAAGGCCCATGCCGACGTGGTGCTCATCAGCGGGCATGACGGCGGTACCGGGGCCTCGCCGCTCACCAGCATCAAACACGCGGGACTGCCCTGGGAACTGGGGCTGGCAGAAACCCACCAGACCCTGGTCCTGAACAACCTGCGCAGCCGCATCGCGGTCGAGACCGATGGCCAGCTCAAGACCGGGCGGGACGTGGTCATCGCCGCCCTGTTGGGCGCGGAGGAATTTGGCTTTGCCACCGCGCCGCTGGTGGCGATGGGCTGCATCATGATGCGGGTGTGCCACCTGAACACCTGCCCGGTGGGCGTGGCCACCCAGGACCCGCGCCTGCGCAAGAACTTCACCGGCAAGCCGGAGCACGTGGTCAACCTCATGCGCTTCATCGCCCAGGACGTGCGCGAGTGGATGGCCCGGCTCGGATTCCGCACCCTTAACGAGATGGTCGGGCGCACCGACGTGCTCGAGCCCAAACGCGCCGTGGACCACTGGAAGGCGCGGGGCATTGACCTGAGCGACCTGCTCTACCAGCCCGAGGCCCCGCCCACCGTGGGTCGGTACTGCCAGATTCCCCAGGACCACGGCCTGGAGAAATCCCTCGACAAGACCGTGCTGCTGGACCTCTGTCGCCCGGCCCTCGAGCGGGGCGAACGGGTGCGCGCCGAACTGCCCATCCGCAACATCCACCGCGTGGTGGGCACGATCACCGGCAGCGAAATCACCCGCCGCTTTGGTCCGGAGGGCCTGCCGGAGGACACCATCCGGTTGCACTTCAAAGGCTCGGCCGGGCAGAGCTTCGGGGCGTTCATTCCGCGCGGCATGACGCTCATTCTGGAGGGCGACGCCAACGACTACCTCGGCAAGGGCCTTTCCGGCGGCAAAATCATCGTGTACCCGCCGGCCGGCTCGACCTTCGTGCCGGAGCAAAACATCATCATCGGCAACGTGGCCTTTTACGGCGCCACCAGTGGCGAAGCCTACATCCGCGGCATGGCGGGCGAACGCTTCTGCGTGCGCAACAGTGGCATCCACGCCGTGGTCGAAGCCGTGGGGGACCACGGCTGCGAGTACATGACCGGCGGCCGGGTGGTGGTGCTGGGCCCCACCGGGCGCAACTTCGCCGCCGGCATGTCCGGCGGAATCGCCTACGTGCTGGACGAGGCGGGCGACTTCCCCCGCCGCTGCAACCTCCAAATGGTGGGCCTGGAACCGCTGAGCGACCCGGAGGAAATCGAGTTCGTCCGAGACCTCATCCAGCGCCACGCCGAATACACCCGCAGCGAGCGCGCCCTGAAAATCCTGGTGCTCTGGGAGGAGTACCGGCCCAAATTCGTCAAGGTCCTGCCCAAGGACTACCGGCGCATGTTGCAGGCCTTCAAACGCGTGGCCGACGCCGGCCTCAGCGGCGAGGCCGCCTGGATGGCGGCCTTTGAGGAAAACGCCCGCGACCTGGCCCGCATCGGCGGCGGTTGAACCCCGAACCCAATCCCCTTTGCCAACGCACCCGATCAACCTCATGGGCAAACCCACCGGCTTTATCGAGTACGCCCGCGAACTTCCCCTGGACCGCCCTGCCTTGGAGCGGATCAGGGACTGGAACGAGTTTCACCACCACCCGCTCGAAGCCAAGCTGCGCGAGCAGGCCGCCCGGTGCATGGACTGCGGCACGCCGTTCTGCCACATCGGCAAGATCCTCAACGGCATGGCCTCCGGCTGCCCCATCAACAACCTCATCCCCGAGTGGAACGACCTGGTGTACCGCGGACTCTGGGAAGAGGCCCTGGAGCGGCTGCACCGCACCAACAACTTCCCCGAGTTCACCGGCCGGGTCTGCCCGGCACCCTGTGAAGGCTCGTGCAACGCCGGCCTGGTCACCGCCCCGGTCACCATCAAGGAAATCGAGTGCGCCATCATTGACCGCGCCTGGGAACACGGCTGGGTGCAACCCCACCCCCCCGCCGTGCGCACCGACAAGACCGTCGCCATCGTCGGCTCCGGCCCGGCCGGCCTGGCCGCCGCCGCCCAGCTCAACCGCGCCGGCCACAGCGTCACCGTCTTCGAGCGCGCCGACCGCCTCGGCGGGTTGCTCATGTACGGCATCCCGAACATGAAGCTGGACAAGGCCATTGTGCAGCGGCGTGTGGACCTGCTCGCCGCCGAGGGGGTGCGCTTCGTGACCAACACGGAGGTCGGTGTCAACTACGATCCCCGGCGCCTGCGGGCCAACTTCGATGCCCTCATCCTGTGCACCGGCGCCACCCGCCCGCGCGACCTGCCGGTCGAGGGCCGCGAGCTGCGCGGCATTCATTTCGCCATGGACTACCTCACCGCCAACACCCGCCGGCTGCTCAACGGCGGGCCGAACGGTGACTTCCTTGACGCCGCCGGCAAGGACGTGGTGGTGGTGGGCGGCGGCGACACCGGCACCGACTGCTGCGGCACCGCCCTGCGCCAGGGCTGCCGCAGCCTGGTGCAGTTGGAAATCCTCCCCCGGCCGCCGCTGGAGCGCGCGCCGGACAACCCCTGGCCCGAGTGGCCCAAGATTTACCGGCTCGACTACGGCCAGGAAGAGGCCGCGGCGGTCTTCGGCGGCGACCCCCGGGTGTACCTGACCACGGTCAAAAAGTTTATCGGCGATTCCGCCGGCCACGTGGCCGGCGTTCGCACCGTGGAGGTGACCTGGGAGAAGGACGCCCAGGGCCGTTACCTGCCCAGAGAGGTGCCGGGGTCGGAGAAGGAGCTGCCGGCCCAACTGGTGCTGCTGGCGATGGGTTTTCTGGGCCCCGAACAGGGGCTGCTGGACCAGCTCGGTCTGGAGCGCGACCCGCGCACCAACATCCGGGCCGAGCACGGCCGGTTTGCCACCAACCTGCCCGGGGTGTTCGCCGCGGGCGATTGCCGGCGCGGCCAGAGCCTGGTCGTCTGGGCCATCAACGAGGGGCGCGGCGCCGCCCGCGAATGCGACCGTTACCTGATGGGCGAGACGTTGCTGCCCTGAACCGGCCGGCGCTTACGCCTCCGGCAGGTGGGCCAGGGCCTGGCGGAGTTGCTGCTCACGCTCCTGCCATTCGCTCAGGCGACGTTGGTGCTCTTCCAACACCGGCGGCGGGACTTTCTGAACGAAATTGGGGTTGGCCAGCTTCTCCTCCACCCTGGCGATCTCGGCGCGCGCCTTGTCCAATTCCCGCGTCAGGCGGGCCCGCTCCGCCGCGAAATCCACCACCCCTTCCAGCGGGAGGTACAGCTCGCCCAGCGCATTGACCGCGCACGGAGTTCCGCGGGGCGGCAGATAAGCCGGGTTGACCTCCACCGTTTCGGCATTGAGCAGCAGGCGCAGGACCCGAACCTCTGTCTCGGGCAGGGGGCCGGCGGGTTTGAGCACGAAGCGGAGTTTTCGGTTGGCCGGCAGGTTGAATTCCCGGCGCAGATTGCGGCCCAGCGTGACCAGTTCGTTGCGGGCCGCGGTTTGTTGTTCCGCCGCCTCGGTGAGGCCGAACCACGCCTTTTCCTCGTCGCTGAACGGCTTGGGCCAGGGGGCAAACATGATGGTGCGGCCGCCCTGCTGCTCCGGCAGGTCGCGGTGATACCCCAGCCCGTGCCAGAGCTCCTCGGTGATGAAGGGCAGGAAGGGATGGAACAAGCGCAGGGTGTGGTTGAGCACAAAATCCATCACCGCCAGCGTGTTGGCCCGGCGCGCGGGGTCGTCGCCCGCCAACGCGGCCTTGGCCGCTTCCACGTACCAGTCGCAGTACTCGTTCCAGAAAAACCGGTGCAGGGTGGCGGTGGCGTCGCTGAACTTGTACTCGGCAAACGCCTGGCTGACCTCGCGAATGGCCCGGTCGAGGCGGAGCAGGATCCAGCGGTCATCCCCGCTGAGCAGGGCGGGGTTGATTTCGGCCTCGGTCTCGCCCTGCTGCAGTTGGCGGAAGCGACAGGCGTTCCAGAGCTTGTTGCAGAAGTTGCGGCCCAACTCGACGTTCTGCTCGTCGAAGAGCACGTCCTGGCCCAGGGGCGCGCTGCGCAGGGTACCGAAGCGCAGGGCATCGGCGCCGTACCTGCCGATCAGTTCGAGCGGGTCGGGGGAGTTGCCCAGGCTTTTGGACATCTTGCGCCCGAGCTTGTCGCGGATGATGCCGGTGAAATAGACGTTGCGGAACGGCATCTGGCCCATGAACTCGTACCCGGCCATGATCATGCGGGCGACCCAGAAGAAGATGATGTCCGGTCCGGTCACCAGATCGGTGGTGGGGTAAAAGGTCTGCAGCGTGGCGTTGTGGCGGTCTTTTTCGGGATCGCCGGTCCAGCCCATCGTGGCAAAGGGCCAGAGCCAGGAGCTGAACCAGGTGTCCAGCACGTCCGGGTCCTGCACCCAATCCGGCCCGGGGGACTCGATCTGGCAGCGGATAAAGCGGGGATCCTGGTTGACATCGGAGAGCAGTTCGGCCACGGTTAGGCGCGAGTCCGGTGCAGGCCGCGGGGCCAACGTTTCGGCAACGGAACGCGCCTCCGGAGGATACTTACCGCCGGACTCGTTTGTTTCCCGCCACAGTTGGACCGATTGATGGTCGTAGAGTTTGCGCGCGCTCGCCAATTCCTTGACGGTGAATTTCACGCGGAAAAGGCTCCGACCCAGTTGCAGGGCGGCCACAAAAACATGCACGGCCCGGATATCGGGCGAGAAGGGCCGATGCGGTTCGGAATAGAGGAGCACCGCATGCCGCAACAATTCGGGCAGGGCGGGAATCAACTTGATGTTCGCCAGACCGGGGTTTGAAAAGGCGTGTTCCAAACTGGATTTCTGGACGTCAATCCTCCAGTTGGTGTCCAGATTCAGAAACTCCGAATTCAGAATCCCGCGTTCACGGGCCACTTGCAGCGCCCGGGCACGCATTTCGGACAGGCTTCTGCCGGAAACGGCGTCCCAACTCGCGTAAACGACCGGCACGCTTTTGCGCCGGGCGCTCAGAACCGAGCGGCGATACCACACCGGAATCCGGTGCCCCCACCAGAGCTGACGGCTGATGCACCAATCCTTGAGGTGGGCCATCCAGTGGTCATAAACCTTGGCCCAGCGGTCGGGGTGAAAACGCAAGGCCGGGAGCACCGGATTGACTTTGGCCAACAGCTCGCCTAGTTTCACCCCGGCGTTCGGTGCAGGCTGGATGCCCAACTTCCCCGCCCGGGGATGCGCCACCAGAGATTTACCGCCGAACGCCATTTTCTTGACCTTGAAGTCGTACAAAATGGTGCCATCGGCCAATTCCTTGCCCAGGAGGCGCACTCGGTAAAGTTCTCCCGCCAGCGACAACGCCGCGACAAACCGGTGCACCGCTTTGAAACGCGGGTTGTTCCTCCGGTGAGCCTCCGTGGAAATCCAGACCGCTGTGCGGACCAGCTCGGGTAGCACTGCCACCGCCTTGATGGCGGCGTCCCCACGATTGCTGAAGGCGTGAGAGAGGCTGTTCCGCCGGATCCGCAGCAGGCGCCCGGAGTCCTCGTTGCGGAATGCGCGGTTCAAAAGCCCCCGCGACCGGGCAAAATCCAGCGCCCGGGCCCGCAGTTCCCGAAAGGAGGTGGCGGCAATCTCGTCACCGGTGGCGAACACCATGGGCACGAGCCGCTCGGGATTTAAGGCCGGTTGCCCCGGCTGCACCACGCACGCCCGCGCCCGGTCCACGCTGGGGTATTTGAGGAACCACTGCTCGCTGAGCCGGGGCTCGATGGGCACGTCCGCCCGCTCGCTGAAGCCCACCTTGTTCACGTACGGCTCGCGGCGGACCAGCGCGCCGGCGGCTTCGAGCACCTCCGCCGCCTTCTGGCGTGCGGCCCTCCGGTCCAGACCCGCCAGGTCCCGGCCCGCCAGCGCGTTCAGGGTGCCGTCGGGTTCGAGCACGTCAATCACCGGCAGGTGGTGGCGCAGACCGATTTCATAGTCGGCCACGTCGTGAGCCGGGGTGACCTTGAGCACCCCGGTGCCGAATTCCATGTCAATGTGTTCGTCGCCGAGGATCCGGATGAGGGCCTGGTTTTCGAGCGGCAGCGCGCGCCGAACCCACTTGCCGATGAAGCGGGCGTAGCGGGGGTCGGCCGGGTTCACCGCCACCGCCGTGTCCGCCGGGATGGTCTCCGGCCGCGTGGTGGCGATGGTCAGCCAGGTGCGCCCGGCTTCGTCAGTGACCGGTCCCCAGGTGGGCGGGGCCGCTGCGGCCGAGGTCCCGCCCGCGGCGCCCACCGGTACGGCGGGGTCGGCGGGCGGCTCGAGCGGCGGCACCGGCGAACCGTCCGCCTCCACGACCTGCACGCGGAAGTAGTACAGGAAGCCCTGTTGCTCCTTCATGATCACCTCCTCGTCCGAGAGGGCGGTGAGGGACACCGGGCACCAGTTGACCATCCGCTGGCCCCGGTAGATGAGGCCCTTGCGGTACAGGTCCACAAACACCTTCTGGACGCAGCGCGAGTACTCGGGGTCCATCGTGAACCGCTCGCGGGTCCAGTCGCAGGAGCACCCCAGTTTTTTGAGCTGTTGGATGATGATGCCCCCGTGCTTCTCCTTCCAGGCCCAGACGTGCTCGAGGAATTTTTCCCGGCCCAGGTCGTCCCGGTGCCGGATGAGGCCCTGTTTGCGCAGCATTTTTTCCACCACGGTCTGGGTGGCAATGCCCGCGTGGTCGGTGCCGGGCAGCCAGAGCACCTCCTTGCCGTCCATGCGCGCCTTGCGGGCCAGGACGTCCTGGATGGTGTTGTTGAGCACGTGGCCCATGGTGAGTACGCCGGTGACGTTGGGCGGGGGAATCACGATGGAGTACGCCGGCCGTTGCGGGCTGACCCGGCCCGGGTCCGCGGTGAAACACCCCTCGTCCAGCCAGAATTGATACCACCGATCCTCGACCGCCCGGGGATCGTAGGCCTTGGGAATCTCGCTCATGTCCAGGTCCGGGCAGCCTAGCCAACCGCCCGCCGGCTTGGCAACCGGCGCGGCCGCCCGCCGACCCGGCCGTCGGGTTTTGTTTTGCCGCCCCCGGCGCCCCTGCTAACTTCGGCGCACGGGCAGACGCCGAGGACGCCGGTCAGCCAGCCAAGCCGGCCCCCCCTGCCCGAACAGCTACAAAACGACATGGCAACCACTCCCTTGACCGGAGTCGAAATCACCGAACTGGCCACCGGGCTGAACCGGCTGGCCCGCAACCTGTGGTGGACCTGGGACCAAAGTGCCCAGGACCTGTTCCAGGAACTTTCCCCACGGGGTTGGCAAAACCTCTACCACAACGCGGTGGCCGTCCTGCACGAGGTCTCCGACTACGAACTGCGGGTGCGCCTGCAGGACCCGGAGTTTGCCGGGCGGGTGCGCCAGGTACTTGACCGCTTCGAAGCCTACCTGCGACGCACCGACACCTGGGCCGCCCGGCACGCGCCCCAACTGGTCCACCGCCCGGTGGCCTACTTCAGCGCCGAGTTCGGCTTCCACGAAACCCTGCCCATCGCCGCCGGAGGCCTGGGAGTGCTCGCCGGCGATCACGCCAAATCCGCCAGCGACCTGGGCCTGGCCTTCGTGGGCGTGAGCCTCTTCTACCGCGAGGGCTACTTCATGCAGTCCTTCAACCCGGAAAACTGGCAGACCGAGTACTACTCGTTGCTGGACCCCCGGAATCTGCCGATGGAACCGGTACTGGACCCCCGGGGCGAACCCCTCGTCGGCACCGTGCGCATCGCCGCTGCCACCGTGGCCTTCCGCGCCTGGCGTGTGAACGTAGGCCGTTGCCCGGTGTATCTGCTGGACACCGATCTGCCGGAAAACGAGCCCCACTACCGCGATCTGACCGCCCGGGTGTACGGCGGGGACAGCACCACGCGCATCATGCAGGAAATCCTGTTGGGGGTGGGCGGCGTGCGCCTGCTGCGCCAACTCGGCTACCAACCGGCGGTCTTCCACCTCAACGAGGGCCACGCCGCCTTCCTCACCCTGGAACTGATCCGGGAAAAACTGGCCGCCGGCCTGACCTTCACCGAGGCCCAGGCCGCCACCCGCGCCGAGTGCCTTTTCACCACCCACACCCCGGTCGAGGCCGGCCACGACCGCTTCAGCAGCGACCTGATGCAGTATTGCGCCCACAAGTTCTGCACCCAGCTCAAGCTCACCCACGACGAACTCATGGGGCTGGGCCGCGTGCACCCCGACGATCCGAATGAACCCTTCTGCATGACGGTCCTGGCCCTCCGCCACTCCCGCGCTGCCAACGCCGTCAGCGAGCTGCACGGCCGCGTCAGCCGCCAAATGTGGCACCCCCTTTACCCGGACCGACCGGTCGAGCAGGTCCCCATCGGCCACATCACCAACGGCGTGCACCTGCTGGGCTGGATGAAGGGCCGGGTGCGCAAGTTCTGGCGTGACCGCGTCCACAAGGCGGTCGCCAACGGCCACGGCGTCCTGGCCCAGACCGCCCACCTCTACGTTGACGAGGCCAACACCCCCGAGTTCTGGGCCGCTCTGGCCGATCCGGCCACCGCCAGCGACGAGGAAATCTGGGCCTTGCGCTACCAGCTCCGCCGTGAACTCATCGAGTTCACCCGCCGTCGGCTCCTCCTTCAGGGCGAACACCTCACGCGCACCGCGTTCATCGAGTACGATCACCTGCTCAACCCGGACGCCCTGACCATCGGCTTCGCCCGCCGGTTTGCCACCTACAAGCGCGCCGCCCTGCTCTTCCAACACTTCGACCAGATCGTGGCCCTGGCCAAGGACCGCCGCCGGCCGGTCCAGTTCATCTTCGCCGGCAAGGCCCACCCCCGCGACCAGGAGGGCAAACGGCTCCTCCAACACATCCGTCACCTGGCCCAGCACACCGCCCTGCGCGGCCACCTGGTCTTCATCGAAAACTACGACATGCACGTGGCCCGCCAGATGGTCTCCGGCTGCGACGTGTGGCTGAACACCCCCCGTCGCCCCCTCGAGGCCTCCGGCACCAGCGGCATGAAGGCCGCCATCAACGGCTGCCTGAACCTCAGCATCCTCGACGGCTGGTGGCGCGAGGGCTACGACGGCACCAACGGCTTCGCCATCGGCAACGATTCCCACCCCGACTCGATCGAAGAGCAGGACCGCCGGGATGCCGACAACCTCCTCCGGGTCCTGAGCGAGGAGGTGATTCCCTGCTTTTACAACCGCGACGCCGCCGGCGTGCCCCGCCAGTGGATCAAGCGCATCCGCCGCGCCTGGGTCACGCTCGTGCCCCGGTTCAACACCTGGCGCATGGTCCAGGAGTACACCACCCGCTACTACCTGCCGCCCGAACCGGCCTGAACCGGCGGCCCGCCCCCAGCCGGCCGTGAAACCCTCCCCCCACGCCCTGACCCGCGAGGAACTGCACCGGCAACTCGCCGCCTGGCACGAACCGGCCTACCGCACCGACCAGCTCCTCGCCTGGCTTTACGAGCACCGGGTCACGGCCTGGGACGCGATGACCAACCTGCCCCGGAGCCTGCGCGCCCGGCTGGCCGAAACCTTCGACCTGCGCGTGCCCGAACTGGTCACCGTCCGGGCCGCCGCCGATTCCACCACCAAGTTCCTCTGGCGCCTGGCCGACGGCGCGCTCATTGAAAGCGTGCTCATCCCCGCCAACCCCGCCCTGTATGGCGAGGCCAGCGACCGCCACACCCTCTGCGTCTCCACCCAGGTCGGCTGCGCCTACGGCTGCAAATTCTGCGCCAGCGGCCTGGACGGCTGGAAACGCAACCTCACCCCGGACGAAATCGTCAACCAGGTCCTGGCCGTCGAACGCTGGCACGCCGAACGCGAAACCGCCCGACCCGCCTCCGGCGTGCCCCCCGCCCGCCTGATCACCAATCTGGTCATCATGGGCATGGGTGAGCCGCTGGCCAACTACGACCCCCTGCTCAAGGCCCTGCGCCTCCTCAACGCCCCCTGGGGCGGGGGCATTGGCGCGCGCAAGATCACCATTTCCACCAGCGGCCTGGCGCCGCAAATCCGCAAGCTGGCCGAGGAACCCGAGCAGTTCCGCCTGGCCATCTCCCTGCACGGCGCCACCGACGAGGTTCGCAGCCGCCTCATGCCGATCAACCGCCGCTATCCGTTGCGCGAACTGATCGCCGCCTGCGAACATTACCTCGCGCGCAAGGGCCGGATGCTCACCTTCGAGTACCTCTTGCTCGCCGGGGTGAACGATTCCCCGGCCGATGCCCGCGCGCTGATCCGCCTGGCTCGCCCGCTCGGCGCCAAGGTCAACCTCATCCCCTACAACCGTGTCGAGGGCCTGCCCTGGCGCCGCCCGGCCGAGGCCGCCTGCGAGGCCTTTTTGGCCGAGCTGGAACGCGGCGGCATCAAGGCCACCCTGCGCCGCGAGAAAGGGACAGACATTGACGCCGCCTGCGGCCAGTTGCGCCTGAAGACCGAGCGGCAGAATGCCTTGAGCCCCTCGCCCTGAAACGGGACCTCCCGCCATCGTTTGGAATGGCCCCCCGCACCGGGGGAAGGGCCCCAAACCAAGCCGCCATTTTCCCGCGGGTGCATCTGCATTTCTTGCTGGTGGAGCAAGCGGCCGGGGTGAAACGAGCTGCCTCAGACCCGTCCCCCGAGGCTGTACTCCGCCGTTTCAACCCGGCGTGGATCCGAGAAGCGTCCGGGGCGAGAGGGCGCACACCACCGGGGCGGGACAAAAAACTGTCCGCGCGCCCGCTCCGGGCAAATACTCCCGCCACGCGGGATACCCGTGCGCCTGGTTTTCTCCAACTACGACTCGCCCGGCAACCCCTACTACGGCGGCGGCGGGGCGGCGGCCATTCAGGAAGTGGCCCGACGGCTGGCGGCGGCCCATCGGGTCGAGGTGGTGGTGGGGCGTTACGCCGCCGACCAACCGGTCACGCGCGACGGCGTCACCTACCGCCCGGTGGGGCCGCTGGCCGGACCCCGGCTCGGTCAGTTGCTGTTTCAGTTCCGCCTGCCCCTGCTGGTGCGCCGCGGGGGCTTTGACCTGTGGTGCGAAAGCCTCACGCCGCCCTTTTCCACGGCCTGCCTGCAGCGGTTTACCGCCCGCCCGGTGGTGGCCTTGACGCAGATTCTCAGCGGCGCGGCCATGCGGCGGAAATACGGCCTGCCGTTTGACCGGTTTGAACGGCTGGGCTTGCGCACGTACCGGCATGCCATCGCCACGTCGGCATACCTGCGCGGGCGGTTGCTCGAGGCGCACCCCGCGTTGAACGTGGTCGTGATTCCCAACGGGGTACCCGGCGAACTGATCCGGTTGGAGCCGCCCCGGGCCGAGCGCCACGTCCTGTTCCTGGGCCGGTTGGATGTGGAGCAAAAGGGACTGAACCTGCTGGCCGCGGCGCTCGGTCACCTGGCGGAGGAATTGCCCTGGCCGGTGGTGATCGCCGGGGGCGGCAGCCCGGCCGAGGAAGCCCGGGCCCGGGCACTGTTTGCCCGCGAGCCCCTGGCGGGGCGGGTGCGATTTGTGGGCCGGGTGGCGGGCGAAGCCAAGCATCGGCTGCTTTCCGAGGCCGCGGTTCTGGTGCTCCCCTCGCGGTTCGAGGCCTCGCCGCTGGTGTTGCTGGAAGCGTTTTGCTACCGCCTGCCGGTGGTGCTCTTTGCCATCCCCGAACTGGCCGAAGTCCCGGACGCCTGCTGCGTGAAGGTGCCGCCGTTTGACCCCCGGGCCTTCGGTGAGGCCCTGCGGGCGCTGGCGGCAGACCCCGCACGGCGGGAGGCTCTGGGCCACGCGGCCAAGGCGTACGCCCGCGGCTTCGACTGGGACGATCTGGCCCGGCGCTATGCTGATTTCTTTGAATCAGTGGTCCGGTCCGGGGTAGGCTCCGGCCCGCCCGGCACCTGAACGTTCATGGGGCTGAAACTCAATCTCGGCTGCGGCCAGAAATACCTGCCCGGCTACGTAAATTGCGACGTGCTCCCGCACGTGCGCGCCGACCGGTATTTCGATTTGAACCGGCCGCCGTACCCCTTTGCCGACGGCGAGGCGGACGAGATCTGGATGGACAACGTGCTCGAGCATCTGGATGACCTGCTCGCCGTCATGGCCGAACTGCATCGCCTGCTGCGCCCGGGCGGGCGGCTCAAAATCCGCGTGCCCTACGCCAAGAGCGACTGGGCCTTCCAGGACCCCACCCACAAGCACTTTTTCACCGAGCAGACCATGCACTACTTCTGCGAGGGCTGGCCGTACAGCTTCTATGTGCCGTTCCGGTTCCGGCTGATCGAGGCGCGGCTGTTCGGCGACGCGAACAATTGGCGGCAACGGCTGCGCAACTGCCTTCCCTTCAAATCGGTCCTGCGCTATTTCCTGTTCAACCTCTACGACGGCGTGTACTTCGAGCTGGAAAAACTGCCCCCCGCGGCTACCCCACCACCCTCCCGCCCGTGAAACAAATTGTTCCGGCCGAACGCCAGGTTTCCCATGAGCACCCCTGACTCGACCGCACCGCCGGCGACGGGTTTCGGTCGCGCGGTGCGCGGCCTGCTGCTGGCCCTGGGCGCGGTGTTGCTCGTCCTGTTCGCCCGCAGCTTCGTGCCCGGACACATCTTGTTTTCCAGCGACGGCCCGCTGGGGGCCAATGCGGCGGCCTACGCCAGGCTGCCGGAGGCCTTCCGGGGCATGTGGCAGGACCTGAACTGGGTGGGCGGCCCGGCCGGGAGCGCGTTTCCCAGCCTGACCTACCTGCTGCTGTGGGGGCTGGGGCCGCTGGGGTTCGCCAAGTGGTATGCCCCGATCTCGCTGCTGGTGCTGGGGTTTTCGGCCTGGCTGTTTTTCCGACAACTGGGCTTGCGCCCGGTCGTTTGCCTGCTGGCCGGCCTTGCCGCGGCGCTGAACTCGGACTTCTTCTCCTACGCCTGCTGGGGGCTGGGCACGCACGCCCTGGCGGTGGCGGGGACTTTTCTTGCCCTGGCGGCCCTGGTCACGCCCGCACCCGGTCGGGAGTGGCTCAAGGCCGTCCTGGCCGGCGCGGCCGTGGGATGGGCGGTGATGGAGGGTTTCGACAGCGGTGCCATCCTGAGCCTGTACGTGGCGGCGTTTTCGGTGTTTCTCGCCTGGCAGAGGTCGGAGCCGGTGGGTCGGCGGCTGCTAAGGGGAGCGTGGCAGACCGCGCTGGTGGCGGGCATGGCCGCGTGGGTGGCGGCGCAGGCGCTGACCATCCTGGTCGGCACCCAGGTCAAGGGCGTGGTGGGCATGGAACAGGACGTCCAGACCCGGCAACGCCGCTGGAACGAGGCCACCATGTGGAGTCTGCCCAAGGTCGAGACCCTGCGCGTGGTGGTGCCCGGGTTGTTCGGCTACCGCATGGATACGCCCCACGGCGGCGGGTACTGGGGACGCGTGGGTGAAATGCCGGGCGTGCCGGGCACGCGGCACTCCGGGGCCGGGCCGTACGCGGGCTTGCTGGTGGTGCTGCTGGCCGGTTGGGCGCTGGGGCAGGCCGCCCGCGGGAACACCGGCCCCTTCCCCGCGCACGAGCGGCGGCTGGTGTGGTTTTTTGGCGGCGCGGCTCTGGTGTCGTTGTTGCTGGCCTGGGGGCGGCACGCGCCGTTTTACCAGGGGTTCTACGCGCTGCCCTACGCCTCGACCATCCGCAATCCGATCAAGTTTCTCCACCCTTTCAGCCTCGCGCTGGTGGGGCTGTTTGCTTTCGGCCTGGAGGCGCTCTGGCGAACCCAGGTGCTCCGCGCCGACGCCCCGCTCCGGGGCCTCGGATGGCGTACCCGCTGGCAAACCTGGGTGGCCTCGGCGCCGGCGTTTGACCGGCGTTCTCTGGGCGTGCTGGCCGGGCTGTGTGGCGCCAGCCTGCTGGCCTGGCTGATTTATGCCTCGATGCGTGGCGCGCTCGTGGCGCACCTGAGCCGCGTGTACTCGCCCGAACTGGCCGCCGCGACCGCCGGGTTCAGCCTGCGCGAAGCGGGCTGGGCGGTGGTGGGGATGGTCGGCGCCGGCGTGCTCGGGGCGTTGTTTTTCACCGGCGTTTTCGCCGGGCCGCGCGCACGCCTGGCCGGATGGGTGTTGGGAGCGTGCCTGGTGGCGGACCTGATGCGCGCCAACCAGCCGTGGGTGGTGTACTGGAAGGTCGAGGACAAGTACGCACCCAATCCGTTGCTCGACACGTTGCGCCAGCGCCCCCACGAGCAGCGGGTCACCGTGGTGCCGTTGCGGTTGACGCCGGAGTTGGCGCTGCTCCAGAACCTTTACCAGGTCGAGTGGCTGCAACACGGCTTCCGCTACTACAACATCCAGGCGCTGGACGTGGTGCAGGACCCGCGACCCAGCGTGGACAATGAACTGTACCGCGCGCGATTCACGGGCCAGAACCTCGGCCTGTACCTCCGCCTGTGGGAACTGACCAACACGCGGTATCTGCTCGGCCTCAGTGGGCTGGCCGAGGCGTTGAATCAACAGGCCGACCCGGAGCGCCGGCGCTTCCGCGAAGTGCTGCCCTTTGGCCTGGTGCAACACACCGCCGGCGGCCCCATCCGCGTGGTGACCAATACGCCGGGCCCGTTTGCCCTGATGGAATTTACCGGGGCCCTGCCGCGCGCGGCGCTGTACACGCACTGGGAGGTCGCGACCAACGATTCCCAGGTCCTGGACCGTCTGGCCGATCCGGCCTTTGACCCGCGACACACGGTCCTGCTGGCCTCCGGCTCCGCGGTGGCCCCGGCGACGGATTCGTCCACCAACACCGCCCCCGGAGAAGTGACCTTTGTTCGCTACGCGCCCAAGCACCTTGTCCTGCGGGCTCGGGCCCCGGTGCCGGCCCTGCTCCTGCTCAACGACAAGTACGACCCGAACTGGAGCGTGAGTGTGGACGGGGTGCGACAGCCCCTGCTCCGGGCGAACTTCCTGATGCGCGCCGTGGCCGTGCCACCGGGGGAGCACGAAATCGAACTGGCCTTCCGCCTGCCGGCCGGGCCGTTGATCATCAGTCTGGCTGGATTGGTGATGGCCCTGGGATGCCTTGGTTGGTTGGGCGCGGGCGCGCGTACCCGGCGATCTTAAGCAACTGGGTGGGCCGTCGCGGCCCCGGCCACTTGGTATGAATTGGGCCATGGCCAAACGCCCGTTCTCTTCCCTGGTAACGCCCCGGCGGGGACGACGCAGGTGCAAGGTGTTAAGGCCCCCCAGCCCCAAATGCCTCAGCCAGCCTGTCACCAACAAGGCCTCCTAAGCTTTGCACCGCCCATCGGCGTTGGGCGGCAGAAGGCACCGTGGCCCCGGGCATGGAGGGGCCGTGCCAGGACATGCCAACGGAAGCTCACCGTGCACCGGGCGGTCTTCGCCCGGCTCCAGCAGTCGAGAGCGCCGGCAACAGCGGACCCGCCGGCGTCCCAAAGATGACGATCACCGCAAACAAACCGATCACGGTGAAGAGGACACACACAATAGGCGCAACGCCGCAGCACCCTGTTCGCGGGGATGCATCCTCAGATACCTCCGCGGCACGGGAAGCGGTCTTGCTTTCTGGGCACACATCCACGCAGTTAAACCGAATCCGAGGTCGGTTGGTATCCTTTCCTGTAAGGTGTAGCGCAACAATCGCCCGTTAC
>CALFAV010000078.1 GCA_937946835.1 uncultured Verrucomicrobiae bacterium | reverse complement strand
ATCATGGACCTGTACTGGGGGGAGAACGGGTCGGGCTTTGGCTCGATCCTCCAGACCCACGACTTCGACAACCCGACCGACGGGGACCTGTTCTGGCGGGCCAGCGACGGGTCCTACGGCAAGGGCTGCTGCTCCAGCTACGACGGCATCTCGCAGGAGCCGGGGCACAATCACCGCCGGGGCGAGTGGGCGCGGGTGGTGTTTGTGGCGGACCTGGCCAGCACGCCGCGCAAGCTGGCCAAGTACGTGAACGGGCACAAGCACCGGGAGGACGTCATGGGCGACGGCAACGCGCTGGACAGCCGCTTTGCCCTGCCGCCGGAGGTGTTCCTGTTCGGGGACGGCGACGACAACGAGCGCAGCGAGGTGTACGTGAACTCGATTCAGATTCGGGCCGGGACGCTGACCGACGAGGAGGTGGCCGCGCTGGGCGGGCCCTCCGCCGACGGCATCCCCCTGCCCATTCCGCTGAAGGGCGAGTGGAACTTCGAGGGCAGCCTCGCGGCCACGTTGGGCAATGACCTCGGCTACATTGATGCCGGTCTGGCCTCGCGCTACCGCTTCGGGACCACCACGCAACTGGGCATCCCGGGCATCGGCGGGCGCGAGGTGTCGGTGCTGCACATTCCGCACGTGGACACCGGCGAAGCGGACGCCCGGGGGCCGATCTTCAAGCGGCTGGGCCTGCGCGCCCGTCACGGCATCCCGCCCAACGGCGGGGGTCAGAAGGTCAACCAGTGGACCTGGATCATGGACCTGTACTGGGGGGAGAACGGGTCGGGTTTCGGCTCGATCCTCCAGACCCACGACTTCGACAACCCGACCGACGGGGACCTGTTCTGGCGGGCCAGCGACGGGTCTTACGGCAAGGGCTGCTGCTCCAGCTACGACGGCATCTCGCAGGAGCCGGGGCACAACCACCGGCGGGGCGAGTGGGCGCGGGTGGTGTTTGTGGCGGACCTGGCCAGCACGCCGCGCAAGCTGGCCAAGTATGTGAACGGGCACAAGCACCGGGAGGACGTCATGGGCGACGGCAACGCGCTGGACAGCCGTTTTGCCCTGCCGCCGGAGGTGTTCCTGTTCGGGGACGGCGACGACAACGAGCGCAGCGAGGCCTACCTGGCGGCCATGCAGTTCCGCGAGGGCACCCTCACGGATGAGGAGGTGGCCGCCCTGGGCGGGCCTTCGCCCTACGGCATCCCGTGGCCCGCACCGGCGGCGCGGCGCGCTCCGCCGGTCACGCCCACCATCGCGGTCGCGCGCAGCGGCACGAACGTGGTTCTGACCTGGACCGGCGTATTGCAATCCGCTGACCGCGTGGAAGGCCCGTACACGGATGTGGGCGGCGCCACCAGTCCATTGACCGTGCCGGCCACGGGCGCGGCGAAGTTCTACCGCGCACGCCGGTAAATCATCTCGGGCAGGCCCGCCGGAGTCCTTGCCTCCGGCGGGCCAACGCCCGTTCCACGACGCGCCTTCGCTCCGTCGGCTTATCGGCCCGCGGTCGGCCGGTGCCGGCGGAGGATTCATTCCGGTTCCTCGCGCCAGCGGGGAGCCAGGTGGTGTTTGATCCCGAGATGATCCAGCACGCGCGCCACGACCGTGTCCACGACCTCGGTCACGGTCTTCGGGTTGCCGTAAAAGGAGGGATTGGCGGGCAGGAGCGTGGCCCCGGCCAGCAGCAGCAGCTCCATGTTGCGGACCTGAACCAGGTTCAACGGCGTCTCGCGCGGCACCAGGATCAGCTTCTTGCGTTCCTTGAGCATCACGTCCGCCGTCCGCAGCAGCAGGTCATCGCTCAAACCGTGGGCGATGCGGCCCAGCGTGCCCATTGTGCAGGGGATGATGACCATGGCGTCGAAGGCGTTCGAGCCGCTGGCAAAGGGCGCATTCATGCTGCGCAGGTTGTGGGTCACCGTGCCGGGCGGCAGGCGCAGCCCCTCCGGCAGCTCCTCGGCGATCACCTGGGGCGCGTAGCGGCTGAGCACCAGATGCACCGTGTGCTCGCGGGGATCGAGGTTGTCCAGCAACCGCTGGGTGTACAGCGCGCCGGTGGCTCCGGTGGCGGCGACGACAATGCGCATCACCCGCTAGTAGGGTGCCGGCGGGGGCTTGGCAAGTCCGCGGCCGGCGTCAGTTCACGCTCACAAAGACCGCCTGGCTCAGATTGGTGAACACGCCCGAGCCGGTGGTGAGGCGCTGCGCGGCGCGGACCTGGTAGACGCGGCGGCCGGCCGGCGGGGCGGGGTCCGTAAATGCGGTGGCCCCGGCGGGCGGGGTCCCCACCGGCTCGAACGGGCCTTCCCCGCCGGCGGTGGAACGCAACACCACGTACCCGGCGTCCGCCTCGGGCGAAGGCTCCCAGCGCAACTCCACGGCCCGCCCGCGCCGTTGTCCGGTGGCCCGGCCGGGTGGTGCGGTCACCACCGCCCGCAGGGTGGGGTCACCCAGCAGGAACGTGGTGCGGGTGCTGGCGCCGCCGCGGGCGGTGCGGATGAACCCTTCGCCCAGCGTGCCCCCGACGCCCAGCGGCTCGAACCGCCAGAGCGTGTCGTAGGTCCAGAACGCCGCCAGCCCCGAGTCGGGCAGGGCCAGCAACGCCCGCAGCAGGTCGTTTTGATAATTGTTCCAGTCCCCGAAGTACGAGCCTTTGAGCAGGTAAAACGCGGCGGCGGGCCGGATTTGTCCGCCGGCCAGGGTCTCGGTGGTTACGGGCGTGACCCCCTGCTCGGCCGCGGCCTGCCGGGCGTTGTGCAACGTGTCGTAGGCGCCGTAGCCGCCCTGCACCGCCCACAGGCAGGGGAACGCCGGGCTGAACGCGTCCCCGTGGCTGATCTGCCCCAGCCCGCCCAGCCGCGAGGCCAGCAGCAGCGCGTTTTCGTTCAGCGCGCGGCCCACCGGACTGAATGGGCTGTAAAAAAACGAGCCCACCCGGACCGCGGACGGGAAGGTCAGCTCCTTGACGCGGTAACGGTGCACCTTGCGCAGGTACTGGCGGAGCAGCTCGACCTCGCTGCGCCCGCGAAAGGCGGGCAGCCGGGCAAAGTCAATTCGCCCCACGGCCAGCTCCACACCGTTCGTACCACCCGGGGTGGTGATGTGGCCCCGAAACGTGGCGGCGTCGAGTTTGCCGTCCCCGGGCACGTTGCGCCGGAGGGGATTGGTCACGGAGGCGCCGTTGTCCACGACGTGGTCGGACCACTCCCCGTCCAGGTCGCCGTACCAGGCATCTGCCGGCCAGGCGCCGGCCATGTCGAAGTGTCCGTCCTCGCTGCCCGCCCCGGCGTAGGGGATGACCACGTGGCCGATGAGAAACACCGCGCCGGGCTCGGCCGGGGCGGCGGCGAACTCGCCGCGGATCAGTTCCCTGATGCGCCGGAGGTTCTCCCGGTACTCGAGGTTGATGGCCTGGCGGCTCCAGGCGTTGTCGTCATGGCGGGGCACGAGGTGGCGGCCCACGCTCCAGCCCTCGCCGACCAGGTCGCTTTGCAGTTGGTCCAACTCCGCCTCCAGGCCGCGCGCCACGGAGCGTTCCACCAACAGCAACACCCGACCCCGGCGCAGTGCGGGCGACGCCGCCAGGCTGACGAACACCGTGCGCGGGCCGACCTCGTACTCGTAGGTCGTGCCGCGTCGCAGGGTGGGATCGGCATCCGTAAAGCCCGGCCGGGTCCAGCGGTTGGTCAGCTCGGTCCACTCGGCGCGGCCGACCTCCCGCCGGCGCACCCGCACCGCCACCCCGCTCAGGTCAAACCAGCGCAACGTGACCGCCGGCGGTTCCAGGGAAAGGCTCGCCGTGAGCACGGCCGCCTGGCGGAAATGGTAGAGGTCCGGCGGGGCGAGGGGGCGGTCGAACGTTTCCACCTCGTCCAATATCCCCGCGGCGGGAAACGCGCCGGTCGTGTCCGAGCCCAAAGTAATGCGCAGATGCTCGGGGGGCGTCCCCAGGTCCACGCCCGGACCGAGATAGGCACCGGTGCTCCAGTCCTGCAGGTGGTTGCCGTCGGCCACCAGCAGCGAGTGGGTGGGCGTGTAACTGAAGGCAATCTCGTGCCAGGGCTCGGCGTCGTCTCCACGACGCAACTCCGGCTGAAGCCGCACCCAGTTGAGGCGGCCCTGGTAGTTGGTGCGCCACTGGCCCGACGGGTCCCGCGCCTGCACCACCAGATTTGTGCCCGCCGGGTCCACCGAGATGGCCAGCACCGGTCGGGGTGGGGTGACGCGCGCGTCCGCCACTTCCACCAGCCGCGCCCAGTGGCCCGGGCCTTGGCCCCAGCCGTAGCCCGGACTGCTCTGGGGGGAGCGGCTGGACCAGGCCGGCCGGTACAGAAAGCGCAGACCGCCGCTGGCCGCCAGGCGCGGCGCGCCGTCGGGGCGGATTCCCCGGTAAGTCAGCGGTCCGGCCGCGTTGGCGGAAGGAAAGGCCGGTACCGGGCCGTCCCAGCCGGGCGCGGCGCCCAGGTTGCCCGGGGTTTCCGGCGCTCCCCCGTCGGCGGCGGCCCATTGCGGCGCGTCGAAATTCCAATAGGCGAGCCGCCCCGCGGGTGTGACCCACGAAGCCGCCGCGGCCGTGGTGGGTGCGACTCCCTCCGCGGTCCCCCCGCGGGTGAGCGCCAAAAGCCCCAGCAACCCAACTCCGCACTTCCAGGACCGGGGACGCCACCGGGGCTTGGGGACGGAAATCATCACCGCGAATCACAACGCCCGGAGCGGCGCCCGGCAAGTCTGCGTGGTGCCGGGCCGGCCCGCTGCGTTCCCCGGCCGGGTGAGGGGGCAAGTCGCCCGCGCGGTTGCCGCTGGTTTGGCCGGGCCGGGTTCTGCGCACCCCGGTATTCCCCGCATTCCGGCAGGCACGGCGGGTGTTTGACTCCGGCCGGGGCGTCGCCCGGCTTCCCCTTCGAGGCCGGCCCGGGTCGGGAGCAACGGCACCGCCCCAGCGCCAGGGGCCGCAAAAGGAGATTGCCGCCGGCACCATCGGCGCCTAAGCTGGCGGGCGTCGAATGCGCCGCGGGCGCCTGTTCTTGGGACCCCGCCGACGCGACTCGGTGTGCGCGGTTAGCTCAGTGGTAGAGCACTTCCTTGACACGGAAGGGGTCAGAGGTTCGAACCCTCTATCGCGCACCATCCTTCCCGACCACGCTCATGTCCTCGTCACTGGCTCAAAAGTGGGTGCTGATCACCGGGGCCTCCGCCGGTTTTGGCGCCGCCGCCGCTCGCGCCTTTGGTGCCGCCGGCGCGCGGCTGCTGCTGGGCGCCCGGCGCTTGGAGAAACTGGCCGCCGTGGCCGCACAGGCCCGTGACGCCGGCGCGCCGCAGGCCCTGTACCACGCGCTGGACGTGACCCAGACGGCCAGTGTCACCGCCTTTGCCGACTGGGTGCGGGCCCTGGCGGGCCGGGTGGATGTGCTGGTCAACAACGCCGGCGGGGCACACGGCCTGGACCCGGTCGAACAGGGCCGGGACAGCGACTGGGAAACCATGTTTCAGACCAACGTCCTGGGCACTCTGCGCATGACCCGCGCCATCCTGCCGCTCATGAAGCCCCACCCCGGCGGCATCATCATCAACATCGGCTCCATCGCCGGGCGGGAGGCCTACGAGGGCGGCGCCGCCTACTGTGCCGCCAAGGCCGGCGTGCTCCAGATCACCCGCGCCCTGCGGCTCGAATTGCTGGGCACCGGCCTGCGCGTGGCCACGGTGGACCCGGGCCTGGCCGAGACCGAATTTTCGCTTGTGCGCTTCAAGGGCGACCGCGCCCGGGCCGCCAAGGTGTACCAGGGCATGACGCCGCTGACGGCCGAGGACGTGGCCGAGGCCATCGTCTGGGTGGCCGCCCGCCCGCCCCACGTTTGCGTGGACGAACTGCTCATCAAACCCACCGACCAGGCCGCGATGCACAAAATCCACCGGCGCCCCCCGGCCTGAATCATGCGCCCCTGCGTGGTGTTCAACCCCGCCGCGCGCGGCGCCCGGGCCCGCCGGTTTTTGGGCGCGCTGCAAACGCTCTCCCCCCCCGGCACGCTGTGGCCGACCCACCGGCCCGGTCACGCCGGCGAATTGGCCGCCACCGCCGCCCGGGAAGGGTTTGACCCCGTGATCGCCGCCGGGGGCGACGGCACGGTGAGCGAGGTGGTGGACGGGTTGGCCGGTGTGCCGGGGGCCCTGGACGCCGTGCGCCTGGCGGTGATTCCGCTGGGGACGATGAACGTCTTCGCCCGGGAACTCGGCCTGCCGTTGCGACCGCACGCCGCCTGGCAGGTGATTCAAGTCGGCGCCGAGCGCCGCCTGGACCTGGGCCGGGTGGAATGGACCGAGGACGGCCGCCGCCGCGCGCGCCACTTTGTCCAACTGGCCGGCGCGGGGCTGGATTCCCGGGCCATCGCCCGGGTGCGCTGGACGGCCAAACAATGGACCGGTCCGCTGGCCTACGCGCTGGCCGGCTGGCAGGCCTGGCGCGGTCCGCAACCCCGTGTGGAAGTAACGGCCGGAACGACGCGGCGCGCCGGAGAATTGGTCCTGATCGGCAATGGTCGCTTGTACGCCGGCCCGCTCCCGATGTTTCCCGGGGCGCGGCCGGACGATGGGGTGCTGGAGGTGCGGGTGTTCGAGCGGATCACCTGGCTGACGCTGGTGCGCTTTGCCCTCGCCTGGCTCACCCGGCGGCCGCTCCGCGTGCCGGGCACGCACGACCTGCGCGCCGAACGCCTGGAAATCACCGCGGCCGCGCCGGTGCCGATCGAGGTGGACGGGGAAAACGTCGGGGTCACCCCGGGCGTGTTCACCGTGGGGCCGCGCGCGCTGCGGGTGCTGGCGCCGCCGGCCGCGGGCGGGGCGGTTGCTTGACCGGCCCGTCGGGCGGTCCCTACCATGCCCCACCGATGAAATGGCGCATCCGAACCTGGTGGGCCCTTCTGGGCGCGGGGGCGGCCCTGGCGGCGGAGCCCCGGCTGCTCAACACCGTGGTCGTCATCGTGGACCAGGAGATCATCACCCTGAAGGACGTCTCCCAGTACATCGCCCCGGCCATCGAGGTGCTCATGCGCACCTACGCCGGCCAGCCCGAGGTGTTGCGCCAGAAAATCGAGGAGGCCCAGCGCGAGGGCATCGAACAACTGGTCGAGCGCAAACTCATCCTTCACGAATTCGAGCGCGCCGGCTACAACCTGCCCGAGTCCCTTGTCGAGGACCGCGTCAAGGAGCGCATCCGTGAGCGCTACGGCGGGGACCGCGCGGCGCTGACCCGCTCCCTCCAAAGCCAGGGCCTGACCTACGAGGCCTTCCGCCGCCGCATCCGGGAGGACTTCATCATCGGAGCCATGCGCGCCCGGAACATCGGTTCGGACAAAATCATCGTCTCCCCCCACAAGATCGAGAAGTACTACGCCGAGAACCTCGACAAGTTCCGCATCCGGGACCAGATCAAGCTGCGCGCCATCATGCTCACCGCCGGGGCCGGCCGCTCCCGCGAAAGCACCCGCGCCCTGGCCGCCGAGATCCTCGCCAAACTCCGCGAAGGCGCCGACTTCGCCGAGATGGCCCGGGTGTACTCGGAGGACACTTATCGCCCCCAGGGCGGGGATCGCGGCTGGATCGAACGCGGCGACCTGCGCAAGGAACTGGCCGACGCCGCTTTCGGCCTCAAGCCCGGCCAGCCCAGCGAGGTCATCGAGGTGGGCGACACCTTCTGGATTCTGTTGGTGGAAGACGCGCGCGCCAATCAGATCCGCACCCTGCCGGAGGTCCACGACGAGATCTTCAACACCCTTCGGGCCGAGGAGCAGTCCCGCCTCAACCGCGAGTGGATCGAGCGGCTCAAGGCCAAATCCTTCGTCCGCTACTTCGCCTCCTGAACCGCCGCGCCCGCGGCTCCGGCCATGTGGATCGGCATCACCCTCGGGGACGTCACCGGCATCGGCCCCGAAATCACCCTCAGGGCCCTCGCCGCCTGGCTGCAGGACCCCGCCCGGGACCCGGAAGTGCGGTTTCTCATTCTGGGCGACACCGGCTGGCTGACGCGCGCCAACGCCGCCGTCGGCCTGCCCCTGGCGGTCTGGCAAGGTCCCGACACCGCCGCGCCCGTGGCCTGGCTGGACCCCCGCTCCGAACCGTTACCCGCTGCTTTGCAGGCCGGCGCCGCGCCGGCCGCGCTGGCCGCCCTGGACTGGTTGCGCGAGGGCGCCCGCCGCTGCCTGGCCGGCGAATTGGCCGCGCTGGTAACCGCCCCGGTGAGCAAGGCGGCGATTCTCCGCGCCGGGGTCCCGTTCGTGGGACAGACCGAATTTCTCGCCGGACTCGCCGGCGCCAACCGGGTGGTGATGATGTTGCTGGGCGATGACGGGGCCGGGCGTTGGCTGCGCGTGGCCCTGGCCACCACGCACGTGCCCATCCGGCAACTGCCCGAGACGCTCACGCGCGCCCGGGTTGAACTGGCCATCGAGCGGGCCGCCGAAGCCTGCCGGACCCTGGGGCTGGCGCGCGCCCGCGTTGGGGTTTGCGGTTTCAATCCCCACGCCGGCGAGGGCGGCCTGCTGGGGCGCGAGGACCTGGAAGTGGTCGCCCCCGCGGTCGCGGCGGCCCGGGACCGGGGACTGGATGCACACGGTCCGCTGGCGGCGGACTCCCTGTTTCACCTGGCCTGGCGCGGTGACTTTGACGCGGTGGTGGCGATGTACCACGACCAGGGCCTGGCGCCGCTCAAATTGATCGCCTTTGATCGGGGCGTGAACTGGTCGCTGGGGCTGCCCTTCATCCGCACCGCGCCCGATCACGGGCCGGCCTACGATCGGGTCGGCCGGGACCGCGCGCGGCCGGACAGCATGGTGGCCGCGCTCCGCCTGGCGGTGCGGCTGGCGCGCGCCCGCCGTGCGGCTCCCGGCCAACCCCCCGGGACACCGACCGCTCCCGCCGCACCGCCGGCGGGCCGGTAGCGGTTCCGTCGGCAACGCGGGCTTGCACGGGGGGGCCGGGGCCGGTTGAATCCCGGCGCGGCCCGGAGGCCGCAAAGGCTGTGCAGGCTGCCCTGTTCTACATTTTTGCGGCGCTGGCTTTGGTCTGTGGCTTCCTGGTGGTCGCCAACCCGTTCAGTCGCAATCCGGTGACCAGCGCAATGTGTCTGGTGCTGACCCTCGTGTGGTTGGCCGGGCTGTTTGTGCTCCTGGAGGCCTTTTTCCTCGGCGCGGTCCAAATCCTTATCTACGCCGGCGCGGTGATGGTGCTGTTTTTGTTCGTGATCATGTTGCTGGACCTGCGCGCGGAGGAGCGGCGTCGGCTCAAGCGCCTGGGGCTGGTGGGCGGCGGCCTCGTGGCGGCGGCGCTGGCGGTGTTGTTGCGCGGCGTCATTCACGAGGCGGCGCCGGCGGCGGCCGCGCCCCCGGCGGTGGAAGGCACCACCGAGGCGCTGGGACGGCTGTTGTTCACGCGCTACCTGCTGCCGTTCGAGGCGGTGTCGGTGTTGCTGCTGGTGGCCATGGTGGGGGTGGTGTTGCTCAGCAAGAAGGAGCTCAAGTGAACCCCGGTTTGGAACATTACCTGGTCGTCAGCGCCCTGCTGTTTTGCCTGGGCCTGGTGGGCGTGGTGCTGCGCCGCAACCTGCTGGTGATCTACATGTCGCTGGAGTTGATGCTCAACGCCGCCAACCTTGCCCTGGTCGCCGCGTCCCGCTTTGTCGGCAACCTGGACGGCCAGGTGATGGTGTTCTTCGTGGTCACGGTGGCCGCCGCCGAGGTCGCCGTGGGGCTGGCGCTGATCGTGGCGTTGTACCGCCGCCGGCAAACCGCGCACGTGGAGGACCTGACCACCCTCAGGCTCTGAACCATGCCGTCCCTCCCTGAACACCGCGGAGACGCGGAGGCGCAGAGACTGAACGCGCTGACCGAGCGCATCATCGGGGCCGGTATCGAAGTGCACCGGCACCTGGGGCCGGGACTGCTTGAATCCGCCTACGAAGAGTGTCTGTGCCATGAACTCAGCCTCGCAGGGTTGAAATTCCAGCGGCAGGTGGCGCTGCCGGTGGTTTACAAGGGGCTCAAGCTGGATTGCGGTTACCTGCTGGTGGAAGGCTGTGCCGTCGTGGAACTCAAGGCCGTGGAAGCCCTGTTACCTGTCCATGAGGCCCAAATGCTGACCTATCTCAAGTTGAGCGGGGCGTCGGTAGGATTGCTGATTAACTTCCATGTGCCGGCGCTGCGCCAGGGCCTCAAACGTCTGGTCAACCGGTTTCCTGATCTCTCCGCGCCTCCGCGTCTCGGCGGTGAACTGACGGCATGAACGCTTTCCTGACCTGGCTCGTGCTGCTGGCCCCGGCGGGGGCGGCGGTGGTCATCACGCTGACCGCGTTGCGCCGGCCCGCGACCGCCGCCCGCTGGTCCATCGGCGCGATCCTGGTGGCTTTTGCCGCCAGCCTGGTCCTGTTCCGGGCGGGGGCGACCGGCGAGACCGCGGTGGTCTGGTTGGACCTGCCGGGATTGCGGGTGGACTTCGGCCTGCGATTGGACCCGTTGAGCCTGTTGATGCTGCTGGTGGTCACCGGCGTGGGCAGCGCCATCCACATTTACTCCTGGGGTTACATGCGGGGGGATCCCGGCCTGCCCCGGTACTTCGCCGGGTTGAGCCTGTTCTCGTTCGCCATGCTGGGCATCGTGCTGGCGACGAATCTCCTTCAACTGTTCGTGTTCTGGGAGCTGGTGGGCGTGTCCAGCTATCTGCTGATCGGCTTCTGGTACGAACGCCCTGCCGCCGCCGATGCCGCGAAAAAGGCCTTTCTGACCAACCGGGTCGGCGACTTCGGCTTCCTGCTGGGCATCATCCTGGTCTGGTCGGTGCTGGGCACGCTGAACCTGGCCGAGTTGTCGGCGAAGCTGCGCGCCGCGCCGCCGGCCTGGGGCGCGGCGGCCACCGCCGCCGGGCTGCTGGTGTTCTGCGGCGCGGTGGGCAAGTCCGCCCAGTTCCCGCTCCACGTGTGGTTGCCGGATGCGATGGAAGGCCCCACGCCGGTCAGCGCGCTGATCCACGCCGCCACGATGGTGGCCGCGGGCGTGTACCTGCTCTGCCGGCTGTTTTTTCTGCTGAACGCCCCGGCGCTCGAGGTCATCGCCTGGACCGGCGGGCTGACCGCGCTGCTGGCCGCCCTGCTGGCCCTCCAGCAAAACGACATCAAGCGCATCCTTGCCTACTCGACGCTGTCCCAACTCGGCTACATGGTCATGGCCGTGGGACTGAGCGGCGCCGGGGGGCACCCCGCGCCGGCCATGTACCACCTGACCACCCATGCCTTCTTCAAGGCCCTGCTGTTCCTGGCCGCGGGCGCGGTCATTCACGCGCTGCACCACGAGCAGGACATCTGGAAGATGGGCGGCCTGGCGCGGAAACTGCCGGTGACCTTCTGGACCTTTCTGGCGGGGACGCTGGCACTGTGCGGTGCGCCGCCGTTCAGCGGCTTTTTCAGCAAGGACACCATCCTGACCCTGGCCTGGGAACGGGAGCATTACGCGCTGTTGGCGCTGGGGGTGGGGGTGGCCGCGCTCACGGCGTTTTACATGTTCCGCCTGGTGCTCGTGGCCTTTACCGGCCCGGCCAAGTCGCAGGCGCCCGACCACGCGCATGAGGCGCCGCCGGTGATGACCGTGCCCCTGGTGGCGCTGGCGGTGCCGACGCTGCTGGCGGGTTTCTGGGGCATTGACCGCGGGTACGCCCGGCAATACGGCGCGGAAGCGGCGGCGGCCCACGGCTGGGCCGCGCATTTGTTCGAGCCGTTTGCTCACGCGCCGATGGCGGCCTGGGGCGGGTTGCTGGCCGCAGCGGCGGGTTTTGTGGCCGCGTGGACGCTGTACCGGCGGGCGGTGAGCGACCCGCTGCCGGGCCTGCTCGGCGCGCCGGCGCGGTGGCTGCGCGATCGGCTGTACTTCGACGAACTGTACGCTGCGCTGATCGCCGCCACCCAGGACCTGCTGGCGCGGGTCGTGGCCGCGGTGGATCGCTGGGTGCTGGCCGCCGGGTTGGTGCGCGGCACGGCGGGGGTGTTTGAACTGACCGGCCGGCTGTTGCGCCACGTGCACACCGGCAACCTGCAAACCTACGCCCTGCTCCTGGCCGCCGGGGCGGTGGTGCTGCTGTGGTGGACCCTGGCCCGCTGACATGGCGAACCTGACCTTCATCGTCTTCTGCCCGCTGGTCGCCGCGCTGGTGATCGCGCTGCTGCCGCGCACCTTCAACGTGCTGTTCCGGCTGCTGGCGCTGGGCGCCACGTTCCTGTCGCTGGTGGGCGCGGTGCGGGTGTTTCTGGCCCTGGAGCCCGGCGCGGCCGGGTTGCAGTTCGAGCAACAGGCGTCGTGGATCGCCGCGTTGGGCATCGGCTACCACGTGGGGGTGGACGGCCTGAACGCGGGGCTGCTGCTGATGGGCGCGCTGGTGGCATTTGCCGCGGTGTGCGTGTCCCGCGAAATCACCGAGCGCCATCAGGTCTATTACGTGCTCCTGCTGCTCATGGCCGGGGGGATTCTGGGCGCGTTCGTGGCGTTCGACCTGTTCCTGTTTTACGTCTTTCACGAACTGGCCCTGGTGCCCACGTTCATCCTGATCGGCCTCTGGGGCCGGGGCGAGGACCGGAACTTCGCCACCTTCCAGATCACGCTGTACCTGAGCCTGGGGGCGCTGATCGCGCTGGCCGGTCTGATTGCGTTGTACGTGCTGGCCGGCGCGGACACGTTCAACCTGCCGGAACTGACCCGGCACCTGGCCGCGCAGCCGCTTTCGGCGCGGGCGCAGTCGGTGATCTTCGGCCTGCTGCTCTTCGGCTTCGGCGTGCTGGTGTCGCTGTGGCCGTTCCACACCTGGGCGCCGACCGGGTACGCCGCCGCGCCCACCGCCGCCGCGATGCTCCACGCGGGGGTGTTGAAAAAGTTCGGGCTTTACGGGCTGATCCGCGTGGCGCTGCCGCTGCTGCCCGAGGGCGCGCGGGACTGGGTGAACCTGCTGGCGTGGCTGGCGCTGGGCAACCTCCTGTACTGCGGCCTGGTGGCGATGCGCCAGCGCGACCTGAATCTGCTGATCGGCAACTCGAGCGTGGCGCACATGGGCTTCGCGTTTCTGGGCATTGCCAGCCTGAGCGTGGTGGGGGTGACCGGCACGGTGGTGGTGATGATCGCCCACGGCCTGCTGGCCGCCCTGAGCTTCGCGGTCAGCGGCTACCTGCACCGGAACCTGGGCACGGTGAACCTGGACCAACTGGGCGGCCTGTTGCGGGCGATGCCGTTCCTGGGCGGGGTGATGGTCATGGCCATGTTCGCCGGCTGCGGCCTGCCCGGCTTCGCCAACTTCCCCGGCGAGGCGCTGACGTTGTTCGGCGCGTGGCCGGCGCATCGGACGGTGGTCATCCTGGCCGCGTGGGGCGCGCTGGTCATCGCCGCCGTGTACATGCTCCGGGCGGTGCGCGCGCTCTGGCACGGGCCGTTGCCCGAACGCTGGCGCGATGTGCGTGACGCGCGCGGCGCGTGGGTGCGGCTGCCCTTTGTGCTGCTGCTGGGCGCACTGGTGATCTTCGGCTGCGCGCCGCGGCTGTTGACCGATCAAATCCGGCCGGTCGTGGCCCGCCTGGTAGAACCGGGGGCCAAGGTCGGCGCGGCAACCGTGCTGGCGGAGGCAGCACCCGCACCCCGGTTCACCGCCCAACCGCCCGCGCTGCCCGGGCAGGAGGTGGCGTGGTGAACGACCTGGCCGTCATCGGTCTCGAACTGGCGGTGGTGTTCGCCGGCCTGGGCGTGTTGCTGGCGGACCTGTGGCTGCCGGCGGCGCGGCGGCCGCACCTGGCCCTGGTCACGGCCTGGGTGCTGGGGCTGATTTTGCTGGCCAGTTTCGGGATCGAGGCCGAACCCGTCCGCACGGCCTTTGGCGGGATGTACCGGCTCGATGCGCTGGCGTTGTTCTTCAAGCGCTTCTTCCTGCTGGCGGCGCTGCTGGTCACGGTGGTGGCCCGGGAGTTTCGCGAGGGCTTCGAGGCCGGGCACGCCGAGTATCACGCGCTGACCTGCTTCGCGCTGGCGGGCATGATGCTCGCCGCCTCGGCGCAGCACTTCGCCCTGTTGTTTGTGGCGCTTGAGCTCGTGACGGTGACGTTTTACGTGCTGGTGAGCTTCCCGCGGCGGCGGGTGACCGCGCTCGAGGCGGGGGTGAAGTACCTGATCCTGGGCGCGCTGGCCTCGGCGTTTTTGGTGTTCGGCATCGCTCTGGTGTATGCCGCCACGGGCACGCTGGCGTTCGAGGCGCTGGCCGGACGGTTGGAGACCTTCACCGGCAACCGGCTGGTGCTGGCCGGGCTGCTGCTGGTGGGCGCGGGGCTGGGCTTCAAGCTCGCCGCCGTGCCGTTCCAAATCTGGGCGCCGGACGTGTACCAGGGGGCGCCGTTTCCCACCACCGCGTTTCTGAGCGTCGGCTCGAAGGCGACCGGGGTGGTGTTGCTGCTGCGGGTGTTGTTCGAGGCAGTGCCGTCACTAACCGCGCGCTCGGGGCCGCTGCTGTCGGTACTGGCGGGGTTGACGATGTTTTACGGGGTGCTGGGCGCGATCCCGCAGCGCAGCCTGCGGCGGCTGATGGGCTATTCGAGCATCGCCAACGCCGGCTTTCTGTTGGTGGGCTTTGCCACCCGCAGCACCGAAGGGGTCGGGGCCGTGTTGTTTTACCTGGCCGGCTATGTGTTTGCCGTCCTGCTGGTGTTCCTGGTGGCCACGCTGGTCTGGCGCGGGGCAGAGGCGGACGAGATTGCCACGCTGGGCGGGTTGGGACGCCGGGCACCGGCCCTGGCCGCAAGTCTGACCCTGGGCGCGGCGTCGCTGGCGGGCATCCCGCCGCTGGCGGGGTTCTTGGGCAAGTTTCTCCTGATCCGGGCGGCGGTCCTGGGCGGCGCGGAAAATCCGGCCCTGTACTGGTTGGCGGCGATCACCCTCGTGGCGGCGGTGGTGGCCATCTACTACTACTTCGGGCTGGTGCGCGCGGTGTACTGGGGGGAGGAGGCCGGCAGTGCCTCCGTGGGTCCGGTGTCGCGCTCGGCGCGCGCGGCTTTGGTCGCCTGCGCGGCCGGCGTGTTAGGCCTGGGCGTTTTTCCGGGACCGGTGCTGGGCTGGGCGCGGCTGGCCGCGCGAGGGCTGGGACTTTGAATCGAAGCCGGCCTGAGGCGCCGCGCGCTGCTCTCGAGGTGGTGCTGCGGGACTTTGGCCCCAAACAAAATCCACCGCCGGACAACCACCCGGGCAGTGCCGCCGGACGTGACCATTACTGACGAGGGCGACCGGTGGCGCCTGCGCTGGAATCGTCTGCGGGTCGAAGTCCCCCCGCGGCCGATGCCCCTCGACGACCTGCGTCGCCAAGGGGTGACGACCTGGGAGTGAGGCGCGGCCCGGGAACCTCGGAGTGCCACCTAACCGCAGACAAACCACTGACTTCAGGAGTTCTGTAGCCGGGTTGAAATCGCCTGCCGCGGTCGTTGCCCCGATCGCTTTCGGCCGTCTTCGGGGCAGGCAGACGCCCGCGGTCTGCCAATGGACGGCCGGCACCGACGGGGGCGCTGCGGGAAAGCGCCGTGACCTGACGTGACAAAGGTGGGACGGAGCTGTTGGGCCAAGGCAGCCCCGGCCCCGGCTGAAGACGATGAGCCGTGGAGCCGCCCCGGCACCGCGGCGTCCGGTGGGCTTCCGGGGACGGACCCGTGCCGCCACCCCGCGCTGGGCGATCAAACGCACAGTTCCCTTCCACTGCACCATCGTGCAACCTAATCCCATGATCCACCGGACTTCTACTCTGGCGTCGGTTCAAAAGACCGTGCTCTGCCGGACAAGCGGTGCGGCCTTGGTTGTGTGGTTGCTCGGAGGCCTCGCCGTTCACGGCGCGGACTGGCCCCAGTACCGCGGCCCCAATCACGACGGCACCTCGACCGAGCGGATTTTGAAGAAATGGCCCGCGCAAGGCCCGCGCCAGCTTTGGAAGAAACCGTTGCCGGATGGATTCAGTTCCTTCGCCGTGAGCCGGGGCCGGGTTTTTACCGGGATCAAACGCGTGGTGGACGGGGCGGCCAAAGAGGTGTTTGTCGCGCTTGATGCGGATACCGGGACCGAATTGTGGGCGAGGCCGGTGGGGCCGTCGCCACCGGGGCGTGGGGAAGGGAACGGCGACGGACCGCGCGCGACCCCGGCGGTGGACGGCGAGCACGTGTACGTGCTGAGCGCCTACCTGTCGTTGTTCTGCCTGCGGGCGGACGATGGGAGCGTGGTCTGGAATCGTGACCTGGTGGCGGAGTTCGGCGGGGAGCTGCCGGATTATCAGGCCGCCGCTTCGCCGTTGGTGGTGGGCGATGTGGTGCTGGTGAACGGGCCGGCAGGGGGTGCGGGACAGATGTTCTTCGGCCTGGCCAAGAGCGACGGAAAGACGGTTTGGGAGCGTCCCAGCCCGAAACTCACCCACTCGACGCCGCTGCTCACCACGCTGCACGGGGTGCGCCAAGCCATCTTCTTTACCAGCGGTGGCGCCGTGGCGGTGGTTCCGGAGTCCGGTCAGGAACTGTGGCGTTACACTTACGACGTTCGCGTGCCGACGGCCATCATGCCGGTGGTCGGCGGGGACATCCTCTACCACTCGGCTGGCTACGGCATCGGCGCGCGGACCGCCCGGATCACCAGGTCCGGCGAGGTGTTTCGCGCCACTCAACTGTGGCGCAAGTCCAATGAACTCATCAATTTTTGGAGCACGCCCGTGTACCACCAGGGCCATCTCTACGGGCTGTACGGACATGACTACACGGTGTCCGCCCCGCTGAAATGCGTCGAACTGGCCACCGGTACCGAGAAGTGGTCGGAACCCAATTTCGGCCCGGGTCAGGTCCTGCTGGTGGACGGCACGATTCTGCTCCTGACCGCGGATGGGAAACTGATTCTGGTGGCGCCCAACCCGGAGCGTTACGAGGAGCTGGCGCGGTTCAAGGCGCTCCGGGGGACGTGTTGGAACGCGCCGGCGATCAGTCAGGGCCGCATCTATGCCCGCAGCAACGTCGAAGGGGTCGCCCTCGACGTGAGCGTGCCTCCGCCTCCGCCCCTGCGTCTGCAGGCGCCGTTGCTCCACCCCGACGGCAGCCTGGAATTCCGGCTGGGGAACCCGGATGGGACCGCGCCGGAGCCGGACCGGTTGAGTCGTCTGGAGATTCTCAGATCCGCCTCGCTGGCTGATTGGACCGTGGTGTCGAACGCGGTGGTCGCTTCAAACGGCACGGTGCATGTGCCGGCTCCGGAAGGTCCGGGGGCGCCGCAAGCGTTCTACCGGGTACGCGACCCGCAGTGAGGCCGGGGAGGTGACATGCGCGCAAGCGACACCGTCCTGCCCCGCGCGCCTGAGCCGCGGCGCGCGTTCACCCTGACCGAGCTGTTGGGGGTCATCGCCATCATTGCGATCCTGGCGGCGCTGTTGCTCCCCGCACTGTCGGCGGCCAAGGAGCGCGGTCGGCGGACCGCCTGCAAGAACAACCTCCGGCAGTTCATCCTGGCCACGCATCTCTATGCCGGAGATTTCGGGGATCGGCTTCCCAGCGGTGAGTCGGACGAGCCCGGCGACGAGAACATCCCGGTGATCTCCACCAACACCCGCGCGCAGCTCCTGTTGTACGGCGGGCATTACCGGATCCTCGACTGTCCCGGGCTGGGCGGGAAGTTCAACCGCCCGGAGGGCTGGAAGGTCGAGACCGACTGGGAAGGGTTCCACCACGGCTACATCATCGGGTACAACTACCTCGGCGGACATACCCAGACTCCCTGGCCGCCGCTGGAAGGGCAGACCTCGGTCTGGGTTTCGCCGCAAAACCTCAGCGGCGACCCCGGCCTGGTGCTGGTGACCGACCTGAACGACTGGTCGCCGGCCGAAAGCAAAACCTTCGCGCCGCACGGCCCCAACGGCCCGGTCTTTCGGGGCCGGGATTTCGGCAACACCGAGCAGGGCGGAATCAGCTCTGCGGCCCTCGGTGCCCAGGGCGGCAACGTGGGGCGGGTGGACGGCTCGGTCACGTGGAAACCCATAAACCAGATGCACGTTTACGCCGGTTCGCTCCGGTGGGGCGACGGCGGTTGCCACGCCATGTGGTGAGCCGGTCAGGCTCACCGGCGGTTGGGGCGTGGCGACGCTTACTCCCGCCGCTGGGTGTCGAACCAGATCGTGACCGGGCCGTCGTTGACCAGCGCCACCTGCATGTCCGCGCCGAATTCGCCGGTGGCCACCGGCCGGCCCAGGTCGGCCGCGAGCCGGCGCACGAAGGCCTCGTAGAGCGGAATCGCCACCTCCGGCCGGGCCGCGTCGGTGAAGGAGGGGCGGTTGCCCTTCCGGGTGCTGGCAAAGAGGGTGAACTGGCTGACCACCAGCGCCTCGCCGCCCACGTCCTGCACGGAGAGATTCATCCGGCCCTGGGGGTCACTGAAGATGCGCAGCCGGGCGATTTTGCCGCTGAGCCAGGCGATGTCCTCCGCCGTGTCCGCTGGTTCGATTCCCAGCAAAATCAGCAGCCCCGGACCGATGCGGGCCCGGACCTCGCCGGCGATGCGGACCGAGGCTTCCGAGACCCGTTGAACCACTGCGCGCATGGGGCTGGCATTTCGCGCGGCCGGGCGCGGCCCGCAAGCGCAAATCGCGGAAACTGGACGGGCGGCTGGTTCGTGCTAAGCTGCGGTTGATCACCTGAGAACCAACCTTTGTCTTGAGATGAAGTTGTCATTTCCCCGCTTGGGCAGGCACCCGCGTACGGCCTTTACGCTCATCGAGTTGCTGGTGGTCATCGCCATCATCGCCATCCTGGCCGGGATGCTGTTGCCGGCGCTGAGCCGGGCCAAGGCCAAGGGCCAGGGCATCAAGTGCATGAGCAACCTCAAGCAGTTGCAGTTGGTCTGGCACTTCTACGCCGACGACAACGGCGACAAGACCACCACCTCCGGTTATGTCCGGCCGGTCGAGCCGACCGCCTGGGTGGACGGCTGGCTGGATTTCAACGGCGCCAACCCCGACAACACCAACACGGCCGCGCTGAAGGACCCGCGGCGCTCGAAGTTCGCCAACTACCTGACCGCGGTGGAGGTGTACAAGTGCCCGGCGGACCAGAGTGCGGTGCGCATCGGCGGCCGCAGCCACCCGCGCGTGCGCAGCATGGGCATGAGCCAGGCCTTCGGGCCGGGGGATTGGCTGGACCCGGCGGGCTTCCAGGCCAACGTCACCTCCAAGAAATACCGGGTGTACTACAAGACCAGCGACATCGTGGACCCCGGCCCCGCCCAGTGTTACGTGTTGCTGGACGAACACCCGGACAGCATCAACGCCGGGGGCTTTGCCAACATGATGGTCGAAAGCCCGGCCGCGGCCCGAATCATTGATTTCCCGGCCAGTTACCACAACGGCGCGGCCGGCATCTCCTTTGCCGACGGCCACGCCGAGATCAAGAAATGGCTGGACCCGCGCACCAGGCCGCCGGTCCGGTACGACGGCAACCTGACCCTGAACGTGGCCTCGCCGAACAACCGCGACATGATCTGGCTGGCCGAACGCACCTCCAGTCGAAACCGCTAACCTGCACCCACCCCCATGACTCCGATCCCCCATCGTTCCCCGCGCGCCAGCAGCCGGCGCGCCTTCGCTTTCACCCTGATCGAGCTGCTGGTGGTGATCGCCATCATCGCCATCCTGGCCGGGATGCTGCTGCCCGCGCTCTCCCGGGCCAAGGGCAAGGCGCAGCGCACCCTCTGCGCCAGCAACGGCAAACAGTGGGGCGTGGCCCTGCACCTGTACGCGGCCGACAACCGTGAATACTTCCCCGACAACAGCGATGGCTACCACCTGAGCTGGATGGGCACCAACATGGCCACGTTCTGGCGCGAGTACCTGATCAAGTCCGAAAAACCGCAGTCCCGAACCGACAAAAAGGCCCGCAACCACGTGCTGTTCTGTCCCACGGATGAATGGCATCGCCAGGCCGACACCTGGCGACTCGACGACCCCAGCTCCGAGCTCAAGCCCATTCTCACCGGCTACTTTTACCTGCCCGGGCGGGTGGACGGCAGTTGGCCCTACAACTCCGAAGGGCTCGGCCCCTGGCATTTCCGCAAAAAGCTCGGCGGCGAGTACGCCCAGGCACCCGTGCTCATTGACCGCCTGCAAGGACTGGGGCCGCGCACCACCAACATCTTCGACACCCGCCTGCGCTGGGTCACCACCGACGCGGGCCGCACCTTCCGCACACCCAACCACCCGGTGGGCTCCGGCGCACCCGAAGGCGGCAACTTCCTCTTCGAGGACGGCCACGTGAGCTGGTACGCCAGCAAACGCGTCAGCCTGGGCTCCGGTTCGGGCGAATGGCAGTGCTTTTACAAAATCCCGCTTCAATGAAGGTTTTCCGGCCCGGCGGGCGCGGGCACCTCCCCGCGGTCTTCGGCCGGCGAGATGCCTGCCGCTACGGGCGCGGTAGCGGCAACTGTCCCGGTTGCCAGAAAGGGCGGTCTCTTGCCGTCCGGAAACGTTTCGGAGGGGCGAGTTCCACAAGCTCTGTCGTTATCCAGTTGCAGCGGCCCCCTGGTCGGGCCTGCCGTTGAGAAAGCGCAGCGAGCTGCCGCACACCAAGGTGCTCATCCCCGGCCGGGATGCCGGGCATGTCGCCGGGTGCTGTGGACAACTCGGGAAATGGTCCCGGAGGTTGAAGGGTTGACGGGACCGGGTCGGGCGGGTCCATTTGCGGGCGTACGGTATGTCGCCTGGCCGGGAAACCACCGCCGCGGTCACCCCCGGGAAGCCTCTCATCGGGTTGGGCTCGGGGGGAAAGGACCGCGCCCCGGCTTTTACCCTGATCGAGTTGCTGGTGGTCATGGCCATCATCGCGATTCTGGCCGGGCTGTTGTTGCCGGCGTTGGCCGGCGCCCGGGAAAAGGGCCGGCGCGTTGTGTGTCTGGGTAACCTCAAGCAAATGGGCTACGGCGCGGTGATGTACGCGGACGAGGACCGGCACGGCTGGTTCACGCCGGCGGTGTTTGACGGGGACGACAACCTGAACTGGTTGCACCCGACCTACCTGCCCTCCCTGCGGTCGTTCATTTGCCCCAGTACCCAGAATTTCATCCCCACCAACCAGGGCCGGCATGAGGTTACCGGGGAAATCGGTTTGCGCTACCTGTTCCGCACCGCCGGGGGGAAGGCCAGGAAACCGGGCACCAGCTACGAGGTGTTCAGTTTCATGAACTTCAACGGGGGCACGAGCACCGAGCTGCTCATCAACGGCCAGGTCAAGACCGTGCCCGGAGTGAAGAAGTCGCAGTCGAGCGTTCAGACCCACGCCCATCGCTTCAACGCCTTCGGCCTGCGCGGGGTCATTGCCGGACCGTCCCGGGTGTGGTTGATCCTCGACGCGGACGAGAAATACACGGACGATCCGGCCGTGCACCAGAACTACCCCGACCCGATTGACAACCACGGCGACGCCGGCGGCAACGTGGTTTTCTGCGACGGCCACGCCGAGTGGATTCCGCGCGCGAAGTACCTGTACAGTTTCGAGCTTTCCCAGGACGAAAATCGCACCCAACCTTGAACCGATCTCGGTCTGTGCCCGTCTCCCAACCCCACCGCCAAAGCAACCGGCTGCGAACCATGAGCATCCTCCCCCGACCCCAACCCCCTCGGCTCGTGCCGGCCCTGGCCCTGGCCGCCGCGCTGGCGGATCTCCACGCCCAACCCGTCCTGTTCAGCGACGACTTCGACACGGACACCGCCGCCCAGTGGGACGTGTTTGAAGGCTCGAACAGCGGGGTGCCGGACTTCACCGCCGAATTCCACTACGACTACGGCGCGCTGGGCATTCCCCCGGCGCCCCACTCGAGCGGCGGCACCACGCGCGGGGTGAAATTTACGGTCAACAAAAACGACAACGTGCCCGACACCGCCGGCGTGAGCGCCTACCCGAAGGGCAAAACGTTTTCCGGCGATTACGCCCTGCGGGTGGACATGTGGATGGGTTACAACGGCGGGCCGTTTGGCGGCACCGGCTCGACCGAGTACGGCATCTTCGGGATCAACCACGCCGGCAACAAGGTCACCTGGGACAACGCCAACCTTACGGACAGCGACGGGGTGTGGTTCGCCGTCACCGGCGAGGGGGGGACCGGCAGCACGGGCGATTACCGGGCTTACGAAGGGCTTCTCGGCGGACCGCCCTTCCGGCTCAGCCCGCTGGACGCGGGGTTCCTGGACCGCGACGGCAACGGCTCGCCGGAATTTGAGGTCAACCCGGGCCAACCGTTGACCTTCCCCCTGAAGGCCATCCTGCCCGCGCCGCCCGGGGAGACGCCCGGGGCGCCCGGCAAACAGTGGGTTCAGGTCGAGGTCCGCCAGCGGGGCGGTGAACTGACCTGGCTGATCAACGGCTTTGTCATCGCCGCGCGCCAAAACTTCTCCGGCTTCGACGCCGGCACCGTCATGATCGGCACGATGGACACGTTTTCTTCGATCGCCAACCCCAGGGAGGAAAACTTCACGATCTTCGACAACGTCCGCGTGGTGGACCTGACCGGGACGCCGCCCCTGCCCGTGGTGGCCATCACCGTGGAAGAGGGCGCGGGCGAGACGACCGAATCCGGGGGCCCCCCGTTGCGCTTCAAGCTCACCCGCACGGGCGACACCGGCCAACCCTTGGCGGTCAACCTGCGGGTCTGGGGCAGCGCCACCCCGGGGGCCGATTATCCGGCGTTGCCCGCCGCGCTCACCATCCCGGCGGGTCAGGACACCGTGGTCACCAGCATCAGCCCACTGGACGACCCGCAGGGCGAGCCGGACGAGGACATCGTCATCGCGCTGGCGCCCGGGGTGGGCAGTTACGAGGTGCGCGAAAACGTGGTGGTGCGGCTGGTCATCAAGGATGACGGCGACCAGCCCGTGGCCGCGATCCGCACGGTCAAGCCCGTGGCCTACGAATTGAACCCGCGCCGCGTGGGCCGCTTCGAGGTCACGCTGAACACGCCGAGTACGAGTGCTCTCACCGTGCCGCTGACCGTGGGGGGCACGGCCGTGGGCGGCACGCACTACGAGGCCCTGCCCAACGCGGTGACCTTTGCTGCGGGCGAAACCGTGGCCGTGCTCACGGTCGTTCCCAAAAACGATGCGGAGATCAATCCGGATCGCACGGTCGAGATCACCCTCCAGCCCGGCGCCGGCTACACCCTGGGCACCAACGCCACCGCCACGGTGACCATCCGCAACGACGACCTGCCGCCGGGCGAGCTGCTGTTCAGTGAACACTTCGACACCGACCCCACCGCCAACTGGGTGGTCAATCTGGGACCGACCGATGGCGTGGCGGACTTCTTCTTTGACTACTCGACGGTGGGGATCCCGCCCGCGCCCAACTCCGCAGGCACCACCCGCGGGCTCAAGCTCCAGGCCAACCTGACCTCCGGCGTGTTTGGCGGCCTGAGCGTGTCGCCGTCAGGCCAGTCCTTCACCGGCAACTACCGGCTGCGGTTTGACCTGTGGCAGAACTTCAACGGGCCGTTCCCTGACGGCGGCAGTGGCTCGACCCAGATCACCGGCGCGGGCATCGGCACGGCGGGGACCACCGCGCAGTGGCCCGGCGGGGCCCAGGACAGCCTGTGGTTCGCCGCCACCGGGGACGGTGGTTCGACCGTGGATTACCGCGCCTATTCGCCGGCCGCGCCCACCGGCTACACCGTGGCCGACGGTGTGTTTGCCGCGGGCAACCGCGACGCCGGGGCCGCCTATTATGCCGAACTGGGCCGGGAAACCGCCCCCGAGGCACAGCTTGCCTTGTATCCGAGCCAAACCGGAACCACGTACCCGGGCACGATGGGCATGCAGTGGCACGACGTGGTCATCACCAAGCAGGGCAACACCGTGACCTGGCACGTGGACGGGCTGCTGCTCGCCACGGTGGATGTGAGCGCCATCACCTTCGGCGGGGGCAACATCCTGTTCATGCACTCGGACATCAACGCGACCAGTTCGGCCGACCCCGACGCGCCCTTCACCGCCTTCGGGCTTATTGACAACGTGCGCGTCGAGCGTCTCCCGTCCGGCCCGCCCGAGCCGGCCCGGATCACCGGCCTCGAGGTGGAAAGTGGCAACGCGACGCTCACCTTCACCGCCCCCGGCGGGCAACCGGGCGATTTCACCGTGGAAGGCGCGGCCGAGGTGACCGGGCCGTTTGCTCCGGAAACCGGCGTGAGCGTGAGTGCGACCGGTGCGGACACCTTCCAGGCCACCCTGCCGGCCACGGGCGAACGGCGGTTCTACCGGATTCGCCAGTAAACAGCGGCCCGAGGGGGAGGCCCGAAGACGCTTAACCGGCGCGGGCAGGCCCGCGCCGGTTTTTTTGCCGGCCAATGCCGCACAGGAACCCGAGTGCCGAAGAGCGTCCCCGCCGCGCGTGAGCAGATTGGGCGAACCGTGCGCGAAGGGCTCAGAGGTCTTTGAGGAGCGCTTTCCAGCGTTGCCACGCCTCGGCGCGCGCCTTGCGGTTGGCCTCGGAAGCGTCCGGGGCTTCGCCCGCGCGCATGAAGCCGTGGCCGGCGTCCTCATAAATGACCGGCTCGAAGCGCTTGCCCAGCTTCTTCATGGCCGCCCCGGTGGCCGGGAGGGTGGCGTTCACCCGGGCGTCGTTGCCGCCGTAAAACCCGTACACCGGCGCCTGGATGCCGGCCAGGTCGGCCTCCGCCTCCGGCCCGGAACCGTAAAACACGAAAAACGCCTTCGGCGCTTTGGCGAGGGTGGCAAAGCGAAAGGCCTGGCTGCCGCCCCAGCAAAAACCGGCCACGGCCACTTTGCCGTTGGCGGCGGGCAGTTTGGCCACGTGCTCCACCACCGCCCGCAGGTCGGCGGTGATCTGGTCCGGCGGCAGGGCGGCGATGGCTTTGCGGACGGCGTCGCCGCCGCCCAGCTCGGCGGTTCCCCCGCCGCCGGGAGCCGCCCCGGAGAGGAGGTCCGGCGCGATGGCGATGTAGCCGGCTTCGGCCAGTTGATCCGCCACACCGCGGACCCAGTCGGTGAGGCCGAAAATCTCGTGAATGAGCACCACGGCCGTGGCTTTGTCCTTCACCTCGGGGTAGGCGAGGAAACAGGTTACCTCGCGCGGGCCGTGTTTGACCTTCACCCACTCGAGATGACGGGGAGAGGCCTCGAGCCGGGCTTTGACCCAATCCTGACCCGGGGCGGTGAGCGCCGCCCAGCCGCTGGCCAGCAGGAACAGAGCAACGGGTTTGTTCATGGCAATGCGGTGAAACAAGTTAACGGGCATCCGGCCCTCGCCCGGTCGGGTTTTTGGCCCGGCGGGCCGGCCGGAATGCCCGCGGGCCGGCCGGAATGCCCGTCAAAGTAGCGCGTTTGGGGCCGGCCGCACGCGGGCCGGACAGTTTTCTGGGAGCCGGGGCCGAGGTTCAGGACAGCTTTTGCCTGGCCTCGGCCGGGACTTCCACCCGGGTCTGACCCACGGCCTTGATTTCGGTGGTGGTGGTCCGATCCACGTTCATGTCGTTGTTGTTGAACGTGACCGTGCCCTGGACGTGCACCTCGTACTTGGCCGGCAGACCGTCCTTGAGCCAGATTTTGACCGAGCCCTTGGCATTGCTAATGGCCGGGCCTTCCCCGCCGGGCCGACGCCCGAAGGTCATGAGGCTCTTTACCCCTTCCTCGGTGAGGTCTCCCGTGTAGGCCCCGTCCACCAGCTTGAGGTCGCTGACCTTGTCCAGGAGGTCCTCGATTTCGGCCGCGGGCACCTTGTAATTCTGGACCATGCGGGCGACAAAGCGGGCGGGGTTGCCGCCCGGACCGCCGCCGCCGCCCGGCTCATCGGCGGTTTGCCAGCCTTCATCGGTTTTGACCACCGCTTTGTCGCCCTTGAGGAAGGCTTCAAAGGTGTTTTCCCCGCGGGTCATGGACAGGCAGGTGAACCCGCCTTTTTCCGTCTTACCCTCGGTGGGGCCCGGGCGGAAGCGGCCGCCGCCGGCACTTTCCACCGTGGTCCGCCAACTGTAGTTGGGCTGGTCGGCCAGTTTTCTGGCCGCCGCCTTGATCGTGTCTTTGGGACCGGCTTCCGCCGCCAGGGCGGAAGTGGTCAGGAGCGCCAACGCACTCCACAGGGCTGTTTGTTTCATGGATCGAGCTTTGCTACGGGTACTGGGTTTTTGGTTTTTTCCCGGTTCACCCCCGCGGGGGGCGACGGGATGAATCTGAGGGACGGCGGCGCGCTGGGCCGGGTTACAACAACCTTTGCAACCGGGCGGACCCGGTCGGGGCGACCGGCAGCCATGTTTTGATCAACCCCGGCCCAAGCCCTGCCCGCGCTGGCGTGGACGCAGAACGGCGACACCTACCACGCCTTCCTGCGGCATCAGCCCGAGGGGCGGAACGCGCCGCAGTGGTTTGCCGTGAGCCGGTGGCGGGACGGGTTGTTTGAGCACTACGGCTTCATCGCCTGCGACGACGGGCAGACCGATGCCGTGCGCGTGGGCGAGCGGCATCACTTGAAAGGGGACAAGGAACGACTGTTCAGCGAAGTATTGAACGGCCTGGACCTGCACCGCCCGCCCTGTTCGGCGCTGAGGGCCAACCAGGTTTACTATCTCATCGCGGCGCTGGCCTACGACCTGATGGTGGCGATCAAGCTGCTGGACTTGACTGACGCCTGCCAGGGCTGGCGG
>CALFAV010000077.1 GCA_937946835.1 uncultured Verrucomicrobiae bacterium | reverse complement strand
TTTTTGTCTTTGCCACTGACCTGAACGAAATACCCGTAGCGCAAGGTAAAGTGCCCAGGTTCCTTGATGGGATCCCGGTTGACCCACCGTTGGAGGTAGGGGTCGTAGAAGCGGTAGCCGTAGTAGTACAGGCCGCTGGTGGGCGAGCCGGCAAAGCCCACCCAGGGCTTGCTGGAGAAGCGCAGCACGTTGGCCGTGGCCAGCGTCCCGCCGCCGTTCAAGTACCGCCCGAACGGGTCGTACCGGTAGCTGGCCTGCAAGGTCCCGCTGCCGTTGACCAGCGCCGTCACGTTCCCGTTGCCGTCGGCGTGGTACGCGTTGTGGCTGGTCCAGTTGCCCCCGCTGTACCCGTGGCTGCGGGCCAGCAGCCCGCCAATCCCTCCCGCCCCCGCCAGGCTCCCGCTCAGGTCCCGGCCCCGCGTGTACGTCACCAGAGGCAGGTTGCCGGCACGGCGCGTTGGAGCGGGTCGGGGTCGGATGCTGACGGTGTCGCCCACAGACCGGCTGGCGGCGTCCCCAACGCTGAACCCGCAAACAGCCCCGCGGGACGGTATGAAACGCCTGCCGGGACGGTGGGGGACCCTTCTCCCGTTCCAAGACCGTGGGGCTGCCACGGTGGCGGGGGGCTGACCGGGGCTGAGCATGGCGTCAAGGTACCGGGGCGGGAATGGCCTGTCCAGCGAGTTTGTCAGCCGGGGATGGGCATCAGGTTGGCTTGGGCGTAAGGCGCTTTGCCCCCACCACCGGGCCGCGGTGGAGCGCGGCCCTCCACAGGGAGCGGTCCTCCACCGCTAGAGTGCCACGGCGCCGGGTGGCAGCCGGAACATTTGCCGCCAAAGTAGCCGCGGGTTTTCAGCCCGGCGGCGACCGCTCTGCGATTGCCAGCCCGGCGGTCCTGGGGCATGGTCGCGTGCGGTGGGGCGCTTGGCGCAGTGGTCAGCGCGACTCGTTTACACCGAGCAGGTCGGGGGTTCGAATCCCTCAGCGCCCACCAATTCCCCTGTGGTTGCCGGGCGAAAATCCGGTCCCCGTAACCCCTCCCGGGGCGGCCGCGTCTCGTGCGGACAACCTTGTGAACGCCCGGTCCATGAGCGAATCCGGTCTCCGAGTAACACTGATTCCCACCCCGTCGCCCCGGGGGGCCTGGGTCCTGCTGCTGGGCGGGTTGCTGGGCGTGCTGTTTGCGGCGGAAGCGCAGGCCCAGGGCCGGGGGGTGCGGCGCGGCCCGCCGGCTTTCAGCCGCGGCAACGTGCCCACGTGGACGCTGCCCTCCGGCTTCGAGCAGGATGTGTTCACCTTCGCCCGCGTCCGTTACACCTCCACCATGGACCGGACCAGTTATGCGTGGTGGACGGACTATCCGGATGCGGATGTGAACCTGTCCTGGCGGCTGCACCAGGTGACCGCGCTGGCGGTGGCGCCGGACGGTCACGTGTTGGAACTGACCGACCCGGAACTGGCGCGGTATCCTTTTTTGTTCATGAGCGGGGTGCCGGCCATCGTGTTGCGCGAGGCGGAGGTGGTTGCCCTGCGCCGGCACCTGCTCAGCGGCGGGTTTTTGTTGGTGGATGATTTCTGGGGCGAACGGCCCTGGGCGCACTTCGAGCGCGAGGTGTTGCGGCGGGTGTTCCCCGATCGGCCGGTGGAGGAGTTGCCGCCGGAGCACCCGATTTTCCATTTTGTTTTTCACCTCAAGGAGAAGCCCCAAATCCCGAACGTGTACCACGCCACCCGTTACCGGGGCACCGGCATCACCTGGGAGGTGGAGGACGGGAAAACGCCGCACTACCGGGCCGTGCGGGATGAGCGGGGCCGCCTGCTGCTGCTGGCCTGCCACAACACCGATCTGGGCGACGGCTGGGAGGAGGAGATGACCAACCCGGATTATTTCGCCGAGTTTTCCGAGCCGAAGGCGTACCCGCTGGCGATCAACATTATCCTGTACGTCCTGACCCACTGAGCGCCGGCCGGACACCGGGGGTGCGATCAGCCACGCGGTCAACCGGGGCTTTCCCCGGGCGTCAGGAGACCGCCGTCACTTAAGGTTGGGGTCGGGGATGAAAATTTCCCGGTCCACCGGCAGGCGGTTGGGTTTGAGGCCGGGGTTGGCCTTGAGGATGTCGTCCACCGTGACCTTGACGCCGCTCTGGGCATACGCCTGGGCAATGGCGCTGAGGGTGTCGCCGGGTTTGATCTTGTAGGTGTACCCCTTTTGCGGCCCCGCGGGGGCCGGGATCCCTTCCCGGGGCGCGGAGCGGGCGGTTTCGCGCGGTGGCGGAGGCACCGGGGCTTGGGCGAGCTTTTTGATTTCCTCGAGGATCAGGCGCTTGTCCTCCTCGCGTTTGCGGTCCACCTCGCGCAGGGCTTCGGCCAGTTTGCGCAGGTCTTCGTGGGAGACAAAGCGCTCGCCCAGCCGGTCTCCGGCCCGACGGCTTTCCTCGCGCACGGCCTGCACTTCATCACGCAGCACGGCCAGATTTTTTTGCAGGGCGGCTTGGGCGGCGAGGAGGTCTTCCACCAGGCCTTCGAGGCGCTGGAGGCGCTCCTGCACCTCCGGCGGCAGGGCGGGCTGGGCGCGGAGGTTTGCGGCGGAGCCGGTCAGGAGACCGCAGAGGCTCCAGCAGACCAGGGCCCGAGGCGGGAACGGCCAAAATCGTCTCATGGCGGCACCGTAGGAATGGGGCGGGAGGGCGGCAAGCGGGAAACGCCCGTGGGACCGGTGGAGTTGTTCACCGGCATCCGGTTTGCTAGCGGAGCAGACTTCACGCTTGCCGCCCGGCGGGGGCCGGCGGGTAAATGCGGGCGTGAACCGTTTCCCCGCGGGACGAAGCAGGGCCGCGCGTGCATTCCCGGCCCGGCCGGGAATCCGGCCGGCGTGGTTTTTTGCCGCGGCGGCGCTGCTGCTGGCCGTGTTCCAAAGTCCGGCCCAGCCGCCGGCGCCGTTGATCATTTACGACGAGGAGGAGGAGACGCCCGCGGAGGCCCGAATGCCCTTCGAGGAAAAGGTGGCGCGCCGCGCCTGCACGATGTGCCACACCTTCGTCGAGCCACAACTGCTGACCAAAAAGAACTGGGCGGAGCAGATTTTGCCGCGCATGGCGGTCCGGCTCGGGGTGGCCAAGCCCGACTTCAGCAGTTCACCGGAGGGCGACCTGATTCGCGCCCGCAAGATTTACACCGAACGGCCGCTGGTGCCGGTGGAATGGTGGCCGGCCATCGAACGCTATTACCTGAAAAACGCCCCGGAGTCGCCCCTGCCCCAGGACCCGCGTCCGGAAATTCAGATCGGGCTGCCCGGCTTCCGCACCGAGCGGCCGCGCTTTCGCACGCCCGACCCCTCGACCACGCTGGTGAAGATCAGCCCCGGGCGCCGGCAGATTTTTGTCGGGGACGACAAACTCCAGGCGTTGTTCCTCCTGGACACCAACGGGGCGTTTGTGGCGCAACTGGACGCCGGCAACGTGCCGGTGGACCTGGTCGAGACCGACACGGGCCTCTACGTCACCTGCGTGGGCAGTTTTCTGCCCTCGGAGATTCATCGGGCCGAATTGCTGTTTTTCCCACGCCAGGACGAGGGTTTCGGCGAACGCCGGGTTATCCTCAAGGAACTGCCCCGGTCGGTGCAGGCCGAGTTTGCCGACTTCAACGGCGATGGCCGAACCGACTTTGCGCTATGCATGTTCGGCAACCTGACCGGGCGTTTCTCCTGGTTTGAGAACCTCGGCACGGACCGCTACCGCGAACACGTGCTCTCGCAGGAAACCGGGGCCATGTACTGTGCGGCGCGCGATTTCGACCAGGACGGTCACCTGGACCTGGCGGTGCTGTTTGCCCAGCACCTGGAGTCGCTGATCATCATGTATGGCGACGGCCGGGGAAACTTCAGCGGCGACAGCGTGTTTCAAAAGCCACCCGTGTACGGCCATTCCTTCATGGAACCGGTGGACTTTGACGGGGACGGCCGGTTGGACTTCATCGTCACCAACGGCGACAACGGCGAGTACGAAAGCCCGACCAAGAAATACCACGGCGTGTGGCTGTACCGCGCCACCGGCCCGCGCACCTACGCGGAGCATTTCCTGTTTCCCCTCAACGGGGCGTATCGCGCCCTGGCCCGGGACTTCGACGGCGACGGCGACCTGGATGTGGCCGTGAACGCCTACTTCCCGGACTACGTGAACTCGCCCCGGGAGAGCTTTGTGCTGCTGGTCAACCAGGGCGGCCTCAAGTTCCAGCCCCACACCTTCCCGGAGTGCATCTCCGGCCGCTGGCTGGTCATGGACGCGGGGGACCTCGACGGCGACGGCGATCTGGACATCGTCCTGGGCTCGTACATTCACGGCCCCTCCCCGGTGCCGGCGTTTCTGATGGAAATCTGGGAGCGCCAGGGGCCGTCGGTGCTGATCCTGCGCAACTTGAGCAAGGACCGAACCGCGCCGCCGGCCGCTTCCACGGTCACGGGATCATCGCACTAAAAAAGCCCCGGCCGCGAAGCCGGGGCCGAAGATGCCCGCGCGACCGGTCAGGCCACGGTGATTTCCGGGCAGAGATACACGTCCTGAATGGCGTGGAGCAAGGCCACGCCCTCGGCCAGCGGCCGTTGAAACGCCTTGCGGCCGGAGATCAGCCCCATGCCGCCGGCGCGCTTGTTGATCACGGCCGTGGCCACGGCGGCGGCCAGATCGCCCGCGCCCTTGGACTCGCCGCCGGAGTTGATGAGGCCCGCCCGGCCCAGGTAGCAGTTGGCCACCTGGTAGCGGCACAGGTCAATGGGATGGTCGCTGCACAGTTCGGTGTACATGCGCTCGTCGTACTTGCCGTAGGGCTTTTCCGCGTTGAGCGCCTTGTAGCCGCCGTTGTTCTCGGGGAGCTTTTGCTTGATGATGTCTGCCTGGAGGGTCACCCCCAGGTGATTGGCCTGGCCGGTGAGGTCGGCGGACACGTGGTAATCCCGGTCCTTGCGCAGCGAGCTGTTGCGCAGGTAGCACCACAGCACCGTGGCCAGCCCCTGCTCGTGGGCCAGGGCGAAGGCCTGGCTGATTTCCACGATCTGCCGGCCGCTCTCCGGCGAGCCGAAGTAGATCGTGGCGCCCACCGCTGCCGCGCCCATGTCCACACACTGGCGGATGGTGCCGAACAGAATCTGGTCAAACTTGTTCGGATAGGTCAGCAGCTCGTTGTGGTTGATTTTGACGATGAACGGAATCTTGTGCGCGTACCGGCGGGCCACGGCCCCGAGCACGCCAAAGGTCGAGGCCACGGCATTGCAGCCGCCCTCCAGGGCCAGTTTGACAATGTTCTCGGGATCGAAGTAATCCGGGTTCTTGGCAAAGCTGGCCCCGGCCGAGTGCTCGATGCCCTGATCCACGGGCAGGATGCTCAGGTAACCGGTGCCAGCCAGCCGGCCGGTGTTGAAGAGGCGCTGCAGGTTGGCCAGCACGCGATTGTTGCGATCCGAGGGCGCAAAGATGCGGTCCACGAAGTCCGGCCCGGGCAGGTGCAGCCGCTCCTTGGGGATCTTCGGCGCGTTGAAGTTCAACAGGTAATCCGCCTGGTCGGCGAGGTGTTTGACGATGGTGTCCAGCATGGCGATTTCTATTTCAAGGTTGCGAACGAACGAGCGCCGGACCGCCGGTCCGGCGGACCAAGTTCTATTTGTAAAGCGCGCCCGAGGGCAAATGGATTCCTAATCGAAAAACTCCCCGGCATCCCGGCACCGGGAGTTCTTGACCCGATGCGGCCGTGGCCGAATCTCCCGGTCAAGCGGACCGGCCCGGCTGACCGGGCGGCGTCCTTCAGCGGGGAAGTAACCGGGGCTGACCGGGCGGCGTCTGGCCGTACACGGACCGCCCGGCGCCCGTGCCGGCGCGGACCACAAAGCAAAAAAAGTAAACCGACACACTACAAGCTCATGAAAGCACCCTCCCTTCGCACCGGCCTGCTGGCGCTGGTGGCCGCGACCCTGGCGTTCGTCCCCGCCACCAGCCTGGCCCAGGCCCCAGGCCGCGACCGGCAGGATCAGCAGGACCGCGGCCCGCGCGGCAATTTCGACCCCGCGCAATTCCAACAGCGCCTGATGGACAACCTGCGCGAGCGGCTCGGCGTGACCGACGACGCCGAGTGGAAAATCATTTCCGAGCGCATCCAGAAGGTCATGGAAGCCCGCCGGACCACCGGTTTCGGGATGGGCGCCGGCCTGCGCTTTGGCGGCCCGCCCGGACGGGCGGGGGCCGACAACGCCCCCGGTGGGCGGCGCGGTTTCGGCGCGGCAGCCCTGCCCGAGGCCGAGGCGTTGCAGCGTGCCATCGAATCCAAGGCTTCCAAAGAGGAGCTCAAGGCCGCCATGGCCAAGTACCGCGAGGCCCGCGAGGCCAACCAGGCCAAATTGCGCCAGGCCCAGGAAGACCTGCGCAAGGTGCTGACCCTGGAACAGGAGGCCATCGCCCTGCAAATGGGGCTGGTGGACTGAGCCATGTCCCGTTTCCCGACTGAACCGTCCGCCCCCAGCGCCGCGGGTCCGCACGACCCGGGGGCCGGCGATCTGCTCGCGCGGATGCTGGCGGCGCGCCAACTCTCCGCCCGGGACGTCCGCAAGCTGACCCAGACGGCCGGCGCGGGTGCGGCGGCTCAGTCGGAAGCCGAGGTCCTCCGCTGGCTGGCGCGTGAGTACGATCTGGGCTTCACCCTGCTTGAAGACGTGCAACCGGACAAGGAGGTCCTGAGCCTGTTTCCCGCCCGGCTGCTGTTGCGGGACGAACTGTTACCCCTGCGCCGCATCAACGGCGTGGTGGAAGTGGCCACCAGCCGGCTTTACGCCCCCCAGGGCCTGGACACGCTCCGGCAACTCACCGGCCTGCGATTGCGCCCCGTGCTGGCGCCCTCCGAAGCCATCCAGCGGGAGATGAAGAAGTGGCTGGGGGTGGGCGCGGACACCATTGGCTCCCTCGAGGAAACCGCCGGCATCCAGGTGGTGGACGAGGAACGCGAGGAGGGCACCGACCTGGACACCGCGGCCGAGGACGCCTCGATCATCCGCTTTGTCAACCAGGTCCTGCGCGACGCCATCGAACTGCGCGCCTCGGACATCCACCTGGAGCCGTTCGAGGACGAGTTTCGCATCCGCTACCGCATTGACGGCGTGCTGCAGGACGTGCCGGTGCCGGCACAACTCAAGCGCTTTCAGCCCGCCATCGTTTCGCGGGTCAAAATCCTCAGTCACCTGAACATCGCCGAGAAACGCCTGCCCCAGGACGGCCGCATCAAGGTCCGCATCGAAAACGCCGAGGTGGACATCCGCGTCTCGGTCATCCCCATGCTCCACGGCGAGGCGGTGGTCATGCGCTTGTTGCGGCAGGACGCGCCCCTGCGCGGCATGACCGAACTGGGCATGGCCTCGCGCGAGCTGGCCTGCTTCCGCCGCATCCTCCAACTGCCCCACGGCATCGTACTGGTCACCGGCCCCACCGGCAGCGGCAAGACCTCCACCCTCTACACCGCCCTGAACGAGATCAACGACTCCGCCCGCAAGATCATCACCATCGAGGACCCGGTCGAGTACCAGCTCAAGGGCGTCAACCAGATCCAGGTCAATGAAAAGGCCGGCCTGACCTTCGCCCGCGGCCTGCGCTCGATTTTGCGGCACGACCCGGACGTGATCCTGGTGGGCGAAATCCGCGACCGCGAGACCGCCCAGATCGCCGTGCAGGCCTCGCTCACCGGGCACCTGGTGTTTTCCACCCTGCACACCAACGACGCCCCCGGGGCGGTCACGCGGCTGGTGGACATGGGCGTCGAACCGTACCTGGTGGCCTCGTCGCTCGAGGCCGTGATTGCCCAGCGCCTGGTGCGGGTGCTGTGCCGGCATTGCAAACAACCCGACACCTCGCCGCCGGCTCAGGCCTTCAAGGCCCAGGTGGGCCTGCCCCTCAACACCACCATTTACCGCGCGGTGGGCTGCCGCCAGTGCCGCCAAACCGGTTTCTACGACCGCCACGCCATCTTCGAGTGGATGGAAATTGACAACGAAATCCGCCAACTGGTGCTCCAGAGGGCCTCCAGCGACCAGATCCGGGAGGCGGCCCGGCGCGGCGGCATGGTCACCCTGGCCGAGGATGGTTGGCGGCTGGTGCGGCTGGGCATCACCACCTTCGAAGAGGTGCTCAGTGTGACCACGGCCAGGGAAGTGGCCTTCGCCACGCAGAACGGTTCGGAGGCGGAGGCCGCCGAAGCCCGACCCCCGGCGTCCCCGGCCTCCGCCACGGCGGGTCGGGGCTGATCCGCCGTTATGCCCCTCTTCCAGTACAAAGCCCTGGCGCCCGGAGGCACGGTTACCGAAGGCCAGCTCGAGGCCGGAGGCCGCCAGGAGGCCCTCCGGCTGCTGGCCGCACGCGGGCTGCGCCCCGTGCGCCTGGCCGAGCGCAACGGCGCCTCCGGCAACGGCAAACCCCGCTCCTCGCCCGCCGGCGCCGCCCCCACGAGCGAGGTCCCCTCCCGGTTTGGTCTGCCCGGCCGACGCCGGGTCAGCAGCCAGGCGTTGGAAAACTTCACCCGCCTGCTGGCGAGCCTGCTGGCCGCCGGCGTGCCGCTCAGTCGCGCCCTGGTCATCCTGCAAAAAGAGGCCACCCACCCGGTGGCCCAAGCCCGGTGGAAGGAAATCCATGACCGGGTGGTGGACGGGATGTCGCTGGCCGACGCCATGGCGCAGTCTCCCGAGACCTTTCCGCGGGTGTACGTGGCGATGGTCGAGGCGGGCGAGACGGGCGGCTTTCTGGACCTGGTGCTGGCCCAGATTGCGGATTTTCAGGCGCGCGAAAAGGAGCTGCGGTCGAAGGTGCTCACGGCGATGTTTTATCCGACCATCCTGCTGAGCCTGGCGCTGACGGTGATGGTGTTCCTGCTGGTGGTCATCATTCCCAAATTCCAGCTCACCTTTGCCGGTTTTGGCGCCAAACTGCCCGCGCTGACCGAGGCGCTCATCGCCGTGAGCCACACGATGCGCGCCTACGGAGTGTTTGTGGCGCTGGGGCTGGCTCTGGCCGGGTATCTGGCCGGCAACTGGCTGCGCTCGCCCGCCGGCCGGCGGGTGTGGGAGCGCGCGATCCTCAGGCTCCCGGCGGTGGGCGGTCTGGTGGCGCAATACGCCATGGCGCGCTTCTGCCGCATGTTGGGCACATTGCTGGCCGCCGGCGTGCCGTTGATCAACGCGCTGAACGTCGCCCGCCGCTCGTTGGGCAACCAAATCCTGCTCGACGCGGTGACCCGCTCGATTGACCTGGTCAAGGAGGGCAAGCCGCTGGGCGCCAGCCTGGCCGAGGCGCGCACGCTCTTCGCCGGGTCCACCCTCGAAATGATCGCCGTGGCCGAGGAAAGCGGCAAACTGGACCAGGAGCTGGTCCGTATCGCCAACGTGACCGAGGCCGAGCTGGATCGCCGGCTCAAGACCGCCGTGGCCCTGGCCGAGCCGGTGATGTTGTTTTTGATCGCCGGCCTTATCGGGGTGATCTTCGTCGGCATGGCCCTGCCCATTTTCACGCTGCAGGAGTACATCCGCTAACCCACACTGGACCCATGAAACACCCGTTCCGCCGTCCGCCGTCCGCCGTCCGCCGTCCGCCGTCCCCGGCCCATGCTCGCCGCCGGGCCGGCTTCACGCTGGTCGAGCTGCTGTTGGTGCTGGTCATCCTCGGCACCCTGGCCGCCATCGTATACCCGAAGCTGGCCGGGCGTTCCGAGCAGGCGCGCATCACCGCCGCCAAGACCCAGATCGCCGCCTTCAGCACCGCGCTGGATGCCTTCGAGGTGGACAACGGCTACTATCCCAAGGGCCGCACCGGCCTCGAAGACCTCATCACCCAGCCGCGCGACGCGGTGAACTGGAAAGGCCCGTACCTCAAAGACATTCCCAAGGACCCCTGGGGCAACGACTACATCTACGAGTATCCGGGCAAGCACAACGTCAACGGCTACGACCTCTACTCGATGGGACCGGACGGCCGGGAAAACACCGAGGACGACATCACCAACTGGCAAACCTCCGGCTCACGCCGCTGACCCCCGCCATGCCCCGCCCGCTTGACCGAGCTGCCTCTGAGCCGGCGATCCGCCCGCCGCCGCGGCGGGGGGCCCGCGCCTTCACGCTGGTCGAGCTGCTCCTGGTGCTGACCCTGCTGCTCACCGTGCTGGGCTTCGCGGCGCCCACGCTGGCCCGGTTTTTTCGGGGGCGCGAGCTGGACTCCGAAGCGCTGCGGTTTCTGGCCCTGACCCGCTACGGCCAGAGCCGGGCCGTGGCCGAAGGAGTGCCGATGGTATTGTGGATTGACCCGCAGCAACGGCGATACGGACTGGAAGCCGAGGCCACCTATCTCGAACGGGATGATCTGGCCCGGGAATTTGAGCTGGCCGAGGGCCTGGACATCGAGGTCTTCCAGCCCCGGCAGCCGGGGCCATCGGCCGAGCCGGTGCCGGCATTGTCCGCGCTGAGCGCCACGCCGGATTCCCAACGCCCACGCTCGCTCCAAAACCTGTACTGGCTCCGGTTCACGCCGGAGGGTGCCCTGGGCGAGACCGGGCCGGAATGGATTGCATTCCGGCAGGTCCGCGAGGAGGCGGTGGAAGGGGAGCTCTGGGTGGCGCCCAGCCGCAATCGGTTGAGGTATGAACTCCGGACCAACCAACCGCCACCGCGCCTGCTCCGGTGACCGGACCCGGGCCGGGTTCACCCTGGCCGAGGTGCTGGCCGCGCTGCTGTTCATGGCCATTGTGATCCCGGTGGCCGTCGAGGCGCTGCGTGTGGCCAGTCAGGCCGGTCTGGTGGCCGCCCGCAAGGCCACCGCCGCCCGCCTGGCCGACCGGCTCTTGAACGAGCTGGTGGTCAGCGGTCAGTGGCAGCGTGCCAGCCAGCGCGGCACGCTGGCGGAGGGGCCGTACCAGTACGATTGGCGGTGGGACAACGAACCGTGGGAAATGGGAGCGCTGCGGCTGCTCACCGTGCAGGTGGCCTTCCCGGTCCAGGGCCGGGAATACACCGTGCAACTGAGCACCCTGGTGGACGCCGCGGCCACGGCCACCCCCGCCACCTCGGGGACCGGTGGCACCGGCCCAACCATGCCCGGAGGTGCACCGTGAAAACCGCCCCGCTCCGCCCCGGGCCGACACCCGGCCGCCAGGGCTTCACCCTGCTGGAGTTGCTGCTGGCGGTCATGGTCTTCTCCGTGGTGCTGCTTTCGCTGCACTACGTGTTTTCGGGCGCCCTGCGCCTGCGCAACCGCGTCGCGGCGACCCTGGAGGAATCGGTCCCGCTGGAGCAGGCCCTGGCCATTGTACGGCGCGACCTGGCCAACCTGGCCGCCCCGGGCGGCACGCTGGTCGGGGCGCTGCAATCCGTCCCCACCAACCTGACCCTGCTGCCCGGCCGCCGCAGCCCGTACTTTTTCACCACCGTCGGGGTGCTCCGCGAGGACACCCCCTGGCCGGCCCTGCAACGGGTGGTTTACCGCCTGGTCCCGCCCACCAACGACGTCGCGGGTTTGGACCTGATCCGGTCGGTCACGCGCAACCTGCTCGCCCCGGTCGAAGAGCCGCCGGAAGATCAGTTCCTGCTCGAAGGGGTCGAGGAACTGGCCTTTCAGTACCACGACGGCACCCAGTGGCGGGACGCCTGGGATTCGACCGTGGAACCCACCGTGCTGCCCGCGGCCATCAAGGTGCAGTTGTTCCCGGCCCGGGGCCGGACCAACCCGGCGTACCAGGAACCCATCGAGCTGGTGGTGCCGGTGGACGCCCGCCCTGCGGCGGCGGGCGGCACCGCAAACGCGTCCGGCGGCGGAGGAGGCTCATGAGGCATCGGTTCGGTCATTGCGGAGGTGGGGGTCACCCGTGCCCCCGAGGGGCGCGCCGCGGCTCGGTGCTGATCATCGCGCTGTGGATCGCCTTTGGCCTGGTCTCCCTGGCACTGTATTTCGCGCAAACGGTCAACTTCGAGCTGCGCGCCGCGGACCAGCGCGTGGCCGCCTTCGAGGCCGAGCAGGCCATCGCCGGCGCCCTGCGCTACGCCAGTAACGTCCTGGCGACCGTGCCGGAGGCCCCCGGCCTGCCGCCGGACGAGTTTGATTACGCCAGCGAGGCCTTGCCGCTTGGGGAGGCGACGGTGTGGTTTCTCGGTCGCAATCCCCGCCGCTCCCGCGCCGACGTACCCGCCTTCGGTCTGGTGGACGAGGCCTCCAAGCTCAACCTCAACACCGCCACTGTCGAGATGCTGCAACTGCTGCCCGGCATGACGCCCGAGTTTGCCGCGGCCATCGTGGACTGGCGCGACGCCGACAGCACCCCCGGCCCGGGCGGCGCCGAGGACGAAACCTACCTGCGACAAACCCCGGCCTACCGGTGCAAAAACGCCCCCTTCGAGTCGGTCGAGGAACTGCGGCTGGTTCACGGCGCCGACCTCGTTTACCTCTTCGGCGAAGACACCAACCTCAACGGGGTGCTCGACCCCAACGAGAACGACGGTGATGCCGCCCCGCCTTACGACAACAAGGACGGCTACCTGGACGCCGGCCTGCTCGAATACGTCACCGTGTCCAGCGCCGAGCCCAACACCCGCAGCGACGGGTCGGCGCGGATCAACGTCAACAACCCCAACCAGCAGGAGCTGGCCGCCCTGCTCCAACAGGCCTTCGGCACCGACCGCGCCAACGCCATCCTCGCCCGGCTGGGCGCACCCGGCGGCGGGGGGCCCGGCGGGGGGCCGGGGGGCGGGACCAATGCGCCGGGGGCCAATTTCTCCAGCCTGTTGCACTTTTACCTGCGCAGCGGCCTGACGGCGGACGAGTTTGCCCAAATCGAGGGCGAACTGACCGTCTCCACCAACGCCGTGTTGGTGGGCCTGGTCAATGTAAACACCGCCCCGGAAACGGTGCTGGCCTGCCTCCCCGGCCTCGGCTACGAGAACGCCGCCGCCCTGGTGGCCTACCGCGAGACGCAATCCCGCCGGCTCACCACCCTGGCCTGGGTGGCCGAGGTGTTGGACGAGGCAGCGATCCTCGAGGCCGGGCCGTACCTGACCGCCCGCAGCTACCAGTACACCGCCGATGTCGTGGCCCTGGGGCATCAGGGCCGGGGGTACCGGCGGGTGCGGGCGATTTTCGACACCCGCGACGGCGTGCCCCGGCTGGTGAGCCGGCAGGACCTGACCCACCTGGGCTGGGCGTTGGGCGTGGACCTGCGCGAGCAGTTGGCCGAGTGGCGGCGGGAGGGGTTGGCCGCCAGCAGTGGGCGGGCGCGCAGCCGCCTGTTTTCCTGGTGACTCCATGAAGCCATTCAACCTGGACCTGATCCACCCGGCCCGGTGGCGCCGCGGCACCCGCGCGAGCGGCTCCACCATCCTCGCCCTGGCCCTGGATGGCCGGCGGCTGGAGGGGGTGGTGGTCCGGCGCACCAACGGCTCGGCCGAGGTCCTGCAGTCCTTCACGGTCACGCTGGCACTGGATCCGCAGGAAGCCGAGCCGACGGCTCTGGGGCGCGAGCTGCGCCAACATTTGGACGCCGCCGGAGTACGGGAGCGCCGGTGTATCCTCGCGCTGCCGCCCCAATGGCTGTTTACCGTGAACGTCCCCCTGCCGGACCTGCCGGAGGCGGACCTCGAAAGCCTCATCCAACTGGAAGCCGAGCGGGGCTTCCCCACCGGCCCGGAGGGCCTGGTCATGGCGCGTTCCCGATACCAAACCGCGACCGGCGCGGCCGGGGTGACACTGCTGGGCCTGGCGCGCGAGCAGGTGGAACGCCTGGAGAGCGTCGCCCGGGCGGCCCGCCTGCGCCTGGTGAGTCTGACCCTGGGACTGGCGGCCCTGCCGGGACTTAACGGCCAGGCGTCCGCCGGATCGGGGGTGCTGATGCTGGTTCCCGGCGAGCAAACCCTGGGCGTGCACGTGGCCTGCGGCGGGGGGTTGGCCCTGGTGCGCACCCTGGACCTGCCGCGCGAAGCCGGCCCCGAAAGCGCGCCGGACTTTCCCGCCCTGGCCCGCGAGTTGCGCATCACGCTCGGACAACTCCCACCCGAGGTGGAACCGACCGTGCGTCGCGTGTGCGTGGTGGGGGCAGGCCCGGACGCCCAGCGCCTCAGCACCCGGCTGCGGGAGCCGCTGGCCGGGGACGGCCTGAGCGTGGAGTCCCTGCGGGAGATGCCCGTCAACGGCGGCTTGCGCCTGCCGGCGGGTTTGCCGGTCTCGGTGCCGCTGGCGGTGGCGGTGCAGTACCTGGAAGGCGGCTCGACCGGGATCGAATTTCTGCCTCCCCGCATCAGCCGCTGGGAGGCGCTGGCCGCCCGGTACACCACCTCGCGCACCGCGGCGCGGGCGGCGCTGGCGGTGGCGGCGGTGGTGGTGCTCACCGCGGGCGGCTTCGCCGTGCAGCAGGCGCGTCTGGCCTGGTGGCGGTCCCGCTGGAACGGGATGCGGGAGGCCGTGGCGGAATTGGAGGCCGTGCAACAACGGGTGCGCCAATACCGTTCCTGGTACGACGAGTCGTTCCGCACGCTGAACATCCTGCGCCGGCTCACCGAGGCCTTTCCCGAGGATGGCACGGTGTCGGCCAAGGCGGTGGAAATCCGGCCCAACACCGGGGTGACCTGCAGCGGCACGGCCCGGGACAATGCCGCGTTGCTGCGGGTGCTGGACAAGCTGCGCGCCGCGCCCGAGGTGCGGGAGTTGAAGGTCGAGCAAATTCGTGGTAACGCGCCGATGCAGTTCACCGTCAATTTCCAGTGGTCCGAAACCGGAGCTCCCTGATGAACGGCCTCAACCGCCAGCAGTTGCTTGCGTGGATCGCCGCCGGCGCGGTGGCGCTCCTGGTTGCAGACTACCTGGTGTTCGAGCCGCTGGGGCGAAGCTGGAAAGCCCGCACCGCCGAACTGGCCCGGTTGCGCAAGCAGGTCGAGGACGGCACCCGCCTGCTGGAGCGGGGGGAGAGCCTGCGCGCGCGCTGGGCGTTCATGCGGCAGAATGCCCTGACCAACGTGCCCTCGCAGGCCGAGGACCAGGTGCTCAAGGCGTTCGAGAACTGGACCCGGGACAGCCGGGTGGGGGTCTCCGCCGTGCGCCCCCAGTTCAAACGCGGTGACGATGAGCACGCCACCCTCGAGTGCCGCGTGGACGCCTTCGGCAACCTCGGCGCCCTGACCCGGTTCCTGTACAACGTCGAGGCCGACCCGCTGGCCCTGCGGGTGGACGTGGTCGAGCTCAACGCCCGGGACGACCGCGGCGAGCAGTTAACCCTCGGCCTGCAGGTCAGCGGCCTCATCCTCAATCCGTCTGCAAGCCGATGACCCCTCCAGCGTTCATGCGCCATCTGAAACGCCCCCGGTTCGGCCGGGGGATTTGGCCGGCCTTGCTGGTGTTGGTGGGGATGGGGCAGGCGCAGCCGACCAACCCGCCGCCCGCCAATGCGCCGCCCGCCAATGCGCCAGAGCCGGCTCGCGGCCGCGCCGACCCCGTCGCCCGCAACCGCCGCGTGGATTACTCCGCCTTCCGGCTCATCGCCGAACGCAACATTTTCAACGCCGCCCGCTCCGGCGGCCGGGTGAACGCCCCGCCCCGGGAAACCCGCCGGCCCGCTCGGACCGACACCCTCGCCCTGGTGGGCGTGATGAGTTACGAGAAGGGGGCGTTCGCCTTTTTTGACGGCTCCCAGCCGGAGTTCCGCAAGGCACTTGCCCCGGGCGGCACGATCGCGGAATTTAAGCTGGCGGAAATCCGGCCCGACGGCGTGGGGCTGGAAAACGGCACCAACCGCTGGGAACTGCGCGTGGGCACCCGCCTCCGCCGTGAAGATCAGGGCCCCTGGCAGCTCAGCGACTCGACCGAGTCCCTGACCCCCGCCCCGGCCGGCGGGACCACGTCCGCGGGTACCGCCGAAAGCAGCAACGGCGGCGCCGCGGATGAAGTACTGCGACGCTTGCTGCAACGACGCGAACAGGAATCCCGATGAAAACGACCCTGCTTTGGTTGCTGTTGATCAGTGTGGGCGGTCTGACGCCCCGGGCGCTGACACAGGAGGCCGAGGAACAACTCCCGGAAGCCCCGCAACCGGCCGAGACCGAGGAACCTTCAGTCCCACCGCCGGCGATGGACCCCGAAGCGCAATCCCCCGCATCCCCGGAAATCGCGCCCGAACCGGAATCCGTGCCGGAGGCCCCGACCGAAGCCCCGGCCGGCGCGGAGTCCGCCCCACCCCCCGCCGCGGTGCAGACACCGCCGGCGACCCGCCCGCCCGGTCCGGCGGCTAACCGGCCCGGCCCGCCCCGGCCCGCCCGGAGCGGGGCCGCCACAGCTCCGGGCACCCCCGCCGCGACCGGGGGCGGCGAGAACGAGCGCACCCTGCGCCTGAACTTCCGCGGCGCGCCGCTTGAGCTGGTGCTCGATTATCTGAGCGAGGCGGCGGGGTTTGTCATCGTCCTGGAAACCGAGGTGCGCGGCAAACTGGACGTCTGGAGCAACCAGCCGCTCACCAAGGATGAGGCGGTGGACCTGCTCAACCGGGTCCTGGCCAAAAACGGCTACGCCGCGGTGCGCGACGGACGCACCCTCACCATCATGACCCGCGACGAGGCCAAGAAACGCGACATCCCGGTGCGCGCCGGCAACAACCCGGCGGAGATTCCCAAGAGCGAGGCCATCGTCACCCAGATTATCCCGGTGCGTTTCATCAATGCAGTCCAGCTCGCGCGGGACCTGCAGCCGCTGTTTCCGCCCAGCGCCACCATCGCCGCCAACGAGGGCGGCAATGCCGTGGTGGTCACCGACACCCAGGCCAACATCCGGCGCATCGCCGAGATCATCCGGGCGCTGGACACCTCGATCGCCGCCGTGTCCACCGTGCGGGTCTTTCCCCTGCACTACGCCGACGCCAAGGCCCTGGCCACGGTGGTGCGCGAGTTGTTTTCCACCCAGGACACCGGCCGGACCGGCAACCAGGCGCAACAGCAAATTTTCCGCGGTTTCCGCGGCGGGCTGCCCGGGTTCGGCGGGGACCAGGGCGGGCAACCAGCAAGCGCGGGCGGGGGGCGCGTGGCCACGCCGCGCGTGGTGGCCGTGGCGGACGAGCGCAGCAATTCCCTGGTCGTCAGCGCCCCGGAAGACCAGATGCTGCTCATCGCCGACCTGGTCGAACAGGTGGACGTGAGCGTGGACGACGTGACCGAGCTCCGGGTCTTCCGCCTCCGGTACGCCGACGCCCAGGAGACGGCGGACCTGATCTCTCAGTTGTTTCCGGATCCCACCACCCAGAACAACCGCGGGCAGGGCCCCATCCGCTTTGGCGGGCCGGGCGGGTTTGCCGCGCAGCTCCAAAACGCCGCGGCGCAGCAACCCAGCACGCGCCTGCAGAAACAAAGCCGGGTGCTGGCGGTCCCGGACCTGCGCACGCAGTCGGTGGTGGTCAGCGCCGCGCGCGAACTCATGGACCAGATCGCGGTCATGATTGCCCAGCTCGACTCCGACCCGGCCCGGAAACAAAAGGTCTTTACCTTCTCGGTCGAAAACACCGACCCGGCACAGGTGGAGGAAATTTTGCGCGGCCTGTTTGAGACCCAGAACACCCGCAACCGCGCGGCCACCACGCGCAACACCACCCGCCAGGCCGGCAGCCAGCTCAACAACCGGGCGGTCAACACCCTGCAAAATCAGGGCCGGACCGGGGCGGCGACCGGCTTCGGCGGCGGCACCACCGGGTTTGGGACCGGAGGGGTGGGGCGCTGACCCGAGGGTCAACCGCGGATCCAGTTGACGACCATGAACCAACACCTTTTAAGCCGCCGGGTTCCTGCCGGAATTGTGGTTGCCCTGTTGGGCTGGCTGGCCGCCGGTCCCGCCTGGGCACAGCAACAACGCACCCGCACCGCCGCCACCTACCCGCCCGCCACCGAATTGGGTGAGGCCATCATTTCCAGCGACCCGGAGACCCGCAAACTGATCGTGGTCACGGACGAGGAGACCGCCCGGTACATTGGCCAGGTCATCACCAACCTAGACCGCGCCGCACCGCAGGTGCTCATCAATGTGCTTTTTCTGGAGGTCACCTACCGCAAGGGCCTGGACCTGGGGGTGGAGGGCTCCTACCGCCGGCAGGATGGCGACGTCACGTCCTCGATCCTCCAGCAATTCCGCGGCCTGCCCGGGCTGACCTCGGGCAGCGGTCTGGCCACGTTCGTGGGACAGGATTGGGACGTGACCCTGCGAGCGATTGCCGAGCAGGGCAAATTGGAGGTGCTTTCCCGGCCCACCATCCTGGCCCGCAACAACCAACAGGCGGTCATCACCGTGGGCCAGCAGGTGCCGCTCATCACCAACGTTCGGTACGATACCTTCGGCAACCAGATCAACGGCATCACCTACCAGGATGTGGGCATCATCCTGCGCGTAACGCCGTTCATCACCTCGGAGGACCTGGTCGAAATGATCGTCAGCCCGGAGATTTCCAACCTGTCCGACGAACGGGTACCCATCGCCACCGGCACCAACAGCGTGGGCGCCCCGGTCATCAACCGCCGGGCCGCCGACACGGTGGTGGTGACACCCGACGGTCAGACCGTGGTCATCGGCGGGTTGATGCAGGACACCAAGACCGCCAGCGTCAGCAAGGTACCCCTCCTGGGCGACATCCCGCTGTTGGGGGCGGCCTTTCGCCGCAAGGTCAGTCAGGACAGCAAGACCGAACTGCTCATTTTCCTCACCCCCCACATCGTCAAGCATCCGCGCGACCTCATCGCCATGACCCGCAAGGCGCGCGACAACGCCAACGTGCTGCCGCAGTCCTTCTCCGAAGAGCAACTGGACCGGATCCTCAACGGCCAGCCCGCGCAGGCCCCCTCCCCCGCCAAGAACCGCAAGAACCGGCCCTGAGGGTAAAGCCGTCAGGAGTTTCCCGGTTTGATCCGGAATGACTTTTCGGGCCGCCGCCTCAGGTGCCCACCCTGCCCCGCCTGCGTCAGCGGGGAAGGTTCGTGGGGGTATGCGCGCCTTCGCACGGCGTCGGGGTTAACAGCATCCCGCGCGCACGGTGGTTGTCGAACACCCATCGGAGAAGCAACCCCAACGGAGGAGCGGGGGCCGCGCTTTCGCCGGCTCCGGGCTGTGAGTGAGTGGCGGGGAGAGGTCGGTCAGCACCCGCAGGATACCGCGTTCTACTCGTGCCGCAGCGCCTCGATCGGATCGAGCAGGGCCGCGGCGCGCGCGGGATACAGGCCGAAGATAATGCCCACCGCACCGGAGATGCCGAAGGCGATCAGTACCGACCACAGGGTGACGATGGTCTTCATCTCCGTGGCCATCGAGACAACCACCGGCGTCAACATGCCCACCGCCACCCCGATCAGCCCGCCGCCGACCGAGAGGACCACGGTTTCCACCAGGAACTGCAGGGTGATGTCGCGTCGCTTGGCGCCCAGGGCGCGACGCACGCCGATCTCGCGGGTCCGCTCCGTGACGTTGGCAAGCATGATGTTCATGATGCCGATGCCCCCGACCAGCAGCGAAATGGCCGCGATGGAACCCAGGACGATGTTGAACCGGCGTTTGGTGGCCTCGGCCTGGCGCAGCAGCTCCAGCGGCACGATCAGCTCGTAGTCGTTCTGGTCGTGGAAGCGCTTGAGCAGGGTGCGGATTTGCGGGTCGGCGGTCTCCACGGCCGCGGTGTCCCGCATCTGCACGGTTACCTGGTGCAACTGCACCTCCTCGGCCTCGAAGCTGCCGGCCATGCGCCGGATGAGAATCTCGCCGAAGCGCGTGCGCGAGGTGGACAGCGGAATGTACACGTTGTTGTCCAGCGGCTGGCCCTCCATGCGACCGGCCTGGGTGCGCTGCTCGGCCTTGCCGGTCTCGCGGATGATGCCCACCACCCGGTAGTAAAAGGCGTCAATCTTCACCGAGTGCTGCATCGGGTCTTCCGCGGGAAACAGCCGCTGCGCCAGACCGGCGGTGATGACACACACGTTGTTTTTGTACAACTCGTCCACGTCGGTCAGGAACCGGCCACGCAAAATCTCCACCTGCGTCACCTCGGTGTAAACCGGCAGCGTGCCGATCACCTGGCAGGGGACCTCGCTGCGCCCGAAGCGGACGTTTTCGCGGATGATGCGCATGGGCACGACCCGCTTCACCCCGGGAATGGTTGCCTGCAGACGCGCGGCGTCGTCATAGGTCAGGCCGTATTTGAGGCTCATGCCGCGGAAGCCCGCTCCGCCGCCGGCCTGCTGGCGGGCGGCCTCGGGCGGTTTGAGGCTGCGGATGAGAATGTTGTTACTGCCGAGTTTTTTGATCGCCTCCTGCGCCTCGTAGGACGCGCCCTCGCCGATCGCCAGCATGGCGATGACCGAGCAAACGCCAAAGATGATGCCGAGCATGGTCAGCCCGGAGCGCAGCTTGTGCAGCAGCAGGCTTTTGATGCCCAGCCGGACGGTGCTGAGGATCTGGTAACTAAGCATGGGCCGGGGACGCCGCGGCCGGGGCGGCGCGGTTGATGACCTCCCGATCAATCAGGCCGTCGCGCATGTGGATGATCCGATGCGCACGCGCGGCAACCCGGTCGTCGTGCGTGACCAGAATGATGGTCTTGCCGTCGCGGTTAAGCCGGTCAATGAGATCGAGCACCTCGGCGCCGGTCCGGGAATCCAGGTTGCCGGTCGGTTCATCGGCCAGGATCATCAGGGGGTCGTTGACCAGGGAACGGGCGATGGCCACGCGTTGCTGCTGGCCGCCGGAAAGCTGGTTGGGCCGGTGATGCAGGCGGTCCCCCAGTCCCACCAGGCGCGCCAACTCGATGCAGCGGACCTCGTAGGCGCGCAGGTCCAGGCCCTGATACAACAGGGGCACCTGGATGTTCTCCAGCACGCTGAGCTGCGGAATCAGGTTGTAGGACTGGAAAATGAAGCCGATTTTGCGCCCGCGCACCTCGGACAGCGCGTCATCGGACATCTGCGACACGTCCTCACCGCCCAGGTAGTACCGGCCGGCCGTGGGGCGGTCCAGGCAGCCCAGCAGGTTGAGCAGCGTGGATTTGCCGGAGCCGGACGGGCCCATGATGGCCAGGTACGAACCGGCCGTAATGGTCAGATCCACGCCGCGCAGGGCGTGCACCTGCGCCTCCTCCCCCAGGGCGTAAATCTTGTGAATGGCCTGAAGCACAATAATGGGCTGCCCGGTCGCGGCGGGCCGGTCCAGGGCGGGCGTGGCGGGCGCGACGGCGACGGGCGGACTCATGGGGCCAGACGGGGCGGGGCGTTGGTACCACTGCGGTTGCGGCCGAACTCGGCGCGCATGGCTTCGCGTTCCTGCTCGTCCAACTCGCCGTCGCCGTTTTTATCGAAGCGCTTGAGCATTTCCTCTCGGTTGATCCCCGTTCCGCGCCCCCCGCCGGCGGGGCCGCCCGAACCGCCAAAGCGCTGTCGCAGGGTTTCCCGCATGGCAGTGCGCTCCTCTTCGTCCAGCTCGCCGTCCCCGTTTTTGTCGAATTCCTTGAGCATCGCCTCGCGGTCAAAGCCGCCGCCCGGCCCGCGTGCACCGCCAAAGGCGGGAGCTCCCCCGGCCGCACCGCCGGCCGAGCTGGAGGCGGGGCGGCCCTCCCCGCCGGATTCCGTGCCGGGCAGAACCCCCTGACGCGCGCCTTGCGCCGCCGGAGCCCCGGGCCCATTCCCGTTCTGCGCCGGGGCGGCGGTCGCCGTGGGCACCACCGCGGCCACACGGGCCGTCGGTACATTGGTCGCGAGCGAGCGCGCCCGGTCGCTGTCGGCCAGCAGACTGCCCTCGAGGTCCCGCCCGCCGGTGTCCAGTGGCGGGGAAAGAAGGACGCGTTCTCCCGGTTCAAGCCCGGAGACGATCTGGATGAATTTAGTGTTGAACAGACCCAGCTCAACCGGGCGCGGCTCGGGCTTCCCGCCGCGCAAGACGTACACTACCTGGCGCCCCTTGAGGCTGGTGACGGCCTGAATGGGCACGGCAAGGGCGTTGGCGATGTTGGTGATGATGATCTCGACCTTGGCCGAGACGCCGGGTTTTACGTCGGGCAAGGGATCGGTGATCACCACCTCGGTGTTGTACACCTTGAGATTGGGGTTCCCGAAACGGGCCTGGGAATCCGGTAACAACGCCACGCGGGCCACTTCGGCGCGATAGGGTACGTCGGGCGCGGAATCCAACACCACCAGGGCGGGCTGTCCGGCGCGCACCAGGTTGATGTTGGACTCGTGAATCTTGACCGTGACCTTCATCTGGGAGGTGTTGGGCAACTTGATCAACTCCTGGCGGTTGCGCACCGTGGCGCCCTCCTCGATGAGCGACTCGGCACTGAAGCGGTTGTCGCTGACGGCGTACACCACCAGACCGTCCTGCGGGGCGTAGATTTTGCAGGCGGCGAGGTTTTTCTCGTCCCGTTCGAGCTTGCGCAGGTTCAGTTCGAGGGTGGTGATCTGGGTGCGCAGGTCGGCCTCGTACTGGGCAATGCGCCGTTCGCTTTGTTGGAGCACGCGGTCCAGTTCCTTCCGGGCCTCGGCCACGGCGGCTTCGTACTGGGCGCGCTGCTTGCGCAGGTCAAACTCGCGCAGCAGGAAGATGTCGTTGCTGGCCACGATCAGCGAGTTGTAGCCGTTGAGCAGGGACAACCAGTCGCTGTCCACCTTCTGCTTGGTCTCGTAGTTCTTGGCGTACAGGTTGGTCGAGTTGCGGTAGTTCTCCTCACTGACCTTGAGCTGGGCCTCGGCCTGAAGGAACTTGTTGCTGGCCTGAAGCAGCGACACGTAGGCCTGGCCGCGCTCGAACTTGTCCAGGTCCAGCTTGGCCAGCTCGAGCTTGAGCATCGCGGCGCTGATGTCGCTGTTGGTCTGGCTGCGCTGGATGTCCAGGGTGAGTTGGGCGTTGATGACGGCGTTGCTGGCCTTTTCGACGTTGATTCGCTGCTGGTTGACCTGGTCCAGCGCCTGGGCCGAATCCAGCTCCACGAGCAGGTCGCCCTTCTTGACGTAGGTGCCCTCCTTGACGATGTAGATGATGCGGGCGGTACCCTCGACCTCGTTGCGGATGCTCACCTCGTTGAGGGCCGTGAGCGTGCCGCCCTCGACCACGGACACGGTGAAATCGCCCCGTTTGACCTCGTAATACTCGGTCGCGGCCGTGGCACGGCGGGACGGGAGCAACCACCAGCCCAGCAGCAGCACCGCCAGGATGGCGGCGGTCAGAACCAGCGGGCGGCGGCGCAGGCGCGCCAGCCAGGAAGGGGCGTTGGCGGAGGTGTTCATAGTTGGGGCTCCAAAAAGTGGTCGGGCGGGGTGACTTGATCGTCCGGCATGTGCAAGGGTGGAAGCCCGCGCTGGCTGTCCTGCAGGCGCTCGGCCAGCGGGTCTCTGAGCCAGAATCGGTCCTCGTCGGCCAGCAGGATGCCCACGTCCAGCAACAGGTCAAAGCGGCTGCCCAGGTAGTTGACCAGGGCGGTGGTGAGGTTGTTCTGGGCCTGGATGAGCGCGTCCTGGGCCTCCCGCACGTCACGAATCTGGACCCGTCCCGCCTCCAGGAGCATCTGGTTCATGTCAGCCCGGCGCTCGGCCACGCGCAGTGCCTCCAGGCGGCTGAGGTAGTTCAAACGCTCCTGCTCCAAGGTGCGCAGCGCGCGGTCAATTCGGTTGCGGAAGTTGTCCAGGGTGCTGACCAGGGAGCGGAGCTGCGCCTCGAAGCTGATGAGGGTGGACCGGTAGGTGTTGCGCTCGCGCAGCCGGCTGACCGGCAGGTCCAGGGTCAGCCCGGTGCTCCAGCGCAGCTTGTCGAAGTCAAAGTTGGCGTAGTCGTAGGGTTCCTCGGACGAAATGCTGGCATTGCTGGCAAAGCTCAGGCCCGGCCGCAACTGGTCGGCAGCAATGCGCACCTTGCGTTTGGCGTCCTCGAACCGGTCAATGGCGTTGAGAATGTCCATGTGTTTCTCAACGGCCAGGCGGAAGGCGGCGTCACGGTTCAGTTCCGAGCGCAGCAGGCCCGCGGTCTCCAGGTCGCGCAGGTCGCGGTCGTCCAGGGTGATCACATCGCTGATGGGGATGCCCAGGCGGAGCTTGAAATTGTCCAGGGCGGACAGGTAGCCGGCCAGGGAATTGACGTAGGCGATGCGGGCGTTGAGTTCGGCGTTGCGGGCGTCATCCACCTCGCTTCGGCGGACCCGGTCCACGGAGCGGGCGTCCAGGTACTGGGTGGTTTCCACGCGGCGCAGGTAGTTGGTGTAGTTGTTGCGCACGGTGGTTTTCTGGGCCAGCAGGTTGAAGTAGTCCTGGACCACGTCGGCGGCAAACTGGCTCTGGAACAGGCTGAAGCTGCGGATGGCATAGACCAGGTTGCGCTCGGCCTGGGTCAGGGCCTCGACGGTGGGATCGTTTTTACCAAACCCCCGCAGGAGCGGCTGGGTCAGGTTCACGGTGATGGTGTTGATGGCGGAATCGTTGCCCAGGGCCACGGGGGGGCCGCCGCCGGGATTGGGCGCGAAGCGCACGGTCAGATAGCGCAACAGGTCGTTGGCCAGTGCCACGCTCAGGCGCCCGCCGGTCCGGAGGAACTGGCTGACCGAAACCCGGCTGTGGACCCGGGCGGTTTGCGCCTCGCCGCCGGTCCCCTGAATCGTGGCGGTGGAGTCCGCCGCGAACTGGGGCCGGAAGTTGTACCGGGCCCCGGTCAGGCTCAGGGCGGTCAGGTACAGTTGCTCGCGCTGCGCCTGGTATTCGCGGCTGTTGGCCACGGCCAGTCGCAGCGCCTCCTGCACGTGGAGCACTCGCCGGTTGGTGGCCGCCCGTTCCTCGATCAGCTCGGCGGGCAGGATTTCGTCCGGCAGGCGGTCGGAGAAGCGCGTGGCGATGGAAAAATCGTTGGTGCGGCCCAGCACCGACCGGTCGTATTGCTGGATCAGCCCGTAAACCTCCTTGTCGGCGGATTTCCGGTAGTGGCTGGCGCTGCAGCCGGCCAGTAAAAGCAACAGCGCGATTCCCCCGGCTCCGCCGCTGTAGAGCCGTGCCGCTTGAGCCCAACCTGGGAAATATTTGTCGGTACGCCGCACAAAAGCCACACTGCCAGACTGCGCGGCCATTGACGAGGTTACAGACCCCTCGGTCTGCAGCCCGGCAAACCGCTGAGCCCACGGGTGGGGAACGGCCTTACCGGCGCCCTACACGGGCACGGTCGGTTCCCCCGCCCCCTCCGCCTGGGGAAATTCCCAAACGCACGACTCGATGGGCCGCCGGCGGGCGAGGTGCCGGGACGCACGGTTATTTCAACTCCAGGTCGTCTTTGGCGGGCAGGGGCGGGAACTTGGCGTGCGGCTCGGTCTGGTACCAGAACGCGACCGAGGCTATGTCATCCTGAAGCTGGAGGTACCGGCCGTCTTTGCGCCAACCCAGTGCCTGGATGGTCACCTTCAGGTCCTGCTCGAAACGGATCGGATCCACGATGTGCCAGCGGTACAGCCCGAAACGAGTCTGGGAGTCATAAAGACCATCCGGGCGGATGACCTGGGCCAGGCCGCTGTAGGGGGTGCTGAACTCGGTGTAACGACGCTTGCCGTCCGGCCCGGCGGTGTCGAAGTTGTACGAGCCGCAGAAGTAGTCCTCGGTACCGGTGCCGCAAATGGTCGGAAAGTCCTTGTCCCCGTCGAGGTAGAACTTGATTTCGCCCTCGCCCCACCAGCCGGTGCTGTGGACCTCCCAGGCCAGGTACGTGCCCACGTAGTGCCCCTTGCCCTTGACGCCGTCGAGGATGGTGTACAAGCCCTTGGTCTTGAGGGGGTCTTCGCGCCGAAACTGGGCGTGGAAGTACGCCGCATCCGCCGGCACTTCGGTGAGGGTGTAGTCAATCTGGTAGTACAGGGTCATCGTCTGGTCATCGAGGTTCTCGAGCGTGATCTTGGCCTTCTTGCGGAAGGGCATTTGCCAGTAGCAGTTGAAGGCACTGCCCGGGTTCACGCACACGGCCAGGGAATTGATCTGGGCGTACCGGGCCCAGCCACAGGCAAAGAAATCGCCCAAGGGCACCTCGACCGAGGGGTCCGGCTCGTCGTCCCAGTAAAACCGCAGGATGTAAAAACGGGTTTTGTCCAATGGCGCGGGCGTCAGCCAGATGTGCTGGATGCAGCCCGGACCTTCGATCTCCGCCATCGTGAAGGTTTGCTTTGCCGCGATGCGCACATAGGGGGAGATCTTCCAACCCTGACCGAGGCCCCGAGCGGCGCCCGCAGCCGGGCCGTCCACGGACATGCCGCCCTTGCCCTTTTCGCCGGTGAAATTCTCGGGGCTGATCGAGCGCGATTTGGCGTTGGACAGTCGGTACAGGTTGCCCAAATGCAGGTCCAAGCCGTTGAACGGGGTTTCGGCGGCACAAACGCGCCCAGCGGCCGTCAGGCCGAGGGCCAAGGCGAGCAAGCGGTACGATTTCATGGGTGGTCAGGTGACAGGTTAACCGGGTCCATGCCGCAGAACGGTCGTCCCCACCGGACGGGTCGGGAAGTGGTTTGTGCGGCGATGGTCATGGAGCACAGTTTGGTGGGCCAGCCCGCGTGCGCAAGCAATTCCGACCACCAGACACAAAAAAAAACGCCGGCTGCGCCCTTTCCCTGCCCGGCGCAGCCGGCCCTGGTCAGGCGAAGCACCGGTTCATCCCGTCCCCGCCGATGCTCCGCACAAGTCTATTGACTCCGGGGCTTGTGCCAAAAGCGCCAGGCGGCCCAGATCAGAGAGGCCAAACCCACCCAGCCGGCGGCCGGCACTTCGGGAATCACGCGGTAGGGCAAACCGCCGCCAACCAGCCCTCCACCGGGCAGGGGCGGGTCGCCGATGTTGCGAACGAAGTCCACCCATAACGCGGCGTACGGTCCGTCCACCGGGGACAGGTTGGGTAGCATGCTAAAGCCATTGGCGAAAGGTTCGTACTCATTGGTCTCAAAACGGGCGTTAAAACCATTCGGCACGATCATCGTGGCCGCGGGCTGGCTGAAAAGCTCGGCGTCGTACCATTGCAGGACGTAAGCCGAAAGGAACGGGTTGGGAATGCCATATTCTTGCTCGTACTCGAAGGCGCTGAGGAACCGGTGGTCCCAAGTGGCCGGCGAGGTGATGTCCCAAACGACGCTGGGGTGGTCCAAGGGGATTTCATACCCCACAATGGAAGGCCAGGTCTCCACTTCAGAGAAAACCCATTGGGGACCAGGGGAGTCATTCACCACCCGGTAGTTGTATTTGAAAACGCCGCCGCCCAAGTCTTCGACGGTCGTTTCGATGTGGGAGGAACGGATGATGCCGTTTCTGTCCTCGACCGTAGCAGCGAATGCCGCGCTGCCGGCCAACGCGGCTCCACTCAAAAAAGAAATCCAAGAAGTCACTTTCATGGTTTTTGGGTCCGTTTACGATTACAGGCTGTTCAAATGTCCTGCAAAGTCAACCAAAAAATTCACTCCCCACGGCTGGGGTGTATCCCGAGGTCCGGACTGATAACGGGTGAACCACCCCCTACGGCCGCCGAAAGCCAGGCTGCGGGGCCTCCGGACCCACGCCAAGTGATGCCCTGCCCAGCCACCCGGCGGAGGGATCTACGCCCCATCCTTGCGGGCATCCGCGACACAACCTCAACATCAGGAACCTGAGTTGGGATGCACCCGCGGGGATTGACGCGCCTCCAGCCCGTTCGCGCTTGCCTCAGCCATCCCGGCCGGTAGTTTGTCAACCATGTCGTCGTTGTCGTTTGACAGTTCCCCCGCCGGGCGCATCGCCGCCCTGGGGCAACGGGTGTTGGCGGGGGGCGAGATTACCCGCGATGAAGCCCTTTGGCTGCTGCACCTGGAGACCCCCGCGGACATTTTTGAATTGTTGAGCTGGGCCAACCGGGTGCGCGATCATTTCAAGGGCAACCGCGTCCACCTCTGCTCGATCCTCAACGCCAAGGCCGGCGGCTGCCCGGAGGATTGCAAATTCTGCGCCCAATCGGCCTTTTACCAAACCGCCGCCCCCCGCTACGGCTTCGTGGACCCGGAGCCGGTCCGCCAGGCCGCCGCGGAGGCACAGCACAACGGGGTGACGGCGCTGGGCCTGGTGGCCGCGTGGCGGGGCCTGGAAGAGGGGCCGTTGCTGGACGAAGTGTGCGAACGATTTCGGGAACTCCGGGCCGAAAGCCGCGTGCGGGCGGACGCCTCGCTGGGAATCATCAAAAGCCAGCGGGTAGCCGACCGGCTGGCCGCGGCGGGCGTGGCCTGCTACAACCACAACCTCGAAACCTCGCGACGCTTCTTCCCCCGGCAGTGCACCACGCACACCTACGAGGACCGCCTGCAGACCATCCGCTTCCTCAAAAACGCCGGCATCAAAATTTGCTCCGGCGGCATCATCGGGCTGGGCGAAACGCGCCAGGATCGCGTGGACCTGATGTTCGCACTCAAGGAGATCAACCCGGACTTCGTGCCGGTGAATTTTCTGAATCCCATTCCCGGCACCCCCTTCGCCCACCGCCCCACCGTGCCCCCGCTCGAGGCGCTGCAAACCCTGGCGGTGTTTCGGCTCGTGCTGCCCCGCCAGGAGATCATGGTCGCCGGCGGCCGTACCGTGACCCTGCGCGATCTGCAGAGCCTGATCTTCCTGGCGGGCGCCAGCGCGCTCATGGTGGGCAACTACCTGACCACCCTCAATCAACCGGTCGAAAAGGACCTGCAAATGATTCGCGATCTCGGCCTGGACCCGGCCTGGAAGGAAACCTCCGGGACCGCGCTTTCCGCTCCGGCGGAGGCCCCGGCCCGGCCCGAGCCGGTCGCAGTGGGTTGATGCGGTCGGCGGCCGCTGGAGCCGGATGGTCGGCCGCCTTCCCAATCGGCCGTCAAATGTAACAATCCCGGGTTTGCCCCGCCCGGGGCGCCCCGATAGGGTGTCGCCGTTTCGCAACCCGACGGTCACCTCCATGAAACCGGAACGGCTCGCCCACCGCTGGAAACGACGCCATCGGCGACTGCTGGATGAGCTGGCCCTTCAGCTTCGCCGGGCGCGGAAGCAAGGCGACGCCGAGTCGGTCCACGCCCTGCGCGTGGCGTTGCGGCGACTGCGGCTGTCTCTGCGACTGGGCAAGGAACTGCTGGACGGGGAACGGCGGGAACGCTGGCGCGCATGGGCCCGCCAAATCTCCCGCGCCACCAGTCCGGTGCGTGATCTGGACATTGCCGTGGAGTGGCTGATCACCAATCGCGCCAATCCGGCGTTGATCCAGGAAGGCCAGCGCCTGCGAGAACAGGCCTGGCGCCGGCACCGCCGACAGGTCACCCTTCCCCCCCGGGGCCTGCTGGCCCGGCTCCGGCAGGTACCGGAGCAGAAAGCGGGGCCGCGGTCCCTGTCCCGGCGTTTTCGTCGGTTGGAGGCCCGTTACCGGGACCACCTCCGTGCGCAACTGCCCCGGTTTTTCAGGCTCACCGAGGAGGAACGCCACGAATTCCGACGGACCGCTCGCTGGTGGCGGTATCTGCGGGAGTTGGCGGTGCCCCGCAAAAAGATGAAACGCGACCCGGTCTGCCGGCGGTTGCTGCCCGTGCAGGAGGCTCTGGGCGAACTGCAGAATCTGGCCCTGGTGCAAACCGCCCTCGATCGCCTCAGCCCCTCCCCCGAAAGGGACGAATTGGGCGGCTTGCTGGCCCGCCAGCAGCAAGCGCAGTTGAGCCTGGCCCGGCGGACCCTGCGCGCGCTGCGCAAGGTTCTGAGCTAGTCGGCGCTTAGCCGGGGGTCTGCTCCGGCGTGGACAGAGCAGCGAACGGGTTGTTCACGAAACCCTCCGAACCGCGAGCAGGCGAAGGCGGCGGGGCGTCGGGTGCTCGGGTAGCGACGCCGGCCTCCGGCTTGGCCACAATCGGCGGAGTCTGCGGTTTCTCGGCCCCGGCCCCGGGCGGCGTGGACGGCTGGCCCGCCCGGGGGTTGGGGGCCCGTTTGGCGCGCGGCAGGGGATTGATCATGACGCTGATGCCCTTGCCCACGAGTTTGGGCGGCTCGTGGGGCTGACCGTAGGGCGCCACCGCACGGATGAATTTCTGGATGATTTGCTCGCCCAGCTCCTGGTGGCGCATTTCCCGGCCCCGAAACCGCAGGGCGAGCTTCACCTTCATGTCGTCACACAGGAAGTCCACCGCGTGTCCCAGCTTGACCTCAAAGTCGTGTTGGTCAATCACTGGCCGGAGCTGGATTTCCTTCACCCGGTTCGAGTGCTGGTGTTTCTTGGACTCCTTTTCCTTTTTGGCCAGTTCGTACTGGTATTTGCCGTAGTCCACGATGCGGCACACCGGCGGCGTGGCGTTGGGCGCCACCTCCACCAGGTCCATGCCCAGATTGCGCGCCCGCAAAATCGCCTCGCCCAGGGGCAGAATGCCGATTTGGCGGCCCTCGGGGTCAATCACCCGAACCTCCCGGGCACGGATTTTCCCGTTGATGCGGACCGACGGACCAGACGAAGCGCGAGACGAATAGGGGCGGCTCAAGACGCCCTCCTCCGTGGAAGGTTGTTCATGCGCGAAGACTGACGAGTAACGTACGGGACAGCATGGTCCAACGACGGAAAATTTGAGCCGGCCCCGCGGGTCCGGCAAGCGAAAACCACCGCGCGCCCCCGGACGACCGGTGCTTCAAGTCATCCGGCATGACCGGGGGCACCGTCCAGCAACCCGGTGGCCGCCAGTGCGGCCCGGGAGCGCTCCGGGTCGGTGTGCTCCACCGCCTGCCAACCGCGGTCCCGGGCGGCGGCCACATTTTCCGGTCGGTCGTCAAAGTAAAACAACTCCGCCCCGCGGCAGCCGCTCAAGCGCTCGGCCACCACATACAGGGCCGGGTCCGGCTTCAGGGCGTGGTGCTCGTACGAGAGCACGTACCCGGTGAACTCCGCAAACCACGGGTACCGGCCCCGGATGAAGTCCACGGCCAGTTCGTTGGTGTTGGACAACACATACACCGGCACCCCCCGGGCGCGCAGTTCGGCGTGCAACGCCACCATTGGCTCGATGGGCGTGAAAATGTCGCCAAACCCGGCCCGAAACTCCGCCTCCGTACCCTGGTAACCGGTGGCGGCGGTCAGGCGGGCGATGAACTCGGCCGTGCTGATCCGACCCGTTTCGTACTCCACCAGCAATCGCTCGTGCAGGAGCAGGTGCCGCAGCGCCTCCGCCGGGACGCGGCACCGGGGCAACAACCGCCGCAGCGCGATCTGGTAGTCAAAATCCAGCAGCACCTTGCCCAGATCGAAGATGACCGCGCGCGGCCGCAGCGGGCAAACGTCGCCCCGGTCACGGCCGGGGGCGGGGGCGGGAATGGGGCTTTGAATTTTCACGGGCGGGAAACGTTGGTTTCGAGGGGAAAATCCGGCGGGTTGGACCCGATCCATGTCCTGGCCGCGGTTACGCCACTGGCTGCCGCCCGGCCAGGGCGCGGCTCAAGGTCAGTTCATCGGCAAACTCCAGCCCGCCGCCCACCGGCAGCCCGTGGGCCAGCCGCGTCACTCTCACTCCGCGCGGCGCCAGCCGCCGGGCCAGATAATGGCAGGTGGCGTCACCCTCCACATCCGTGGGCAACGCCAGGACCACCTCGCGGACGCCCTCCGGCCCCAGGCGTTCCTCCAGCTCGCGGATGCGCAGGTCCTCGGGCTCGATGCCGTTGAGCGGTGAAAGCTTGCCGCCCAGCACGTGGTAGCGTCCACGAAAGCTGCCGGACTTCTCGATCAACAACAGGTCCACGGGACGCTCCACCACGCACAGCGTAGTGCCGTCCCGGCGGGCGTCCGTGCACAGGGCGCACGGCTGGGATTCGGTAAGTGCGCCACACACGCGGCAGGTCTGAATGCGCTCGCGCGCCGCCAGCAAGGCTGACGCCAGGCGCTGGGTCAGCTCCGGCGGGGCCTGGACCAGAAACAAGGCCAGCCGCTCGGCCGTGCGCGGGCCGATGCCGGGCAACTCGCCCAGCACGGCGGTGAGCTGGTGGAGGGTTTCGGGTAAAGACACCACGGAAAAACGACTCCGATGCGGGGCGCGGCCGGGTCCGCGCCGGCTACATCAACCCCGGCAGGTTCGCGCCGCCGGTCACTCGGTTCATCTCGGCGGCGGCGGTTTCGCGCGCCAGGGTCAGGGCATTGTTGACCGCCGCCAGCACCAGGTCCTCGAGCAGCGAGACGTCCGCCGGATTGACGGCTTGCGGATCAATTTTGAGGGCCGACAGGCTCCCATCACAGCGCGCCGTGGCTCGCACCATGCCGCCGCCGCTGGTGGCCTCGACGGTGCGTTGGGCCAGTTCCGCCTGGACGGCCTGCAACTGCTGCTGCATCCGCGCCGCCTGTTTCATCAATTTGCCCAGACTCGACATGCGGGCAGTCTAGGCGCCCGGCGTGGCGGGAGCAATCACCCGGGCGATGCGGCCCTTGAAAACTTCCAGCGCCTCCCGAATGAGCGGGTCGTCTTTGAAACGGGCCGGGTCCAGCGGGGGGGAACCGGCCTGGGTCGGGATCGGCGGGGCGGTTTCTGTTCCGGCGGCAGCCCCGGCGACCGCCACGGCAGGCGGCGTGTCCGCCGCCGAGGTTGGGGCGGGCGCGGTGGCGGCCAACCCGGTCGGCGGTTCGGCTTGGACGATTTTCACACGCGGTTCCCGCCAACCCTGGGCCCGCAACTCGGCCAGGATAATCTCGCGGTGGGACGCGGTGTCCACCAGGGGAATGAACCCGGCGTGGGCCGGCGGGAAACCGATGGTGAGCTGCTCGCGGTCAGCGGATACCGGGAAGGCTTTGAGGAGGTAGTTGTAAAGGAACCGCCGGGTCCGCTGAACCCCGCGCAGCACCGCGGTCCACACCGCAGCCAGCTCGGCGGGCACGCCGGTTGACAAGCCCCCGGAACCTGCCTCAACCGGGTCGGGCCCCGGGGCGCTCTCCCGCAGCGCTCCGGTGGCCGCTTCTTCCGCGCTCGTCTCCCCCACCTGCTCATGCGCCGGCGCGGAAGCTTGTGTCCCGCCCGGGTCGGGGGCACGGGCGGGCGCCAGGGCCGGCGCGGCCGTTGGTTTGCCGGCCGGGGCGGTCGGTTCGGTAGCGGGCGCTTCGCCGCGCAGGGCCTGCAACCGGCTGAGCACCGTGTCCAGGCTCACTGCGTTCCGCATCTGGATGGCCTTCAACAACGCCACCTCCAGGGCGATCTTGCGCGAGAGGGCATCGCGCCACCGGGCTTCGGCCTCGGTCAGCACCTCCATGATCCGCGTGACCGCCTCGGGCTCGGTTTGCTTTGCCTGGCGCCGAAGCGCGTCCAGTTCCGCCTCACTGGCCTCGATCAGGCCGGGGTCTCCGCCGCTGACCTGGAAGACCAGCAGATTGCGAAAATGGTGGAGCAGGTCGCCGAGCAACCGCCCCAGGTCCTTCCCGCCCCGGGCCAGTTCATCCAGGGACTGGAGCACGCGCGCCGCGTCCCCCGCCAACACGGCGTCGGTCAGGGCCAGGACCTGATCGCGCGCCGCCAGGCCGAACATGGACAGGACATCCGCCTCCACGATCTCGGACCCGCAGAAGCTGATCAGTTGATCCAGGGTGGATTCGGCGTCGCGCATCCCGCCGTCGGCGCCCCGGGCAATGGCATGGAGGGCGGCCTCCTCGACCTTGACCCCCTCGCGCGCGGCGATGTCCGCCAAATGCCGGACAATGAGCGCGGTGGGGAGGCGGCGCAGGTCAAACCGCTGGCAGCGCGAGAGGATGGTGGGCAGGACCTTTTCCGGGTCGGTCGTGGCGAAGAGGAACTTCACGTGGGCCGGCGGCTCTTCGAGGGTCTTGAGCAGGGCGTTGAACGCCGCCGACGAAAGCATGTGGACCTCGTCAATGATGTAGATTTTGAAGCGCGAGTTGGCCGGGGCGAACTTGCAGGTCTCCCGCAACTCCCGCACCTGCTCCACCCCGTTGTTGCTGGCACCGTCAATTTCCAACACGTCCAGCGAGCGGCCCTCGGCGATTTCCCGGCACCGGGGGTCGTTGTCGTCAAAGTCCACCTTCGGCCCGCCGGTGCAGTTGAGGCACTTGGCAAAGATGCGGGCGATGGTGGTCTTGCCCGTGCCGCGCGGGCCGCAAAACAGGTAGGCGTGGGCAATGCGCCCGGCGCGAATGGCGTTGGCCAGGGTGGTGGTGACGTGTTCCTGACCCACCACTTCCTCGAAGCGCTGCGGCCGGTACTTGCGAGCGATGACCTGGTAACTCATGCAATGCCAATGGCCGGGTCGGGACCCCGGGCAAACAACGGTAGGTTGCGAGCCGGGCGGAGGCGAGGCAATTGCAAATCCACGACACCGGCCCCGCCCCGGTGCCGTTGACCGGCAGGCCCCAATCGTTATCTTGAAGACGCCAACACACCGCATGAGTTTGCCGCGAAACCCCGCCACCCCCTCGACTCCCCGCTGTCCGGGCGGGGGGCTGACCCGGCGTGATTTCCTGCGCGGGCTGGCCACCGCCTCGGCTGCCCTGGCTGCCGGCACCGCCCCGGGCGCCGCCCGTACCGACCGGGGGGACGCTGCCCGCGTACCGCGCGCCCCGACCACGCTGGGTTTGTGTCAACGCTACGACTACCCCGCGGTCCGGCGCACCCTCGGCCGGATGCTGGACGAGCTGGGCGATGTACGCCCACTGGTCCGGCGCAAACACGTGACCGTGAAGGTCAACCTGGTGAACACCTCGGCGGAAGACGTGCAGGGGGTCCCGCTCTGGCTCACGGTCACCGTGCATCCGGTCGTGGCCCGCGCCCTGGGCAGCCTGCTCATCGAGTACGGCGCGCGGGAGGTGGTTCTCTGCGATCAATTGCCCTTTCGCACGCCCGACCCGGAGGCCTTCGCCGGTTACGGGTTCAAGCTGGACGAATTTCGCGCCGTCATGGACGGCCGGGTGCGTTTCGAGAACACCCGCAACCGCGGCCGGCACGGCTCCTACGCCTGGGTGAAAGTGCCCGGCGGCGAACTGGCCACGGCCTGGGAGGTCAACCGCTCCTACGTGGACACCGACGTCCTGGTGTCGCTCACCAAGCTCAAAAGCCACGTCTCCGGCGGCATCACCGGCGCGCTCAAGAACCTCTTCGGCGTGCCCCCCAGCAGCCTCTACGGCGAGGACTTGAAGGATGAACCGGACGAAAACGCCATCGGGTACCGCGGCGCCACGATGCACAGTTGCGAACGGCCGCCCCTGACCTCGGCCCGCTCGTTCACCGGCCGCTCGGTCCGGGGCGACCACGGCTACAACGTGCCGCGCTTCATCGTGGACCTGGCCGCCGCCTTTCCCATCCACCTGGCCGTCATTGACGGCATCAGCACCATCCAGACCGCCGAAGGCTGGTGGAACGGCGCGATGGTGTCCGTGACGCGGCCCGGAGTGCTCCTGGCGGGGCGCAACCCGGTCTGCACCGACGCGGTGGCCGCGGCGGTCATGGGCTTCGACCCCGACGCCCCGGACCGCACCTGGCCCTTTGTGAACGGCACCAACCACCTGGCCCTGGCGCGCCGACGCGGCCTGGGCGAGAACCGTCTGAAGCGCCTCGAGATCGGAGGGGTTGGCCTCGAGGCCGCGCGGTTTGAATTTCATCCCACCTACCGCCGGTTGGCCGGCCCGCCCTCATGAACCCGCCCGCGGTGGACCCCGCCCGAGTCTGGAGCCAGGCCGGCGGTAACCCCGCCCGCACGGGCCGGTTCCCCGCGTCGGTGGCCGTGCGGGGCCGCCCGCAGCCCCGCCTAAAGACCGCCGGCGCAGTGCAAGCCGCGGTGGTATTTGATGCCCGCGGATGCGGCTTTGTGGCCGACATGGCCGGCGAGGTGCGCGCTTTTGCCGCGGAAGGCAGGGAGCCGTGGCGCTGCCGGCTCGATGGCGCGGTGTCCGCCACGCCGGCGGTGGACCCGACGGCGGGCCGGCTGTTTGTGGGCACGCATCGCGGCCGGGTTTATGCACTGAACGCTTCAGACGGCGCGGTGCTCTGGCAACGCGAACTGCCCACCGCGAGCGACCCGCGCATCACCGCGGACCTGCTCTACCTGCCACGCGCGCGCCGGGTGGTGGTGAGCAGTTGGGGCGGGCGCTTCCATGCCCTGGACGCGGATTCGGGGCGCACGGCGCAGGAATGGGACGCCGGCCTGACCCCGTCTGCGGCCGCAGCGGCGGCGAGCGACGAAACCATTTACTGCCTGCGCGTGACCCGCGGTGCGGGGGTGACGTTGGTGCAGCGCGGCCCGAACGGTCGGGAAACCGAGTTGCACCGCGAACCGGAAGGCCCGCGCGGCGCGGGGCGTACGCTGGTGAGCGCCGCGCCGGTGGTGGACGAGGCCCGCGGGCGGGTGTGGTTCGTGGCCAATGACGGGCGCGGGGCCGCCGTGCTGGTTTGGTCGCAGGCCACCGGCGGGCCGGTCGGTCGCTGGCCACTGCCCGGTGGCGTGCAAGCCACCCCCGCGCTGGCACCGGACGGCGCGCTCTGGGTGGCGGATTTGGCCGGCGGTCTGCACCGGTTCAGCGCCGAGGGGGCATCCACGCCGCACCGTTACAACACCGGCGCGGAATATTTGCTGGCCGCGCCCGTGTGCGAAGGGAGCGGGCAGTGTCTGGTGGCCGATCCGCTGGGACGACTGCACCTGATCGAGCCCGGTGGCCGGGGACGGGTGGTGTTTGAAGCGACGCGCGCGTTCCTGGCCGCGCCGAGTTTTGATCCCGCCGGCAACGTGTATCTGCCCGGCACCGACCGCCGGGTGTACGTGTTCCGGAACACGGCCTGAGGCCGACGCCGGCAGGGCGACGCCTCTCTCAGCGAGCCCTCGGGGTTTCATCGGCCGGGCCGGCAGCCGCAAAGCGCCGCCGCTCGCGCAGGTGTGCCCGCAGGTCCAAACCGATTTTCAGGGCGATTAACAGCACCAGCGCCCACACCGGCGACCCCAGGCTCATGATCAAAAAACCGCCGCCCAAGATGGCCAGATGCAACACCACCACCCGGCCGTAAGGGGCATGCATCAACACCTCCAGCCGCGCCTGCCGATATTCCCCGGAGCGCAGGTAATTCAGCCCGAAGGAAACCCCATGACTGACCACCAGGGCGAGAACCGCCCAGGACAAATGTTGGGATTCGAGCACGCGCCCGAACTGCGCCGGCCGGGGAAATCCCCCCATCTCCACCACCCCCCGCCCCAACAACGCAAACACAAAGGCCCCGTGCACGAAGCAAAACATCCCGTAGTGGAAGCAAAAGAACGGGATCATGAAGGCCTTGACCAGCCACGCCCCCGACTCGGACGGTGTGGCCAGGAGCATTTTGAGCACGTTGAACATCCCCACGACCACGTTCTCCAGCCAGAACAGGAAGACCAACGGGAAAATTTCCCAGCCCAGAAACAGCACCCCGCCCAGCGGCAGCAGGTTGGCCAACACCAAGGCCACGACCGACGGCCGGAGCCAGTCCGGTGCGGACGCGGCCGGAGCGGCGGGCAAAGGCATGGCGGTGGCATACCAGCGGCTCCGGTTTAAGGCAATGACCTTGCCCAACCGCCGGAACCTGCGCCACCGCCGCACCTCAGGAGCCGGGGGCCGCTGCGCTCAGGGTGAGGTCGTCGAACCGAATCGGTGTGCCGGCGTAAGGCGCACCCCAAAGGGAAGCACGCCCCGGCCGCGGCGGCTCGGTGGCCTCGCAGGTAATCTGCCAGTCAGCCGGCTCCGGGTGGTCTTCGGTCCAGGCCCGTCCCTCCACTTTCCATGTCTGGCCGACCCGGCGAAGCTGCAGGCGCAGATGCGTCCAGCGGCCCGATTCCCAGGCAAACGGAACACCCCGTAGCACCGTGTCGCTTTGGAGCAACTCGAGTTGCTTCTTGCCCGGGCTGACGCGCAGCTTGTAGCCGTTGACCCCGCCCAGTCCCACCCCAAAGGCCGGATAGCGCCGGCCGCTGCTCGTACTGAAGACGCGCGCGGTCACGGCCACGTCATTGGTCAGCGTCGGGCCGAACAGCACGCCGAACGTCTCCAACGGCGCGCCCGGCAGTTCGAGGAAGCGCGCCTCGCCCTCGGCCCGCACGGCAAACGCGCCGTCCAACACCAACAGGTCGGCGGGGAGCTTCCCCGGCTCGACATCTTGGAAGGTCATTTGAAAAAACGGCGACTCGGCCGCTTGAAGGTGCAGACCGGCCAGCAGCGTGGCAGCCAGGTAGATCCATCGGTTCATGGCGCGAGTGGTTCGACGCGATGTGGTCATCGTCTATTCTGGCGCGGAAATCGCCGCGTGCCAATCCACCTTCACGGGACACCCCTAACCTTGGAGGCTCCACCCGCTCGTATTCGCCGCCGGTTTGGCGAGCCGCCACCCGCGGGCAAGCAGGAAACGGCGCTGTTTTTTTTAGACGCCGGAGCGCCGGCTTCCAGCCGGCAACGCCCTGCCAGGTCGCCGGCCGGAGGCGACGGCGGTGGCCGCACTTTCTCCGCTCGGCCTTGGGAAAGCGCCCGCAAGCTGGCGCACTCCAAAGGCTGGCACCCCGATCGGCGTCCCACGCTGACACTGGACGTCTTGGGGTGCCTGTCTGCCGTGTCGGGCAACGGCACAGGCTGGCGGCCGCCCCTGCCACTTTTTCTCGCCACAGGTCGCTGCGGGAGGTTCACCATGATTAACAGCATGGGGTCGTGGAACTTGCCCCTCCGCGACGACCTTGGCGCCCGAAGCTCGCTCCACCGAGGCGAGCGAAGCAAGGTCCACCAAGACCGGGAACCCGCAGCGTTGGTAGCCGCGGGCCCTGCGGGCTGCTTCGGGCCGAGACCGGCCCACCAGGCGCGCACCCAGGTAACAGCCATCCGGCTTGCTGACCGCGACCAAGCAGTACCCGCCCCGGAGGGCGCAAAGCGCGGAGCGGGCGAACTCCGATTGCCCGGGCGCGGTTGACTTTTCGATTGACTTTTCAGGCCTGAAAGCCGTTCCTATGCTCAACCAGTCTCCCAACCTGACAACCGGAACCGTCCAATGAATTACAGGGCGTTCCCCCGCGTTTTTCGCTTTGGAGGCCACGGGCTGCTGTGGTCGTTCCTGCTCGGAATTTGCAGCGCACAAACCGAGATGCGGCCGGTGTTGCATCTCCGGCTGCGCAGCCCTCCGCAGACGGCCGAGCTTACCCTGCACGGTATCCCGGGAGTGCCTCACCGGGTCGAGGTTTCGGAGAACCTGCGGCGATGGGTGCCCGTGGCGCTCATCTCCAATGCCACCG
>CALFAV010000076.1 GCA_937946835.1 uncultured Verrucomicrobiae bacterium | reverse complement strand
GCCAGGCTCCCGCTCAGGTCCCGGCCCCGCGTGTAGGTCACCAGGGGCAGGTTGCCGGCACGGCGCGTTGGAGCGGGTCGGGGTCGGATGCCGACGGTGTCGCCCACAGACCGGCCGGCGGCGTCCCCAACGTTGGACCCGCAAACAGCCCCGCGGGACGACGCGAAACGCCTGCCCGGGCGGTGGAGGACTCTCCCCACATCCCAAGACCGTGGGGCTGCCACGGTGGCGGGGGGCTGACCGGGGCTGAGCATGGCGTCAAGGTACCGGGGCGGGAATGGCCTGTCCAGCCAGTTTGTCAGTCGGGGATGGGCATCGAGTTGGCTTTGGTGGAAGGCGATTGGGCTCCCTCTCCGGGTCGCGGTGGAACGCCGCCCTTCACCGTTAGGGCGCTGGGGCGTGGGCACCGCTGGCCCGGGCGGCAAGCTACCGCCCTCGACGGCAACCGGGACAGTTGCCGCTCCACCGGGGCGGGGAGGCGTCCGGCCAGTCATTTGCGGATTCTCAATCCGCGACACCGCCGACTGCCAGTCGGCGCTACCGGGTAGGGCACCGCGCTTCCGGGCGGCAGGATGCCGCCCTCTACGGCAACCGGGACGGTTGCCGCTACGGTAGCGGCGGGCGTCCCGCCCGGCGGGGCCCCGGGCCGCTGCGGAACGCGCCCTCCACCGGTAAGGCGCCGCTGCGGCCGCGCCGCTGACCCGGTTGGCAAGTTGCCACTCAGTAGGCGGCCGACGAGACCAGTTCCTCGAGCAACCGACGGGCGCGGTTCACGGCTTCCGGCAGGGCGGTCTGGAGCGCGGGGGTCAGCGCCGTGCCGAGCGTGTACGGGTCGGCCACTTCCACCGCGAGGATTTTCACCCGCCGCGGCATGGGCAAACCGAGCTCGCTTCCCAGGGCCAGCGTCTCGCCCACGCCCAGGAAGTGCGGGGTGCGGCCGGTGAGCCGCGTCAGCCCGGTGGGCTCCAGTTCATGGAGGAAGCCCGGGGGGGCCTGCCCGGTCTGGATGGCGTCCACGAGCACGACCGCATCGTAGCCGGTCATGAAGTCCAGCAGGGCCAGGCCCATCTCGGTGGTCTCGCGCACCTCGATGGCGGGATGGTGGCCCAGTTCGCGCCGCAGTTGCCGGGCCACCAGCAGGCCGACGGCGTCGTCGGTGAGGATGTCATTGCCCAAGCCGAGCAGGAGGACCGGGCGCGGGATGCCCGCTGAGAACGACGACGGCCGGTCCCGGACCGTTTCCGGCTGGGTCCCGGCCGTTGTGTTCATACCCGATGCACTGTCAACCGACGCGGGGCAAAAAGTCCGATTCACCGGCCGTTGAACCCTGAATCTGCTCGGCCAGGAGCCGGCGGTCCGGGCCGTAGAGGCGCACCCGGAGCGGGGTGCGGCCGGGCAGGGTGTGGGTGGCGCAACCCAGGCAGGGGTCGTAGGCGCGGAAGGCCATTTCGACGCGGTTGAGCAGGCCCTCGGGAATCTGGGCGGGGTCCTTGACGCCCTTGATCAACCCCTGGGCGGCGCGCTCGACGCTCATGGCGATGCGGGCGGCGTTGTTGCCCGTGGCCACGATCATGTTGGCCATCGTGATCACGCCGCGCTCGTCGGTCTGGTAATGATGGAAGAGCGTGCCGCGCGGGGCCTCGACCACGCCCATGCCCTCGCGGGGCACGGCGGTGGGCACGCGGCGGACGTCCGGACTGGTGATTTCCGGGTCGTTAATCAACTCCTCCATGCGTTCGGCGGCGTACACCATTTCGATCACGCGCGCCCAATGATTGGCCAGGGTGTGGTGAACCGGCCGGCCGCCCAGCGTGCGGTGGAACTCTTCCCACGCGGCCTGCGCGCGCGGGGTGGCCAGGCCATCGGCGGCGTTGAGCCGGGCCAGGGGGCCGACCGCGTAGATGCTGGTGTCCGGGCCCTCGACGAAGCCGCGCCAGCCGCGCGGCTTGAGAAAGGTGAACTTCATGTAGCTCCACGGCTCGACGTGTTCGGCCACAAAGTCGCGGTATTGCCGGGCGGTGAATTTGCCGACCTCCCGGCCGTCGCAGTCCACCACGCGGAGCCGGCCGTCGTAAAAGTTGAGCCGGTTTTGCGCGTCCACCATCCCCAGGTAGCAGGTCTTGTGGGTGAAGGTGTCGGCGGTGATCATTTCGACGTAGTCGGGATTGGCCAGCACCACCTGCTTGAAGACCGTCAGGGTCCACTCGGCGAAGGCGACCGCGTCCCGGGCCAGCTCCTTGAACCGGGGCAGGTCCGCGGGGTCCAGGCCCTTGCTGACGCCGCCCGGCAGCCCCAGTACCGGGTGTACCACCTTGCCGCCGAAATAGGCGATCAACTCCCGCAGGCGCTTGCGGGTGGTGATGACGCGCCGGCCCGCGTCGAGACCCACCTTGGCGATGACCCCCAGAATGTTGCGCTCGGCCGGCGGGGCGTCGGGTCCGACGATGAAGTCCGGGCCGCCCAGCACGTAGAAGTGCAGGGCGTGGTCCTCGAGCACAAAGGTGTTGTACACCAGCTCGCGGATTTTGCGGCCGGCGGGGGGCGGCTCGACCTGGTAGAGGTCGTCCAGGCACTTGGCCGAGGCCATGTGGTGGGCCGTGGGGCAGACGCCGCAGATGCGGCTGGTGATCTGCGGCATGTCCTCGGCCGGACGGCCCAGACTAAAGACCTCGAAGCCGCGCAGCTCGGGCACCTGGAGGTAGGCGCGTTCGACGTCGCCCTTCTCATCGAGGTAAATGTCAATCTTGCCGTGGCCCTCGAGGCGGGTGATGGGGTCAATGGTCACCTGGCGCCGGGCCGCGCGATAGGCGGCGTTGGCGCGGAGGTTGCCCTCGTTGAAGGTTTGTTGAACGGCCGGGTCCATGAGGCCTCGCTTTCCAGGTTAATCGCCGTTGGTGGGCAGGGACACTTTACGCCGCAACAGGCATTTCGCCAGCCCGTAGCGGTAAAACGTGCCCACCGGGTCGGGGATGCCGGCCAGGGCGCGCTGGATGCCCTCCTCGTCCCGGGCCGCCAGGTTGGCGCACAGGGAGGAGAGCATTTTTGCGCCCTGGTCGCGCACGCGGGAGGTGGGCCCGAAACAGCCGGTGCAGGGCATGTTGCCCCGGGGGCACGCCGCGCCACAGCCGCTGCGCGTGGCCGGGCCCAGGCAAACCACGCCCTGCGCCAGGAAACACTGGCCCGCGTCCCACAGGCCCTGGTGGGGACGCTTGAACTCGGTGAAGGCCACGTTGGTGGGCTTGCTGGCCTTGCGCGGGCACTCGTCACACAGCGCAATGTCCGGCGCGAGCACCGAGCCTTTGGGGGGCAGTTTGCCGCTGAGCAGCGCGTCGAACGCCGCCCGGGTCAGGTTCGGCGTGGGCGGGCAGCCCGGAATGTAGAAATCCACGTCCACCACCTGGTCGAGCGCCCGGACCACGTGGCGGAACTCGGGCAGGTGGGGGGTGCGCCCCTGGTCTTCGCAGTGCACCTGGGGACGGGTGCGGGATTCGTTGACCACCGAGGGGGCGTCCTCGTAGTTGAACCGGAGCACCTGCTCACGGCTGAACTGGTTGGCCAGGGCCGGGATGCCGCCCAGGTGGGCACAGGCGCCGTAGGCGATGAGGTAACGGCTTTTGCGCCGCAGCAGTACGGCCATCTCCTCCTGTTCGGAGGTGCGGATGGCGCCGTTGAGCAGCGTGGCCAGCAGGGATTGGTCCGGGAGGGCGGCCACGTCCTTGTACTTGAAGTCCAGTGCCACGGGCCAGAGGGCGATGTCCACCTTCTCCACCACGCCGAGGATGTCCTCGGCCAGGTCCACGACGGTTTCCTCACAACCGCCGCAAGAGGCGCACCAGTAAAAGGCGACTCGGGGTTTAGGCATGGAGGGCCTCCACCGGTTGAGCGGGCGCGGCGCGGTCCGGGCAAGGGCCGGCGGCCGCGTCGCGCGCGCGCAGTTCACGGGCCAGGGCGATCACCTCCCGGTCCCATTCGGCAAATTTCTGCGGCAGCGCCAGCGGGCCAAGGGCCTTGATCTGCTCGGTCATTTCGTTGATGACCCGCTGGACCTTTTCCCCTTCGGCGGCCGAGATCCATTCGAGGCGGACCCGTGGTTCCTCGATGCCCAGATCGGCCAGCATCCGTTTCAGGAGCTGGTAACGGCGGAGCATCTTGTAATTGCCCTCGACGTAGTGGCAGTCGCCGGGATGGCAGCCGCCAATGAGCACGCCGTCGGCCCCCCGGCTGAGCGCGTCCAGGACGAACTGAGGATCCACCCGCCCGGAGCACATGAGGCGGATGATGCGGACGTTGGGGGCGTATTTGAGCCGGGAGACGCCGGCGAGGTCCGCCGCGGTGTAGGTGCACCAGTTGCAGAAAAAGGCCACGATGCGCGGGGACCAATCCCGGGGAACGGAGGCGGAGGCGGTATTCATGGTTCCGGTTGGGGCTCGGTTCATGATGGTTCGGCCGGGGCCGGTTCCCCGGCCAGCACGCCGGCGATTTCGCTGAAGATTTCCTGGTCCTCGAAGAGTTTCTGCACGATCGAGCCGCTGGGGCAGGAGCCCACGCAGGTGCCGCAACCCTTGCAAAGCGCCTCGTTGATGTAGGCCTTTTGGCGGCCTTCATCGAAGAGGATGGCCGTGTACGGGCAGAGCGGGAGGCAGGATTTGCAGCCCGAGCACTCCTGTTCGAGGATGTACGCGGTGTTCGGCTCCTGTTCCACGTAGCCCCGGTCAATGAGGGCCAGCGCCTCGGCGGCGGCCGCACCCGCCTGGGCCACGGTGTCGGGGATGTCCTTCGGCCCCTGGCAGCAGCCGGCCAGGAAAACGCCGTCGGTGAAGGTGTTGACCGGCGCCAGCTTGGGGTGCCGCTCCAGGAACCAGCCGTCGCCGCCGCAGCTCATGTTGAACAGCCGCCGGACCTCCGGGGCGTCGGCCTGCGGTTCGAGTCCCGTGGCCAGCACCACCATGTCCACGGGAATGCGGCGGACCACGCCGGCCAGGGTGTCCTCGACCCGAATGACCAGCTTGCCCTCTTCCTCGGGGGTCATGGCCCAGTCGGTGACCTCGCCCACGCGGCCCCGGATGAAGTGGGTGCCCTCCTCGAGGAGCTTGTTGTAGAACTCCTCGTAGCCTTTGCCGGGGGTGCGGATGTCAATGTAGAAGTTGTAGATTTCGGCCCCGGTGTGCTCCTTGAGCAGGTGGGCCAGCTTCATCGAGTACATGCAACAGACGCGCGAGCACCACAGGTTGGTCTTTTTGTCGCGCGAGCCCACGCAGTGGATGATGCCGATGGACCGGGGCTTGCGCGGGGTGCCGTCGGGGTTCTTGCCCTCGCGGAGGAGCACCTCGCCCCCGGTGGGACCGGAGGCGTTGACCAGGCGCTCGACCTCGAGCGCGGTGTACACGTTCGGATAGATGCCGTAGCCGTAGGCGGGAACGCGGCGGGCATCGAAGGTTTTGAAGCCGGTGCACACGAGGATGGTGCCGACCTTGATTTCCCGGATCTCGTCCTTCTGGGTGAAGTCAATGGCCCGCTTCTCCCCGCAGGCCTCGACGCAGGTTTTCTTGCACTTGTCGCTGACGATGGGGGTGCCGTCCGGGTTTTTGTTCCGTTTGAAGTTCAGGCAGACCTCCGGATCAATGAGCACCACCTGGGGCGTGGCCTGGGGGAAGGGGATGTACACGGGCTTGCGCTTGCCCAGGCCCTCGTTGAACAGGTCCTCGAACTTCGGCTCCTTGTACACGCAATGGGCAATGCAGTCCTGGCAGCCGGTGCAAAGGTCCTCGTGGATGTAGCGCGCCTTGCGTTTGACCTGCACGGTGTAGTTGCCCACGAAACCGTCCACCTTGACCACCTCGGAGTAACTCCAGAGGGTGATGTTCGGGTGGGAGCCGACCTCGGACATCTTGGGCGTGAGGATGCACGCGGCACAGTCCAGGGTGGGAAAGGTCTTGTCGAACTTGGCCATGTGGCCGCCGATCGAAGGCTCGCGCTCGACCAGGTACACCTTCTTGCCGGCGTTGGCGAGGGTGAGGGCGGCGTGGATGCCGGCGATGCCCCCGCCCACAACCAGCACGTCCGGGTGGATGGGCACTTTGACAATCTCCAGCGGCTTGTGGTGGACCACCCGTTCGATGGCGGCGCGCGCCAGGGCCCTGGCTTTTTCGGTGGCCCGGATGCGGTCGGTGTGCACCCACGAGTTGTGCTCGCGGATGTTGACCATGTGGAAATAAAACGGGTTCAGACCGGCGGCCTCGACCGCGCTGCGGAAGGTCTGTTCGTGCAGCAGTGGCGAGCAGGAGGCCACCACCACGCGGTTGAGGCCAAATTCGCGGATGTCCTGCCGGATCAATTCCTGCCCCGGATCCGAGCACATGTATTTGTAGTCGCGGGACAGGACCACGCCCGGCAGCGTGCCCACGTATTGGGCCACGGCCGGACAATCCACCATCGCGGCGATGTTGTGGCCGCAGTGGCAGACGTAGAAGCCGATGCGGATGTCGTTGGGTCGGTTCATGGCTTTTCCGCTCCGGCGGGGGCCGGGACCGGCGGCGGGTGAAACCGCACCATGCCCCGGTGCAGGACGGTTTGCTCCGCCGGCAACCCGAAGGCCAGCCCCATCAGTTGGCTGAAGTACACGGTGGGAAGGCGCACCGGCTCCCACCGGGCGGCGATCTGCGGGTGGTAGGAATCGAGGTTGAACTGACAGAGCGGACACACCGTGGCGATGACGTCCGCGCCGCGTTTGCGGGCCTCCTTGAGCAGGATGTAGCTCAGGCGCAGGCCGGCCTCGGGCAAGGTGCCGGTAAGACTGCCGCCGCAGCATTTGGTTTTGAGCGGCCAGCGCACGACCGTGGCCCCCAGCGCCTCGAGCAACCGGTCCATGCTGGTCGGGTTGGCCTGGTCATCAAAGGTCGCGTACGGCCGCACGATCTGGCAGCCGTAATAGGGAGCGACCTTCAACCCGTGGAGGGGGTGGGTGACCTTTTGCCGGATGGCCTCCAGCCCGATGTCGTTGACCAGCACGTCAAGCGGGTGGCGCACCACGGTATCGCCGTTGCACTGCAGGCCCACGCTTTGCAGGGCCCGACCGACCACCTGGCGCATCGCCGGGTACTCGTTGAGGTAATGCTGCGCCTTGTTGAGCACCAGGTAGCAGGCGCTGCACGGGGCGAGCATCTGGCGCAGACCGGTTTGCTCGGCCAGGGCCAGGTTGCGGGCGGCGGCGGCGCAAGCCTTGCCCTCGTCCACCGCCATGTAGGCGGTGGCGCCGCAGCAGTTCCAGTCCTCCAACTCCTGCAGCTCCACCCCCAGATGCCGGAGCACGGGCACCAGGGATTCCTCGTAGGCCCGACCGGTGCCCTTGAGCGAACAACCGGGGAAATAGGCGTATTTCATGCCTCGGTCTTTCCGTTTTCGCGGTCCACCGCCTCCATGATCCGGGCGATTTGCTCGCGCTGTTTAATCCGATCCTGTTTCCACGAGAACCGGCCGCTCTTCAGAAGTTGGAGACCCAGCCCGGCCATGCCCACGGCGGCCAGCGGGCGGGTGCGCAGGTACATCCGGCTCACCAGCCGGGTCTCCGAAATGCGGCCGTGGTCGTGGACCATGCGGGTGAATTCCTCGGCCAGCACGGGAATCGGGAACCGCCTGGGATAAACCCGTTCCTTGATGGCCCGCTGCTTGAGTTCGTACATGATATCCGTGATGCGGATCTGGCGCGGGCACTCCACCGTGCAGGCGTAGCAGGAGGCGCACAACCAGATGGTGTGGCTCTGGAGCACCTCGTTCTTGAAATCCGAGCGCACCAGCTCCATGACCTGGCGCGGGGTGTAGTCCATGTAAATACTCAGCGGGCAGACGCCCGAGCAGGTGCCGCACTGGATGCAGTGTTCGAGCGCTTCGCAACCCGGCACGCTCATGATCTCCCGGCCAAACCCCGGCACCCGGTCGGCTTCGTACTTGATGGTGCGCTTGATTTCCATATCGCGGTTCCCGTCGGGGGTGCGGGGCCGGGGCCACCGGTTTCCCGGGCCGCCGCCCGCCTGCGACGCCCTCACTTTGGCCCGAAACAGGGGGGCAGCTAACCGCGACTTGCTAAAAACTATACTTTTATTGCCAGATTGTTGAAAAAGTTTTTTGAATAATTGATCCGGCCGCCGCGGGGCGCCCCGCCGCCGGGGGCGGTCCCGGCTTCACTTCACACACCGGTACACCACCGCCGGAGGCACGTTGAGCCACACTCCCCGGCTGATGCGAACCTCCCGGAACAGGGTTTTCAACAACCGGCGGTACCGCCGGCCGGCGGGCAGCGTCCGCGCCAGTCGGTAGGCAAAGGTGCAAAAGGTGCCCCCCGGCCACAGAGCCGCCGCCACGTTGTGCATGATGCGGGCTTGGAGCGCCGCCGGCATGGCCGACCAGGGCAGGCCGCTGATAACGCAGTCGGCGTGCGGCAGACCCGTTTGGGCCACGTAACGCAGGATGGCTTCCGCCGAATCGTGAATCACCTCCACGCGCGGGAACGCCCGCCGGAGGCGGGCCACTGCCGACGCGTCCACCTCCAGCGCCAGCACGCGGGTTTGCGCGCCGACCGCCCGGAGGATTTCCCGGGTGAAGACGCCGGTGCCCGGCCCCAGCTCCACGACCAGGGCAGCGGTGTCCAGCCGGCAATCGGCCAACATCGCCCGGGCCAGCGCCCGCGAGCTGGGGCAAATGGCTCCGACCCGTCCCGGTGCTTGGAGAAACGCGCGAAAAAACCGCCACTTTTCCCCCAGCCCCGAGCCTGGGAGTCGTGACCCGTACACCGGCGAACCCGGTTCAGGTGGTGGGCGGGAAGGACCTGTCGTGCTGGCAGTCACAGGTTGGTCAGCCGAGTATTTTAATCAGCGAGGTCGGGGAGCGCGATCCTTTGTTTGCGGGCGGCCGGAGCGCCCAATTCTTAATGCTCCAGCCACCGCCGAAACCGGGGATTTTCCCACGTCTCCCATTGGCCGGCGGGCCGGCGGAGCACCCAGACCCCGGCCCGGAATTCGTCGGCCAGGCGGCGCCCCGGTTCGGGACCCAGTACGCTGATGGCCGTGCTCAGGCTGTCCGCGGTCAGGCCGTCCCGGGCGATGACCGAGACCTGGCTGTGGTCGGTCAGCCCCAGGCCGGTGCGCGGGTCCACGATGTGCGAGTAGCGGACCCCGCCGATTTCCACGTGCTGAAACACATCGCCCGAAGTGGCCAGGGCCGCGCGGCGCAGGCTCACAAACCGTCGCGGCAGCTCGGG
>CALFAV010000075.1 GCA_937946835.1 uncultured Verrucomicrobiae bacterium | reverse complement strand
TACCGCGGGAGATCACCCACAGCGAGGGCGGGCGGGGGGCCACCTACTGGTATTGGAGCCTGGCCTCGTTTGCGCTGGCCGTGGTGTTGATCGCCGCGGTGGGCCGGGCCACCCGCTACTACGTGGGCAAACGGGTCATTTACTGGATGGACCAGTTGCTGCGCCGCGTGCCCCTGCTCAACAAGATTTACAGCACCATTCAGCAGGTCAACGAGGCCTTCACCAGCAGCAGCAAGTCCTCGTTCAAACAGGTGGTGCTGATCGAGTACCCGCGGCGGGGCATCTACACCATCGGGTTCCTGACCACCGAGGAATTTCCCGAGCCGGAGTCCCGCCTGGGCCGGCCCTTGGACGGTATCTTCGTACCCACCACCCCCAATCCCACCAGCGGGTTCCTGATCTTGGTCCCGGATGAAGACGTCATCCGGCTCAACATGTCGGTGGCCGACGGTATCAAGTTCATCATCAGCGTGGGTTCAATTGTGCCGCGCAACCTGGCCGACCAGGCCCGGTGGACCGGCACGCTGTCCCCGGTGACGGTCTCCCCACCCCCGGGGCCATGAACGCCGAGCGCACCCCGGGCATTGTCCTGCGCGTGCGGCCGCTGAGCGAGACCAGCCTCATCGTCCACTGGTTGACCGAACGCGGCGGCCGTCTGGCCACCGTCGCCAAGGGCGCGCGCCGGCCCAAATCCCCGTTCCGCGGCAAACTGGACCTGTTTTTCGAGGTGGACCTGAGTTTCCAGCGCCGCCGTCGGTCCGACCTCCACCTCTTGCGCGAGGTCGTGGTCCGCGACCCTCACCCGGTCCTGCGTTCCGACCTGGCCCGGCTCCGGGCCGCGGCCTACGCGGTGCAACTGCTCGAACTGGCCACCGAACCCGACACGCCGGTGCCGGAACTCTACGCCCTGCTCCGGGACCTGTTGCGGGCCGACACCGTTCCCCCCGATCTCCTGGCTTTGGCCTTCGAGTGGCAACTGCTGAAAAGGCTGGGCCTGCAGCCCAACCCGGAGCAAACCCGCCTGGGTCCGGAGGCCCGTCTGGCCCTGCGGGTGCTGGGTGCGGGACCGCTGGCGGCCCTTGGTCCGGCCCGGCCCGAACCGGCGGTGCTGCGCGAGTTGGCGCGGTTTCTCGGCGGGTTCGTGGCCGGGCAGTTTGGACGGGTGCCGCCCGCGCGGTCCGGCGTGTTTTGCCCGGCGGAAGTGGGAACAGAAGTGACGGGTTGAAGGCGCGGCGGCGGCTCTGGTCGGCCCCGGAGCAGTGGGCGGTGGGTTGCTCTGTTGCCGGGCCGACCGCGTCGGACCTACCCTCGACTCCGCTGGGAGCCAAATTTCCCAAAGCCCGCGTTGACAGCCTGCCTTTGGTCCGGAGATAAGTGCGCATCGCTCCGATTGGCGCGCCCGCACGGACCCGGAACCCGTGTGGCCCGCCCGGAGGAAGGCGCATCATCATGATCTGGCAAGCCGGTCGCCATCGCTGGGAGTTCCCCCGTCCCACCCTCTTGATGGGAGTGGTGAACGTGACGCCGGACTCGTTTTACGACGGCGGGCGGTACGCAACGCCGGAGGCCGCCGTGGCCCACGCCCTGGAGCTGGAGCGGGAAGGGGCGGACATTTTGGACATCGGCGGCGAGTCCACGCGCCCCGGGGCGGAACCGGTCGGCGAGGCCGAGGAATTGCGGCGGGTGCTCCCGGTGCTCGAGGCGCTGGCCGGCCGGGCGCGGGCCGTGCTTTCGATTGACACGCAGAAACCGGCGGTGGCCCGGGCGGCCCTGGCGGCCGGGGCGAGCATCGTCAACGACATCGCCGCCAACCGGGAGGACCCGGAGATGGCGCGGCTGCTGGCGGAGACCGGGGCCGGGTACGTGTGCCTGCACATGCAGGGCACGCCACAGACCATGCAGGCCGCGCCGCATTACACGGACGTGACCGCCGAGGTGGGGGCGTTCTTCGAGCGGCAACTGGCCCGGCTGGCGGCGGTGGGGGTGCGCGCCGAGCAGGTGGTATTGGACCCGGGCCTCGGTTTTGGCAAGGATCTCGAGCACAATTTGCGGTTGCTGGCCACGCTGGAGTCCTTTAGACGCCACCAGCGGCCGATTTTGCTCGGCGCCTCGCGCAAGTCGTTTCTGGGCCGGTTGCTGGGAGTGCCGGCGGCCGAGCGGCTGGCCGGCTCGCTGGCCTGCGCGGCCTGGGCCGTGCTGCGGGGCGTGGAGATTGTGCGCACGCACGACGTGGCGGCCACGCGGCAGGTGGTGCGCACCCTCGAGGCGTTGAAGAGTCGCGGCGGATGTTGAATTGGTTGCAAACCAACTGGCGGGCGCTGGTGGAGATTGCCCTGCTCTCCGTGGGCATCCACTACGTCATCACTTTTATTCGCGGCACCCGCGCGGCCGCCGTGGTCACGGGGTTTCTCATCCTGTTGTTGTCCCTGACCCTGGTAACCACCCTGTTGAACCTGCAGGTGCTCAAGCTGCTCCTGCTGGCCCTGTTGCCCTCGCTGGCGCTGATCGTGATCGTGCTCTTCCAGCCGGAGCTGCGCCGCCTGCTGGCCCGGCTGGGCAACCTGCCCTTTTTCGTCAACGTGCGCGAGCAGCGCGAGAGCATCGAGGTGATCGTGCAGGCGGCGGAGCGGTTGGCCGATGTGCGCATCGGCATGTTGGTGGCCATCGAGCAGACCGTCCCTGTGCATGACGTCGTCGAGTCCGGCATCGTGGTGGACTGCCAGGCCACGCCCGAGATGCTCGAGACGATCTTTTTTCCCAACAACGCCATCCACGACGGGGGCGTGATCATCCGCGGCGACCGCATCACCCACGCGGCCTGCATTTTTCCCCTGAGCACCCGGCCGGATTTGAGCCGGACCCTGGGCACCCGCCACCGCGCCGCCATCGGGCTGAGCGAGGAAACCGACGCCATCGTGGTGGTGGTTTCCGAGGAAACGGGGGCGATTTCCTACGCCCACCAGGGGCGGCTGGTTCGCAACGTGACCCTGGAACACCTGCGGGACTTCCTGACCCGCCGGTTGGTCAAGGCGCCCCGGCCGCGTTCCTGGCTGGAATGGTTGCGCAGCCTGCGGGTGCGCCGCGCGGCCCGCACCCCCGCTCCGACGCCATGAGTATTTGGCGCCAGATCACGGTCAATCCGGGCTGGAAGCTGGTCTCGGTGTTGTTGGCCACGCTGCTCTGGCTGCTGGTCCATTACAACATCACCGAACGCCACCCGGCGGAGCAGCGCCGCACCTTCGAGGACCTGCCCATCACGGTCCTGCAGCCGCCGGGCCGGCCGCGGGCCTGCCGACTCGAGCCGGCCTTTGCGCGACTGACCGTGCGCGGTCCCGCCCGCCTGGTGGCCGCCCTGGACCCGTCCGAGGTACAGGTCTTCGCCAATTTGACCCCGCTCGGGCCGCTGCCCCCGCGCGTGGACCTGGAAGTCCATGTCCCCGCCGGTCTGACCGTGGTCTCCCTCAGCCCCTTGCAAGTCCGCGTGGAACCTTTGCCGCCCCCTCCCGGCTCCTGACCCCATGAGCAATCCCCAACGTATCTTCGGCACCGACGGCGTCCGCGGCACGGCCAACATCGAACCGGTCACCGCCGAGACCGCCCTCAAACTGGGCCGCGCCGCCGCCCATGTTTTCAAGACCCTCTCCAGCCACGCCCGCGGCCTGGGCCGGCACAAGATCGTCATCGGCAAGGACACCCGGCTCTCGGGCTACATGCTCGAAAACGCCCTCTCCTCCGGCATCCTCTCAATGGGCGTGGACGTGATCTTCATCGGCCCGCTGCCCACCCCCGGCGTGGCCTATGTGACCCGCAGCCTGCGGGCCGACGCCGGCATCGTCATCACCGCCTCCCACAATCCCTACGACGACAACGGCATCAAATTCTTCCGGGCCGACGGCTACAAACTGGACGACGCGGTCGAGGCGCGCATCGAGGAACTGGTCTTCAGCGGCGCCATCAACCACATCCGCCCCGTGGCCAGCGAGATCGGCAAGGCGCTGCGGGTGGACGACGCCATCGGCCGCTACATCGAGTACGCCAAGGCCAGTTTCCCCAAGCGCATGAACCTCGAGGGCCTGCGCATCGTGGTGGATTGCGCCCACGGCGCCACCTACAAGACCACCCCCAGTGTCCTGCGCGAACTGGGCGCCGAGGTCATCGTGTATGGCAACCAGCCCGACGGCACCAACATCAACAAGGACTGCGGCGCCATGCACCCCGGGCACCTCTGCCGCCGCGTGCTCGAACACCGCGCCCAGCTCGGCCTGGCCCATGACGGCGACGGCGACCGCGTGCTGCTGTGCGACGAGCAGGGCAGCCTGGCCGATGGCGACGACATCCTGGCCATCTGCGGGCTGGAATGGCTGCACCGGGGCGCGCTGCCCGAACGCACCGTGGTCTGCACCGTCATGAGCAACGCCGGGCTGGACGCCGCCCTGGCCGCCGCCGGCGGCCGCACGGTACGCACCCCCGTGGGCGACAAGCACGTCATCGAGGAAATGCTCCGCGGCGGCTACACCCTGGGCGGCGAGCAGAGCGGCCATCTCATCTTCCGCGAGTTTGCCACCACCGGGGACGGCCTGGTGGCCGCCCTTCAGGTCCTGAGCATCATGAAGGAAAAGGACGCCCTGCTCTCGCAGCTCCGGCTGTGCTGGACCCGCTTCCCGCAGAAATTGGTCAATGTGCGCGTGCAGGAAAAAGTGCCTTTCGAGCGGCTGGACGGCTTCACGGCGCTTCTGGCCGAGGCCGAAACGGCGGTCGGCGCCGAGGGGGGGCGGGTGTTCGTGCGCTACTCCGGCACCGAGCCCAAGGCCCGGGTGCTGGTCGAGGCCCGCAGTGAGGAGGTGGTGGAGGTCTGGTGTGAGCGGTTGGCGGCGCTGATCCGTACGCAAATCGGCGCGTGAGCGCTCCCGGCCCGGCAGGGCGCGTTCAAAAGCGAAAAGTCCATTCCGGTCGGCCGTACCGGCTGGCCACCAGCTCCGCGAGGCGCGCCGGCGACGGGGCGACGGCGGGTTGGATCGCTTGCCAGGCGCGTCGCAGCGCCTCCTTCACGGCCGTCGCCGGCAGGTGCAGGTTCATCAAAAAATCGGCATGGGCGCGCCCGCCGCGGTAGTCGGGCGCCCGCGAGGGGGCGGGGAGCACCGCCGCCACCAGGGCCAGGTCCAGGTCCAGCAACACGGTCCCGTGGAACAGCAGCGCCCGCCGGCCGCGCCGCTGGGCGTTGCCGGAAAATTTGCGCTCGCCGATGGCCAGGTCGGTCTCGCCGCGCCGTCGCACCGGTTGGTTCAGCAGCGCGCCCAGGGCGGCGGCGTGGCGGTTGAGAACCCAAAGATTGGTGCCGGGGATGCCGGCGGTGGGACCGCGTTCTTCGATCCGCAACGCCAGGGTGTAGTTCAAGCAGCCCGGCCCTTGCAGGACCGTTCCCCCGCCGGTGCAGCGTCGGAGCACCGGCACCCTCCGCGCGCGGCACGCCGCCAAATCCACCTCGCGTTCAGCCCGGTTGGCGTAGCCCAGTACCACAAACGGAGTGGACGACTCCCAGAATCGCAGCACCTCCGCCCCCCCGGCTTCCACCGCCTCCCACAACGCCTCATCGGCCGCCAGATTTTCCTCGGGCGTGGGCAAAGTCAGGTCCAGACACTCCATGCAATGGGCGCCGCGCGCGCGGCCGGCCGCGGTTGTACGCCGTTGGGACTTCCCCCTCAAGCGCACCTCGCCGCAACCACGGACAGCGGCGGATGCAGCCGCGGACGGTGGGCCACAGCGCCGCGGATGATTTGGCCCGGACGCGAATGGGCTTGGCCAGAAACCGTTTGACTTGGCCTGCTCCCGCCGAATAATCGCCGACAGTTACCTGCCGTCCATGGCCAAGCTTGTTGTCCTGACCGAAGGGTTTGCCGGTGTCGCGCACGAGTTAAAAAGTGAGCGGACCACCGTGGGGCGCCTGGAGGACAACAACTTTCAAATTCCCGAGCCGTCGGTGTCCAGCCATCACTGCGAAGTCATTCTCAAGGGCAACGAGGTCATCATCAAGGACCTCAATTCCACCAACGGCACGTACATCAACGACCAGCCCATTACCGAGGCGCCGCTCAAGCCCGGGCAGATTCTGCGTCTGGGCAAGGTCGAGTTGCGCCTGGAAGACGGCCGCCAACCTCCGGCCGGTGCTCCCGGGGCCCGCAAGCCCGCCCAGCAAACCATGCCCATCGGCGGGGTGAAACTGGGCGACCTGGACAAGGCGGGCAAGCCGGTGGTTGCCTCCGCCTTCGCCAAGAAAAGCGACAACGCCAACAAGCTTTTCCTCTACGGCGGGCTGGCGCTGGGGCTGATCATCATCGCCCTGATCGTCTATTCGATCATGAACGTGCAGAACTGAGGCGGCCGCCGGTCTCCTCCCCCAACCACCGCGCCACGTCCACCGCCGCATAGGTGATCAAAATGTCCGCCCCGGCGCGGCGCAGCGCCAGCAGACTTTCCAGCGTCACCGACCGTTCATCCAACCAGCCGTTGGCCGCGGCCGCCTTGATCATCGCGTACTCCCCGCTCACCGCGTAGGCGGCGGTGGGGTACCCGAATTGCGTCTTCACCCGGTACAGGATGTCCAGGTACGCCAGCGCGGGTTTGACCATCACGATGTCCGCGCCCTCCGCCAGGTCCAGGGCCACTTCCCGCAGGGCCTCGGCCGCGTTGGACGGCGCCATTTGGTAGCTGCGACGGTCGCCGAAACGCGGGGCGGATTCCGCCGCCTCGCGAAACGGTCCGTAAAACGCGGAGGCGAACTTGGCGGCGTAGGCCATGATGGGCGTTTCGGTGAAACCGGCCCGGTCCAGCGCGGCGCGAATGGCCGCCACCCGCCCGTCCATCATGTCGCTGGGCGCCACCAGGTCCGCCCCGGCCTCGGCGTGGCTGACGGCGGTGCGGGCCAGCAACTCAAGTGTGGGGTCGTTGAGAATGCGCGCCCCGTGGCGGTCGGCCCGGACCACCCCGCAGTGGCCGTGGCTCATGTACTCGCAGAGGCACACATCGGTGATCACCAGCAGGTCCGGCAACTCGCGTTTGAGCAACCGCACCGCCTGTTGCACGATTCCCCGGCGGGCATAAGCGCCGGAGGCGCGGGCGTCCTTGTGGTCCGGGATGCCAAACAACAGCACGGCCGGCACTCCCGCCTCGAAGGCGCGTCGCGCCTCGGTCACCAGTTCATCCGGCGAAAGCTGGCACACTCCCGGCATGGCGCCCACCGGCCGGCGCACCTTTCGCCCCGGGCGCACGAACAACGGCAGGACCAACTGCTCGACACTGAGCCGGGTTTCGGCCACCAGGCGGCGCAGCGGGGCGGACTGCCGCAGACGACGCAGCCGGACCGCGGGAAAACCAGCGGGCGCGAAGTTCATGCCGGCATTTTACCCCGGCGGCCGTCGGGGCGAAAGCGCGGCGTGGGGCCTTGTCCGCGCCGGACACGCCCGCGCCCCACCGCTTTGCACTTCTAGCGCCGGCCAAAGGGCCGCTATGCTGGCGCGTGTGAAAGCGTTCCTCGGCTGGTTGCGGCTGCTGGCCTTGGCCGGCTGGGCGTGCGACGCGCCGGCCGCGGCCCCGGTGCTCCAGGTGGTGAGGGCCACCGGCGGGACCAACCTGCTCCGCAACGGCGATTTTGAACAGCGCACCGGGGGAAGTTTTTCCCACTGGTCTGCCGCGCCCAACGGTTACCAGGCCGCCCCCGGCGAAGGCCGCCAGGGCTCAACCGCCCTGCGCTGCACGGCACCGGACTCGACCGGCTGGCGGGGCGCGCACCAAACCCTGAGCCTTAACCGCAAAACCGCGGCCCCCTTGGTCGTCCGCGGATGGAGCCGGGCCGAGGGCGTCACCGGCAGCCCGGACAGCGGTTACTCGCTCTACGCGGACCTGATCTACGACGACGGCACGCCGCTGTGGGGTCAGACGGCCAACTTCGCCACCGGCACGCATGACTGGCAGATGCGCGAGGTGGTCATCCAACCCGAAAAACCGGTGCGCAGTCTCACGTTGCACTGCCTGTTTCGCGGCCACGCCGGCACGGTGTGGTTCGACGAGGTGTCGGTGACCGAGGTCACCGCCGAGGGCCCCGCCATCCTGTTCCAGGGCGCGCCGATGGTACGCCCACCGATGACCAACCCGCCGCCCGCGGCCACGGCCGGCTTTGCCACCGGCGACGGCCTGCGGGTGGGGTTGGCCGGCGCGCGGGTGGTGTCTCTCCAACTGGGCGGGCGGGAGTGGGCGGGCGCGCAATTCGGCGGGTTCTTCGCCCGCGACGTGGCGGCGGATTCCGACGCCTTTGCCTTCGAGAACGGCGAGTGCCCGGAACTGGGGCTGCGCCTGGAATTCACCGTCCGCAACCACGCCCGCCATTTGAGCGTGCAGGGCCGGCTCACCAACCGGCGCGGCGACGACCGCGCGATCTTGCTGGTGTTCGCCCTGCCGGTGGATGCGAGCGGGTGGACGTGGGGCGATGACCTCCGCCGCCGCCGCGTAATCGAGGGCGCGGGGGAATACCTGTTGGCCAACCCCGTCGGCGCCGGCACCACCGGGACGATGTCCGCCTACCCGCTGGCGGCGGTGAGCGGCCCCGAGGTGGGTCTGGCCCTGGGCGTGGACTACGACCGGCCGGCCCAGTACCGGCTGTTTTACCACGCCGGCACGCGCCAGCTCTGCGCGGCGTTTGACCTCGGGCTGGTGCCCGAAACCGAGCAGTTCCCGAATGCGGCGGACTTCGGCCTGGTGGTGTACCGGTTTGACCCGGCCCGCGGGTTCCGCGCGGCGTTCCAAAAGTTCACGGAAATCTGGCCGCAACATTTCGAGGTGCGCGCCCGGGAGCAGGGCATCTGGATGCCGTTTACCGACGTGAGCACGGTGCAGGGCTGGGAGGACTTCGGCTTCCGTTTCCACGAGGGCGACAACGCCGTGGCCTGGGACGATGCCCACGGCATCCTGAGTTTCCGCTACACCGAGCCGATGACCTGGTGGATGCCGATGGCCCCCGAAGTGCCGCGCACCCTGCCCGAGGCCCTGCGCGTGCGGGACGCCTACGCCGAGGGCCCGCCCGGGTTCCACCGGGAGATGGCCCGCGTGAGCCGCGCCGCGGCGATGTACGACGCCGACGGCCAGCCGGTGCTGCTCTTCCGCAACGAACCCTGGGCCAACGGCGCGGTCTGGAGTCTCAACCCCAATCCCGCACTGCCCGCTTCGCCCAACGCCGCCACCGTCCACTGGAATGACGCCCTCAAGGCCCGGCTGTACGGCGCGAACGCCGCCGCGCGGCTGGACGGCGAGTACCTCGACTCCCTCGAGGGCTACGTGACCGCCGATCTGAACTTCCGGCGCGAGCATTTCCGCCACACCACCGTGCCGCTGAGCTTTGCCCCGGACACGCGCCGGCCGGCGCTGTTCAAGGGGCTGGCGATCTACGAGTTCACCCGCTGGATCAGCGCGGACGTGCGCCGCCTGGGCGGGCTGGTTTTTGCCAACGGGGTCCCGTACCGCTTCGGCTTCCTTTGCGGGTGGTTGGACGTGCTGGGCACCGAAACCGACTGGCTGCCCGGCGGCGAGTACCGGCCCGTCTCACACGCGCAAATGGCCCTCTGGCGCACCCTGGCCGGCGCCAAGCCGTACCTGCTGCTGATGAACACCGATTACGACCGGTTCACCACCAACCTGGTCGAGCGCTACTTCCAGCGCAGCCTCTTTTACGGAATGTTCCCCTCGATGTTCAGCCACAACGCGGCCGAGAACCCGTACTGGCGCAATCCCGCCTGGTACAACCGCGACCGGCCGCTGTTCCGCCGCTTCCTCCCGCTGATCCGGCGCGTGGCCGAGGCCGGCTGGCAACCCGTGACCGGCGCCCACACGGACAACCCGCAACTCTGGCTCGAGCGCTTCGGCCCCGGCGCCGATGGAGCGGTGTACTTCACCGTGCTCAACCCCACCGCGACACCCCAGGGCGGGGTGCTGCGGGTGGAACCCGATTTTGCCCACCTGCGCGGTGCCGGCACCGCCACCGAACTGACCGCGGGCCGCACCCTGCCGGCGGCGGGGACCGGTTGGCAGTTGGAGCCGCTGCCCCCGGAAGGCGTGGCGGTGGTGCGGGTCGAGCCGGGGCCGCGCTTTGTCGGCGTGGAGCCGGCCGGGTCGGCGGTGCGCCTGGTCATCGAGTCGTTGCCCGAGCTGGCGGCCACCCTGGAAGCGTCGGCCGATCTGCGTATCTGGGAGGCCGTGCACACCCTCGCGCCCGCGCCGCCGCGCCAGGTGCTGGAAGTGGCGGCCGCGCCGGCCGGCCGGCAATTCTTCCGCCTGCGCTGGGAACTGCCCTGAACGGCCGAGACTTGCCCGACGGCCCTTGGCCCCAAACTCTGGGCAGGCGGCGGCCGGCGCGCTCAACGGCCCGGCCGGCCCCTTTTCAACGCTCCAAAACCGTGATCAAACGCGCCAGCTCCTCCGGGCGGTGGGCGCTGGAGAGGGCGAAACGAAAATACCCGTCGCGCGGCCCGCCCGGGTACCGGATCAGCGGCGGGCAAATTCCCGCCCGTAAAAGCCGCTGGCGCCAGCGCGTGACTGCTGTCGCCGACTTTGGCTCCACCGCCAGGATGGGCGTGTCCGGCTCGGGCACCGGCCAACCCGCCGCCCGCGCGGCCCCACGGACCACGACGGCGTTGGCCCGCAGCCGCGTGCGCAAGACGGCATCGCCGGCGATCAACCGGCCTGCGGCCAATGCCGCGGCCACCGCCGGCAGGGGCGGGGGAGTGCTGGCGCCAAAGGCCCGACTGCGCGCCACGACGCGCTCAAGTAATTGCCTCTCGCCCGCCACCAGCCCACCGAAGGCGCCGAACGCCTTGCTCAGCGTGCCGCACAGAATCACCCGCGGGTCGGCCACGCCGCAGGCCTCGAGCGTGCCGCGACCGTGCTCACCCAGCACCCCCAGGCCGTGGGCGTCGTCCACCACCAGCCAGCCGCGCCGCGGCAGCGCCGCAAGATACTCGGCCAGCGGCGCCAGCGAGCCGTCGTGGGCGAACAGGCCGTCGGTGAGCACCACCGGGCGCGCGCCGCGGGGCAGGCGGGCCAGTTGACGGCGCAGGTCGGCGGGATCGCGATGGCCGAACCCGGCCACGGGACAGCCCAGGAATTGCGCGGCGTCGCGCAGGCTGGCATGAGCGCGGGCGTCCAGCCAGGCGTGGGTGACTTCGCCGGCCAGTGCCTGGGCCGCGACGAGGTTGCTGGCGTAGCCGCAGTTCACCAGCACGACGCGGGGCAGGTGCAGAAACCGCGCCAGCCAGGCCTCGAGTTCCTCGTAAAGCGGGTGGTTGCCCGTGGTCAGCCGCGAGGCCGCCACGCCCGGACCGTCCCGGGCCAGGACCGCCCGCGCCGCCGCCCGGACCCGGGGATGGAACGAGAGCCGGTGGTAGTCGCAGCCGCCGAAATAAACCAGCCGGCGGCCGTGCCCGAGGACCTCCGTGGGAGAGACAAACCGCAGGGGCGCGGGCAGCGTCCCCGGGGGCGGGTGGGTCGGCGCCACCTTCACGCAAAGGTCAGGCCGGCGGCCGCGCCCACCTGGCGAATGTGGGTGGCGGCCTGTTGGTACTCGGTGGCGTTGGCCAGGTGCTCGAGCATCAGGGGCGGTTGGTGGGGCAGGGCGGCCAGCCGGCGCAGGTAGGTCGCGTAGTCCAGTTGGCCACGGCCGGGGATGACTTCGCGGAAGTGCACGTTCATCTCGATCTCCCAGGCCAGGTCCTTGGCGTGACAGCTCACGATCCAGCGGCCGAGCTTGTCGAAGCATTCGTTCAGCAGCGCCGTGTTCCGGTAAAAGCGCGTCGGGGAGTTGATCAGGTTGCAGGGGTCCAGATGCACCGCGAAGGCCTTCCGGTCCACGGCGCGGAGCAGTTTCAGGCAGGCCTCCGGGCTGTCGGGCAGTGCCCAGCCCATCATTTCGTAGGCGAACTTCGCGCGCCGGGGCTTGACCGCGTCAATGATCTTGCGGGCGTTTTCGACCGCCGCATCGAAGAAGCGCCGGGACAGGTTGTCGGGGTGCGGCCCGTACCAGACCTGCTCGTTGAACGAGCCGGCAATGTCCACGCAGCACAGCGCGCCCACCTCCTCGGCCAGGGCCAGGCCCTCGGTGACGGTGCGCAGGTTGGCCGCGCGCTTCTGGGGGTCGGCGTCGAGCAGATTCACCCAGCGGCCCACTTCGGCGATGACCACGTGGTGGCGGGCGAACGCTTCGCGAACGGCTTTGATCCGCGTCGCGTCCTGCAACGACACGTTGGGGCAGTAGGCGGCCGAGTAACCCAGATCGCGGTGCGCGCGGGCCAGGGCCTCCGGGTCGGCCGGGGCGTTGAAAACCGGACCGCCCAGTCGGACCGGGTGCGGGGAGGCGCCGCGGGCCCCGGCCGCCCGGGCTGGCGACAGAATGCCAGCGAAAGCGCTTGCGGCCAGGGTGCGTCCCAGAAACTGGCGTCGGGTGAGGGTTGGCATGGCGGGAGCGTACCCGGCTGTTGGGGCCGCGACAAGCCCCCGCCCGGGCGGGTGCCGGGGCCGGGGGGGAAAGTAGCCCTCCACCAGCAGGGCGCCGCGGCGCCGGTGTAGCGCAGATTGGTAGTCTGCCGTAACGCCGGCTGGCGGCCGGCGGCAGGTGGTGCGGGCTTCCAGCCCGCCCGGGTCGCGACGCAGCGCGGCCCTACCGGGGGGCCAATCAAGGGTAAAGCATCGCGGCGCCGGTGGCATTGCATCACGTGGTAGGGCGCCGCTGCGACGGCGCCGCTGGTTGCGGGCGGCAAAAGGTCGTCCTCAACGGCCGCCGAGAGGTGACCGCGATGATGAAGACGGACAAGGCAACGGTTCGGTACGCCGTCGCTTACCTGGAGTTGTTCCGGGGGCGTGACCGGCCGCGGTCAGTACGGCAGCGGGAACCGATGGGTCAATTCGAGCACCCGGGCCCGGACCTGCCGGGTGATGTCCGGGTTTTGCAGGTCCAGGAGCACCTCGCTGATCATGTCCGCAATGGCGGCCATCTCCGGCTCTTTCATGCCGCGGGTGGTCACGGCGGGCGTGCCCAGGCGAATGCCGCTGGCCTGGAAGGGAGAGCGGGTCTCGAAGGGGATGGTGTTTTTGTTGACGGTGATGCCGGCGGCGTCGAGCGCGGCCTGGCACTCCTTGCCGGTCAGGCCTCGGGCGCCCACGTCCACCAGCAGGAGATGGTTGTCCGTGCCGCCGCTGACCAGCCGGTAGCCGTTGCGCTGGAGGCCCTCGGCCAGCGCCCGGGCGTTGGCCACGATCTGTTGCTGGTAGGCGCGGAACTCCGGCTGCAGGGCCTCTTGAAAACAAACCGCCTTGGCGGCGATGACGTGTTCCAACGGCCCACCCTGGATGCCGGGGAAGACCTGCGCGTCAATTTCCTTCGCGTACCGTTCGCGGCAGAGAATCAACCCGCCCCGCGGCCCGCGCAGGGTTTTGTGGGTGGTGGTGGTGACAAAGTCCGCGTGCGGCACCGGGCTGGGGTGCAGGCCCGTGGCCACGAGGCCGGCGATGTGGGCGATGTCCGCCAGCAGCAGCGCGTCCACCTCGCGGGCAATCTGCCCCAGACGCTCAAAGTCAATGATGCGCGGGTAGGCGCTGGCGCCCACGGTGATCATCTTGGGCCGGTGGGTTCGGGCCAGTTCGGCCAGGTGGTCGTAGTCAATCCGCTCATCCTCCCGGCGCACGCCGTAGTGAATGACCTCGAAGAAGCGGCCGGAGAAATTGGCCCGGTGACCGTGGGTCAGATGGCCGCCGTGGCACAGGTCCATGGTCAGCAGCTTGTCGCCGGGCTTCAGGAAGGCGAAGTACACGGCCATGTTGGCGCCGGAGCCGGAGTGGGGCTGCACGTTGGCATGTTCGGCGCCGAAGAGCTGCCTGGCGCGGTCAATGGCCAGTTGCTCGATCTCGTCCACGTGCTCGCAACCGCCGTACCAGCGCCGGCGGGGGTAGCCCTCGGCGTACTTGTTGGTGAGCACGCTGCCCTGGGCCGCCATGACCGCGGGGCTGGTGAAATTCTCGGAGGCGATCAACTCCAGGTGCTCCTGCTGGCGCCGGCGCTCGCGTTCGATCAGTTCGGCCACGCGCGGGTCCACCGCCGCCAGGGGGCGGGCGGAGTGGGGCGAGGATTCCAGTTTGCTCACGCGCCGCGCATGGCGTCCGCCCTCGAAGGGGGTTGCCAGAAACCGGTCCACGATGCGGCCGACCGCTTCCGGCGGAGTGAATTTGGCCCCCAACACCAGGATGTTGGCGTCGTTGTGACTGCGGCTCAGCGCGGCCCCCTCCTCGTTGAACACCAGGGCGGCGCGGACCCCGGGCACCTTGTTGGCGGCAATGCTCATGCCGATGCCCGTCGAGCAGATCAACACGCCGAAGTCGGTTTCGCCCCGCGCCACCCGCTGCGCCACGACCCGGGCGTAATCCGGGTAATCGGTGGATTCGGTCGAGTGGGTGCCCAGGTCCTCGACCGGGTAGCCCCGCTCCTGGAGGTGGGCCTTGACCGCCTCTTTGAGCGCGTAACCGGCATGGTCGGCCCCCAGGGCCAGACCGGGTGTCCGGGGGGGCGCCGTTTGCCCGGTCAGGGCCGCGGTTTGCTGCAAATGGTGCAACAGCGAGACAATGCCCTGCTCGATCTTGTCCCGGCATTCCCGATACGCCTCCAACCCCGAGCCGATCGGGTCCGGGATGTCCTTTTCAAACTCCTCGAGGGTGTTGTCGAACTCCCGGAGCAGGAAGGTCTTTTCCGCCGCTTCCGGGTACAGAAGCTGGATCGTGTCCAAGTGCCCCCGGGTCATCGCGAAGATGTAGTCGGCGCGCTGGACCAGGTCGCGGGTGAGCATCCGGCTGCGCTGTCCCGAGATGTCAATGCCCAGCTCGGCCATGGCCTGAACGGCCTCGGGACTGGGTTGCTGGCCGTCCACCGCACCCACGCCGGCGGACAGAGCCTCGTAACCGCCCTGCTCCCGGGTGAGGTGGCGCAGGAGGCCCTCGGCCATCGGACTGCGGCAAACATTGCCGGTGCACACGAACAAAATGGTCTTCATCGGCCGCAACAAAGGGTGTGACGTTGCGAAGCGGGCCGCAAACCGTCAACCGCGAAACCGGGCACGCCCTTCCGGCGTGCCGACTTTTGGGGGCCACTTGCGGCTGTGGACTGGGAATCCGCGCCGGGGTAACGCCGGCCTTGAGGTGACGGTGGTATCCTGCCGGTGGAGGGCCGCGTTCCACCACGGCCCGGGGCAGGCTGGATGCCCACACCACCCGTCGCCGGCTGGTAGCCGGCGATACGGCAGATGGTCAATCAGCGCTACACCGTAGCGCCGACTGGCAGTCGGCTGTGGCGCGGATTGGTAATCCGCAAATGACCGGCCGGATGCCCATCGCGCTGGCTCACCGGCAAGCGTGGTAGGGCCGCGCTTTGGGGGACCAGGGACGGCCCGCCGTCCAGGACGACCCGCCGACGGCAGGAACGCCAAGCCGGGCGCCAGCCTTTGGAGTGCACCAGCTTGCTGGCGCTTTTTTTGAGGCCCCGCCGGCTGGAAGCCGGCGCTGCGGCGGTAGCGGCGGCCATCTTGGCTGCCGTAGAGGGCGGCGTCCCGCCGCCCGGGTCAGCGGTGCCGACGCAGCGGCGCCCTGCCATGTGACGTAATGCCGCCGGCTGGCAGCCGGCGATACCTGCCGGCGCCAAGCGAAGCGCGGCAGGCAGGCGGCAGATTGGTAATCTGCGCTTCAGTCGCCGCCAGCTGGAAGGCGGCACTCCCGGCCTTGCGGTAGCTGGCCGCCAAGAGTTCGCCGGTGAGCGGTTCGCCTCGTCTTCTCTACGCGGAGGGCTGTTCGGGCCGGTGCGGGCTGGAGGCTTGAGGCTTTTCAAAGCGGTGCAACCTCGCTACGCTGGCGCCGTGCCCCGAAAACAACCAACCAACGACCGGGCTTTCACGGCCCAACAGCCGCCCTCGTTTTGGTTGCAGCCGGTGCGCCAGGCTGCGCGCGTGGAATGGGTGGCGCTGGGCTTGTTGGCCGTGGGAGTACTGGCGAGTGCGATCAGCACGCTGGCCGGCTGGCGTTTGGCCCCTGACTGGCGTTGGACCGAGGGGCTGATCCCCGTCCTGGCGTCCGTGGCCGTGCTGGCCTCGCTGGCAAGCCGGCTGCCCTTGCAAAACGTGCTGTTTTGCGGGGTGTTGGTGTTCCTGACCGCCGGCATGGTGATGGCGGTGGGCGCCTTCAGTGGCAGCCCCCTGGGTCGGTTCGAGTTTACCCGGGAGCTGGGGCCGCGGTTGCTCGCGCACGTGGCCTGGCCCGCGCCGTTTCTATGGTTGGCCGTGGTGTTGAGCGCACGTCAGACCGCCCGGGTGATCCTGCGGCCATGGCGGCGGATCAAGTATTACGGGTGGTGGCTCCTGGGTGTCTCGTTGGGCTTGGGGTTGGGGTTGAGTCTGGTGCTGGAGCCGTTCGGTCGCCGGGTGTTGGGTTGGTGGCAATGGTCGGCGGTCGTGACCGGGCATACCCACTGGCTGGGCGCGCCGGTGTTTTTCCCGGTGGCCGTCGCGGTCTTTCTGCTGGTGCTGTTGCTCATCGCCACGCCGTGGTTGATTGCCAAGCGGACCCTCGGCCTGACGCCGGATTACGGCCCGGTCCTGACCTGGCTGGCGCTGGATGTCTGGGCTGTGCAGGGGGCATTCGGCGGGCAGTTGTGGATTCCCTCCGTTCTGGGGTTGGCGGTGGGGGTGGTTACGGCGGTACTGGCCTGGCACGGCGGGCGCGCACCACTCACGACTCCGGCGGCGGCCGAACCCGCATCAGTTTCAACCGCGTGACGCGCGGGCCGTCGGTCGCTTCGACGCGGAGCTGGAAATCCCCCAACTCCACGCAGTCGCCGGGCTTGGGGAATCCGCCCAGGCGATGGGTCACCAGGCCGCTGGTCGTGGCCAGGTCCTCCGCCTGCACGGGCTGGCCGACCAGTTCGGCCAGTTCGTGGAGCGGGAACTGGCCGTCCAGCTCCCAGGAGTCCGGTCCGGTGCGCACGCAGAGCGGGGGCTCCTGATCAAACTCGTCCTGAATCTGGCCGACCAGTTCCTCGAGGACGTTTTCGAGCGTGACCAGGCCGACGGTGCTCCCGTACTCGTCCACCACCAGGGCCAGGTGGAGGCGGCGTTCCAAAAACAGTTGCAGGAGCTGGTCCAAGCGGGCGCTCTCGGACACGTACAGGAGCTTGCGCGCCGCGGGCAACAGGTCGGCGGCGGTGCGGGCGCGCCCGCGCAGGGCGAACAGGTCCTTGAAGTGGATGACACCCAGGGCGCGGTCCAGGTCGCCGCGCTCGCACAGCGGAAAGCGCGAGTAGCGGGTTTTCTCGGCGGTCTCCAGGCAACGCTCGATCGGGTCGGCCAGGTCCAGGGCCACGATTTCCCGGCGGGGGCGCATCACCTCGCGCGCGACGCGGTGGTGCAGGTCGAAGGCGTTCAACACCAGCCGGCGGCCCCACCCGGCCTGGCCCCCGGGCCGGGCCGGGCCGACCAGCAGCAGGCGCAGTTCCTCCTCGCTGTGGGCCAGTTCGGCTTCGCTGACCGGTTCGATGCCCAGGCGGCGCAGCAGCCAGTCGGCGGCGTGGTTGAGGGTCCAGATGGCCGGATACGAGACCCGGTAAAACCAGTCCAGCGGCAGGGCCACCCAGAGGGTGGTGGGCAGGGCCTTGCGGATGGCCAGCGATTTGGGGGCCAGCTCTCCGGCCACGATGTGGAGAAAGGTGATCAGGGAAAAGCCCACCGCGAAGGCAATCGAGTGACGCATCTGCTCGGACCGGATTTGCAACGTGCTCAACACCGGCTCCAACAACGTGGCAAACACCGGCTCGCCGATCCACCCCAGTCCGAGGCTGGCGAGGGTGATGCCCAGTTGAGTGGCGCTCAGGGCGGCGTCGAGGTTGCCCACGATGCGCCGGGCCACGCGCGCCCGCCGGTGGCCCGCCTCGGCCAGACGGACCAGTTGGGTGTCCCGGATTTTCACCACGGCGAACTCGGCCGCGACGAAGAAGCCGTTTAGCAACACCAGCACCACAACGGCGCCGAGCTTCCAGACCAGATCCAACAGAAACTCCGCGCTCACAACGTCACCTCCCCGAAAATGAACCGCAGCACGTCGGTCAGCGACACGATGCCCACCGGGCGCTGCCGGGCGTTGACCACCACGGCGAGGCGCTCGCCGGTGCGCCGGAAAGTCAGGAGCGCCTCCTCGAGCACGGCGGTCTCGGGCAGGAGCACCGGCGGCCGCATCACGCGGCTCACCGGCCGGTCCGGCTCCGGCTCCTCGCGGTACAACACCGCGGCGAGGCTGACCACGCCGGCCGGTCGGCCGTCGGCGGTCCAGACCGGCAGGTGGTCGTGCCCGGATTCCCGGCAGCGCCGGATCACTTCACCCAGCGGGGCCTCGACCGGGACGCCCACCACCTCCCCCAGCGGCCGCATCAGGGTGCCCACGCTCAGGCGTTGCATGTCCAGCACGCGGGTGACCATCTTCTGTTCCTCGCTGGTGAGGGACTGGGCGGATTCGAGCAGCAGTTGGCGCAACTCCTCGCGGTTGCGGAACAACCGGCCGGTGTACGGCTCGCCGCCGGTCAACTTCAACAGGCCGCGGGCCAGGGCTTCCGCCACCCAGACCACCGGTCCCAGCGCCGTGTGCACCCACGCAAACGGCCGCGCCAGCGCCAGGCACAGCCGGGTGGGAAACCGGCGGAAGAGCATCTTGGGCAGGAGGTCCGCCAGCATGTACAGAAGCAGCACCGTGCCGGCCATTGCTGCCGCCAGCCCCGCACGCCGACCGCCCAGCGAGGCGTACAACGGATGAAACGTCAGCCCCAGCAGCGTCACCCAGGCCAGCGTGTTGCCCACCAGGATGGTCCACAAAAACCGCTCCGGCGCGGCCAGGAACTCCTGCAACAGGCGTGCCCCCTGATGTCCCTCCCGCGCCCGCTGCCGTACGCGCAGGCGGTTCAGGGCCGAGAGCCCGGCTTCCATGCCGGAGAGCAAAAACGCCACGGCCGCGGCCAGCACCGCCAGGATGAGCAAGCCCCCGTTCATCGCCCGGCCCGCGGTTTGCCCCGCTCCGGCACCAGCTCCAGCTCCAGGATGCGCCGCTCGGTGGCGCGGGTGACGGTCAGCCGCAGCCCGCCGTAACTGACAGTGGCGCCCGGGGCGGGCACCACGCCCGTCTGGGCCAGCACCAACCCGGCCAGGGTATCCACGCCGGGCGGCGTTTCGCCCAGCCCGGGGTACACCCGGCGAAAATCCTCCAGCCGCAGCGCCCCGCCCGCGCGCCAGCCGCCCTCGGGCAGCGGTTCGAGCATTCGGTCCCGCCCGGTTGCGACCGGCGCCCGCACGGCGAAGCCCAGAATGTCCGCGATGGTGACCACCCCGGCCACGCTGCCGAATTCGTCCAGCACGATGGCCAGGCCGCGCTTTTGACGTTGCAGGCTGCGCAGCAGGGTCAGCAGGTTCATGCTCTCGGGCACGAAGGAGGGAAACTCGATCGCCTCGCTCAGGTCCCCCTCCGGGTTGAGAAGCAACTGCCGGGTGTTCAGCACGCCCACGATCGTGTCCAGCGAGCCGTCGTAGAGCGGCAGCCGGCGGTGCCCGTGCCGGCGGGCGGCGGCCAGCATTTCCGGCACGCTCAGATCGTCGGGCAACGCCACCACCTCGGCGCGCGGCCGCATCACGTCTCCCGCGGTGCGCTGGTCCAACTCCAGAATGTGCAGGATGATCTCCTTTTCGCCGGGCCGGAGCTGGCCCTGCTCCTGGGCCAGGTCCAGCAATTCCCGGTATTCCTCGGAAGTGGTCCCGCTGGGGCGCCGGGTCGCCGCCGGTGCGAACAACGCCAACAGGTGCTCGTTGCCCCAGCGGGCCAGCCGGCACAACGGCCCGGTCAACCGCCGCCAGATTTCCACCGCCGGCGCCACGTGGGGCGCCCAGAACTCCGGCGCCCGCACGGCCAGGGTCTTGGGGATGATCTCGCCCACCACCAAAACGAGCAACAAGACCCCGGCCAAGGCCCCGGCCAGCGGCCAGCCGTGCCGGAACACCAGCCACAACCCCAGCGCCACCAGGCCGGCGTTGGCAAAGGCGTTGCCCAGCACGATGGTGGCCAGCACGTCCTCGGCCCGCTCCCGCAGGCGCTCGACCCGCCGACCCGCCGCGGGCCGGGCGGCCACCAGTTCGCGCAGTTGCCCGCGGCCGAGCGTGAACAACGCCGCCTCCGCCAGGGCGAAGAAAAAGCTCATCCCCGCGCAGACCAGCAGCGCCCCCGCCACCAGCAGCGGATGAATCACCATGCCGGCAGCATGCCCGGCGGCGGCGGCCCAAGGCAAAATCCTTTTGCCAGCTCCGCGGCCGCGGCCCAACCTGCGCGCAGCATGAATCGAATCTTTCGGCGGCTTGGCGGGGCGTGGCTGGCGCTGGGTACGCTGATCGCGGCGGAGCCTTTGCGCCTGTTCCCGCCGGTGTGGACCCCGGAAGGGCTGCTTTTGGAATGGCAGGGCGGGGAGCCGGGCCGCGCCTACACGGTGCAAACCCGCGACCGCTTCGACGGCGGGCTTTGGCTGGCGGCGCCGGCCATCACCCCCTGGCCCGTCACCACCCCGCGCTGGGGGGATGCCCGCCCGCCGGGGCCGACGCGGTTTTACCGGGTGCTGGCCGTCGAGCCGGCCCTGCGGGGCAGGGTGTTGGCCGTGTCCGACCTGGGGCTTTACTCCAAGGCCCAGCTTGACTTCATCTTCAGCCTGGCCGGCATTCCGGTGAAGGCCCTCTACGACGTGCGCGCCCTGGCGGTGACTTATGAGACGGTGGACCCCTGGGGCGGACGCACCCAGGCGTCGGGCTTTGTAGCCCTTCCCCAGGCGGGGGGCCAACGGCTGCCGCTGGTCAGTTACCAGCACGGGACGTTGGCCAAAAAGTCCGAGGCCCCCAGCCAGAACGCGACCGGCGAACGGATCGTCGGCCTGGCCCTGGCTGCCACCGGTTACCTGGCGGTGTTGCCGGACTACCTGGGGCTGGGAAATTCCCCGGGCGTTCCCGCCTACCATCACGCCCGCTCGGAGGGCACCGCCGGGGTGGACCTGTTGCGCGCGGCGCGCCTTCTGGCCGCCGAGCGCGGGGCGGTGCTCAACGGCCAGTTGTTCCTGATGGGCTACTCCCACGGCGGCCACGCCACGATGGCGCTGTTGCGCGAACTGGAGACCTACCACGCCGACGAATTCACCGTCACCGCCGCCGCGCCGATGGCCGGCGCTTACGACCTGTCCGGCGTAACCACCGAGGACTTCCTGTCGCCGCGCCCCAAGCCCAACCCTTACTACCTGGCGCTGCTGCTGGCCGCCTACCAGGACATCTACCGGCTGGCACCCCGGTTGAGCGACCTGTTGGCGCCGCCCTACCATGCCACCCTGCCGCCGTTGCTCGACGGGCAGCATTCCGGCGGGGAGATCAACGCCGCCATGCCCGCCGATCCCGTGCAAGTCTTCCGGCCGGAGTTCCTGGCCGCTTTCCGCACCGACCCGGAACACCCGTTGCGACTTGCGCTGCGCGACAACGACGTGTTCCGCTGGACCCCCCGGACCCCGCTGCGCCTGTACCATTGCTCGGGCGACCAGGATGTCATCCCGGCCAATTCCCAGGTGGCCTACGCGGCATTCCAAACCGCTGGCGCCACGCAGGTGGAACTGCTTGATCCCCGGCCCGGGGGAACGCACGGCGAATGCGCCGAGCCGAGCTTGCTCGCCGCCAGGGCGTGGTTCGACAGCCTGCGCCAGCCGTAGGCCGGGCATTCCGCCCGGCGGGTTACCCGGGCCGTGGTGGAACGCGGCCCTCCGTCGGCAAGGGTGCCGTGATGCCGGGAGCGCCGGCTTCCCGCCGGCGGTGCTCGGAGCGCAGATTGGGAATCTGCCGTATCGCCGGCTGCCAGCCGGCGGTGGGCGGTGCGGCTGCCGGTTTGCCCGGGCCGCGACGCAGCGCGGCCCTACCAGGGGCCAATCAAGGGCAGGGCGCTGCTGCGTTGGCGCCGCTGGTTGCGGGTTACATGAGACCGCCCGCTACGGCAGCCGAGAAGGATGCCGCTACGCCGTTCGTTGGGTGGCACGCCACAACGCTCCCGCTTTCGGGCCCCCCCCGAAGGGCGGGTTTGCTTTGCCGTCGGCAACGTTATGCCCTATAACCCCCGACCCGGAAGTTTATGACCAACGGTAACCACACGCCGGCCGCGCCCCTCAAGCTGATGGCCGCCAACCGCAGCGAGATTGCCATCCGCATTTTCCGCGCCGCCACGGAGCTGGGCCTGCGCACCGTGGCCATTTACGCGCAGGAAGACCGTTTCGGCATCCATCGCTTCAAGGCGGACGAGGCGTACATCGTGGGGACGGGCAAAGGGCCGGTGGGCGCGTACCTGGACATCGAGGGCATCGTGGCCCTGGCCCGCGAAAAGGGGGTCAGTCTCATCCACCCGGGCTACGGCTTTCTTTCGGAGAACGCGGATTTCGCCCGGGCCTGCGCCGACGCGGGAATCACTTTTGTCGGCCCGCGGCCCGAGTTGCTGCGGCTCATGGGCGACAAGACCGCCGCCCGCGCCGTGGCGCGACGGGTGGGCGTGCCCACACTGCCGGGGACCGATGAACCGCTGGCCGAGCGCGCGGCGGCCCTGAAAGCCGCCAGGGCGATCGGGTTTCCATTGATCATCAAGGCGGCCTTTGGGGGCGGGGGCCGGGGCATGCGGGTGGTTGAAAAGCCCGCCGAGCTGGCGCCGCTGCTCGATGAGGCACGCGCCGAGGCCGGGCGCGCGTTCGGCAACCCGGCGGTGTTTTTGGAACGGTACATTCCCCGTGCCAAGCACCTCGAGGTGCAGGTGCTGGGCGACCGTCACGGAAACGTCGTGCACCTGCACGAGCGCGACTGCTCGGTGCAGCGCCGTCATCAGAAGGTGATTGAAATTGCCCCGGCGGTGGACCTGCCGGAGGCCGTGCGCCGGGCGTTGTGCGAGGCCGCGGTGCGCCTGGCCCGGGAGGTGCGCTACGACAATGCCGGCACGGTCGAGTTCCTCGTGGATACCGAGACCGGCGAATGGTTTTTCATCGAGATGAACCCGCGCATCCAGGTCGAGCACACCGTCACCGAGGTCATCACCAACGTGGACCTGGTGCGCTCCCAGATTCTCATCGCACAGGGCCACTCGCTGTTTGGTCCCGAGGTGGGGCTCCCGGCTCAGGAGGCCATTCCCCGCAACGGCTACGCCATCCAATGTCGGGTCACCACCGAGGACCCGGAGAACAAGTTCGCCCCGGACTACGGGCGCATCCTGACCTATCGCTCGGCGGGCGGCTTCGGCGTGCGGCTGGACGGGGGCATGGGTTTTGCCGGGGCGGTGATCACCCCGTTTTACGACTCGCTGCTGGTGAAGGTGACCACCTTTGGCAGCTCCTTCGAGATCGCCCTCCAGCGCATGGACCGGGTGCTGCGGGAGTTCCGCATTCGGGGCGTCAAGACCAACATCCCTTTCCTCGAAAACGTCATTCACCACCCGGAATTTCGCGCCGGCCGGGCCACGACCACGCTGATTGACACCACGCCGGAGTTGTTCCGCTTCAAGCCCCGCAAGGACCGCGCGACCAAGCTGCTCCAGTTCCTGGGCGAGGTCATTGTCAACGGCAATCCCCAGGCCAAGGGCTACGTGCCCAGGAGTCTGCCCACCCCGGTGGTGCCGGCCTACGACCCCAAGGTGCCGCCGCCGCCCGGCAGCCGGCAGTTGTTGCGGGAGCTGGGGCCGGAGCGGTTTGTCCGCTGGATCCTGGACCAAAAGAAGCTGCTGATCACCGACACCACCTTTCGTGACGCGCACCAGTCGCTGCTGGCCACCCGGGTGCGCACCTACGACATGGACCGCGTGGGCGCGGCGCTGGCCCGCCGGGTGCCGGGCCTGTTCAGCGTGGAAATCTGGGGCGGGGCCAAGTTCGACACCTCGATGCGCTTTCTGCACGAGGACCCGTGGATCCGCCTGCGCCGGCTGCGCGAGTGCATCCCGAACATCTGCTTTCAGATGCTTCTGCGCGGCGCCAACGCCGTGGGCTATTCCAACTACCCCGACAACGTGGTTGCCGCCTTCGTCCGCCACGCCGCCGCCCACGGTATTGACCTGTTCCGCATCTTCGACTCGCTCAACTACCTGCCCAACCTCAAGGTGGCCCTGGAGACGGTGCGCGAGACCCACGCCCTCTGCGAGGGCGCGTTCTGCTACACCGGCGACATCCTCGACCCCCGGCGCACCAAGTACTCGCTCAAGTACTACCTCAAGCTGGCCCGGGAGCTGGAGCGCATGGGCGCCCACATCATCGGCATCAAAGACATGGCCGGCCTGTGCAAACCCTACGCCGCCCGCGCCCTGGTCAAGGCCCTCAAGGAGGAGCTCGGCGTGCCCGTGCACTTCCACACCCACGACACCAGCGGCATCGCCGCCGCCAGCGTCCTCGAAGCCGCCGAAGTGGGGGTGGACATCGCCGACCTGGCCATCGCCTCGATGTCCGGCTCCACCAGCCAGCCCTGCCTCAACTCGATTGTCGCCGCCCTGCGCGGTCAGCCCCGCGACACCGGCCTGGACCTGGACACGCTCAACGAATTCTCCGACTACTGGGAGCTGGTGCGCGAATTTTATGCCCCGTTTGACACCGCGCCCAAATCCGGCAGCGCGAACGTGTACCTGCACGAAATGCCCGGCGGCCAGTACACCAACCTCAAAGAACAGGCCGCCGCCATGGGCCTGCTGGCCCGCTGGCCCGAGATCGAGCGCACCTACGCCGAGGTCAATCAGCTCTTCGGCGACATCGTCAAGGTCACCCCCAGCAGCAAGGTCGTCGGGGACATGACCATCTTTCTCATCACCCGCGGCCTCAAACCCGCGGATGTGCTCAAGTTGGCGCCCGGCTCGACCCCCTTTCCCGAGTCGGTGGTGGACATGCTCCGGGGCGGCCTGGGCCAACCGCCCGGCGGCTGGCCGAAGAAGCTTCAGAAAATCGTGCTCGGCGACCGTCCCGCCTACACCGAACGACCCGGCGCCCGGCTCCAGCCGTTGGACCTGGAGCAGGTCCGCGCGGAACTCTCCGCCAAGCTCAAGCGCGAGGCCACCGACGACGACGTGCTCAGTTACCTCATGTACCCCGAGGTGTTCCTGAGCTACGCCAAAATGGCCGCCACCTACGGCGACCTCTCGGTCCTGCCCACCCCGGCCTTTTTCTACGGCATGAAGCCGGGCGACGAAATCTCCGTGGACCTCGAGCCCGGCAAGACCCTGTTCATCCGCCTCATCAGCGTTGGTCCCGTGGACCCCGAGGGCAAACGCGTCGTGGCCTTCGAACTCAACGGCATGGCCCGCCAGATCACCGTGACCGACAAATCGGTCCAACCCAAGGTCAAGGCCCGCGTCAAAGCCGATCCCCACGATCCCCTCCAGGTGGGCGCACCCATCCCGGGCGTCATCACCGCCCTGCCCGTGCGGCCGGGCCTGCCCGTGAAGAAAGGAGACAAACTGCTCTCCCTCGAGGCCATGAAAATGCAGACCACCGTTTATGCCCCCGCCGATGGTCGGGTGGCCGAGGTGGCCGTGCAGGTCGGCGACACCGTCGAGGCCAAGGACCTGCTGGTGCGGCTCGAAGCCGCGTAAGCAGGTCGCCGCCGCGCCGGATCGCCGGCCTCCAGCCGACGGCGCTCGTAGCGCAGATTGGCAATCTGCCGTATTGCCGACTGCCAGTCGGCTCAGCCTCAGAAAAGCGCCGGCGAGCTGGCGCACACCAAAGGCTGGCGCCCCGTCCGGCGGCCCCGGCGGCGCACGCGCGTTTGGAGTGCGGGCGCTTGCGGCCGCTGAAGTAGCGGCAGGCGACCCGCCTGCCGTAGAGCCGGGCTTCAAGCCCGGCGGGCCGGCGTGGCATTGTCCGCGGGGTGAGATTCGCCTCTGAACCCGGACGGCAGGCGGCCGCCCTGTACGGCAACCGGGACGGTTACCGCCGCGCCGGAGCGCCGGCTTCCAAGCCGGCCCGGGTCACAGGCAGCGACCTGCGTGCCCGTCGCGCCGCATTGTCGCCTTGCGTGCCGCCCGCCCGGCTGGTAGCCAGTCCGCGGCCGGCGGACCGCACTGGCCGCGGTCAGCCCGGTTTTTTTTCCATGACCACCGAAGAAGCCCTGCAAATTTTTCGTGACACCGGGGCGCTGCTGGAGGGGCACTTCATCCTGCGCAGTGGCCGGCACAGTCGGCAGTACTTCCAGTGCGCCCTGGCCCTGCAACAGATGCCGGTGGTGGAGCGTTTCGGCGCCGCGTTGGCCGGACGCGTGCGCGGCCTGGACGCCGCCACGGTGATCGCGCCGGCGTTGGGAGGACTGGTCATCGGCCAGGAAGTGGCGCGGCAGTTGGGGGTCCGGTTCATTTTTGCCGAAAAAGAACAGGGGCGGCTGGTGTTGCGGCGGGGCTTCCAAATCCACCCCGGGGAACGGGTGTTGGTGGTGGAAGACGTGATCACCCAGGGCGGCCGGGTGCAGGAGACGCTGGACATTGTCCGCGCCCGCGGCGGGGTGGTGGCCGGGGTGGCCGTGTTGGTGGACCGGTCGGGGGGCACGGTGAACTTCGGCGTGCCGCTGTTCAGCCTGGTGCAAATTCAGATTGAAACCTTCGCCCCGGACGCGCTCCCGCCGGACCTGGCGGCATTACCCGCGGTCAAGCCGGGCAGCCAGTGACCCGGCGTATGCTCGACAGCCCGCGCCCTCGTTGGAACCATCCCGCCGTGCAGCAGTCGCTCGTGACCCTGGACCTGGAAGGCGTGCTGACGCCGGAAATCTGGATTGCCGTGGCCGAAAAGACCGGCATTCCGGAGCTGCGTCGCACCACGCGGGACGAACCCGACTACGATCGGCTCATGCGCGGGCGCCTGGAATTGCTGGCCCGGCACGGTTTGCGGCTCTCGGACATTCAGCGGGTCATCGGCACCCTGACGCCGCTGCCCGGCGCGCTGGACTTTCTGCGCGCCCTGCGCGCGGAACTGCCGGTGATCATTCTCTCCGACACCTTCGAGCAGTTTGCCCAGCCCCTGCTGCGCCAGTTGGAATGGCCCGTCCTGCTATGCCACCGGCTGGTGGTGGAAAACGACCGGGTGGTGGACTACCGGCTGCGCATCCCCGAGCAGAAGCAGCGCGCCGTGGCGGCCTTCAAGCTGCTCAACTACCGCGTCATCGCCGCCGGCGACTCGTACAACGACACCGCCATGCTCGCCGAAGCGCACGTGGGCATCCTGTTCCGGGCGCCGGCGCCGGTCCGAAACCAGTTCCCGCAGTTCCAAGCGGTGGATTCGTACGCGGACCTGCTGGCCCTGATCCGCGCGGCCCGCGAGGGCGACACCCCGGGGTGCTGAGCAGCTCCCGCGGGGCGGGTGCCGCCCCGTTCCCCGGTCCGCCGCGCCGGTTCAATCCTCGGGTTTGGACACCCGCGCCAGCAAATCCCGCACGGCCTCGGCCGGCGGCTTGGCCTCGTAGAGCACGGCGTACACCTCGTCCATGATCGGCACCGGCACGGCCTTTTGTCGGGCCAACGCCCGGGCCGCCCGCACGGTGGGGTAGCCCTCGGCCACGCTCACGCTCGAGGCGAGGATGGACTCGAGGCGTTCGCCACGACCCAGGCGCTCCCCGAGGGTGCGGTTGCGGCTCAGCGGGGAGAAGCAGGTCACCACCAAATCGCCCAGCCCGCTCAGGCCGCTGAAGGTCTCGGGGCGCGCCCCGCAGGCCACGCCCAGGCGGCGCATTTCGGCGATGCCGCGCGTGACCAGCGCGGCCTTCGAGTTGTCGCCGAAGCCCAACCCGTCATTGAGGCCCGCGGCGATGGCGATGACGTTTTTGAGCGCGCCGCCCAGTTCCACGCCCCGCGGATCGGGGCTGGTGTAAATCCGGAAGGTGGGCCGGTGCAGGAGCTGTTGAAAAAAAAAGGCCGTGTTCTCATCCGTGCTGGCCGTGACGGCTGCCGTGGGGACGCCGCGGGCCACCTCCGGGGCCAGGGTGGGGCCGGACAACGCGGCCACCCGGGCCCCGGGCAGGGCGCTCTGCAAGATGGCCGACATGGTCAACCCTGTTTCGTACTCGATGCCCTTGGTGACGCTGAGCACCGGACCGGTGTAGCCGCTCAGCGCGGCCGCCGCGGCGCGAATCCCTTTCGAGGGCACGGCCACGAGCACGGCGTCGCTGCCCGGCCAGGCGGCCTCCGGGCGTTCAACCGGCGTCAACCCCGGGCCGATTTCGACGCCAGGCAGGTATTTCTCGTTACGGCCGGTGGCCGCGACGGCACGCAGGTTGGCGCTGTCGTGATCCCAGACAGTGAGCTGGTGGCCGTCGGCCCGTAACAGTTTGGCCAGCGCGCTGCCCCAGGCGCCGGCGCCGAGCAGGGCGATTTTCATGGGGTTGAATTCTTCACCGGGCGGGTCCGGGTGAAACGCGGTTCGGTCCCGTTGAGGAGGCGTTGAATGTTGGCGCGGTGTTTGTAAATGGCCAGCGCGCCCAGCGCCAGACCCACGCCGGTCAGCAGCAGCCCCCGTCCGGTGAACCAGACAGCAAAGGGCAGCGCGGCGGCGGCGCTGATCGAGGCCAGGGACACGTAGCGGCTGGCGGCAAAGACCACCGCCCAGACCAGGAAGCACCCGCCCAGGGCCGCCGGCATCAGGGCCAGCAACACTCCGGCACTGGTGGCGATGCCCTTGCCGCCCTTGAAGCCCAGCCAGCAGGTGTAGTTGTGGCCCAGAATGGCCGCCACCCCCGCCACAATGGCCGCGATTTCAGGGCCGTTCGCCCCCGTCCCCAGGGTTTTCGGCAACCCGGAGCCGAGCCCCGCCGCGGCGACGTAGCCCTTAAAGGCATCCACCGCCAGCACGAAGAGACCGGCGGGTTTGCCCAGGACGCGAAAGACGTTGGTCGCGCCGATGTTGCCACTGCCCGCGCGCCGGATGTCCACGCCCCGGGCGCGCCCGACCAGGTAGCCGGTGGGGAGACTGCCCAGCAGATAACCGCCCAGCAGGGCGAGCGCATAGGCCCAGAAAGGCATGGGGAAAGCCTAAAAGGCCCCACCACGGCCCAGCAAGCCCGGCGACCTGCCGGCGCAGCAGCAGCAGACCCGCCGCTCCTCGCCGCGAGGGACAACACCTCAGCGGCCGGCGCGTTGGGCAAGGTGGTGGGAGGAAAGCGCTTTAGCGCGCCGGGGCGGCGGCCGTGGCCACCGGCAGCAGCACGTGCGAGGGCCGGCGGGCGTCGAGGTAAACCACGTTCCGGGCGACGCGGTGGTAGTCCCGGGCGCGGAAAGGGTCTCCGGTGTTTGGGTTGGGGTCATAGCCGGGCGCGCTGCTGGAGGTCACGTGCACGCGCAGGCGGTGGCCGCGATTGAAGATGATGCTGGTGGCCCAGAGGTCCAGGTCCAGGGCGTACACCCGGCCGGGGTGCAACGGTTTTTCCCGGTCAAAGCCCTCCCGGAATCGCGCGCGGAGCAGGCCTTCACAGAGATTGATCGAGCGGCCGTCCGGGTACACGTCGCACAGCCGCGCCACGAAGTCGGTGTCCGGGGCATCGCTGCTGATCCAGAGACGGGCCCGCACCGGGCCGGTGACCTCCATCGGTTCGGCCAGCGGCTCGCTGGTGAAGACCAGCACGTCCGGCCGGGATTCGATGGACCGCTGGTCCTTGCCGCCGGCCGGGATGGTGAGCTGCGGGCCGCCGAGGGTGGGCACGGGGTTGGCCGGGTCGTAGAGGTAACTCAGGGCGGTCTCGCGACGGGTGGGCGGCTGCGGGGAGAGTTGGCGGTCGGGGTGGAAGTACCACGGCGTGGCCCGGATGGGCACGGGCGGCCATTGCGCCGCGGTGCGCCAGGTGTTGCCGGGCGCCTGCGGGTCGGTGACGTCGCCCATCACGTAGTAGGTCACGGCGGGCAGACGGTCGAAGCCGTTGTTCTCGCCCTTGAGGTGGAAGTCAAACCACTTCCACGGGTCATGCACCTCGCCCGGAGGGTGCTTGGCGTTTTCGGGGAAGGTCAGGTCGCCGGCCTTGTTTTGCAGCACCCCGTGGGTCCAGGGGCCCATGACCAACTTCTGCCGGCCGCGGGCGGCGGGACCGCCCCGGGTCTGGTAGCCCACAAAAGAGTTGAGGGTGCCCTGGGCGAAGATGTCGTACCAACCGCCCAGGTGGACGGCCGCCGTGTTGACCCGGGCGTAGCGGGGCGAGACATCGCGCTCGCGCCAGTAGGCATCGTAGCCGGGATGCGCCACCCAGGCCGCAAGGGCGTTGGTGCCCCACTGGGCCAGGCGGAGCCAGTCTTCGACCATCGCTTTCTTGAAGACACCACCCGGGTACATGCCGGCGTAAAGGTTGGGTTCGCCCACGGTCAGGTGCTGGCAGAGCGGCTGGGGGGCGTCGCGCCCCACCATGAGCAGTTGGGTGATGGCCACGGCCGAGCCGCCCCATGTGCCCACCTTGCCGTTGCACCAGGGCTGGGCCAGCAGCCAGCTCATGGTGTCCGGGCCGTCCTCGTGGTCGCGGTGAAAAGGCAGGTTTTCCCCCTCGGAGGCGAAGCGGCCGCGGCAGTCCTGAATGACCACCGCGTAGCCGCGTCGGGCGCCGTCCGCGCCAATTCCTGCCACGGGGGCCTTGTTGTAGGGCGTGCGAATCAGGATGGCGGGCCAGGGGCCGGGGCCGTCGGGCAGGTACACGTCGGTCGCCAGGCGCACGCCGTCCCGCATGGGCAGGAGGACGGTTTGTTTTTCCGCCCGGAGGTCTGCGGGGGCGAGCGCTCCGATCAGCAGCAGTCCCCAAAGGAGGCCTGGCCGGGGCGTCAAAAGGATTTTTCGATTCATGGCGGTTCAAGTTTCCCGCGCTTGAGGACCAGCCGCGGTCCGTTGTTGGGCCTTTTGTGAAGGCTCGCTCTTGGACCGGGTGGAATCATGAGCGGAAACGGGCGGCAGTCTGGAACCCGTGGGGACCGCTGGCGAGTCTTTCGTGATGCCCGGAGACGTGACCGGTGTCTCCGCGGGGTGCCTTGGTATGCGACAATGTGTGTCAAAGCCGTGGACATGGCGTGCAAATTGCCGATTTAGTGACCCCCAAACGCAAACCCGGACTCAACAATTGGCCCGGTGAAGCGCTGCGAAAAACAAGGGCACGTGGATTGCTTGGGCTGGGGGAGCGGTTGCGAACGTGTCCGGGCTCGGTGCTCCCGTGGAACCTGGATGTTGCCCGAAAATGAAGACCCCCCTCGTCGTATTGGGTGTGGGAAGCAGCTCCCTGATGGTGAGGGCTGCCGGGTTGGCCTCCGGCCCGGACCTGGCTTGGGAATGGGTGCCCACCTGGCCGGAAGCGCTCCAGCGCTTGCAAAACGGCGTTGGGGATGTGGTGCTGGCGGACTGGGCAGGCAATGGCCAGCCGGACCCGGACACGATGCGGTACCTGAACGAAGCCGCCAAGCGGGCCGCCGTGGTGGTGCTGGTGAAAAAGGGCCAAACGGATCGCCCTGGTCTGGCCCAATCTCTGGGTGCTTGCGCCTGTTGGCCCGGGGAGGAGCTGTCCCCGGAACTGCTGGCTCAGCAACTGTACTGGGTGGCCGCCTGGCAACGCGCGGAGCAGGCCCGCCAGCGCGCGGAAGCTGTGTGTCAGGACGTCTTTGACCGGTTTCCCGACGGACTGGTGGTGGCCGACCCGGGGGGGAGACTGTTGTACGCCAACGCCGCCGCCAGGGCCTTGTGGATGTCCGTGGGGCGGGAGCTGGGACCCGAGCGTTTTGAGGGTGATCTCACTCCGGGTCAAACCACCGAGCTGCAATTGGGCCGCGAGGCGGGTGGTTCGGTCACTGTCGAGTCTCGCTCGGTTGCCTGCTCCTGGCAGGGCCGGGCCGCCCGCTTGATTTTTCTGCGCGACATTTCCCACCGCAAACGCAACGAGGAGCAACTCCGCGTGGCCAGCGAGCGTTACAAGCAGACCATCCGCCAACTGGTGGACCGGAATACCGAGATCCAGCTCTTTTATCACACCCTCTCCCATGAGTTGAAAACTCCCCTCGCCGTCGTCCGGGAATTCGTTTGTCTGGTCCTGGACGGCCTGGCCGGTCCCCTCACCGAAACTCAACGCGAGTACCTGGACATTGCCCGGGACAGTTGCGACCAGTTGCGCCGGCACGTGAACGACCTGTTGGACGTGACCCGGCTGGAAACGGGCAAGATGAGCATCCACCTCCAGCCGGTGGCGCTGAGCGCGCTGCTCGAGCGTGTAGCCAGCGCGATGCAACCCGAGGCCGCCCGCCGACAAATCCAACTCACCTGGTCTTGCGCGCCGGACCTCCCGCCCGTGGCGGCGGACAGTCAACGCATTCACCAGGTGCTGACCAACCTGGTGGGCAACGCCCTGAAATTCACCCCGCCCGGCGGAAAGGTCCGGATCCACGCCGGCCGCTCGCCCGAGCGGCCCCAGGAAGAACTGCTGGTGGGGGTCAGCGACACCGGGCCCGGCATCCCGGCCGACCAACGCGAACGCATCTTCGAGCGGCTTCAGCAGGGAGAATCGGCCGACACTTCCGCCTCGACGCGGGGTGGCCTCGGGCTGGGTCTCTACATCTGCCGCGAACTGGTCAAGCTGCACGGCGGGCGCATCTGGGTGGAGAGCGAACCGGGTCGGGGCAGTCATTTTCAATTCACCCTGCCGGTGCGTCCCACGGCGGCGGTTGCCGAGATTCTGGTGGTGGACGACGATGCCGCCATCCGCGAATTTCTCCTCGGGTTTCTCAGCAACGAGGGGTTCCGGGTCAGCGAGGCCGCCAGCGGCGCCCAGGCCCTGGACCGGTTGCATCAGCACCAACCTGACCTGGTCATTCTGGACCTGGTCATGCCCGGCATGGACGGGGAGGAAACCCTGCATGAAATCCGCCGGCACTGGCCGGCGCTGCCGGTCATCATCAGCTCCGGCTACGCGCGCGAAGAACTGCTCAGCCGGCTGGCCGCGTGCGCCCCCTTTGCCGTGGTGGAAAAACCGTACCGACCCGAGATGCTGCTCAACACCATCCGGGCTTTGATTCACTAGGGCGGACGGCCCGAAGGCTGTCCGCCGCAACCGGGAACTCCGGGACATGAAGTTGATTTTGGTCGTGGATGCCGAGCCGACCGTGAGCCAGATGCTCACCGAACGGCTGCGCTTTGCCGGGGTGGAACTCCTCCATGTCCCCACCGCCGTCGAGGGACTGAAAACGGCCCTGGATTATCGCCCCGAACTGGTCCTGGCCGTGGCCGGCCCGCCCGGCTGGGAAGGGTTTGCCCTCGCCCACGAACTGCGGGAACGGGCACCCGAAATCCCCCTGATTCTGCTCAGCCCCAGCGCCGAACCGTGGGTGGCGGAAACCGCGCGAACCCTGCGGGCCCGTGCTTTCCAACGTTTGCCGGTAACCGAGGAAACCCTGCTTCCGGCTGTGGCCGAAGCCCTGGGGCTGTCCGCCCCCGAGACCGCGCCGAGGACCCCGAGCCCCGTCGCCTCCCCTCAGCCACCGCCGGTATCGCCGCCTCCAGCGCCCCCCACCTCATCGCCCCCGGCGTTCTTTCCCACCGCCCCCGCGTCGGCCCCGGCTTCCACCCCGCCGACTTCTCCCGCTCCGGTTCCCGGGCCGTCGGGTTCGCTCCCGCGGTTTACGACGCCTGCCAAGGTCCTGATCGTGGAGGACGACCGCAACATCGCCAAGGCGCTGGCCGTGCGGCTGCGGGCGGCCGGTCTGGAAGTCGTCATGGCCGGCGATGCCCTCAGCGGTCTGGACATGGCCGTGCGCCAGCAACCCGACCTGGTGATTCTGGACATCGGCCTGCCCGCCGGCAGCGGCCTGACCGTGGCCGAGCGCATTCAGACTCTCGTCCCCAAACTCACCCCGATCATTTTCCTGACCGCCAGCCGCCAGCCGGGGCTGCGCGAGCGGGCCATGCAACTGGGCCCGGTGGATTACCTCGAAAAACCCTACGACGCGGAGAAACTGCTCGAGGCCATTGCCCGGGCGCTGCCGCCGCGGGGTTAACCCCGGGCAAGCTTCAAACGCCGCGCCTTTGGGGGGGCGACGGACCGCCAGGGCCGACCCACGCTTGGGGCTATCTAGCAGCCTGTCGGACTTGGGAAACGCGGTTTGTTTGCAGGCGGATTGGACCGGGGCGCGGCGCGCGAGTCTGCTTCCGCATGGCCGCCCGCTTCGTTCCCATGGACCGCGACAGCCCGCTCCTGCTCCCGCCCAACCTGCGCGACCGGGTGCCCGCCGATCACCTCGTCCACTTCCGCCTCGAGGCCGCGGACGCCCTCGATCTGCGCCAGGTCCGCGTCACCCCCCGCGGCCCCGGCAGCGCACCACACCCCCCGGCCATGCGGCTGGGCCGGCGGATCTACCGCGACGCCACCGGCACCTTCAGCCGCCGCCTCGAGCCGCGCACCTCCGAGCGCGTGCCCGCGCCCCGGGGGTAATAATGATCGCCCAACTCGAACGGGAAATGCAGCCACTGCTGGCCAAGGCCGACCAGGCCGACGCCACCCCGTTGCAGGACGGCCTGACCATCCCTGCCGAAATCACCCGCCGCCAGGCACGCCAACCGCCGCC
>CALFAV010000074.1 GCA_937946835.1 uncultured Verrucomicrobiae bacterium | reverse complement strand
CGTGCGGCGAACCAGGAACAGCCGCATGAGGTCGCGCCAGTCTTCGGGAAATGGGCTTTGCTCGAAGGCCCGGAGGGAGTGGGGGGAAGTCTGGTATTGGGCGATGAAGTCGGCTTCGTTCTTTCCCTGGGCAGTCCACGCCTGGAAGAACCGTTCGGGGCGGACGTGGAGGTCCCGGTCTTCGTCCAGGAACAGGCGCAACTGGTTGCTGAGGTCGGTGAACTGTTTGTTATAGGGGGTGGCGGTCAGCAACAGCACGCGGGGTTCATTGAGGTCAATATAGTCGCGGAGGGCGCGGTAGCGCTGCCCCTGGCGATTGCGCAGGTTGTGGCTTTCGTCAATGACCAGAAGGCGGTAGCGGGGCAGGTTGGGCAGCTCAACGTGGATTTTGCCCAGCGAGAGCGCCCGGCCGGTGATCTGGTATTCCTGGAGGTAGCGATCCCACATGGGCAACAGCTTGGGCGGGCAGATGACCAGGGTGTTGGAGTCGTCGTCTTCCTGCAGGACGCGGGCAATGGCTGTGGCCATGAGGGTTTTGCCCAGCCCGACCACGTCGCCCAGGAGCACGCCGCCGCGGCGGTGGAGATGATGAGCCGCCAGGGAGACCGCGGCCGCTTGAAAATCGAGGAGCACGCCCCGGAAGAGCTTGGGCGGACGGAACTCGCGTTCGCCCTGGCGGGCTTCCTCGCTGAGGTGGCTGGCGATCTTGAGGTAAACCAGGTAGGGCCGGACGAGTTCGGCACGCGCCCAACTGGTTTCGATCAGCCTGGCCAGGTCGTCGGTGAGGTCAAAGGCCAGTTCGTCGTGCCAGCGCTGGTCGAACCAGACTTGGAGCTTGGCGGCGGCATCCTGTTCGACCACGTCCACGTTGAGTTCGCCCTGGTGTGCGAGACCGGCCAGGGTGAGGTTGCTGCTGCCGACGAAGCCCACCAGTGGCGTGGCGGGGTCATGGCGGCGTACCAGATAAAGCTTCGCGTGGAGCGGGTAACGCAGGAAGGCTTTCACCAGCACCTTGCGGGCACGAAGCTGGCGGGCCAGTTCGCGAAGGATGTGTTCCGCGTCATTGGTGGGAATCCCGAATTCGAGTTGCTCCTTGAAGCTTTCGGTGATCCGCCGCTTGAACCGGGCGAGGGTGGGACCGTCAACAGGTTGGGTCCCGCGCTGGAGGCCGGCAAGGGCTTTCATCTCTTGTTCCGGCGGGCGGTGCATCCCGACCAGGAGACGGCACGCCCCGGCTTCTTGGCCGCCGGGCAGGCGCTCGATCAGGTCGGCGATCCGTCCCCAGCCCCGCAGATTCAGGTAACCGACGCAGAAGGAGCAGGCTTGGGCTTCCGGCAGGACGGCGCGCAATCCGTCCACGAGGGTGAGCCGAAGGTTGTCGAAGATGCGCGGCATGGCGGGGATGCAACAACAAGCCCGCGTACGTTTCCAGCCGTTTGTCCCCGGGCATGGGCCGGGCGGAAAGGGCGGGGCGCAGGTGCCGGGACGCGCGCGGCGGCCGTTGCGCTGGCGTCACCGCGCCCGGACCACGCGGCGTTACCGCGGTCCGGGAAACCGCCTCGCGGGCAAGACCAGTTCCGCGACCGGGAAGGCCCGAGCGCACCGGGCGGCCGGGCCGGCCCCTTCAGCGGTCTTCGGCGTGGAAGGCGGCCACGACCGGGCGGTGATCGGAGGCGACTCCCCAGTTGGGCACGTTGGGCACGTAACTGCCCTCGCGGTGCCACTCGCGCGCCATACCGGGGCTGATGAGGATGTAGTCCACCCGGTCGTAGCTGTCCTCCTTGCCGTAAAAGTGGGTCCAGGTGATCCAACGCGGGTCCCAGTCCGGTCGCGGCGGGGGCGCGTTGTCGCCGTTGCGCTCGGCCGGGCGGGCATCCACCAGTTGCAGGGTGCCGCGGCCGATCAGGGTGCGGATGGGCGGTTGGTCCTTGGTGTCGTTGAAATCGCCCACGACCAGGAGGTTGGCCTGCGGGTTGGCCCGGAGTCGGGCCTCGACCAGGGCGCGTAGTTTCAGGGCCTCCTGGAGCCGCAGCTCCGCCTGGTCACCGTACGCGACCTCCCGGCGCGACTTCAGGTGCGCGGTGAAGAGCGTGAAGGTGTAGCGGTCGGTCACCCGGATGTCCACCTCGGCAAACCCGCGGCTGGTGCGGAAGCGGCGGCCCTGGAGCAGGAACGATTCGTTGGTGTGTGGTCGGCGGGCCACGATGGGAAAGCGGCTGAGCACGCCCACGAAGATGTTGGTGTCGAATCCGCCGACATGTTCCCAGTGGGGAAGATTCAGGCCCTCGGCGGCGAGGCTGTCCCGCAACTCGAGCAGGGCGCTGGGGCGGCCGATTTCCTGCACGGCCAGCACGTCCGGGCGAATTTGGAGGAGAATCTCGCGAATCTTGGCGCGGGCCTCGGGGGGCTTGGGCTCGCGGCCGGGGGAGGCTGTGTCCACGTAGTTTTCCAGGTTGTAGGTGGCCACGGTGAACAGGGTTTGGCCGTGGCCCGCCGCCAGCCCGAGGATTCCGAACCAGAGCGCCAGCGGGCGGAGGGCAACCCGGGCGAAATGTGTTTGCATGGGCGCAATCAATGCCCGCCCCGGTGCCGGGCGTCAAAGGGTTTGCCCGGGGCGGGGTTGCGGCGCCGGCCCGGCCGGTGGGCGGCGGCCCGGGAGCGGGGGCGAGGGGTCAGCCCTTGATGCAGCCCAGGGGGCGCAGGCGGGCCACTTTGTTCGAGATGCCGGCCAGCGCGCAGGCGTCCACCACGTTGGCCACGTCCTTGTAGGCTTCGCTGATTTCCTCGTCCACGGTGCGCCGGCTCTGGCCGCGGATGATGATGCCCCGGGCCTCCATTTCGGCCACAATGTTGCGGCCGCGGGCCGCTTTGGAGGCTTTCACCCGGCTCAAGGCCCGGCCGGCGCCGTGGCAGGTGCTGCCGAAGGTTTCCTCCATCGCCCGCGCGGTGCCGGTGAGCACGTAGGAGTACCGACCCATGTCGCCGGGGATGAGCACCGGCTGGCCGATGTCGCGGTAGGCGTCGGGCACCTCGCGGCAGCCGGGGGCGAAGGCGCGCGTGGCGCCCTTGCGATGCACGCAGAGCTTGCGCGCGCCGCCCTCGACGGTGTGGACCTCGAACTTGGCGATGTTGTGGGCCACCTCGTACACGGTGCGCAGGCCGATCTCGGCCTCGGTCAGGCGCAGGGCGTGGGCGAAGGCGCGGCGGGCGTGGTGGGCGATGACCTGGCGGTTGGCGAAGGCGTAGTTGATGGCACAGCACATGGCGCCCAGGTAGGCGCGGCCCTCCTCCGAGTCAATCGGCGCGCAGGCGAGCTGGCGGTCGGGCAGTTGAATGCCGTACTTGCGCACCGCGCGGTCCATCACCGCCAGGTAGTCGTCGCAAATCTGGTAGCCGAACCCGCGCGAGCCGCAGTGGATGATCACGGTGATCTGGTCCGGGAACAGGCCCATGACCTGCGCCGCGCGCGCGTCGTAGATTTCCTCGACGTAACCCACCTCGAGGAAGTGGTTGCCGCTGCCCAGGGTGCCCAGTTGCTCCCGGCCGCGTTCCCAGGCGCGGTCGGAGACCTTGCTCGGGTCGGCGCCCTCGATGCAGCCGTGTTCCTCGATGAACTCGAGGTCGGCCTCGGTGCCCAGGCCGCGAGCGACCGCCCAGCGCGCGCCCATCCGAACCACGCGCTTCAACTCGTCGGTCGAGACGGTGAGCGCACCGGCGGCGCCCACGCCGGTGGGCACGTCGCGGAACAGTTGGTTGACCAGTTCGCGCAGCCGCGGCTGCACCTCCGGGCGGGTGAGTTTGGAAGCCATCAGGCGCACGCCGCAGTTGATGTCGTAACCCACGCCGCCGGGGGAGATGACGCCGTCGCGCACGTCGAAGGCCGCCACGCCGCCGATGGGGAAGCCGTAGCCCCAGTGGATGTCCGGCATGGCCAGCGAAGCCATGACGATGCCGGGCAGGTGGGCCACGTTGGCGGCCTGCTCGGGCGCCTTGTCGGCGGTGATCTGCTCGAGCATGGCGGGGGTGGCGTAGATGCGCGCCGGCACCCGCATGCCGCCCTCGGGCGGGATTTCGTACAGGGCGTCGCCGATTTTCCGGAATTTCATTCGGAGTTTGCGGTGCGTCGTTCGTGGTTGGTGGTTGGCCGGACCCGGCTGAGCTGAGACAGCTCCGCCCCGGGTTGGTTTCGCCCGGGGCAGCCCCTGGTCAACAGCCGACCACGAACCACGAACTACAAATCAAAAATAATCTGCGCCCGCCAGCCGCCGTCAATCTCGGTCAGCTCCAGCCCGTGGAAGGTGACCGCCTTGATCTCGGTGAAGACGGGGTGGCGGCCGGGCACGATGGCTTCGCCGCGGACTTCCGCGTCCAGCCGGCAGGTCCCGGGTTCGGCGGGCTTCGGAAGGACCAGCTCCCGCACGTCGAACCGGGCGTAGAGCCGGTGCCGGGTGAGGTGGCGGTAATTCAGCTCGGACAACCAGCGCACCAGCAGGGCGGGCAGGTCTTCGGCCGTGACTTCCACCGGCTCGGCCTCCGCCGGTTGCACGGTGGCGGGGTCGGTGATCACGCTGAACAAGCCCCAGGCCGCGCGACTGAAAAGCGTGGGCAGGTCCGGCGCGGTGACCCTGATGCCCGCGTCCGCCGTGTGATCGAGGAAGGTCAGCCAGTCCGGGAACTCCCCCGCCGGGTTGAACCCGGCCGGAGCCGGGTCCGGAGGGTCGGCGGGGAGCGGGTTGGCCGCGCGTGCCCGGACGGCAACGCGCGGTTCGGCAATCCAGGTGCCGCGGCAGTGCGGGCATTTGCCGGGTTTGAGCAGCTTGTCCGGGCCGAAGGTGAAGCCGCATTTGCGGCAGCGGGCCGGGGTGATGTCCGCCTCGAAGCCGGTGTGGGGCAGGCTGCGCCAGAGGTGCGCCAGGTCCTCGGCCAGGTCGCGCGGGGGGCGGCGCAGCTCCCGGGCCAGTTGGGGCAGGGTCCAGGCGCGCCGGAGCAACAGGGGGATGAGGTCGCGGCGTCTCACGGCGGAGCCGGGGTGGCGGCCGGTTCGCCGGCCGCCGGGGAAGTTTCCGGTTCGGCCGGGGACGGGGCGGTATCGAGCGCGGCCGGTTGAAGCAGGCGGGGACGTTTCTCCTGGACGGGCAGCCACAGGCGCACGGTGGTGCCGCGGCCCACGTGGCTGTCTATGTCAATGTGGCCGCCGTGTTCGCGGATGATGCGGCGCACGATCATCAGCCCCAGCCCGGTGCCTTTTTTCTTGGTGGTGAAGAACGGCTCGCCCAGGCGCTGAAGCTGGTCGGGCGGGATGCCGCCGCCGGTGTCGGCCACGCTCACCCAGACCCCTTCCGGACCGGTGCCGGTGGCCAGGGTGAGCCGGCCGCCGCGGGTCATGGCCTGCATCGAATTTTTGATGAGGTTGACCAGGGCCTGCTTGAGCTGGGCGGGGTCAAAGAGCGCCACCGGCAGGTCCGGCGCGAGTTGTTCTTCCACCAGCAGGCCGCGGTTGTCCAGTTCGGGCCGGAGCAGTTCGAGGGTTGAGCGCACCACCTCGTTGAGGTCGGCCGGCTGGCGGTGGGGCGGGCTGGGGCGGATGGCCTGGAGGAATTGGGTGACGATGTAGTCCAGGCGGGTGATTTCCCCCTTGGCGACGGCGAGGTAGTGCTCGAGTTTGTCCGCGAACTCGGCGACCTCTTCCGCCGTCGGCCCGGCGGGAGCGCGGGCGGTGCGGGAGGTGCGGGCCGGACGCGGGGGTGGGGACGCGTCGGTGGCCCGCAGCTTGCGCAGGGCCCGCTCCATGAGCTGGAGGTGGATGTGCAGGGCGTTGAGGGGATTGCCGATTTCGTGGGCCAGGCTGGCGGCCAGCAGGGTCAGGGCCTGGGTGCGCTCGGACTCGATGGCCTCGAACGTCTTTTGCCGGGCCTCGGTCGCATCGTGAAGGATGACCACCACCCCGCGCTGGCCGGAGGGGTCGGCCTCGAGCGGGGTGGCAACCAGGCGCAGAAAGCGCGGGCGGGGGAAGGCCACCTCGAATTCCAGGCGCAGGCTGCCCCGGTCCTCGGGACCGGCCAGGGCCAGGACGCGCGGCCAGTCCACTTCCGGGACATGCTGCTCCACCGGGGTGCCCTCGACGGACTCGGCCTGCAGGCCCAGCAGGCGGGTAACCGCGCGGTTCAGGTACAAGATGTGGCCGGCCGGGTCGAGCACCAGCACGCCGTCCTCGATGGTGTTGAAGAGCGTCTCGAGAAAACGGCGCTCGCGGGCCAGGCGCCGGAGCACGGTTTGGAGCCCGCCCGGGTCCAGCCGGTCCAGGCGGCCGAGGATTTTGTCCAGGAAACTGGTTTTGGCGGCGGGCATGGCGCGGTGCTCAGAGCCACTTGCGGTGTTTGAAGTACAGGTAGATGCCGGCGGTGGTGAGCAGCGTCAGGGTCACGATCACCCAGTACCCGTGGGCCAGTTCGGGCATGTTATGGAAGTTCATGCCGTACCAGGTACCCACGACCATGACCGGGGTGGTGATGACGGTGATGAGGGTCAGGGGCTTGATGAGTTCGCCGGTCTTGTTGGCCGACATGCTCAGGTACACCTGCAGGATGCCGGTCAGCGAATCGGCGTAGCTCTGGGCCAGTTCGTTGATGTGAAAGAGCCCGTCGTACACGTCCCGGTAGTACGGCACCAGGTGGGCGCGGATGAGTTTGAACTCGCCGGCGGCGAAGCGCGACAGCACCTCGCGCTGGGGGCCGATGATCTGGCGCAGGTGGATGACCTCCTTCTTGATCTTGAGGATGTCGTTCAACACGGCGCTGCCGGCATCCTGGAAGATGCGCTCCTCGAGGGTCGCAATCTCCAGGGCCAGCTCGTCCAGGGCGGGCTTGTAGTTGTCCACGATCACGTCCAGCAGCGCGTAGGCCAGCCGGTCCGGCGCCCGGGCGATGTGGACGTTGCTGCGCAGGCAGCGTTCGGCCACCTGGGACAGGCCCTTGATCGGCCGCACGTGGTAGGTGACCAGGAAATTCTTCCCGAGGAAAAAGTTCAGTTCGTTGGTGGCAAAGACCCCGTCGGCGCGGCTGTAGTCCACGGCGTGGATGACCATGAACAGGTAGGGCGTGAACAGGTCGCCCTCCTTGGGGGTGTATTCCTCGACCTTGGGCGAGGGGCTTTCGGTCACGCAGTCCTCGATCGAAAGGGGGTGGAAGTGGAACACGTCCTCGAGGTAAAACTTGGTTTCCTCGGGCGTGGGATTCTCGAGGTCCACCCACAAAAACAGGTTCGTGTCCGACAGCAGCGTCGGAATCAAAAAGGCCTCGATATCCTTCGTGTGAAGGCGGCCCTGCGTGGTGAAGGCTGCGGAGCGTACCATGTTGGTCGTATGTTCAGGCGCCGGCGTTGTGTTTCGCCCATTTGTCCCGGCCATCTTAAAAGAGCAAGCGGGCGGAGCAAGGCGCGTTTGGCAGGCTCCGCGCCGGTGGCCCCGGCCATTCCGGGGGTGGTCCGGCTGGACACCGGGTCGGATTTCCCCGGTCGGGCCGCAGGGCGCGGCCAAGTCACCCGGTGGGGCCGCGCTGCCGCGTGGCCCGGCTCGGTCAGGGCCGGAAGCCTGCGCTCCGGCGTAGCGGCATCTAGCCGCCCGCGTCGGGGCGCCGCCGCCGCGGCGCCCTACCAATGGAGGGCCGCGTTCCACCGCGGCCCGGCG
>CALFAV010000073.1 GCA_937946835.1 uncultured Verrucomicrobiae bacterium | reverse complement strand
CACGGCTGGCACCCAGAAGCGCGTCAGTCTTGGCGATGGCAAGGATTGTGTCATTACTCCTACTGTCCTTGCCGACGGCAATCTTCAGATGGACTTGTCGGTTGAGCGGAAGGGCGACGATGGCAAGGTTCAGCGACTGGCACAGTCGAGACTTACAGCGCGTCCCGGTCAGCAATGCGCGATTTCAGTCGGAGACACGATGGTGAGTTTGACACCCGGTTTGAAGACACAATGACGATGCCTAACCAGATCACTGGAGCGAACCGCCGCCCCGCTTCGCAGTTGGAGAGTCGGGGACTTCGGCGACGTGCTCTGATTGTCGAACGTCACGGGCGTTATCACGGCGGGGCGGCTGTCGCTCAGTCCTGGCGTTAGGCACATCCCTGCACCCACTGCAAGGAGCTGAATGATACTCTACGGTAAGTTCCCATTCGACCCCTCGACTCGGGCTCGATTCGCCTCCGGCGAGCTTCGCGAGGAGTGGTTCGCCAGATACCCCCAGCTCTTCGACGAGAACGACCTTCGCCTAGCCCGCAATCAACCGGAGAGCCACTTCTTCGAGTGGTTGGCTGCGATCAAGATCTTCCACGATACTGGTTGGCTCAGCCTTGTGGAGAAGTACGTCTACACGAACCACCCTGCCAAGCTGGAACTATTCACCTCCCTCGTCCCACCAGAGGTTCCTCGCCTATTCCGCAGCCACTACTTCGGGAGGCGCCAACCCCCTGACCTGTTCGTCTACTCTCCCGAAAGGTCAGATTGGTACTTCTGTGAAGTGAAAGGCGGCTCCGACCGGCTTCGCAAGGAGCAACGCATCGTGTTCGCCATGCTAGAAAGAATGACTGGACGCCCGGTTCGCATTATCCATTTCGTCCCAGACAGACCGTCGTCGGCCGTACAGGATGGCGCCTAACACCTCGCTGGAGCCGACCTGGCCAGCCTGGCTCCTTGAACTGCGCTCTATACTAGCCCTGGGCTGGCCAAGCGGCTCAGCTCGAGGCCGTTCGGCGAGTTCGGACGTCGTTGGTGATTTTCAGCCCTTGGAGACACACCCGGCTGAAACCCGTTTGAGGCACGTCCCGGTTTGAGTCCGGCGTCGAGGCGTGACTGCGGTATGTCCCGCAGTGGGGCTGGCGGGGTTGACCGTCTCCACACCCGCGAAAGGCCGAGCGTTCGCCCGGCCCGGGGTCAGGAACTGGTGTTCCGCCCCGTCCCGAGCTGAACCGGACCCCAGCTTCCGGCCGGGCGCTGGTGTTGACGGTTGAAGGGCCACCGTCAGGTTCGGAGATGTGCCGGGGGGTAGAAAAGCCCTTGAATGGTCCCGCTGCCCAAGGGCCGGGCTTTTGTCGAGGGGCCGAGCGTAACGCGGCCTGCTCCGAGGGCTGGAACCGGCTTGCTTTTTGCGGTTTGGCTTTTCACTTTGGGAAACTCGATGTCCTTGCTCATCCGAACCCGGCTACTGCCGGATGAGATGTGCAGATACGACAGCACGGCATGCTGTTGCCGACCCACCGGACAACCCGCCAGAGCCTCGATGGTCGGCCCGCGCGTCCATTTTTCCCGAATGCGAGCGAGCCCGGAGATCAGGCATGCCCCCAAGCAAAAAGCCCGGCCGGCTTGCGCCGGTCGGGCAGATGAGAGCACGTGGGGGTGGGTTCAGGTCCGGTTGCGCCAACGGCGCAGACCGAAAGCCCCCAGACCCAGCAGTGCCGCCGTGGCCAGCGTGCTGGCCGGTTCGGGCACGGCCGTATATTCGATCTGGTCCACAACCTCAATCAAACCTACGGCACTCTGGCCTCCCCCGGTGGACGGGTTACCGAGGCTGTCGCCATACCAGAAGAAAGCCCGGTTAAATGGGCCGCCGCTGTAGCTGATGGTCTGGTTCATCACATCGTCGAAGTTCGGCACCACAGACGCGGCCGCGATAAAAGAACCACTGTTCCAGATTTCCAACCAGGCGCGGTCCGTGGAAACAGTCCAGCCCGGATCGTCGTTACCAAATGCCAGGCTGAGAAAAGTCACGGGCACACTGAAGTCAATCTGCAGCCTGCTGCCATCGGTATCGCCATGGACGGCCAGCGATCGGGTGCCCATGCCTTGGAAGCCGAAATTGTTGATTTCCAGTCCCGTTCCCACGGTGTCGGTAAACGTGATGGTGGGATGCCCCACTGCACTAAAGCCGTTGGGTTTGGACCCGATCGTATCGGCCTCGAAGTCAATGATGGCCGACCGGAGGTTGCTACTGAAGCAGACTGCCGTGCAGGCTGCCGCGAGGTACCCTAGTCCCTTCATATTTGTCTATTTGTATCGTTTGGGTTGGTTTGTTTGTTTGTTGTCCGATTGTCGCGTCCGCCCTGTTCCCGGTAGCACCGGTCGGGCTTTCGCGCAGGTCGTTTCTTAAAGTCGAATGACCTCATCGTCAAGCATCAATTCGATGCTGGCAGATTGATTTCTGGTGCCGCTGGTCGCGAAATCCAACCCTTGTCGTCAGGTCCCCAGCGCCCGTGGCCGGTGTTGCGGGTTACACGCCCGGTGAATCGGAGACCGACTCCAGCTTAAGCCCTTGCCTGACAGTCGTTCCAGCTTCTCCTCCGCCTCGCCACATACACGGTCAACAACGAGGCGGTCACCCCCGCGCAGCCCCAGCCAAACCAGTCGCCCCACTGCCAGTAGGGGGTGGGGGGGCGGAACGTGTCCGTGGCGGGCAAGGGCAGTCGCACCGTGAGGAATCCCGGGCCATAAACGTTGCCCTCCGGGTGTCCCAGGATGGCGCGGAACCGACCGCGCTCGTCCACCCAGCAGGTCAGGCCGTTGTTGGTGCAGCGGACCAGCGGCCGGCCGGTTTCGACCGCGCGGAAAGCCGCGTTTACCGCCTGTTGCCACTGGGCCGCGCTTTCGCCGAACCACCCGTCGTTGGTCAGGTTGAGCAGGAAATCGGTCTCCGGTCCCACATGCCGGCGCACCCCCCGCGCGAACACATCCTCGAAACAAATCAGGGGCGAAAACCGGACAGGCGGATGGGTCAACTCAAACGTCACCGGCCCCGGTCCGGGTGTGAAGCTTCCCTCGATGGGGGTCAGGTGCCGCAGCAGCGGCAGCCAGCGCTCCAGGGGCACGTATTCGCCGAAGATCACCAGCCGTTGCTTGCGGTAGCTGGCGCGATACGCCCCGTCCGGACCGAACAGCACGGCGCTGTTGTAGAAATCGTGCCCGCCGCCGGGCCGCGGCTCGGCGTCATCGGTTCCCAGGACCATCCAGACCCGGTGGGCGGCGATCAGCTCGCTCAGGGTCCGATAGCCCGCCTCGTCCAAGGGGGGCAGGGCCGCCTCCGGCCAGACCACCAGATCGGGTTGGGTTTCCAGCGCCAGTCGGGTGAGCTCCAGGAGTTGGGCAAACCGGTGGGTGCTCTCCCGCGGGTCCCAGATCAACCGTTGCGGGATGCTCGGCTGAATCAACGCCAGGTGCAGCTCCCGGCCGGGGGCCGACACCTGCACCAGGCGCCCGGCACCCCAGATCGTTACCCCGATGACGGCCAACAAGGGCAACCCCACCTCCGCCAACACCCCCAGCCGCAGGCTGGCAAACCCGCCGCCGCCCACCCCCCGGGACGCTCCGGGCCATTCCCCCACTCTTGCCCGCTCCCCCAGCCCACCTCCGCCGCCGACGCGGGAGGCCAGCACCCAGCCGGCGGTCAGCAGGGAGACGGAAGTCCAGGCCACCAGAAACGACACCCCGGGCACACCGGTCACGGCGGCGATTTGAATCAGCGGCAGCAACCGGTACTGAGACACGCCCAGGGGATTCCACGGAAAACCGGTCAGCAGATGCGCCGCCACCATTTCCAGAGCCACCCACGCCGCCGCACAAAGGCACGTCCAGGTAACGCGCCCGCCCCAGCTCAGCTCGGTCAACCCCCCGCTGAGTTTGGCCAATTGACCCGGGGCCGGGCGATCCCCGGGCGTCGGCAAGCCCGGAGACACCGTGGAGCAAATTGGCCGGCGCGGCAGCAACCGTCCGCAGAGCCACACCCACAGGGCCGGATACAGGGCCAGATAGGCGCTCAAGCTCAGCCAACCGGCCACCGCCCCCGCCGGGAAGGGGATGTGCAACAACCACCGCAGCGCGGTCAGTTGCTGCGCCAGTCCCGCCAGGTAGCCCAGCAGGAAGGCGCGCCGCGGCGGCACTCCGAGGGCGGCCAACAGCATCAGCCCCGGCGCCAACCAGGCCCAGACCGACCATCCCGGGGTGGGGAAAGCCAGCGCCAGCAACCCCCCGGCCCCCAGCGCCAGGGTTGGACGCCCCACCGCCCGCCACTTGCACCGTAACGACCACACCGTGGCGGCAGCTTGCCGGAAGTCTCCGTCGAGGCAAGTGGCGAACCGGCCGTTCAGCCCGCCGCCGCGTACAGCTCGGGGCGCAACACCCCCACGAAGGGCAGGTTGCGATACCGCTCGGCGAAATCCAGGCCGTAGCCCACCACGAACACGTCGGGGATGGTGAAGCCCACGTAGTCCGCCTGCACCGGCTCAAGGCGCCGGGCCGGCTTGTCCAGCAGCACGCAGGTGCGCAGCGAGCGGGGCTGGAGCCGTTGCAAGCGGGCCAGCACCCAGGCCAGCGTGCGGCCGGTGTCCAGGATGTCGTCCACGAGCAACACGTGCCGGTCGCGCGCGTCCAGCCGCAGTTCCTTGGTCAAAATCAGCTCCCGCGGGCGGGTGCCGTCGCGGTAGCTGGAAACCCCCAGGAAATCCAGGCGCAAGGGCAGCGCCAAACACCGCAACAGGTCGGCCAGGAACAGGATCGTGCCGGTCAACAACGGCACCACCAGCAAATCGCCCCCGGCGTAATCCCGGGTCAGCGCCCGGGCCATTTCCGCCACACGCCGGCGCAACTGCGGGGCCGGAATGAGCACCTCCTGCAAATCCGCCCGCCATTGCGGGGGCACGACGTGTCCGCCCGTGACCCGCCGACCGACCAGGCGCGGGGACGCCGGGCCGGGGCCGCCCGGCGGGTCAGATGTGCCGCGAGTCGGCGGCGTCTTTGCAGGTGTAGCCACTTTCCTGACGCTGGAAATTGACCTGGTTTTTCTTGAGGTAGGCCTCAAACACGTCGTCGGCGCTCATGCCCAGCACCTGGGCCAGGCTGATGAGGAAGTGGAACAGGTCCACCACCTCGACCCGGGCGTTTTGCTCGTCGAACTGCTGGTACCTGGCCCACCATTTCCACGGCACGCTGTCGGTCAGCTCGGCAATCTCCTGGCTCATGGCCCGGCAGTAGTTGAGCACCCACTGAATCTGTTCCTCCCGGCTCAGGCCCGCGGTGCGGACGCCGATGCGTTCGTTGAGCGCGCGCTGCAGGCGGAACAACTCCCGCAACTGGTCGGTTTCAGCCATGCGGGGGAGGATTCCGGGCGGGCGGCGGGCGGGCAAGCGGGAAAGCGCGGGACCCCCGCGCGCCGGAGGGGCCTTTTGCCGTTGCGCCGCCGGGCCGGGCCATTACACTGCGGGCAACCCCAACCCTGGCCTATGTACTTTGGCGCTGATTACCACCCCGAACACTGGGTCTGGCCCTACGCCGGAACCCCCGAGGAACCCGAATCCCGCTGGGAACGCGACGCCCAGCTCATGGTGGCCGCCGGCGTGAACGTCGTCCGCATGGGCGAGTTCTGCTGGGGCCTGTACGAGCGCGAGGAGGGCCAATACGACTTCGACTGGATGCGGCGGGTCATGGACATCATGCGCGCCCACGGCATCCAGGTGGTCCTGGGCACCCCCACGGCCGCCCCGCCCCTGTGGCTGGCCCGCAAACATCCGGAGATTTTGCCGGTGGACGAGTCCGGGCTGGTGTTGCACGAGGGCACCCGCCACGCCTACAGCATGAACAGCGACGTGTACTGGGAGTACTCGCGCAAGATCGTCACCGCGCTGGCCCGGGCGCTGGGCCGGCATCCCGCCCTGATCGCCTGGCAGATTGACAACGGTATCGGCGGCCACGGTACCGAGTTTTCCTTCAACGAGGAATCGCGCCACGACTGGCACGCCTGGCTCAAGGCCAAGTACGAAACCATCCAGCACCTCAACGACTGCCTGGGCAATCGGTTCTGGTCCCAGTTGGTCAGCGACTGGTCCGAGGTGCCCATGCCCATGCGCGCCCCCACCGTCCACAACCCCGCCCTGGTCCTGGACTGGATGCGCTTTGCCAGCGACACCTGCGTCTCGTACGTGAAGATGCAGGCCGACCTGTTGCACGAGCTTACGCCCCACATCCCGGTGACCACCAACCTGCGCGCGCTCTCCCGTCACTACGACCACTTCGACATGGCCGAGGTGCTCGATTTTGTGTCCCTGGACAGCTACGCCACGCTCAAAAACCAGCCGGCCGAAAACGCGGTCGAGTTCGACATCATGCGCTCGCTCAAGCGCTCCGGCATCCGCACCCCCGACGGCGAGGAGGGGTTCTGGGTGATCGAGCAGAAGGCCGGCAACGTGAACTGGCAGGAGGTCAACTCCCTGCTCCGGCCCGGGGTGGTGCGGCTGTTCACCTACCAACTGGTCTCCCGCGGCGCCACGGGCGTGCTGTACTTCTTCTGGCGCTCGCCGCGGATCGGCTCCGAGAAGTTCTACGGCGGGGTGCTCACCCACGACGGCCGCGGTGACAACCGCGTGTACCGCGAGATCAGCCAGATCGGCGAGGAAATGAAGCTGCTGGCGCCCGTGCTCAAGGGCACCCGGGTCGTGGCCGAGACCGCCATCCTCTACAGCCACCCGAACACCTGGGCCCTCCAGTTCCCCATGCAGCCCAACCGCCACTTCAAACAGCGCGAGCACGTCATGCTCTTTTACCGGGCCCTGCACGACCGCAACATCGCCGTGGATTTCGCCCGCCCGCCCACCACCGACGAGGACTCCGAGGCCCTGGCCCGGTACAAAATCCTTTTCGCCCCCTCCCTGCACCTGTTGGCCGGCGGCGAGGCCGACCGGCTCAAGCTCTACGTGCAAAACGGCGGCACCCTCGTGGCCACGTGCAACACCGGCCTGGTGGACGAACACAACATCGCCCCCGACTCGGGCTATCCCCACGACCTGACCGACCTGTTCGGGCTGGAGGTCCTCGAGTTCGACCCCATTCCCCCGGAGGCGGAAAACCACGTGGTCTTCAAGGGCGGGTTCCCGGCCAGCCACCTGTACAGCGCCCGGCTGTGGTGCGACATCATCGAGCCCCGCGAATGCGAGGTGCTGGCCACCTTCTCCCAGGACTTCTACGCCGGCCGGCCGGCCCTGACCATCAACAACTACGGGCTGGGCCGGGCCATTTACATCGGCACCGTTTTCCCCCAACCCTTTTACCTGGACCTGATGGCCTGGCTGCGCCAGCTCTGCAACCTCCATCCCCTGCTCAAGGTGCCGGAAACGGTCGAGGTCAGCCTGCGGCAAAAAGACGACCTGCGGCTGTTTTTCCTCCTGAACCACCAAACCACCCCGGTCCGCATCAACTTCCTCAAGCCCATGCACGACTACCTCACCGGCAACACCTTCAGCGGCAGTTACGACCTGCCCCCCCACGGGGTGCTGGTGCTGGACGAGAAAGTGTCCAAGACCGCGTAAGCCGGGACTTTGCCACCCCCGCCGGACGGGAAGCCGGTGCTCCGGAGAAAGCGGCGGGTATCCCGCCGCACTCCAACGCGCGCGCGCCGACGGGGCCACTGGGCGAGGCGCCAGCCTGTGGAGTGTGCCCGCTTGCTGGCGCTTTCGGACGCCGCGTGAGGGGGGCGCGGCACCGCTGTGGGGTTCGGCCGGCGACCTGGCGAGGCGCTCCCCACCCGCCGGCTGCCAGCCGGCGATACGGCAGATGGCCAATCTGCGCTCCCCACTTTCCGATGGCTGAAGCCGGCGCTTCGGTGTAGCGCCGCCGCTACGGTGGCAGCGGGCGGGCGCCCGCGCTCCGGGGAGGCGTTGGTTTCGGGCCGGGGCAAAAAAGGCCGGGCTTGCGCCCGGCCCTGGGGGTCAGAGGTTGGCGGTCTCGATTACCGCCGCACGCGGAAAAAGGCGTGCTCGGCTCCGGCGGCGATGGTGGCCGGGGTGCGCTTCGGCTCGACCACGCGGTAAGGCTGTTCCCAAATCCGGATCACATGCGTGCTCAGGCCGGTCAGGCGCGCGGCCAGATGGATTGGATGATGTGCGTCAGGCATATCTTCTACAAATATTATACAAATTCGACCAAGCGGAAAGCGGGGAAAATTGCCACCTAAGCGACTTATCCGCAATAGTTAACGACAATCAATCGCCCGGGGCAGAAATTTCGCGGCCGGCATTGACGCTATACATGATTTATACAATATTTCGACAAGTTCAGAAGCCAATAGCTGGCAGTTGAACCGTAAAACTGAAACACACAACAAAGAGCGAAGCATGAAAAAGAACATCATCCTCACTGTGGCCGCGGTTGCCGCGGCCATCACCCTCACCCCCAGCCTTATTGCCGGCGATGGCGCGGCAAGCACGACCGCTTCCGCCAACACTTGCACGGCAGGCAAGGACATCGTCGCCGTGGCCTCGGGCGCGGACAACTTCAAGACCCTCGTGGCCGCCGTGAAGGCGGCAGGCCTGGTGGAGACGCTTCAGGGCAAAGGTCCGTTCACGGTTTTTGCGCCAACAGACGAGGCGTTTGCCAAGCTGCCCGCCGGCACGGTGGAGAATCTCCTGAAGCCGGAGAACAAGGACAAGCTGGTAGCCATCCTCAAGTATCACGTCATGCCCGGCAAGGTCATGGCGGCGGATGTGAAGACGATGGAAGCCAAAACCGCCCAAGGGCAGAGTTTGAAACTCAAAGTCTCCGATGCGGGGATGAGTGTCGACAACGCGAGGGTGATCAAGACCGACCTGCTGGCCGAAAATGGCGTCATTCACGTCATCGACAACGTGATCCTGCCCAATTTGTGACCGAACACCCACTGAGGCGGGGGACAGTGAGCCTCCGCCTCATTTTCTTATTCCGGTGGCCCCTGAATGGCTCCGATAGCTCCGCATGAACTCTCAACTCAAACGCAGCGCCATGATGGCAGCATTCGGAATGTTGGCCGGTCTGGCCGCCGCAGGTTGCGGCATGGTGCGCGCTGGCTACGAAACCGCACCTTATCAAGTCGTGCGTGCCCACGGCAAGTTTGAATTGCGCGACTACCCCGCGCTGACCGTGGTGGAGACGCCGATGGCCCGCAGCAGTGACGGATCGGACGGCAGCTTCAACCGCCTGTTCCGGTTTATCTCCGGCGCCAACGAGACGAAGCAAAAGATCGCGATGACGACCCCCGTGTTTATGTCCGGGGGCGGCACGAACGCGACGATGGCCTTCGTGCTGCCGGCGAAGCTGAAGACAGACGAAGTGCCCCAGCCTTCGGAGGAATCCGTGAAGGTGCGCGAACTGGCGGCGGGTCGCTTTGCGGTGCTGCGCTACAGCGGAGCCCGGAACGAGAAGAACGAAGCGGAGTCATTGGAGCAATTGCGGGCCTGGGTCAAGGCGGAGGGTTTGATTGAAATCTCGCCGCCGGTCTATGGCTACTTTGATCCACCGTGGACACCTGCCTTCCTGCGCCGCAACGAGGTGATGCTGCGAATTGAAGCCGGACGGCCCTGAGGTTTTCGGGTCAGCTCAAACGCTGCCATGACTCCTGATTCTCATTCATCCACCATGAACGACGATGACAACGGTTTGTATTTCATCGCCGGCGGCACGGGCGCCATGGGCCTCGAAGTTGCCAAGCGTTTGCGCGCCGGGGGCGCGGAAGTCGTGTTGGCGGCGCGGAACGAAACGCGCCTTCAAAAATCTGCCAGCGAGCTTGGCGCGCGGGCCGTGCTCTTGGACGCCACCCACCCCGAATCCGTGGCCCAAGCGTTCGGCATGGCGCTGGGGAATGGCCACCGCCTGGTGGGCGTTGTCAATTGCATCGGCACGATCCTCCTGAAGCCCGCTCACCTCACCACCGACGAGGAATGGCGGACAACCATGGACACGAACCTAACCAGTTCCTTCCTGCTCCTGCGTGAAGCTGCCCGACGCATGATGACCTCGGGCGGCGGCGCGATGGTCTTTTGTTCCACGGTGGCCGCGCAACGCGGCTTGTTCAATCACGAGGCGATTGCCGCCGCCAAAGCCGGGGTCGAGGGCTTGACTCGCGCCGCCGCGGCCACCTACGCCCGCTACCAGATTCGCGTGAACTGCGTCGCGCCCGGACTAGTGCAGACGCCCTTGAGCCAGTTTCTCACGGTAAACGAAGCGGCGCGCAAAGCCTCGCTGGCTCTGCATCCCCTTGGGCGCTTGGGTAAGCCGGCCGACATCGCGTCGGCCATTTGCTGGCTCCTGTCGGGCGAGCAAAGTTGGATCACCGGTCAGGTGCTGCACGTGGACGGCGGGCTGTCCACCGTGCAAGCGCGTTAGCCAGCCCTGCCGCAGCCAGTTCCCATGACGGAAGCATTGAAACACGTGGTCGTTCTCGGCGCCGGTTTCGGCGGCTTGACCTTTTGTCGCGCCTTCCGCCATCCGGGCGCTTCAGTCACCCTGGTGGACGCCCGGAACCACCATTTGTTTCAGCCGCTGTTGTATCAGGTGGCGGCGGCTGGCTTGTCTGCTCCGGAGATTGCCGAGCCCGCGCGCTCGATTTTGTCGCGCCGGAAGGACATTACGGTTCTGCTGGACACGGTGACGGGGTTTGACCTGGCGGCCCGCCGTGTTCAATGCCAGGCCCACACGCTTGCCTACGATTACCTGGTGGTCGCGCTGGGTGGGGTCACTTCCTATTTCGGTCATCCCGAATGGGCCGAGTTTGCGCCGGGGCTGAAATCGCTGGAAGACGCCCTGCGCATTCGCCGCAATGTCCTGCTCGCCTTCGAGCGGGCCGAAAACGAGACGGACCCGGCGATGCGGCGCCGACTGATGACGCTGGTGGTGGTGGGCGGCGGTCCCACCGGCGTGGAACTGGCCGGTGCCTTTGCCGAGCTGGCCCGCCACGTGTTGCGCCGCGACTTCCGCCGCATTGATCCCGGTCAGGCGCGGGTGATTCTGGTTGAGGCCGGCCCGCGTCTCCTGCCGCAGATGCCGGAGTCGCTATCAGCCAGCGCGCTGCGCCAACTGGAACGGTTTTGCGTCGAAGTTCGACTCAACGCCAAAGTCACGAACATTCGCCGGGGCGCTTTGGAATTGAATGACGGTCAGGTCTTGGCGGCGGAAAACATTATCTGGGCCGCGGGCATCACCGCCCATCCCCTCGCCGCACAACTCGGCGCGGAACGCGACCGCGCGGGCCGCGTGAAGGTGTTGCCGGACCTGAGCCTGCCGGGGCGGCGCGAAGTCTTTGTGATTGGCGACCTCGCCGCTGTGGAAGATGGCCGCGGCAAATCCGTGTCCGGGGTGGCACCGGCAGCGATGCAGATGGCCCGGCACGTGGCACGGATCGTTCGACAGGAATTGGATTCGACCGCGCGCGACGCGGCGAGGCGCCCGGCGTTTCGTTATCGCGACAAGGGCACGATGGCGACCATCGGACGGTCGGCGGCGGTGGCAAAGATTGGACGGTTGGCGCTGACGGGATTCCCGGCCTGGCTGGCATGGCTCTTCGTGCACCTGCTTTTCCTGATTGGCTTCGACAACAAGCTTACCGTGCTGACCCAGTGGGCCTACTCCTACTTTACCTACAAGCGCGGCGCGCGGATCATCGTGTGATGAATCTTTGCGCGCCCCGGTACCTGATGCTCACCGACACATGGGCATTGGCGGCCCATGCCAACTCCCCGGCACAGCCTGCAGGTTTCACGGCACGACTTTGATCAACGGTTGTGAACTTTCATCCCCAGACCCGCCCGCGTCACCTGGTGCTGGTGCTCGGCGACCAGTTGAACCGCGACTCGGCCGCCTTCGACGGCTTCGACCCGGTGTGCGACGCGGTGTGGATGGCGGAAGTCGCCGAGGAAAGCACCCACGTGTGGTCGCACAAGGCGCGCATCGCGATGTTCCTGAGCGCCATGCGGCACTTCCGGGACGCGCTGCGGGCTCAGGGCGTGGCGGTGCATTACCGCCAAATGGATGACGCCGCGAACAGCAGCAACTTTCGTGGCGAGTTGACGGCCACAGTCAGCCGTCTCAGCCCACAACGCCTGACCTGGGTCGAGGCGGGCGAATGGCGCGTGCAAGCAGACCTCGAAAGCACTGCGCGCGCATTGGGCGTGGACTTCGAGGTCCGACCCGACCGGCATTTCTATTGTTCCCGGGAGGAGTTCGCCCGGCACGCCCGGGGGCGGAAGCAACTGCGAATGGAGTTTTTCTACCGCGAGATGCGGCGCAGGTACCGCGTTTTGATGGACGGCGACGAACCTGCCGGTGGCGCTTGGAACTTCGACCCCGAGAACCGGGAGAGTTTCGGGGTGGCAGGTCCGGGCGATCTCCAGGCGCCCCTGGCTTTCGCGCCGGACGAACTCACCCGCGGGGTATTGGCGTTGGTGGAAAAGCGCTTCGCGAAGCACCCGGGCAGTCTGGCGCGTTTCGATTGGCCCATGACGCCGGAGCAGGCCCGGGCCGCCCTGGACGATTTCGTGGCGCATCGTCTGCCGCACTTTGGCCGTTACCAGGACGCCATGTGGTGCGGCTCCGATGCGGCCCGGACGCAGTCAGCGCTGCGTACACATGCGTTCCTCCACCACTCCCGACTTTCGGCGGCGATGAATCTGAAACTGCTGGATCCGCGCGTCGTTGTGGCCGAAGCCGAAAGGGCCTATCGCCAGGGCCGCGCGCCGTTGCCCGCGGTGGAGGGTTTCATCCGGCAAATCCTGGGTTGGCGAGAATACGTGCGCGGCATCTACTGGCAGTTCATGCCCGGGTACCTTGAGCTGAACGAACTCCGGGCCACCCTGCCTTTGCCGGCGTTCTTCTGGACGGGCGACACGGACCTGAACTGCCTGCGACACGTCATCGGGCAGACGCTCGAGTTCGGCTACGCTCATCACATTCAGCGGCTCATGGTGACAGGCCTCTACGCCCAGTTGTTCGGCGTCAAGCCCCAGGCGGTGCACGAATGGTATCTGGCCATGTACGTGGACGCGGTCGAGTGGGTGGAACTGCCCAACACACTGGGCATGTCGCAACACGCCGACGGCGGTTTCATGGCCAGCAAACCCTACGTGGCGACGGGAAAATACATTCAGCGCATGAGCAACTACTGCGCGGGTTGCCGCTACGATCCCGCGCAACGCACCGGCCCGGCGGCGTGTCCGTTCACCACGCTTTACTGGGATTTCCTCCTGCATCACGAGCAGCGCCTGTCGCGGAATCCACGCATGAAGATGCAACTGAGAAACTTGGCGCGCCTCACCCGGGCGGACCGTGTTGCCATTCGCGAACAATCCCGCAACATTAGAGACAAATGCCTGAGCCAATGATGGCCTGGCAGACAATCTAATAACCATGCAATTGAAGTTCGATTGGCTGATCGTGCTGGAGAATTTGCAACGCGGCATTATGGTCACGGACACGACCCTTGAAGGTCCGGCCGGTCCACGGATCATCTACGTGAACCGTGCCTGGCTCAAGATGACCGGTCACGGCCGCGACGAATTGGCGTGCAAAACCCCGCGCATCCTTCAGGGCAAGCACACTGACCGCGCCGTCCTCAGTTCGCTGAAGCAAAAACTGCTCAACCGCGAACTCTTTCACGGTCAGACCTGGAACTACCGCAAAAGCGGCGAGCCTTTTCTGATGAACTGGTATTGCTACGCCATTTACGGCGAGCGATCCAGGCCGATTTACGACGTCGCCGAGCAGGAAGACGTAACCGAGCTGGAAGGCCTGCGCATGAAGCAACGACTGCTGGTCAACCCGGGTGATGCCGAAGCGCTGGCCTTCTTCTTCATTCTCGATGAGTGGAAAGCCTCACGCAAAACAACTCGCTGACAAACTGCACCTTGCCAGACAGTCCTGCCCAGTTTGTCCTCCTCACCGGCGCGACCGGTTACGTCGGCGGGCGGCTGTTGCCGCTGTTGGTGCAGGATGGTTGGCGCGTCCGGTGTCTGGCGCGCCGGCCGGAACATTTGTTGCCCCGCGTGCCGGCGGAGGTCGAAGTTGTTCCCGGCGATGTGCTCGATGCGGCCTCGCTGTCGGCGGCCATGCAGGGCGTGGACGCCGCGTTTTACCTGGTTCATTCGATGGGCGCGACGGGCGATTTCGAGGTGCAGGACCGTCTCGCCGCGGACAATTTTGCCGCCGCCGCGCGGGCTGCGGGCGTGCAGCGCATCATCTACCTCGGTGGGTTGGGCGAGGATGAGCCGGATTTGTCGGCGCACCTCCGCAGCCGGCACGAGGTGGGCGAGCGGTTGCGGGCGCACGGCGTGCCGGTGATCGAATTCCGCGCCTCGATCATCATCGGCTCGGGCAGTCTGTCGTTTGAAATGATCCGCGCGTTGGTGGAACGGTTGCCGGTGATGATCACGCCGCGTTGGGTGCGGGTCACGGCACAACCCATCGCCATCGGCGACGTGCTGGCTTATCTCCGGGCGGCGCTGACCCTCAAGCTGGAGGGCAGCGTCATCGTCGAGATTGGCGGCCCGGACCAGGTGTCCTATGGCGACCTGATGCGCGAATACGCGCGGCAGCGCGGACTGCGGCGGCTGATGATTCCCGTGCCGCTGCTGACCCCGCGCCTGTCCAGCTTGTGGCTGGGCCTGGTGACGCCGCTCTACGCCCGGGTGGGCCGCAAGTTGGTGGACAGCCTCCGCCATCCGACCGTGGTGCGGGACGATTCCGCGCAACGCCTGTTCTCCATCCGGCCGATCGGCGTGCGCGAGGCGATCGCGCAGGCCCTGCGAAACGAAGATTCGAGCTTCGCGCAAACGCGCTGGTCGGACGCGTTGTCCGCCACCGCCAGTGCGGCCCGTCCGTGGGGTGGCATGCGCTTTGGCAACCGCCTCGTCGACTCCCGGTCCATGCATGTCGCGGCTTCGCCCGCCAAGGTGTTTGCCACCGTCGAACGCCTCGGGGGCGCGGCCGGCTGGCACTACGCCAACTGGCTTTGGGCGTTGCGCGGCTGGCTCGACCTGCTCATGGGCGGCGTCGGCATGCGGCGCGGTCGCCGCGACCCGGCCCGGTTGCAGGTGGGCGACGTGGTGGACTGCTGGCGCGTCGAGAGCATCGAGGCGGGGCAGCGGTTGCGGCTGGCGGCGGAGATGAAGCTGCCGGGTCGGGCGTGGCTGGAGTTCGAGGTGCAGCCGGAGGCCGACGGGGCACGGCTGCGCCAGACCGCGACGTTCGACCCCCTTGGTTTGTGGGGGCTGGCGTATTGGTATGGCGTGTGGCCGTTGCACCAACTCGTTTTCGCGGGGATGCTGCGCGGGCTGGCCCGGGCTGCGGAGAACAACGCGTGAAAGTCCGCGAATTCCGTACCGAACTCTGGCTGCCGTTGCCGCCGGAGGAACTGTTTCCGTTCTTCGCAGATGCCGCGAATCTCGACGCCATCACGCCGCCGTGGCTGCATTTCCAGATCGTGACGCCGCCGCCCATCGTCATGCGCGAAGGGACGCTGATTGATTACCGGCTGCGCGTGCGCGGGGTGCCGCTGCGCTGGCGCACACGCATCAGCGCCTGGCAACCGCCGCAACGTTTCGTGGACGAACAGCTCCGCGGGCCGTACCGGCTGTGGATTCACGAGCACACCTTCGAGCCGCGCGACGGCGGCACGCTGGCGCGCGACCACGTCCGCTACGCCGTGCCGTTCGACCGGCTGCTGCATCGTTGGTTCGTCAGGCCCGACATCGAGGGGATCTTCCGGCATCGTTCGATGGCGTTGCGACTGATCTTTGCCAAACCGCCCACAGAACCAAATCCGGTCCAGACCGGATTGATTCGGTCCACCCCGGCAACCCGCCTGCTCCCATGAAAATTCTACTCAACACCGGCTTGTTCCTCGTTTCCGCCTGCGCTTTGCTTCCGGCTGGCGACTGGCCGCAATGGCGTGGCCCGCGGCGCGACGGACTATCCACCGGACGGACATGGCCGAATTCCCTCGACACGAACCTTCTGCGGCAGTCCTGGCGTGTCGAACTAGGGCCGAGCTACTCCGGCCCGATCGCCTGCGGAGAACGCGTGTTTACCACCGAGACCAGGGAGCAGAAGCGGGAGATTGTCACGGCGTTCGAGCGCGGTTCGGGGAAAGAACTTTGGCGCGCGGAATGGGAAGGCACGGTGAGAGTGCCGTTTTTTGCCAGGTCGAATGGCGACTGGATTCGCGCCACCCCTGCCTGTGATGGCGAAAGCCTCTTCGTCGCTGGCATGAGGGATGTGCTGCTCTGCCTCGACGCACAGACCGGCAGGGAGCGATGGCGCTTCGACTTCGTGGAAAAGCTGGAAACGCCCGTGCCGGCTTTTGGGTTCGTTTGTGCGCCTTTGGTGGAAGACGAAGCGGTTTACGTGCAGGCGGGCGCGAGTTTTGTGAAGCTCGACAAGCGGACTGGTGAAATCCTCTGGCGTACGCTCAGGGACGCCGGGGGCAGGAGGGGAAGCGCTTTTTCGTCGCCGATCTTCGCCACCCTTGCCGGCAAGCGACAGCTCGTGGTCCAGAAAAGAGAGAAGCTCACGGGAGTTGATCCCAACGATGGAAGGGTTTTGTGGGAGCAACCCGTGGAGACTTTTCGCGGCATGAATATCCTCACTCCCGTCGCTTATCGCGACATGCTGTTCACCAGCACCCATGGCGGCAGGACCTCCGGTTTCAAGGTCTCGCAAGCAGGCGACCGATTCACCGTTTCGGAAGCGTGGCGACACAAGGCCCAAGGTTACATGAGCACGCCGGTAGTGATTGATGGCGTGGCCTACACACACTTAGAAGCCAGAGGGTGATGGCCATCGAATTGACAACCGGCCACGAGTTGTGGACCAGCGAACAATCTTTCGACAAATATTGGAGTTTTGTCGCGCGCGGAGACCGTATTCTGGCCCTGGATCAGCGCGGTATCCTGTACCTGCTTCGTGCTGGCAAAGACAAGTTCGAACCGCTCGATCAGCGCAAGCTAACCAGCGCCGAAACCTGGGCACACCTAGCACTCACCGACGATGAACTTTTCATGCGCGAACTCAACGCCCTAACCGCCTGCCGCTGGACCGACCCGGCTGGTCCGCGGGAACAGGCCAGCACTCTGGCTGCCCTGAAACCCACCGTTGGCTGCATATCCGCTTGTGCCTGGGTCTGCATGGCTAGTGCGTTTGCTCTGCGGTGACAGTAGCGTGATAAACAACCCACTAGCGAACAAAGAAGTGTAGAAGTCTGGAGGCGAGGGTCGGAATCGAACCGACGAATGAGGCTTTTGCAGAGCCCTGCCTTATCACTTGGCTACCCCGCCTGAAAACGTTTCAATTTGTACCAGCCTCGGGCCGGTGTGCAAGTTCATACACGGTGTCGCGACGGCCACAAAAAAAGGCCGGGCTTGCGCCCGGCCCTGGGGGTCAGGAGTTGACGGTTTCGGTTACCGCCGCACACGGAAGAAGGCCCGGGCTTCGCCCGTCGCGATGGTGGCCGGGCTGCTGGCGCCTTCGACCGGGGTCCAGGTCTTCAGGTCCGCGGAGGTCTCGAGGGTGCCGCCGGCCGGCTCCCAGGAGATGGTGACGTTGGCCCCGCTGCGCTGGATGCTCAGCGTCGGGGCTGCGGGCGGCGGTGAGATCATGTATTGCACCGCGTTGAGGAACAGCGTGGCGCCGTCCTCGGTCAGGTCATAGATGCCGGCGCCGTGGCTGGTGAGGCCGGAGGCCTCGCGGCTGCCGCTCAGGAAGACCAGCCGCCGACCGCCCAGGACGTCCCCCCGGGCGTTGGCGGTGACCGTGCCGGCGGGCCATTCGCCGATGATCATGCCGCCGAAGGCGGGATCGCCGGCCGTGCCCACCGTGGCGAGGATGGTGCCGCCCGAGGCGATGGGGTCGGTGTTCACCGAAATGCCCCGCTGGAGGGTGTTGTTCCAGGTGACGAGGTTGGCATAGGGGTTGACCATGAGGTTTTCAGCGTCCAGCGCCACGCCCGCGAAGATGGGGTGCGCGGGGTTATTGACCTTGAGCCGGATGGTGCCGGCGGTGTCCGGGATGGTGCCGCCGGTGGTGAAGCCCAGTCGGCTGTTCCGCAGCACGTAGCCGCCCATGATCATGGTCGGGGCGGTGAGGCTGGTGTTCCAGGCCAGCGTTTCGGGCGGGTCCTGGTAGTCGCCGCTGGGCACCGAGCGGCTGATGATCACCAGGTCGAAGGTGTTGAGCAGGGCCGTGTCCGGAGTGCCGGTGGTGAGGATGCGGGTGACGGCGTAATTGTTGGCGGTCAGGAGCCGGGTGTAGGCCGCATCCGGGGCCTCGGTGAAGCCGGCGTTGGCCGCGTCGGTGGAGGGGGTGTCCTCCGCCGGGTGGAAACTCACCCAGGCGATCTTCGGCCCCAGATCGGGGGCGTTGACGGTGAAGAAGGTCCACTTGAAGGTGATCCCGTTGTAGCCGAGTGCGACCTGCACGGGCGCGTTGTTCGGATACCTGGTGGCGGGCGTGTAGCGGACGGTGGTGGTGGTGCCGGCCACGCTCTTCTCGGGCGTCACCGCCGCGCCGTCAATCGCCAGGGTGACATCGCCGGTGTAGTTCTCGATGACCGCCTCGATGGGCGCGTCGCGCAACACGCCGGTGGCGTTGCGGCCGGGCGTGAGCGAGCGCAGCAGCGGCCGGGCCGGTCCGGTGTATTGCCGGTACACCTTGAGGTGGAGCGGGCGATTGCGGTCGTTGAGCAGGGTCGAGGAGTTGCCCTCCATTTCGAGGTTGTGCAGTTCCACGTTGGCCCCGCCCGAGCCCTCGAACCAGAGCAGGCGAATCGGGTAAATGCCGTCCTGTTCGACGAGGAAGTCGCAGGCCGACTGCGGCAGGTTGGCGTTGGCGCCGCGGCCGCCGTCGAACTGACCGAGTACCGGCGCGGCCAGGTCCTGCGGGGTGAGGCCGCCCAGCAGTTGGAACCCATCATCGCTGTTGACGCCGAAGCGGTAGATGCCGGCCTTCAACTCCACGAAACCAATGGCCTCGGCCACGATCCAGTCCTGGGCCGCCGAGTTGCCGGCGAAGATGCCGGGGATTTCCAGATCGGTGAAGTTGGGGTTGGTCAGGTTCGGGTCGTTGCCCGCGGTGAAGGCGCCGGCGTTGGCCGGGGCCTGTTGGTTCCAGTTGATGATTTCCACCTCGTGCCGGCCGTCGGGCAGGGTCCCGGCGTAGGCCCCGTTGGCATAAGGTTGGCCCGTGGCCGGGTCGGTGTAGCCGCGGGCCAGTTGCGTCTCGGCGGCGGCGATGCTGTTCACGTTGCCCGGGCGGGGAACGACGGCGCCGGTGCCGTCAATCATTTGGTACACGTCCACCGCGAACCCGGAGGTGGCCTTGTTGATCTGCGCGGCCGGAATGGCCATGCCGGCCTGGAGCACGGGCAGGTTCGAGTAGTCCAGGACGGTGAATTGCCAGCTCTGGGTGACCTGGTTGGCCGGGCTGGCGGTGTCGGCGAACCGCAACTCGGCCTGCACCGGTCCCACCGGCAGCAGACCGGGTTGGTACTTCACGGTGGTGACGCTGCCGGACTTGGTAACGTTGGCGGCGACCTCCTGGCCATTGACCAACAACTTGACCGACCCGGCGGCCACGGCGGTGTCCTGGTCGGTGATCTGGGCCTGGATGGCCAGGCCGGGCCAGACGTTCTGGCTGCCGTTGAGCGGAGACACCGAGGCATAAGGCGGCTGCGGGACTTTCAGCAGGCTGTAGGACTTGACCGCCTTCGCGTTGGCGCGGTCGTTGACCAGAATCTTGGTCTGCGTTTCACCGGACAGGTCCAGCGAGAAGAACTCGAGATTGGCGCCGCCGCCGCCCTCGTACCAGACCAGGCGCACCGGGTAGATGCCGTCCTGCTCGACATTCACGTAGAAGAGCGTGTCGGCCGAGCCTCGCCCACCGTTGAAGATGCCCAGCAGTTTGGCGCCCGCCGCGCGCGGGTCCCGGCCGGCGGTGACGTGGAAGCCGTCGTCGCTGTTGACGCCGAAGCGGTGCAGGCCGGCCTTGAGTTCGAGGTAACCCACGACCTCGGCGGCGATGTTGTCAATGTTGTCCGTGCTCAGGGGGTCGGTGCCGGGGATGCCGGGGATCGGTTCATCCGGGAAGGCCGGGGTGGAAGTGGCGGTGAAGTTGCCGGCCTGGGCCTGGCTGCCGCCGGGCCGGGCCTCCTGGTTCCAGTTGATCAGGGTGACCGGGTGGGTGCCGCGCGGGCCGCTGCCGGGCTGGGCGTAGTTGGGCAGCGGATTGCCGGTGGTGGGGTCAATCAGCCGTCCGGCCAGTTGGTCCTCGGCACGTTTGGCGTTGTTGGGCAGGTCCAGCGTGGGCCAGAGCGCGGTGTCCGGCCCCTGGGCCACGCGGGCCAGGAAGCCGGAGCTGGTCAGGTCCACCGAATCCGCCGGGATCGCGTCGTCGGCCGTCAGGGTTTGGAAGGTCTCGACGGTGAAGTTGAGGGTCTCGTTGATGGCCGTGGCCGGGGTGCCGTCGTCGGTAAAGCTCAGCACCGCCGTGTGGCTGGAGCCGGAGGGGAAGAACGGCGTGGCGGCGTACTTGACGGTGGTGGTGTCGCCGGACTTGGTCACGTTGACCGTGACGGGGGAGCCGTCCAGCGTGACGGCAATGGTGTCGGCTTTGACCTTGGTGGCGGAGCCGTCGAGGATGGTGAAGGTGAAGCCGAGCAGGTCGCCGCGCGCGCCAGTGACGATGGGTTTTTCGGGGTAGGGCACCACCACCACGCCGTACATGTTTTGGCCGTTGTTGTTGGGTGGGCCCAGGGTGAAGGTTCCGGCATCGAAGACCTTCACGTAAATGCTGGACCACTGGTTGACGCCCTGGCCCGGGCCGGCACCATCGGCGCTTTCGTCCACGCCCACGTGGTCGGGCCAGTCGGGGTTGCCGTGGCGGTTCTGGCCGGTCTTCACCGGCTGCCAACCCTGCTCGACAACCCAGACCATGTCCGGGATGCCATCGCCGGTACGGTCGGCGGTCCAGTCCGGGTAGTTGGGTGGGTTGGCGTTGCTGCCATCGCCCAAGCGATCGTCAATGAGCAGGTACACGAACGACTTTTTGGCGATGGTCACCTCGAGCTGGTAGTCCGGGTTGTCGCGATTGTCGTTGCCGCACATGATGTACTCGCCGCCCAGCAGATATTTGGGGATGAGCAGGGTGGGCGTGGCGCCGGTCCATTCGTGGTTGCGGTCCACAAAGGCCGGCACTTCCTCGCCGAAGAAGCCGCAGGTAAACGGCGTGCCCACCGCGCCCGGGGTGGGTTCGTTGGCCACGGTGCGATTCCAAGTGACGCCTGTCCATTTCGCTACGATGGTGTCATACGGGTTGCCTTCGGCATCTCGTTCATCGTCGCCACCGGTTTCGACCACGTTGGTGATGACCGGCAGGGCCTGAAGAGCCGTCGGGGTCAGAACCATTGCGGTGCCGAGGACCAGGGCCGGCCAGATGGCAAAACGTTTCATAGTTGGGGTTGAGTTGGAGAACCTACGGGCACGGCTCCACCGGGCGCGTGCCTTTGCACGCGGGTGCAACCATCGCACACAGCCCCGTCCGCAGGTCATTGGGATTGCGGGAAGGGTAAGTGCCGATGGGGCGAATTGGCAATCAATTTCCCGTCTGGGAAAAACGTCCCCTTTCTTCCCCCGGGTCCAGCGGGACCGGCTGACCCCATACACTCGAAACCCGGAAGCCGCCCCACAAGCCGTCCGATGCAATCGGAATCGGAGGTAGGCTGCCCCCAAAGCTCCCGCAGGGTGCTGCCGCCGGGGCTGCGCTGCCGCGCGACTTGGAAGCGCTTTCGGGGCGTCGGGCTTTGGGGTTGACGACCCCAGGTTGCCAGTGACCCGACCCCCCAAAAAATGGGGCATTCCCTCGGAACAGGCTGTGTAAAAAAAAAAACTTGACGCGGACGTTTCGCGATGGAATTGGTACCCCAACCTAAAACCAAACTTCCATGAAAACATGGGCAAATCTTCTGGGGAAAGCTTGGAAACCCTCCTGCTCGATGGGCCTGATTCTCACCTTGTTCTTGGTCGGGCTTGGGGTGGGGATGGTCGGCCGGGCGGCGGAAGTGCCGGCCGAAGCCGGCGCGGAGGAAAGCGAAGCGGTCGGCCTGGCGTTGCTCAATTTAAGCCCCACCGAACTGCGCATCAGCCGCATTCCGGAGACGGGCGAGCTCAAGATCGAATGGGAAGGCGAGGGCTGGCTCCAGACCGCCGAGTCCCCCGACGGCCCGTGGGAAGACGTGGAGGGCGGCGGGCACAGCCCGGTGGTGGTGGACCCGGCGGAACTGGGGCGCTACTTGCGGCTGTCCCGCAGTGCCTGGGAGACGGCCCTGGCCGCCGCAGCCGCGGATTTTCGAGCCTTGGGAGGCATTGGAATTCCGGTCCTGACCATGGTGCCGGTGGCCAGCACGATTTGCCCCGCCCTGGCCACCACCTGCCCGCCGCTGGCCACGGCGTGCCCGCCGGTCAATACACGCTGCCCGATTGTGGCCACGCGCTGCCCGGCCCTGCAAACCGGTTGCCCTGCCACGCAGACGGTCTGCCCCGCGCTGACCACGACCTGCCCGGCGGTGGAGACGCAATGCCCGGCGGTCGAGACACACTGCCCGCCGCTGGAAACCGCCTGCCCGGCGGTCGAGACGCAATGCCCCCCGGCGGAAACGCGCTGCCCGCCGATCGCCACCGCCTGTCTCGTTGCAGTCACCGCCTGCCCGCCGGTGGAGACCCAGTGTCCGGCGCTTGAGACCCGTTGCCCACCACGGGAAACGGCCTGCCCCGCCATCCCCACTGCCTGCCCGGCCGAATTGACCAAATGCCCGGCGGCCGAGACGCGCTGCCCGATCGTGCCCACCAAATGCCCCGCGTTGGAAACCCGTTGTCCGCCGGTGCCCACCACCTGTCCGGCGCGCGCGACCCGGTGTCCCCCGGTTGAGACGCAGTGCCCGGTGGCGGAGACCCGTTGCCCACCGGTGCCAACCCGATGCGAATTGAGGGAAACGGTTTGCCCGCCGGTCGAGACGCGGTGCCCGCCGGTCGAAACCCGCTGCCCGGTGCGAGAAACCCTTTGCCCGCCCGTGCAGACGCGATGCCCGGCGGCCCTGACGGCATGCGAGGTAGCCGAGACCATCTGTCCACCGGTTGAGACCCGCTGTCCGCCGGCCATTACCAAGTGTCCGGTGGCCGAGACCCATTGTCCTCCGGTGCCCACCGCCTGCCAGTTGGCCGAAACGCGCTGTCCGCCGGTCGAGACCAAGTGCCCCCCGCAGTTGACCAAGTGTCCGCCGCTGGAGACGCGCTGCCCGCCGAGTCGGACCCAGTGTCCGCCCACACCAACGGTGTGCCAAACCGCCGACACGCAGTGTCCGCCGGTCGAGACCCGCTGTCCGCCGCTCGAGACCAAGTGCCCGCCCGCCGAGACCAAATGCCCGGTGGCACTGACCAAGTGTCCCCCGGTCGAGACCCGCTGTCCGCCGGCGGCCACCCAATGCCCGCCGGTGGAGACCCGGTGTCCGCCGGCGGAAACCAAGTGCCCGCCGGTCCAAACCCGGTGCCCGCCCTTGGATACCGTCTGTCGCCTGACGGCCACGGTGTGTCCGGCGGCGCTCACCACCTGCCCGCCCGTGGCCACGCAGTGCCAGGCAGTGGAGACCGTTTGCCCGCCCGTCGAGACCAAGTGTCCGCCGCGCGAGACCACGTGCCCCATTCAGGAAACCCGCTGTCCGCCCGCCGAAACCCAATGCCCGCCGGTGCTGACCCACTGCTTGGGGCGCGAAACGGTGTGTCCGCCGGTGGAAACCCGGTGTCCGCCCGTCGAGACCAAATGTCCCCCGGCGGAGACCAAGTGCCCGCCGGAGGAAACCAAATGTCCGCCCGCGGCCACGGCTTGTCAGGTGGCCCAAACCGTCTGCCCGGCTCTGGCGACGCAGTGTCCGGCGGTGCCGACCCGGTGTCCGGCGGTGGAAACTCAGTGTCCGCCCGAGCTGACGCACTGCCCGGTGGCGGCTACGCGCTGCCCGATGGCGCAGACGCAGTGCCCGCCCATGCCCACGGTGTGCGATGCCCGGGACACGGTTTGCCCGGCCGTGGAGACGAAATGCCCGCCCACCGCAACCAAGTGTCCGCCGGTGGAAACCCAATGTCCGCCGGTCCTCACGCAGTGTCCGGCGGTGGATACACACTGCGGCGCGGCGCTGGCCACGCGGTGCCCGCCGGTCGAGACGCGGTGTCCGCCGGTGCAAACCAAATGCCCCGTCACCAAGACCCAGTGTCCGCCACTGGCCACGCTCTGTCAGGCGGCGGATACCATTTGCGGCGTGCTGGCGGCCACGCGCTGCCCGCCGAGTGTGACGGCGTGTCCTCCGGCGGCGACCCAATGTCCGGCGGTGGCCACGCAATGCCCACCGGCCCCGACGCATTGTCCGCCCCAGGCCACGGCCTGCCCGGCGGCCATCACGCAATGCCCGCCGGCGGCCACCAAATGCCCGCCGAAACCCACCACCTGTCCGCCCCTGATCACCGCGTGTCAGAACGTGCCCACGGTGTGCCCGACCGCCGTGGCCGCCACGCAGTGTCCGGCCGTGGCAACGGCCTGTCCGCCCACTGCCACCGCGTGTCCCCCCAATCCAACCACCTGTCCGGCGGAGGTGACCAAATGCCCGCCGATTGCCACCCAATGTCCGCCGCAGCACACGGCCTGTCCACCGCGTGAAACCCGCTGCCCGGCCCAGGAGACAACCTGCCCGGTGGTGTTGACCAAATGCCCGCCCTTGGAGACCCGATGCCCTCCGCAGGAAACCAAGTGTCCGCCGTTGTTAACCAAGTGTCCGGCGGTGGCGACGGAGTGTGCCGCGGGAGAGACTCAATGCCCGGCGATTGAAACCCGCTGTCCACCCATCGAGACGCGGTGTCCACCGGTCGAGACCCGCTGCCCGCCCTTGGAGACCAAGTGTCCGGATGTGGCCACGCATTGCCCGCCGGTGCTGACACAGTGTCCGGCCGTGCCGACCGAGTGTGCAGCAGTGGAAACGCAGTGTCCGCCGGTGGAGACCAAGTGCCCGATCGCCGAAACCCGCTGCCCGCCCATCGAGACGGGCTGTC
>CALFAV010000072.1 GCA_937946835.1 uncultured Verrucomicrobiae bacterium | reverse complement strand
GGGACTGATTCTCCCCTGGCGGGTCCTGCGGGATTGGGCAGTGCCGACGGGGTGCGGATTGGGCCGGATGGCCGGCTTTATGTGGTGGACAGCAGTGACGGCCAGATTTTTACCTACGACTTGTCCACGAGCGTCTGGAGTGCATTCCTGGCAACACCCCCAACCAGCGGCATCGCCTCCCAAATGGAATTCTCCGCGGATGGTCGGGTTTTCCTGAGCCGGACGATCGGCGGTCAAGCACGCGTGTACAGCTATACACTGAACACTCCCGGCGATTATTCATCGGGGCTGAATCCGTCGAGCGAGACGCTGGTGGGAAGTTTGGGCTCCGGCACCGCCACCGGTATCCGCGTCGGGCCGGACGGGCGGCTCTACGCGAACAATTTCGGCAGTGGTGAAGTGTGGCGAAGCAATGTCGGGGTGACGAGTTGGGAAACGACCCCCTACATCACCGGCCTGAGTTACCCCGGTTCAATTTATTTTGCCCCCATCCCCGAGCCGCTCGGCAGCGGCGCGCTCGGCCTGGTGCTGGCCGGCTGGGTGGTTTGGCGCCGCCGCCGTGCAAACTGAGGGGTAGTTGACCAGGCCCGTCCCGCTAATCTGGATCAGCGGAGGGCAACGATCTGACGGGCGCCAAAATCCCACGCGGAAACCAGTCCCTTGGTGGGCGCCTGAAAGGGCAATTGCCCGTCCGGACCCGGTTCTTCGTGACCCAACCGGACCGCGGGACGAAGTCCGACCCTCAAAATCCTTGGCGAGCCTCCGCCGGCAACGTGCTGCGGAAGTGATAGCGCCCTGACTCGATTTCCAGAACGAGGCGATCAGCCGTGGAACGGAAGTGCCGCACCCCGGGCGCCTTGATGGCCGGGAGTCGCCCGGCGAGGACGTCGTCGGCGCTGCGTGCGGGGACGTGAACTGTCGCGGTCGTGTTGGGCGGCACCGTGATGTACCAATCAAAGCGGTCGCCGGCGCGTTCCCATTCGCTGGAAATCAGCCCGTAGGGAGAACGGTGGCTGGCTTTGACGAACCTTAAATCCCCCACGGGATACGGTTTCATGACAATGTGCTTGAAGCCCGGCTGAGCGGGGTCGGGCTTGATGCCGGCCAGACATTCATAGAGCCAAATCACCAGGTCGCCGACGAGCATGACGTGATTGCCCGAGTTCATGGCCGGATCGGCGGTGTCGCCGTTCCACAGCTCCCACACCGTGGTCGCACCTTTCTCCACCATGTAACCCCAGCTCGGATAAGCGGTGTTCGTCGCAAAACGATAGACGAGGTCCGGCCGGCCGCCCTCGGTCAGAACGCGATTAAGCCACTGGCCGCCCACCAGCCCGGTGCCGATGTGGCCGTTGGTTTCGTTGGTGATCTTGTCCACCAAGTGGCCAAACACGCGCGGGCGTTCCTCGGGCGGCACCATGTCGAACGCCAACGGCAGCACGCACGAGGTCTGCGAGCCGTTGTCGTAGTAGCCCTTATCGCGGTCGTAAAACTGCCGGTTCAACGCGTCCTTCAACGTCGCCGCCAGGGCCGTGAAGCGCTCCACGTCGTCGGGCTTTCCCAGCATCCGCGCGTAGCCGGCCATGAGTTTCAAGCAGTGGTGGAAATAACTTGTGGCCAGAATCGCGGGCGCGGTCTTCCGCATCGGGTCGTTCGAGTGGATGAGCTTCGGGTCTTCCGGGGGCACGCACCAGTCGCCGTAGTTGTCTCGGGCGATGATGCCGTTCGTGATGAACCCGCTCAGGTAATCCATCCATTTGACCATGCTCGGGTACCGGCGGGCGATGACTTCGGCGTCGGCGTATTGCTCGTGGAGCGCGCCGGGAATGATGACGGCGCTGGCGGGCCAGGTGACATTGTCGGTGTACAGCGGCCAGTAACTCGGGCAGACGTCCGGGATGCTGCCGTTGGGTTTTTGCGCGTCGGCCATGTCCTGCGTCCACTTGGCGTAAAGCGCGGCGATGTCGAAGAGGTAGGTCTCGCCCTTGGACTCGGCGGAGCGGTCGCCCAGCCACGGCTGGCGCTCGTCGCGTTGCGGGCAATCGGTGGGGAAGCTGCGGTAGTTGCCGCGCACGCCCCAGACGATGTTCTGGTAGATCCGGTTGATCATCGGGTGCGAGCAGGTGAACGTGCCCGCCGTGGCCACGTCATCGTTCACCACGCGGCCTTCGAGAGCGGCCAGCGTGGGGCGGCCGGGGAAACCCGTGACCTCCACGTAGCGGAAACCGTGATACGTGAAGCGCGGCTCCCACATCTCCGTGCCCTCGCCCTTGAGCGTGTAAACGTCCGTGACCTTGGCGCCGCGGATGTTGTCCAGATACAGCGAGCCGTCGGCGTTCAACGTTTCCGCGTGGCGCAGGAACACTTTCGTCCCGGCCGGGCCGCGAACGGTGAGCCGGCACCAGCCGACCATGTTCTGGCCCAGGTCGTAGATGAACACCCCGGGCTTGAGCTCGGTGACCGACCGGGGCTTCAACGTGCCGGTCACCCGGATGGGCTGCATCATCTGTGCGGACAAAACTCCGCCGGGCGCAGCCACCACCTGCGCGGCTTGCCAACGGGAATCATCGAAGCCCGGGGCCGCCCAGTCGGGCATTTCCATGCGGGCGTCGTATTCCTCGCCGTCGTATTCATTGTTGGCGAGGATCGGGCCGTCGGTGGTGAGTTTCCATGAGCCGTCGCTAACCACGGTTTCACGCGAGCCGTCGGCGTACTCGAGTTCCAGTTGGAGGAGCAGCTTGGGAAAACCGTAGGTGCGGGTTTCCGTCGGCTCTTTCAAGCGGGGCGCGAAAAAACGCCCGTTGCCCAGCCACACCCCCAGCGCGTTGCGTCCGCACCGGACCTGCGCCGTCACGTCGTGCGTCACGTAGAACACCCGCTTGTCATACTCGGTCAGCGCGGGGGAAAGCACGTGATCGCCGACCTTCTGGCCGTTGAGATACAACTCCGACAAACCCAGGCCGCTGAAATAGACCGTGGCGCGCCGTACGGGGCGGCCGACCTCGAATTCCCGGCGCAGCATCCGCGCGGGCAACCGCCGATCTTCCGCCCCGGCCACTTCGCCCCACGGCCCCATGCCCACCGGCCCCAACACCTTGGCTGGCGACCATGCGCGGTCGTCAAACTCCAAAGTCGTCCAGCCCGGCGTCTCCTCGGTAAACGCCTTCCAACTCCCATCCGTGGTGATCACCAGCGGCACGCCGGTCTCGAACTCCACCTTGAGCCGGCCAACCAACCCGGCGGGATTCGGATCGCTGCCCGCATTTTGAGCTGAGACGCAGATGACGTTGCGGCCCGGCTTGAGGCGGTGCGTTACGTCCATGCTGACCGCGGCTTTGAAACTGTGGCCCGCCCCGGCGGGCTCTCCGTTCACGACGGCATTGAAATGGTTGTCGGCGCTCAGCAACAACTCGGCGTGCCGCACGACGCGGTCCGCCGGCAGTTCAAAGACGCGGCGGAAGTAACGCGTGGCCACCGGCGCATCCCGCTCCGGCTGTCCTTCCGGATACCAAATCCAGTCGCCCTCGGTCAGCACCGGCCGCTTCTCCTCTCCGTCCAAGCCGATCCATTTGCCCTGCCAATCCGACGCCTCCAGCAAGCCCATGGTCCAGGACGCCGGCGCGCTCCATGCCGACCGCCGCCCGTTTTGGTCCCAGACCCGCACTTTCCAAAAGCACTGCTGGCGCGACGCGAGGGCTTTGCCCGCGTAGCGGACGTGGATGGATTGATCGGACACCACCTTGCCGCTGTCCCACAGGTCGCCCCGGTTGGCCTGGAGCAGGCGGGCACTGCTGGCCACCAGCACCTGGTAGGCGGTCTGCCGCGCCCCGCGTTCGGACGACCGCATCTGCCAGCTCAAGCGGGGCTGGCGGACGTCAATGCCCTGCGGGTTCTGAAGGAATTCACAGCGCAAATTGTTCGGGCTGCCGGCGCTTACCGACCACGCCAGCAACCAACTTCCCAGGGCTTGGGCAATCGCCAGCCTGAGCGTGCGGCAGCTTTGAAGTAAATTCATACGGGAGGGTCTTGGTGTGAAGCGATCGGCCCGACTGGTGAACCCGTGCAGCTTGATCCGAAGCACGCGCGGGATTCTTCCCGGTTCTTCCAGACGGCCGGACCGCCATTCATCCTGAAGCGGAGGTCGGTCTGTCAACGACGAAACGACCTGGGTGCTGACGGAGGTGTCGAACCGGGCACCAACCCTTGGAGTGCGCCAGCTTGCTGGCGCTTTCCTGGGGCCGAACGTGCCGGATGCGACCACCGGCCTCACCTCAAACCGGCATCCCGGCTGGGGTATCGCCGGCTGGAAGCCGGCGCGCCCGAGTAGCGCCGCCGCCTCGGGGCCATCGAGGGCGGCGTCTCGCCGCCCGGGCAAGCGGGGCCAACGCAAGGGCGCCCTACTCGGTAGGGCCGCCTTGCGCTACGGGCCTTTCGGACGCAGGCAGAGGGTGCGCAAAGGAGCGACCGACCACACCCGGCAGGTTTGACAGGCGTGTCCGCAATCGGTTTGATGCGCCTTCGCCCGGCCGGGCATTGGGTAAATCTCCGTAAGCCCGATTCCCGCCGGGCAATGGAACCAACGGAAAAACGATCTGCCATGAACGTGCTCGATCACCCTCCCCTGCAAGTGGGCGCTGACGTGCCCGATTTTGAACTGGAAACCTACGAGCCGGCCACCGGTCAGTTTGGCAAACTGTCTCTGGCCGACCTCAAGGCCCGGAACAAGTGGACCATCCTGGTCTTTTACCCGGCCGACTTCACCTTCGTGTGCCCGACCGAGCTGGCCGACCTGGCCGACAAGTACGAGGCCCTCAGGGCCCTGGGCGCGGAGGTGGTCTCGGTGTCCACCGACACCAAGTTTGCCCACCTGGCCTGGCGGCATTCGGAAAAGCTCCTGGCCGGGGTGCAATATCCCATGGCCGCCGACCCCACCGGCGCGGTGTCCCGGCTCTTTGGCGTGTACGACGCGGCCACCGGCCTGGCCCTGCGCGGCTCTTTCATCATCAACCCCGCCGGCAAACTGGTGTCCGCCGAGGTCAATTTCTACAACGTGGGCCGCAACGCGGACGAGTTGCTCCGCAAGATGGAGGCCAATGTGTACCTCATGAAGCACCCGGACGAGGCCTGCCCCGCCAAATGGCACGAGGGCGCCAAGACTCTCAAGCCCAGTGAAAAACTGGTGGGCCGGGTCTTCGAGGCGTTGCAGTAACCCCTCACCGGCCGCCGGCTCGGCCCGTTCGAGGGCGGGCCGGGGGCCGGCCGGCGTGCTTTTGACCTCACGCCGCTTGCGTTGCCGCAGCGCGGGGGGCGGAGAACTTTTTGACCCGTTGAAATCCTGGCGCGACATCACCGCCGCGGTGCGGCTGTGGGGCGAGTTCGTGAAGTTTTCGCACACGATCTTCGCCCTGCCCTTTGCCCTGGCGGCCATGGCCGTGGCTGCCCGGGACCAACGTGGCTGGCCCGGGTGGCGCACTTTTTTGCTCATCCTGGCCGCGATGGTGGGCGCGCGCACCTGCGCCATGAGCTTTAACCGGATCGTGGACCGGCACTATGACGCCGCCAATCCGCGGACGGCCAACCGGCCCCTGCCCGCCGGCCGGCTTGGTCTGGCCACGGCCTGGGGCATCTGGGCGGCGGGGGCGGCGGTGTTGATCGCGGCCAGCGCGGGCTTGAACCGCACCTGTCTGTGGCTGTCGCCGCTGGCGCTGGTGATCGTGTGTGGCTATTCCCTGACCAAGCGCTTCACCGATTTTACGCACTTTTTTCTGGGAGCCGCGCTGGCCCTGGCGCCGCTGGGGGCGTGGATCGCTGTGACCGGCGGGCTGGATTTTTGGCCGGAGCGCGATGGCGGAGGCTCGCTCCGGCACAGCGCGCTGTTGCCGGTGGTCCTGGCGGGCGCGGTGGTGTTCTGGCTGGTGGGTTTCGACATCATTTACGCGCTGCAGGATTACGAGTTTGACCGCCGCCACGGCCTGCACTCGCTGGTGGTGCGTTGGGGCCCGGTCAACGCCCTGCGCGCGGCGTTACTGGCCCACCTGGTCATGTGGCTGTTGCTGGGCGTGTTCGGGCTGCTGGCGGGCTTTCGCGTGGCCTACCTGGTGGGGATGATCATCATCCTGGTGTGCCTGATCCTCGAGCACTGGTTGGCGCGGCGGCGCAGCCTCAAATGGATCAACCTGGCCTTCTTCCGTCTGAACGCCCTGATCAGCGTGGTGTTTCTGATCGCCGTGCTGGCCGAGGTCATCTTCCCCTGGTTCCGACTGCGGGCGCGTTGAGCCGGACCAACAAAAAAGCCCGGGAGTTGCTCCCGGGCTGTGTATTTGCACCAAAGCGGTGAAGCGGTCGCGGTTACCGGCGGAAGCGGCGGTAGGCGGCAAAGCCCAGCAGCCCCAGCCCACCCAGCAGCGCGTAGTCGCGCGGCTCAGGGATGACCGTGCCGATCGAAATCTCGTAGCCGAAGGTCACGACCTGGCCCGGCGCCATGTCCCCGATTCGAAAGGCCATGTTGATGGTGTTATCGCCGTCTCCATCGTTGTGCGGGACCAGCAGGTTGTAGGGGTCGGTGTCCCAATTGATGTCCACCGAAGGCACGTGAGCGAGGGGATCGTTGCTGAAGATGCGAATCCAATCGCCAAAGTTGGCCCCCGTGGCAATGACCGTATTCCCATCCGGGATGGAATTGAGGGTGTCGAAGACGCCGCTGAGGATAAACTCTTCCTGATCCGGGTCCAGGCCGACCGCGTACACCACATCGGTCAGAGTCAAGGGGCCGGTGTTCTCGAAGGTAATCTCGTACCGGATGGTGGTGTCGTTGATCCCGAACCAGAGCAGTTGGGTAAACGACAGGCTACCAAACGTCCCCGTAGTGGTGGCGGACAAGGTCGGCCCCGCACTGGTGTTTGCCGTGCTGGCGCTGAAAACGTTGCCCGGGGCGTATCCAGCCGTATTCCACTGCCCGTCAACCCCGATCGAGTAGAACTGGAACGGAGAACCCGGACGGAGGTAATCCACCGCCGGTCGCCAAGCGGGAATGATGCCCGCGGTGAAGGAGGCATCAATCAGCCCCCCGGATTCATCCACCCCCACCGTCATCTGGGTGCCGGTCAGGACGAAGGATGCAGCCTGGAGTGACCCCGCTGCCCCCACCGCGCAACCCAAGGTCAGGAGTTTTTTTGTCATTGGTCTGTTCATCTGTTTCGCGTTGGTTGTTGTTCCCGTGTTACCCTGGAATCCCCAGCAATTCAGATGAGGACCGAGCAAGCACGAGACAATAGCAACAGACTTTCAAAGAAGCGTCAAACAGGAATTTTTTTGGCCTTCGGCAATGAAGCATGCCGCCCGGGATTTTGGCACGGCCTGTGGGCAAAAGATGATGTGGCTTGCCTTGGGCGGGCATGGTGTGCCGGGCCGCTGCCGCGCTTGGCGGCCGCCTGCCCCCCACCTTCAATGGCGCCGACGCCGCGGCGCCCTATCCGGCGGGGCCGCGCTGCGCCGCGGCCCTGGTGGAGGCCCGCGTTCCACCGTTGCCCGGGTACCCGCCGGGCGGGACGGCCAGCCCTCCGGCTGGCGGAACGCCCACCGCTGTTTTCGCGGCCGGGGACGGCTGCCTGCCCATACGCCCGGCGTCGGCGGGGTCACCGAGCCGGGCGCCTGCCTTTGAAGTGCGCCAGCTAGCTGGCGCTTTCCCCAGGGCGGAACGGGCCAGGTACGGCAACCGCCCTCGTCCCCGGGCGGCACTTCGGCAGGACGTCGCCGGCTGGAAGCCGGCGCTCCGGCTTTCCGAAGGTGGGGCGGGTAGCCAGCGCTCCAGGCCAGCAGGCCAGCCGCCGCCGCCTTGGCGGCCATCGAGGGCGGCCGGAAGCCGGCACCTGCGCCCGCCGGCGGCCAGCCGGCGATACGGCAGACTGCCAGTCTGCGCCACGCCACTTTCCGCCGGGCGGGACGCCCGGCTCTACGGCAGGCGAGACGCCTACCGCTACGGGAGCGGCAACCATCCCGGTCAGGGTGCGCCGTCTGGCCCTCGGGAGCGAACGCCGACAGCCCGTCCGGGTGCCCTCGCCGACAAGGAATGCCCAGCTTTGGGCAATTCCGGTGGAGACGGCCCGGGGGTGCGGCTTAGCTTGACTTTGCCGGCGGGTGCGGGCCAATTCTGACGCGCCGCCGAGCCCAGAATGAGCACCGTCGCCACAGCCGCGAAACCTGCCGGTCCCCCGGGTGCCGCCGGTCATCCCAGCGGCGACAAGCGTTTCAAAATCCTCGAGGTTTTCATCAAGCGCCAGCAGCAGCGTCAGGACGCGCTCATCGAGGTGCTGCACAAGGCCCAGGAACTGTTCGGCTACCTGGACGACGGCCTGTTGTGGTTTGTGGCGCACGGCCTGCGCCTGCCGCCCAGCCGGGTGTACGGCGTCGCCACCTTCTACCACTTCTTCAAGCTCAAGCCCCAGGGCGCCCACACCTGCGTGGTCTGCATGGGCACGGCCTGTTACGTCAAGGGCGCCCATCAAATCGTCGCCGCCCTCGAACAGGCCGCCGGCATCCGGGCCGGCGAGACCACCCCGGACCGCCGGCTCACGCTGTTGACCGCCCGGTGCATCGGCGCGTGCGGTCTGGCACCGGCGGTGGTGTACGATGAGGCGGTGGCGGCGTATCAAACCCCGGAAAGCGCCCTGGCGCGCGTGAAAGGATGGTTGAGCGATGGTGCTGGCTGAGCTGCAAGAAATCCAGGAACACGAGCACGCCACCCGCAAGCGGGTGCTCATCACCTGCTGCCTGGCGGCCGGCTGCATGTCCTCCGAGGGCAAACAGGTCAAGGAGGCCCTCGACCGCGCGGTGAAGGCCGCCGGCCTCGAAGCCGAGGTGGAGGTCCGCGGCGTGGGCTGCCTGCGGCTCTGCTGCCAGGGTCCCCTGGTGCACGTGGACCCACCCGGGGTGCTGTACCAAAAGGTTCGCCCGGCCGACGCCGAATCCCTGGTCGGCACGTTGAACGGCGGCACCACCGGCGTGGAGCGGGCCGACCTGAACCACCCGTTCTTCACCCGCCAGTTGTCCGTCGTGCTGGAAAACAGCGGGCTGGTGGACCCCGAGCGCATCGAGTCCTACATCGCCCGCGACGGCTACCTGGCCCTGCGCAACGTGCTGCGCGACCTGACCCCGGCCGAGGTGATCAATGAAATCACCAAGAGCGGTCTGCGTGGCCGCGGCGGGGCCGGCTACCCCACCGGCCTCAAATGGGCCACCGTGGCCAAGACCCACAGCGCCAAAAAATACGTCATTTGCAACGCCGACGAGGGGGACCCCGGCGCCTTCATGGACCGCAGCGTGCTGGAGAGCGACCCGCACCGCGTGCTCGAGGGCATGAGCCTCGCCGCCTACGCCGTGGGGGCCGACCAGGGCTACATCTACGTGCGCGCCGAGTACCCCCTGGCCATTGCGCGGCTGCAAATTGCCATCCGCCAGGCCAAGCAGTTCGGCCTGCTGGGCCCGAACATCCTCGAGTCGCCCTTCCACTTCAACGTGGACATCCGCATCGGCGCCGGGGCCTTCGTCTGCGGCGAGGAAACCGCGCTGATGGCCTCGATCGAGGGCCGCCGCGGCCAGCCCCGTCCCCGCCCGCCCTACCCGGCCGAGAGCGGCCTTTTCGGCCAGCCCACCCTCATCAACAACGTCGAGACCTTTGCCAACGTGCCGCCCATCCTGCGCCGCGGGGCGGAGTGGTTTGCCGGTATCGGTACCGAGCGCAGCAAGGGCACCAAGGTCTTCGCCCTGGCGGGCAAGGTGCGCCACACCGGGCTGATCGAGGTGCCGATGGGCATTTCCCTGCGCACCATCGTCGAGGAAATGGGCGGCGGCGCGCCCGACGGCGGCCGCATCAAGGCCGTGCAGACCGGCGGCCCCTCCGGCGGCTGCATCCCCGCCGAGCACCTGGACACGCCGGTGGACTACGAGTCGCTGACCCGGCTGGGCTCGATCATGGGCTCCGGCGGCATGATCGTCATGGACGAGCGCGACAACATGGTGGATGTGGCGCGGTTCTTCATGGAGTTCTGCATGGACGAGTCCTGCGGCAAATGCATCCCCTGCCGCGCCGGCACGGTGCAGATGCACGAACTGCTCAAGAAAATCCTCGCCCGCCGCGCCACCCCCCGCGACCTGGTCCTGCTGGAGCAGCTTTGCGATCTGGTCAAAAACACCAGCCTCTGCGGTCTGGGGCAGACCGCGCCCAACCCGGTCCTGAGCACGCTGCGCTTCTTCCGCTCCGAGTACCAGGCCCTGCTCCAGCCTGATCCCTGGAAACCGCCGGCCCCGGTGTCCGCCGCTGCATCGGCCTGAACCGCTCCCCCGCCATGGTCGCCAAAGTCCTCACAATTGACGGGCAGGAAATCACCGCCATCGAGGGCCAAACCGTGCTCGAGGCCGCGCGCGAGGCGGGCATCGCCATTCCCACCCTGTGCCACCTCAACGGTGTGGCCGACGTGGGCGCCTGCCGCCTGTGCCTGGTCGAGATCGCCGGCTCGAACAAACTCCAGCCGGCCTGTGTCACCAGGGTCGCCGAGGGCCTGGTGGTCACCACCCGCAGCGAGCGGCTCCAGAGCTACCGGCGCATGATCCTCGAGTTGCTCTTCGCCGAGCGCAACCACGTCTGCGCGGTGTGCGTGTCCAACGGCCACTGCGAGCTGCAGCGGCTGGCCATGGACCTGGGCATGGACCATGTGCGCTTCGCCTACCAGTTCCCGAAGCTGGAGGTGGACCTCACCCACCGCCTCTTCGGCATGGACCACAACCGCTGCGTGCTTTGCGGGCGGTGCGTGCGCGTGTGCTGGTACGTCGAGGGCGCCGGCACCAAGAACTTCGCCGGCCGCGGCGCCGGCTCGCACATCATCAACGACCTCAACCAGCCCTGGGGCGATTCGCTCACCTGCACGGCCTGCGGCAAGTGCGTGCAAGCCTGCCCCACCGGCGCGCTCTTCACCAAGGGAGCCACCGTCGCCGAAATGGAAAAGGACCGCGGCAAGCTCGAGTTCATCGTCACCGCCCGGGAGAAGAAACAATGGCTCGTCTGAAACTCGCGACCGTGTGGTTCGGCGGCTGCTCCGGCTGCCACATGTCCTTTTTGGACCTGGACGAATGGCTCTTCGAGTTGGCCCGCGTGGCCGACGTCGTGTACAGCCCGGTCGTGGACACCAAGGAGTATCCGGAGGGCGTGGACGTGTGCCTGATCGAGGGCGCCGTGGCCAACGCGGACCACCTCGAACTGGCCCGCCAAATCCGGCAGCGCACCCGCGTGCTGGTGGCCTTCGGCGACTGCGCGGTCACCGGCAACGTCACCGCCCTGCGCAACCCCCTTGGCGGCGCCGAGCCGGTGTTGCGCCGCGCCTATCTCGACCCCGCGCTGCTCCGCCCGCAAATCCCCGCCGAACCCGGGGTGGTGCCGCCCTTGTTGGACCGGGTGATGCCCCTGCACGAGGCGGTGCCGGTGGACTTTTTTCTGCCCGGCTGCCCGCCGCCCGCCCCGCGCATCCGGGCGTTGCTCGAGGCGTTGATCGAAGGGCGGGCACCCCACCTGGTCGCGGAGAACCTCAAGTTCGGTTGAGCATGGCCCGGCACATTCACATTGACCCCGTGACCCGCATCGAGGGGCACGCCAAGATCACCATCCAGCTCGACGCCAACGGGCACGTGGCCGAGGCGCGTTTCCACGTGGTCGAGTTTCGCGGCTTCGAGAAGTTTTGCGAGGGCCGGCCCTTCACCGAAATGCCCGGCATCACCCCGCGCGTGTGTGGCATCTGCCCGGTCAGCCACCTGCTCGCCTCGGCCAAGGCCGGCGACGCCATCCTCGCGGTGGACCTCCCGCCCGCGGCCCGAAAGCTGCGCCGGCTCATGAACCTGGGCCAGATCGTGCAGTCCCACGCCCTGAGCTTTTTCCACCTCAGTGCACCGGACTTCCTGCTGGGGTGGGACACCCCGCCCGAGCAACGCCACGTGTTTGGCCTGATGCAGGCGCAGCCCGAACTGGCCCGCGGCGGCATCCGCCTGCGCCAATTCGGCCAGGAAATCATCGAGCGGCTGGGCGGCCGGAAAATCCATCCCGCCTGGGCCGTTCCCGGCGGCGTGCGCAGCGCCCTCACGGCCGAGGGGCGCGACGCCATCCGCGCGCGCCTGCCCGAGGCCAAAGACACCATTCGCCGGGCCCTGGACCTGTTCCGCGAGGTGCGGGAAAAATCCGAAACCGAAATCCAGGTCTTCGGCAACTTCCCCAGCCTGTTCCTGGGGCTGGTGGGACCGGACGGCGCCTGGGAGCATTACGACGGCCGGCTGCGCATCATGGACTCCGGCGGCAACATCCTCGCCGACCAGATCGAGCCGGCCCGCTACGCGGAGTTCATCGGCGAGGCGGTCGAGCCGGCCTCGTACTTGAAGTCACCGTTCTACCGGCCGATGGGTTACCCGGCGGGCATGTACCGGGTGGGGCCGCTGGCCCGGCTCAACCTTTGCCGCCGCATTGGCACGCCGTTGGCCGACGATGAACTGGCGCAGTTCAAGGCCCTGGGTTGGGGCGCGGTCACCTCCTCTTTCCACTACCACTACGCCCGGCTCATTGAAATCCTGGGCAGCCTCGAGCATATCGAGCGGCTCCTGGACGACCCCGACCTGCTCTCCGACCGGCTGCGGGCCGATGCCGGCATCAACCAGCTCACCGGCGTGGGGGTGAGCGAGGCGCCGCGCGGCACGCTTTTCCACGACTACACCGTGGACAAGAACGGCCTGATCCGGCGTGTGAACCTCATCATCGCCACCGGCCAGAACAACCTGGCGATGAACCGCACCATCACCCAGATCGCCCGCCACTACATTCAGGGACCGACCATTCCCGAGCCGTTGCTCAATCGCGTCGAGGCCGGCATTCGCGCCTTCGATCCCTGCCTGAGTTGCTCGACACACGCCGTGGGCCACATGGCCCTGGTCGTGCAGTTGGTGGACGCCTCCGGGCAGGTGCTGGACCAAGTGGCGCGGGATTGAGCCGGGGCCGGGGAGCGGACTTCGACACGAGCACCGAGCCACTCGGGGAAATCCGGCAGGGTGCCGCGGTGCCGGGGTTCGGCCGGCCCGCCGCGCGCACTCACCAAAACTCACCAAACCGGGTAGCGATGCAGCCCGGCCCCCTCACCACACCCCGTCCACGATCAGCGGTGCGGCGCGGTCGGCGAAATCTTCAGCAAGCTGGGTCAACGCCTGGCGCTCGGCACTGGTCTGGTTGCCCTCCAGCCGCACGTCCATGCGGGCGGTGACCTCGCGGTCCACCAGATTGGTGCCGGCCCGGCGGTCCGCCACCACCAGGCGCACGGCCAGTTCCAGTTCCTCGTCCCGGGTGGTGCGCACGTCCCGGGGCTGAAACGACAGCGGGCGGCGCTGGAAGCGCAGAATTTCGCCGCTCACCACCACGTCTGGCTCGCCCGCGCTGACCAGCCGGTAAGTGCCGTCCTGCTGGAGGCGCTTGCGCAATGCATGGGCCAGCGCCTCGCTCAGCCGGGGTTGCAAGGTGTGGTTCTCGAAGTATTGGACGCGGATGGTGCGGCTGCCCGCGGCGAAACCGGCGGTCGGTCCCAACCGGTAACCCGCGCAGGCCGCCAGCAGCAGCGCCACTGCCGTCAGGGCGGCCGCCCGGCGGCACCGCGCCGCCGCTGAAACAAGCTGTCGAAGGAAGGGGGTCCGGCGCATTTCAGGGTTGAGCGGCCACATTGGTCGCGGAGCCGGTGGGCGCCCGGCGCAGCACGTCCAACCGCCGCCGCGCCTTTTCGGCCAGCGCCGAGTTCGGGTCCTTGCTCACCACCTCGTTGTAGTACACGCGGGCGCCGTCCCAGTGCCGTTTTTTCTCGTAGAATTGGGCGATGCGAAAGGCGCCGCGCGCCTGTTCCTGCCGCAGTTCCACGATGGTCTTCTGGGCCTCTTGCACGCGCGGGTCCCCCGGGTAGAGCGCCATGAAGTCGGTGAATGTGGCGATGGCCGAGACCGCGGCGCCCTGGTCGTACTCGGCGGTCTTGGCCTGCTTGAGGTAGGCCTGGCCGGCACGGTAGAGGGCTTCGGCGGCGATCTCGGGTTGGTCGTGGTAGGTGTCGGCGGCTTTCTCGTAGGCCTGAACGGCCAGGGGATAGTCCTTTTGCTTTTCGCGGGTCGCGCCCAGGGCCAGTTGCGCCTGCGGCCCCACCTTCGAGTACGGGCCGTTGCGCACGATCTTGGCGAACATGTCCGCGGTTTTTTCCTTCGACGGGAAAAACGGGATGACCCCCCAGAGCTTGAACCACTGCCCGCCCAGGAAACGCATGGCAATATCGAACTGCCGCTGCAAAATCTCCTCGAAGCGGGCGGACTTCGGGTACTTCTCGACCGCCTTCTGGTATTCCTTGAAGGCCTTCTCGTCCCAGCGCCGCGCCTCATAGGCCCGGCCGATGAGGTACTGCGCCTCGGCGGCGTAATCGGACATGGGCCAACGGGCCACGGTGCGCCGGGCGGCCTTGAGGGCCAGGCGGTATTGCTGCTGGTCAAAGGCTTCCCTGGCGAATTCGTACTGGTCCTTGGCCCGCCCGCGCTGCCATTTCGGCCCGCCGGGGGTTTCATAGGTCCAGCCCTCCCCCGGGGTGTACACCAAGGGCGCCGGGCAGGGCTGCGGCCACAGGAAGAAACCCAGAACGATCAGCGCCAGGAGCGTTAGCCGGCGGTTCATGCGGGGCGACGGTAGGAAACGCCCGCCCCGGCGTCAACCCGGCCCATTCCCGGCCGCGTGTCGGGCGCGTGGACCCGGCCGCGACGCCCGTCAAACGGCGTATTGGGCCACGACCTCCGCCGGCAACGGCATGGCCCGACCGGTTTGGAGGTTGACCAGCGTGAAGTGGCACCAGCCGGAGGCCGCCAGCTTTCCATTGGCCGCCTTGAGGATCTCGAACTCCACCCGCACACCGTCCTTGAAAAACTCCTGAATCCAGGTACGCACCCGGAAACGCTCTCCAAACCGGAGCGGGCGGTGGTACTCGAAGTGCGAAACCCGGGTGTACCAACCCAGCCCGCGGGCCAGAAAAGCCTCCATGCCCATGCCGTAGCCACGCGCCATCTGATCGCAGCGCGCCGCCAGCACGTAATCCAGATACCGGCTGGCGTGCACGTGCTGCATCATGTCCAGATCATCCGGCCGCACCTGCAGTTCGGTCTCAAACCGGGTCCGACCGGGGGTGGGAAGGGCGGGTTCGGTCATGGCGCGAAAGGACAGCGCCTGCGATAAACCAATCCGCACTGCTTGTCACGGCCAACCCGCGGCGGAGCGGCGCTGGCCGCGGCGCTCCAGCGTAGCGGCAGGCGACCCGCCGGCCGTAAAGCCGGGCGTCCCGCCCGGCGACAGTCGTAGCGCAGGCTGGCGGCATGGGGCAAAGACATGGGGGAGGACGCAGCGCCAAGACATAGGTTATGGTTGGGAAGTCATCGCGGGGGCTTTGGTCCAGTGGGCCGGACGCATCCCGCCCCGGTCCGCGTCCACCAGCCGGCCGATGAGAGGGTTCATGAACTAGACCTCATGCACTCCGGCCGAGATCGGTTTGAAGCCCACGCGCTGGCCGCCAAAGGCCCGGCCGATGACCCGCCGTCGGCCCCGCCAACGCACCTACCCGCTGGTCGTGACCGTGGCGGTGGGCCATCCCCGGGGAGAGCGCACCGGGCCGCGCACGGGGCGGTAGCGGCGCCGACTGCGGCGGTAAAGCTGAGCGGGCACCTGCTGGCCCAAGGCCTCAGGCGGGCGTTGGTGGTTGGAGCCGCGAACCCAGCGGTCCGTGCGCCGCTGCTGGGCCGCCGGAGGCCGGGCCACTTCGTTTTGGTAAAGGCGATGCATTGGTTCATGGGCGGCGTTGTCTTGGGGCCGCGCCCGACCGGTGAACTCGACCCGGATGCCCAGGCGCAGCCACCCGACCGACAGCCGCGACAGGCTCAACGCCCCATCGCCGGCAAAGGTCGGGCTGTGATCCACCCGGATCACTTCGGGCAGGCCCGCTCGGGCGAACCACCGCCGGAAATACCGTTGAACGGCGGCGTGCCGGTGGGGGAGCAGGCGGAGGCTCAGCAGGTGGCGACTGAACAGGTCGCGCCCGCTCAGGGGATCGACCCGCCGGCCGTCGCCGGTGCGGAACCATCCCTTGAAATCCACCGTCCACACCGGGTTGGGCCGCTGGGGCACGGTCCAGGCCGGCGCCGGACAGGCCGAGCCGCGCCGGGCCGCGCGCCGGGGCCGAGGCCTCAGCCCCCAGCGCCCCAGCCCATGGGTGATGGTGCGAGGCTTGGGCAGACGGCCCCGGGGGTGCTGGCGCCGCAACCAGGCGTAAATTTTTTGCCGCCCCAAGTCGGGTGCTGTCGGCGCACCGGCCGCGCCGTTTGCCGCCAGCGGGTGGGCGTGCGCCGGGGCGAGTGATGGGGCTGCCGCGACCGATCGCGCAAGCCGGGCCCACCCTCGGCCCGAAAGCGGACCAACCATTGGAAGCCGGTCTTTTGACTGAGGCCGGCCTGACGACACCACTGAGCCACCGAAACGATCCCGCACAGGGCGGCTTGAACGAAGTGCCGGCGCGCTTCCCAGAGCGAACGAGTTTTCCACGGCACGTCGAAAGCCCCCCAGAAAACACGTAAACCCTCACCCATGTCCATACCCTGCATCTTCACCCATGTCTTTGCCCCATGCCGGAAGTCTGCGCTACGGCCGGAGCGCGACGGTGCCCGGCCTGGTCGCTGCCCGGATCTGACGGCGGTTGTCTCGCTTTCCCCGTTCGGCCGCGGAAAGCGCCAGCAAGCTGGCGCACTCCAGAGGCTGGCGCCCGATTTCACGGCCCCGCCGACGCGCGAGCGTTTGGAGTGCGGCGGGGTACCGCCGCTTTTTCCGGAGCGCCGGTTTCCCGCCTGCTGGTAATCCGGGCCCTGTCCGGCGGTTGCCCGGGCCGCGGCGCAGCGCGCCCCTACCAAGGAACCCAATGTGGTTCTCCCCCGGTAGGGCGCCGCGGTCTGGGCACCGCTGAACCGAGTGGCAAGCTGCCGCCCTCGACGGCATCCGGGACGGCTGCTGCTACGGGTGCGCAGAGTCCGTCGCCTCCTTTTCCGCCTCCGGTAGGATCAGGGTGAAGGTGCTGCCCCGGCCGGGGGCGGTCTCCACGTGCAGGCCGTGGCCCATCTCGCGGGCGAACTGGTACACCATGTACAATCCCAGTCCGCGCCCGGGCCGGCCGGACTGGGCCTTGGTGGTGAAAAACGGCTCGAAGATGCGCGGCAACACTTCCGGGGCGATGCCGGTGCCGGCGTCGCGCACGCTCACCCGCACGTAACCCAGGGCCGGCCGGGGCGCCAGGGCCAGGTCTCTTGGCAGCTCGGCCAGCCGGGCGGTGGAGACTTCGAGCACGCCGCGGCCGTTCATGGCGTCGGCACCGTTGAAGATCAGGTTCAGGAGAATCTGCTGGACCAGGTCGGCGGCGGCGAGCACGCGCGGCAGGTCGGGCGCGAGCGCCAGGCGCACCTCAACCTCGCGGCGGAATTTGTCGCTGAGCAGGCGGACGGTGCGGGTGACGATGTCGTTCAGCGCGCATGGCTGGACGGTGCGGTCGGTGGCGGTGCCGAAGCCGAGCAGGGCTTTCACCACGTCGCCGGCCTGATCCACCATCGTGAGGATGCGGGAGACGCGGGTGAGGACCTTTTCGCGGTCGTCGGGGTGGGCGGCGATGATCTGGGCCGAGCCTTTGATGATGGACAGGAGGTTGTTAAAGTCGTGGGCAATGCCGGCGGCCAGCGTGCCCAGGGCGGTCATTTTCTGGCTCTGGGCCAGGGCGTCGGTGGCGCGGCGCAATTCGCGGGTGCGCTCCTCGACCAGGCGCTCGACGTCCGCGTAGCTGCGGCGCAGGCGCAGGTGGCGGTTGACGGCCACGGCGGCGGCGGCCACGGCCAGCAGCAGGCCCAGGAGGGCGGCCGCCACCACGCGCTGGTCCCGGTACCAGGGCACGAGCACGCGAAACTCGAACGTGGGCGGGTTGAGTTCCACGTTCCAGTTCCGGTCCATGGCGCGGACCTCCAGGCGGTGTCGGCCCTGGGCCAGGCCGCGCAGGCGCACCAGCGGTTCGGGCGCGTAGTCGGACCACTTGCCCTCATCGAGGCGGTGGGCAAACACCAGCCGCGCATCCGGGGTGAACTGCCAGCGGTCCCGCGCCCGGAAGGTGATCGTGCCCGAGCCTTCGCCGGTGGCGCTGGCCTCCTGTTGCCACTCCAGCGAGAGCGTGCGGGGCGGCTCGAAGTCCGCGCGCGGCGTGTATTCCGCCGGTCCGGCGGCCGTGCCCGCCCAGAGTCGGCGCTGGCGGTCCTCGAGCACGCAGGTGACGGCGCTTGAGGGCAGGCCCTCGGGTTCGCCCACTCCCAGCCAGGTGCCGCGGTAAAAGCGGAACAGCCCGTTGTGGGCCGCCACCCACACACTGCCGTCGCTGGCGCGGCGCAGGGCGTTGACGTGGTCCAGGGCGGAGAGGACCACGGTCCAGCGGCGGCCGTCGAATTCAAAGACGCGGTTGAGGCTGGCGCACCAGATGCGGCCGTCTTCGAACTCCACCCGGGCCAGCGCGCCGTCGCCGGTGTAACCGTCGGCCGGGCCGAAAAACTGCCAGCGGTCTTCACGCCACCAGGCGGGGCCGAGGCTGGTGCCCAGCCACCAATCCCCGCCGGCGGCGCGTTCGAGGAAGAAAATTTCGCCCTCGGCGCCGGTCGGCGGGGGGGCTTCCGGCCAGGGGGAAAAGCCGGCTCCGTCGAACCGCTCGAAGCGCAGGCTCGGGCTGGTCCCTTCGGGCGACGGGCGGGTCAGCACGCCCACGGACCGTTCGTCCGGCCGGCCCAACACGCGGGTCACGATCCGGCCTTCCGGGTGGACCACGCGCGCGAATTGCCGGGAGCGGACATCAAGGCGCCAGGTTTGTTCGCCGGCGGTCACCAGCAGGAGCGCTTCGCCCAGGGGCCAGAGGCCGTCTCCGGTTTGCCAGGCCGGCTCGAAATCCGGTGGCCAGTCGAGCCGGGACCAGGTTTGTTCGTCGCGGGTCCAAAGCCCCGAGTCCGCCGCGCCCCAGAGTTGGCCGGCGGCGTCTTCGGCCAGGCTGTGGAAGCCTCCCGGCGCGTCGGTGCCCGTGTCGGCGCGGCGCCAGGCGGCCGGGGCGTGGCGCACGGCGCCCTCGCGCGTGGCCAGCCAGAAGACCCCGCGCCGTTGCACGGCCACGTCCCGAATCTGGGCCAGCGGGAGCGGGGGCCGCACCTCGGTGAGGTTGGTCCCGGCAAACCAGTACAGCCGATTCAACGTCACGGCCCAGAACGTCTCCGGCACCGGCCCGCGCCAGGCGAAGCGGACGTTTTCGCCCGGCACGGCGCGCACCCGCCATTGCGTGCCGTCGAAGTGGGCCAGCCCGCGTTGCTCCCGGCCGGCCAGTTCGGCCACGCAGGTCACGCCCCCGTCATCATCCTCGACCGGCCGGGACAGCGCGCCCAGGGCCAGGTCCGGAGGGGGGAGGTGGAAGCGCCATTCGGCGTCCGGTCCCAGACGTCGGAGCGGGCCGAGCACCCGTCCCAACCCGCGTTCGCCCGCCACCCACAAGCCGCCGCCGGCGGCCGGGATGATTTCCTGAAACCGACCCAAGGGCGTCTGACGCGCCTCGCGCAGCACGGTCCACGAGTCTTCCACGGCACGAAACCGCACCAGCCGCTCGGGCAGGGCGATCAGGAGTCGGTCTTCCTCGGCGGTCACGATGGCGGGCGGGCGTCCGGCACGGAGCTGATTCAATTCCGCGGCGGTCAGGTGACGGGTGAGCGGGTAGCGGGTCCACTCCTCGCCGATCAGCCCCAGCACCCCCTCGGGGTAAAGGGCCCAGAGGCGGCCGGCGCGGCTTTGATGCACCCGGGTAATGCGCTCGGGCGGGGTGGGCACGCGCTGCACGGTGTAGCCGTCCAGCCCGCTGAGAGCACCGACCTCGCCGTGGGTGATCCAAACCATCCCGCGTGGGCTGGCGGTGACCGCGGTGCAGAGCGACTCGGCCAGGCCGTCGGCGGCGCGGTACACCCGCCAGTGCGCGGTGGGCGGCTCCGCCCCGGGCGCGCGCGCGAGCAGAAAACCAACCGCCAGCCCACCGACAATTCGGACGATGCCCGGCCGGCCAAGGGAGCCCCGAAGCTGTTCAGCAGCGCCGCGGCACATACCCGTTCACAAGCCGGTCCGCCGGCTGGCGGGGCGGGCGCGGCCCGCGGCCCAGTCGCGGAGCCGTTGGAGATGTTCGGCCATGGTGCGCGCCAGGGGCACGGTCTCGCGCAGGGCCAGCAGGACATGGCCGGTGTTCAGTTCCTCCCCGCGGCTGAAGCCCTCGTAGAGCGCGCTGATGACCGCCTCCTCGATCTCCGCGCCGCTGAAGTCTGCGCTGGCCGCGGCCAGGGCCGGGAGGTCAAACCCTGCCGGGTCACGCCCGCGCCGGGCCAGGTGGATGGCGAAGATTTCCGCGCGCTCGGCGGGGCCGGGCAGGTCCACGAAGAACAGGTCGTCGAAGCGGCCCTTGCGGAGCAATTCCGGCGGGAGTTGGGAAATGTCGTTGGCCGTGGCCACGACAAACACCGGGGCGGTTTTCTCCGAGAGCCAGGTCAGGAACGTGCCGAAGACCCGTGCGGTGGTGCCGGCGTCGGAAAAGGTCGAGCCGTGGGTGCCGGCGAAAGCCTTGTCAATCTCGTCCACCCAGAGCACGGCCGGGGCGACCGACTCGGCCACCTGGATGGCGCGGCGCACGTTGTCCTCGGAGGAGCCGACCAGGCTGCCGAACATGCGGCCCATGTCGAAGCGCAGCAGCGGGACCTGCCAGGCATTGGCGGCGGCCTTGGCGCACAGGCTTTTGCCGCACCCCTGCACGCCCAGCAGCAGCAACCCGCGCGGCGGGGGCAGGCCGTAGGCCCGGGCCGCCGGGGTGAAGGCGGCACCGCGCTTGGCCAGCCAGTCCTTGAGCGCGGCCAGGCCGCCCACGGTGGCAAAGGACTCGGCGGTGTCGTAGTACTCGAGCAGGCCGTTCTTGCGGATCAACTGGCGTTTCTCGGCCAGGAACTCCGGCACCTGTTCCGCGCTCAGGCAACGGTGCCGCACCAGGATGCGGGCGAAAACGTTTTCGGCCTCGTTCAACGTCAGCCCCCGCGCCGCTTGCAGGAGCCGCTCGCGTCCCGCCTCGTCCAGTTCCACCCGCACCTGGCCGGTGGGTTCGACCTCGCGGAGGATTTGTTCCAGCAGCGTCTCCAACTCGCGCCGGCCGGGCAGGGGGAAGTGCAGGACGGTGACTTCCTTTTCCAGCTCCGCGGGCAGCTCCAGGGTGGGGGCCACCAGCACCAGCGTTTTGCGGGTGTCCTTGAGGTGGCGGGCGATCTCCCGCAAACGGCGGGTGACGGCGGGCTGCTGGCGGTTCAAAAAGGGGTGCAGGTCCTTGAAGACGAACAGGGCCGGCTCCACCTGGTCGAGCACCTGGTCCAGCGCGGCCAGCGGATCGCGCGTGGTGGTGGCCCGGGACCGGGCGGTGGCGGCGAGAGCGCCGGCGGGATGCAGGCCGGTGGTGCAGCTCCACTCCCAAACCGGTTTTTCCACCCGTCGGGCCACCTCGACCAGGGCGGTCTCCACCCGCGCCTCTTCGCCGGATACCACGTAGAGGATGGGGTAGCGGGCGCGCACCAGGTCTTCCAGTTCGTCGAGCACGCTCATGGCGGGAGCCGGGGACATGAGCCGGGGTCGCGGTCAACGCCGCCACCAGCGTTGCCACCAACGCCGGCGCGGGGCGGGTTCGCGGGCGAGGCTTTCCCGCAGGCGCGCCGCCAGCCGGGGCGGCGGCGGGGTTTGGGCGCGGTCGGCCCGCAACAGCTCTTCGACACTGGCAAAGGTGTGGCCGGTCTGCTGCTGCGCGGCGGCTTGTTCGCGGGCCTGTTGTTGCTGGCCGAGCCGGGAGGGGGAAGGGTCGGTGGTCATGGGTTCAGGCGGTTTGGGTGAACGCGGCGTGGAAGGCCCGACGCGCGCGGTGGAGTTTGCCGCGGACGGCGTCCACGGATTGTCGGGTCAGCTCGGCCACCTCGCGGTAGCTGAGTTGTTCATCGGCCACGAGCAGGAGCAGTTCCCGGTACTCGGGCGGCAACGCATCGAGGGCGCGTTGAATGCGCGCGCCCAGTTCCTTCAGTTCGAGCACCCGCAGCGGCGTGGCGTCCGGGGCCGACACCCGGTTCCAGAACGCCTCGCCGGGATCGGGCGCGCGGGCGCGCTCATACCAGCGCTGGCGGAGGTTGCGGCAGTGGTTCAGGGCGATGCGGTACAGCCAGGTGCGCACCGCCGACTCGCCGCGAAACTCGCTCAGGCTGCGCCAGGCGCGCAGAAACACGTCGTGCGTGGCGTCTTCGGCCCGGGCCGGGTCCCCCAACAGCCGCAGCGCCAGGTAGTAAATGGCCGGGGCGTGCGCCGCGTAAAGGGCGCCAAACTCGGCTTCCGGCCCGGCGAGCGGCGGGGCTGCCGGGGCCGGCGGGCGGGGTTCAACCTGCGGGTCCATGCGGGGGCGACCGACACTGCAATTGGACCGCAGGTCCGCCCGGGTGTCACGCGCGGAACGGCCGGGGGTTGCCGGGTGGGCGCAACTCGATTTCCACCCGGGCTGCGGCCTTGCAGGTTCCCGGGGCAAAATCCGAAGTCTGCGGGCAAGTCCCGCGTCAGGGCGGGCCGGGATCGCCGGCCGGGTCAGGCGCCCGCGTCCCACCGGCGCAGCACCGCCAGCACCCGCTCGACGGGCAGGCCAACCACGTTTGAGTAGGAGCCGAGGATTTCCGCCACCAACAGGTCGCCGTGTTCCTGGACGGCGTAAGCGCCGGCCTTGTCGAGCGGGTTGACGCGGGCCAGATACTCGCGGATTTGCGCCTCGCTCAGCGAGCGAAACGTCACGGCGGTGGACTCGGCAAAAAGCTGTTCGCGGTGCGCGCGCAGGTGCAGCAGGCACACGCCGGTGACCACCTCGTGGGTATGCCCCTGCAGTTCGGCGAGCATCCGGGCGGCGTCCTCCAGGTCGGCCGGTTTGCCGTACAACCGGGCGCCGCGGGCCACGAGGGTGTCCGCCCCGAGGACCAAGCGGTCCGGATACCGCCGGGCCACGGCCCGGGCCTTGCGATGGGCGTTGAGCTGGCTCAGCTCCCGGGCGGTGAGCGATTCGTCATGGAGTTCGGGCACCGCGGCGGGAACGACCTCGAACGCCACGCCGCATTGGCGCAACAGTTCCTGTCGCCGGGGCGAGGCGGAGGCCAAAATGAGGGCCGGCCAGGGCATGGCCGGAGTGTGCCGGGAAACCCCGGTGCTGGCGAGCCGGCGGGTGGCGGCTTGTCACCTTGCGCGGTTTGGAACAGATTGGGGCGGGGTTTGACTCCTTGTCTGCGATGAACACCACCCCCGCCAGTTCCCCCGGGTCCCCCAAGCCCGGTTCCCCGACCTGCGTGGTGCGGACCGTGGCGGTGGCGTTCGCCGAGGAACCGGCACTGGAGGCGGTCACCATTCGGCGGGACGACAACACCGTGGCGCTGGCCACGCTGGGGCGGGTGGATGTGCCGGCCCTGGAGCACCGGCTGCAGCAATCGCTCCAAACCGCCTGTGAAGACGAACCTCCCGGGTACTGCCACCTGTTGGCCGGGGCGCCGGATTGCAGCACCTGTGCCACGGGGGTGACCCCGGCCCTGCGGGCGGCGCTGGAGATTCGACAGGAAGGCCGGCAAACCACCATCGCGCGCAAGCGTTGCCCCACCGCCCCGCGGTTCTGGCGCTGGCGCACGTTTGTGCTGCCGCGGGTGGTGCCGCGGGAAGTCGAGCTGCCCGAGGATGAGCGCGCGCTCAACGAGTGGAAGTGGCAACTGCTGGCCGCGGGCCTGTGCGGGATATTGGCATTGACCGCCTGGTTTCTGGGAGAAAGCCCGCGGGCCTTGTACTTCCACCTGGCCGCCTACCTGGCCGGGGGGTGGTACGCGGCGGTGGAGGTCTGGGAACGGCTGCGGCACCGGGTGGTGGACGTGCATTTCCTGATGCTGGCCGTGGCTGCCGGCAGCGCCAGCATCGGTAAATGGGACGAAGGCTCGGTGCTGCTGTTCCTGTTTGCCCTCTCCGGCGGTCTCGAACATTACGCCCTGGGCCGGACCCAGCGCGAGATTCGGGCCTTGTTTCGCTCCGCCCCAAAGGTGGCCACGGTGCTCGACGCCGCCGGGCACGAAGTCGAGACGCCGGTGGACCGGCTCCGGCCCGGCCATCGTATCCTGGTAAAACCCGGGGCGCTGTTTCCCGTGGACGCGGAGGTGGTCAAGGGCCAAACCGCGGCGGATGAGTCGAACCTGACCGGAGAGGCGGTACCGGTGGAAAAAGGCCCGGGCGATCCGGTGCTGGCGGGCACGTTGAATCTGTGGGGGGCGGTCGAGGCCCTGGTGCTGCGGCCGGTGCAGGAAAGCGCGCTGCAAAAAATCATCCGGCTCATCCGCGAGGCCCAGCACCTCAAGGCCCCCTCCCAGCGGTTCACCGACCGCTTCGGCTCCGGGTACACCTACGGGGTGTTGGGGGTGACCACGCTCATGTTTTTCATCTGGTGGCTGGGGGCGGGGTTTCCGGCCTTCCACGCGCCGGACCCGGCCCACACCGCCTTTTACCACGCCATGACGCTGCTGGTGGTGGCCTCACCGTGTGCACTGGTGTTGTCCATTCCCTCGGCCATCCTGGCGGCCATCGCCCGGGGGGCCCGGCGCGGCGTGTTGTTCCGCGGCGGGGCAGCCGTGGAAAAGCTGGCCGAGGTGGATGTGGTGGCGATGGACAAGACCGGCACACTGACCACCGGGGATCTTCAGGTGGAACGGATCGAAAGCTTCCCACCCGGGCGGGAGACCGAAGTGGCCCGTCTGGCCTACTCGCTGGAGCGGCTGTCCACCCACCCCTTGGCCCGGGCGGTTACCCGCTACGGCAAGCAGCACCAAATCGAGCCGGTGGAGCTGGAGCACTTCGAGTCGGCCCCCGGTCTGGGCATCCGGGCCTCCTGGCGAGGTCAACCGATTGCGCTCGGACGCCGGGAATGGCTCGAGTCCGCCCTGGGGCCGATCCGAGCCCCCGAGCCGGCGGCGACAGATGTGGCGCACACCGAGGTTTGGCTGGCCGCCGGAGACCTGCGCGGCCGCCTGCTGTTCCGCGATGATCTGCGCCCGGAAGCCCGGGAACTGGTGGCCGAATTGCGGCGGCTGGGACTGCGGACACTGGTGTTGACCGGCGACCGTCCCGGACCGGCGGCCGCCCTGCGGGCCACACTGGGCTTGGATGATGTGCGGGACTCCCTGCATCCCGAGGACAAAGGGGCGGTGATCCGGGCACTGACCTTCCAGGGTCGGCGCGTGGCCATGATCGGCGACGGGGTCAACGACGCGCCCAGTCTGGCGATGGCTCACGTGGGCGTGGCGATGGGGGCCCGGGGTTCGGACGCCGCGCTCGAGCAGGCCGAGATCGTGCTCATGCACGACCGGCTGGAAAACTTCCTGACCGCATACCGGCTCAGTCAGCGGGCGCGGCGGGTCATTCGGCAAAACCTGGTGATCTCGCTGGGCACGGTGGCCGTGCTGGTGAGCGCGGCGTTGTTTGGCGCGATCCCGCTCACGTTGGGCGTGTTGGGCCACGAGGGCAGCACGGTGGTGGTGGTCATGAACAGCCTGCGGCTGTTGCTGGGACGGGAACGGGAAAGGGGGAAACCACCCGCCCCGCCGGTGGCTCGTTTGCCCGGTTGAAGCCATCCTGGTTCGGATTGGGGAATGTTCCCAGGGCCCGCATCCGTGCCGTCGCGTCCTGTGGCGGAAGGTCTCTCCGGGTTCCGCGGGCTGCCGGGGTGGCGGCCTTTCGGCCCTAGAGGTCCGAACCGCTGGGCAGGCCGGAACAATTTCGGCCGGGAACTTCGCACAAATTTCCGAGTTCCGGTGTCTATTCCAGCGAAGCCGTGAGCCCGGATGCCCTGCGAAAACAGGCCGAGCAACTTTACGATGCCCATGCCGCGCCGCTGATCCTGTACGGCCGGGCGCTGGGGCTGAGCCGCGCCGAAGCCGAAGACGTGTTGCACGACGTGTTTCGGGCGTTGCTTGCCCTCGAGGCCGCCCCGGAACGCCCCGTGGCCTACCTGGTGCGCAGTTTCCGCAACCGCGCGCTCAACCACCGCCGCGCCTGGTGGCGGCGGCTGATCCGCGAAGCGGCGGCGGCCCGTTGGTTCGAGCCGGCGGAACCGGAAGACCCGGCAGCCGACCGGCTGGCCGGTGCCCTGGCCGCCCTGCCCCCGGACCAGCGGGAGGTGATCGTGCTCAAAATCTGGCATCGCCAGACCTTCGCCGAAATCGGCCGGCTGTTGGACATTTCCCCGAACACCGCGGCGGGCCGATTCCGGTACGGCCTGGTTCGGCTGCGCCGCTTGTTGGAGGAACCTGTACGTGAACCCGATGAAGTCCCTGAGTGCCCAACTGCGCGCCTTGCGCCCGCGCCCCCCGTCCCGCCGGCTTAAACAACGGCTCTTTGGCCGCGCCGCCCGCCCGGGTCGGCCGGACCCGCTCGGCGTCGCGGTCGGGCCGCTGGCGGTCACCGCGGCGTGCAGTGTTTTCCTCGCGGCCTGGGTGGGACGGGATTTCGCCCTCGGGTCGGCACGGGAGACGGCGGACATGCCCTGGCGGGTGGGCGAACCGGTCCGGCCCGAGGAGCGGGCCGGGCACTCGGTGATGAACGCCCTGCCGGCCAGATTGGAATGGACAAACACCGGCCCTGCCCTATCAAGTATGCCCTCTTTGCCGCAGGAGGTTCATCACCGCCTGCCCTGAGCGCGCATGAGCAAAACCAGACCCAAAACCGGCCGCGAGGCCGCCGCCGGCACCGTGGTCCGCCGCCTCCCGGAAGCACCGGCCAGCGGGCCGGCCGCCGCCCTGACCGAACCGGCCGGTGCGTTGTTCCGACGCGTGGACTGGCTGGCCTTCGGCATCACCACGGCAATCACGCTGGTGGTGTACCTGTTCACCCTGGCGCCGGATCTGACGCTGGAGGACTGCGGCGAGCTGGCCGTGGCCTCGTACTACCTGGGCGTGCCGCACGCGCCGGGGTACCCGATCTGGACGGTGTACTCGTGGCTGTTCACGGTGCTGCTGCCCTTCTCGAACGTGGCCTGGCGGGTGGCGGTGTCCTCGGCGGTGGCGGCGGCGCTGGCCAGCGGGATGCTGGGGCTGATCACCTCGCGCTTCAGCAGCATGTTGCTCGAGGGGGTGGGCCTGTTCCGGGGCCTGGAAAAGCGCTGGGAGGAGGCGCTGTGTCTGGTCAGCGGATTGGTGGCCGCGCTGCTCATCGGCTTCAACGGGTTCATGTGGAGCCAGGCGGTGATCGTGGAGGTGTACACCCTGAGCGTGCTCTCGCTCATGGGCGTGCTGGTGTGCCTGCTGCACTGGATTTATCGCCCCCGCCAGTACCGGTACCTGTACCTGGCCGCGTTCCTGTTCGGCATCTGCTTCAACAACCACCAGACCCTGATCGTGGCAGCGATGGGGCTGCAGGTGACCATCGCCCTGGCAAACGAAAAACTGGGCCGCGACGCGCTGGTGGTGAACGTGCTGTTTTACCTGATCGGCATGTTCGTGGCGCAGTCCACGCTGAGCCAGAACCTCCCCCTGGCGGTGATTTACCACACGGTGGGGCTGGCCTCGGTGGCGGGCCTGGTCTGGCTGACCGCGCGTACCCGCGGGCTGGGCAGCGAGTGGAAGATCGTGTTGATCACCCTGCTCGCCTGGGTAATCGGCGCCTCGTTCTATTTCTTGTTGCCGCTGTTCTCGATGACCAACCCGCCCATGAACTGGGCGTACCCGCGCACCTTCGACGGCTTCATCCACGCCTTCACCCGGGGCCAGTACGAGAAGACCAACCCGACGGACTTCCTGCACGACCCGGGCCGGTTTATCCGCCAGTTGCTGATGTACCTGTACGGGGCGGCGGACGAGTTCAACCTGGCGTTTCTGGCCTTGGCGTTGGTGCCGTTCTTTTTCCTGCCGCTGATGCAACGGCGGGAGCGGGCGTGGATCGTGGGCAACACGGCCATCGGGCTGTGCCTGTCGGTGCTGCTCTTGATGCTTCTCAACCCGCAGATTGACCGGCAGAGCCGGGACCTGACCCGGGTGTTCTTCACGGCTTCGCACGTGATCATCGCCATGTTCGTGGGGCTGGCCGCCACGCTCACCGGGGCGTCCCTGCTGACCCGCTACGCGCAGGTGCGCGCCTACGCCCTCAACGGCGGGGCCGTGCTGGCGGCACTGGCGCTGTACTCGCTGGCCCGCCGGCTCCAGGACGTGTACAGCGACCCCCACACCGGTGCGGTGGGGCCGGGGGCGTTGCTCGCCGGCTTGTTCCAGGCGCTGGCCCATCCCTCGATGACCGCCCCGGTCTGGGCGGTGTACGGGCGGCTGTTGGTGCTGGGGCTGCTGCTGGGGTTTGTGGCGTTGATCCTGGTTCACCGCGAACGCCTCAAACCGGCAACCCTGATCGGGCTGTTTGCCCTGATGCCGCTGTACTCGATCAGCGCCCACTGGGCGGAAAACGAGCAGCGCGGGCACCTGTTCGGGTTCTGGTTCGGGCACGACATGTTCGAGCCGCCCTTCGAGCAGTACCCCTCGATGACGCGCAACGCGATCCTGTTCGGCGGCACCGATCCGGGGCGCTTCAATCCCACCTACATGATTTTCTGCGAGAGCTTCATCAAGCCGCACCACCGCCGCAATCCGGCCTTTGATCGGCGCGACGTGTACATCATCACCCAGAACGCCCTGGCCGACGGCACCTACCTCAACTACATCCGCGCCCACTACAACCGCAGTGCCCAGGTGGACCCCCCGTTTCTGCGGGACCTGGTGATCACCCTCGAGAATTTCCTGATCGGCAAGGAGCAGGCCGGTCGCCGGGCGCTGGGCGAGCCGTACAAGTCCACCGCCCTGTCGCGCTTTGTCGGCAGCTTCACCAACGTGGTGCGACCCATTGACGACGCCCTGCTGCGCTGGGGCGCCCGCGTCGAGGCCCGCCGACGCGCGCAGGGGGTCTATCCGCCCAAGGAAATCCGCACTCCCACCCCGGAAGACCTGAACTGGGCCTTTACCAACTACATCGCGGACGTCCAGTTGCGCTATTTCCACGACCAGCAAAATCCCCAGGGCCCCAAATTGGTCCGCCCCGGCGAGGTGCTGAACATCTCCCCGGACGGCAAGGTCCAGGTGGCCGGCCAGACCGCGGTGATGGCCATCAACGGCCTGCTCACCAAGGTCATCTTTGACAAAAACCCCGACCACGAATTCTTCGTCGAGGAAAGCTTCCCCCTGGACTGGATGTACCCGTACCTGACGCCGTTCGGCATCATCATGAAGATCAACCGCCAGCCCGTGGCGGAGATCACCCCGGAGATGGTCGAGCGCGACCACCGATTCTGGCGGCGCTACGCCGCGCGCCTGTGCGGGGACTGGATTGACTACGACACGCCGGTCGCGGCCATCTGCGAGTTTGTCGAGCGGGCCTACCTGCGCGGCGACCTGCGCGGCTACCGGGGCGATGTGAAGTTTGTGCGCGACAACGACGGCCAAAAGGCGTTCTCGAAGCTGCGCAACTCGATTGCCGGCCTGTACTACTGGCGTTTCACCACCACCACCAACCTGGCCGAGCGCGAACGCATGGCCCGCGAATCCGATTTCGCCTTCAAGCAGGCCTTTGCCTTCTGCCCCTACAGCCCGGAGACGGTTACCCGCTACATCCAACTGCTGGCCCTGCTCAACCGCATGGACGACGCACTGCGCGTGGCGCAGACCCTGCAGAAGTTTGACCCCGACAGCGACTTCGCCCGCAGCATCGTGGACCAGGTGCGCGGCTGGCAGGCGGCCCAAAGCGCCCAGGTCCGGGCGGAGGCTCAGTTGGCCGAACTGCAGGCGCGCTACGCCACGAACCGGGAGGACCTCAAGGCGGCCTTCGACCTGGTGGCCGCCTATGTCCAAACCGGCCGCACCAACGAGGCCTACGCCATCCTCGACGATTGGGTGGCCCGGACCAACACCGATGCCGGTCCGCTGGTGTCCATCGCCAACGCGTACGTGCAGATCGGCCTCTACGCCCGGGCTGAGCCGGCGCTGAAGCGGCTGCTCAAGCTCCTGCCCGAAAGCCCGGAAATCTGGTACGACCTGGCCGGAGCGCAGGCCGTCCAGGGCAAGCAGAGCGAAGCCCTCCAAACCTTGGGCGTGGCCCTGCAATTGGACCAGCGCCGGCGCGCCGCCGATCCGAAGGCGCCCAATCTCACGGCCCTGGCAGCCACCGACCCCCGCTTCCAGAGCCTGCGCGCGCTGCCCGAGTTTCAACGTCTGGTGGGGCAGTAAGAGGCGCTCCCCGCGAATGTCCACGGCCGGGCCGCACCGGCGCCCCGGTTCGGCAACCAGCGTTACCGGAGCCGCCGCAGCCGGAAGAACTGGTGCGGCTCGCCGCGGGGCACTTGGAACACGTGGTTAAACTTGCTGCCCAGATCAACAACGCCGCCGGGCACCGGCTCCCAGTTCACCAGATTGGTCGAGGCTTCGTACTGCCAGACCGTGTAAGGGTCGGCGCGGAAACTCAACCCCACATGGGTTCCCCAGAGGTTGATGTTGAGCTGCGTCACCGGGTAATCGGTCATCGGCTGGACGGTCACGCGGAAGGTTTGTTCGGCACGGCGCCCCTCCCGGTCAAACACCACCACCTTGACCAGCCCGGCTCCCCAGCGATTGAGCTCCGGGCTCACGCGCAGATGCCTCAACCCGGGCGGTTCGTTCCGGGTGGCGTCCGGCCCGTGAACCGAGACCGACCACAGACCAAACGGCTCTCCCACCGCCAGTGCCACGACCTGCAGGTTTTCTGGCGGGGTGGTGTCATCCCCGACAACAAACGACATTTCTCCGGTCTCATCTTCGTTCAGGATCAGGTCGGCCAGGGGCTCGATTTGGGGCGGTTGAGTCTTCTGCGGCTCGAGGTCGAGGGTTTGTTCCTCCGCGAAGGGCCCTCCCCGCCCGGCGGTGTCCAACGCCTGTACCGACCAGTACAGTCGAGCGGCCGGCCGCCGCGGCAGGCGCAGGCGAAACCGGGTGGCGGCACCGGCGTTGCCCGCCGCGGCCTGAAGCCGGCGCCCGTCCGGCAGCGACTGGGAGGCCACCACATCGTTGGCTCCGGAACGGGTCCCCACCCGCAGGTTGTAGGTGGGCCGTGCGTTGCCGGGCGTCCAGTTGGGCGGCTCCCAGGCAAAAAGCACCTCCTCACCCACGCGCCAGGCGCGCAGGTCCTGGGGTTCAAACGGCAGGGTGAAATTGTCCGCCCGCAGCCGATTGGTCCAACGCTCGACGCCCGCGGGGGTGACCTTCAAAAAGCCCGGTGCGTCAGTGCGGTCGAACCCGGTGGCCAGCAGCCGCAGTCCCGGCCGCAAATCGCCGGGCGGGGGCGCCACGCCGGCAAAAGAAACCAGTTCCCCCGCGCCCTGGTTCAGATACAGCCGCGGCAGCGCGGCGATGAAGGGCAGGTCTTCCACGGCAATCGCGGCCAGGGTCAGCAGGTCGGCCCGACCGTCCAGGTTGAAATCGCTCCAGGCCACCAGGGCGGGCACGGGGAGATGGCGCGGCAGTTCGAGGCGGCCCGTGACCTCCAGGAGGGCGCCCGCCCGGCGCAGCAACCATACCTCCTGGTCGCTCAACTGGGCGTCCCTCCGGCTGGTCAGCAGCCACAGTTCCGGCAGCGCGTCGCCGTCCAGGTCCACCGCGCCCGCGTCAACCACGTTGGTCAGTTCCGGCCCGCGGGCCAGGGGTAAGAAATTCCCGTTCCCGTCGTTGGCATACACCCAGGGGACCTGACGCGCCGGGCGGACTCCGGATTGCGACGTTATCTGACGCACAAAAACATCCGCGTCCCCGTCCCCGTCGAAATCCGCGAGGGCCCCCGGGAGGAAGGCGCCGATCAACCCCTCAAAGGGGTTTGGCTCGACCACGAAGCCGGCGTCGCCGCCGTTGCGGAGCCGCCGGATTTGCCCCGAAACTCTTCCATCCACGATTGCACCGAATAACAGCGCGTCCGGGTCCCCGTCGCGATCCAGGTCTGCCACCAGGGCCGAATGCGGTGTGAAGCCCGAGGTGGGCGCCGGAAGCCCGCGCATTTGGAACTGGAGGGAGCCGTCGGCTGGCCGCGCGGTTCGCCAGAGTTCCACTGCCGGTTGCGATGGGATCAGGTCCCGGTGCTCCCGCAGGAGCAGCAGGTCAAGCAGGCCGTCCCCGTCAAAATCTGCCCAGGCCAGAACCCGCGTTCCCGAAGGCAGGGAAACTTCCTGTTGGAGGGTTGGAGAGGCGTCGGGCGGGGAAACCCGCAGGGGCGTCGCCAGGTGAACCACGCCAGGCTGTTCTCCCGCGGCGCCCGCCAACCACTGATCCGCCCGCCCATCGGCGTCCAGGTCGAGCAGCAGTTGCGGAATCTCCGGTTTCAGCGCGTCGTCCGGGACCAGCAAGGGCTGCGGCAGTTCCTCCCGGGGCAGCACCTCCGCCCGAAACGAGCGGCTGACGGTGAACTCGCCGTCCGACACGCGCAGGGTGACCCGGGCGGCGTGGCCGCTGCTGCCGTAAAGAGCGGCCACCTGCACCAGGTTGGGGGAGAAGCTGGCAAAAATCCGGGGCGAAGAACTGGCCGCGTGGTATTTCAAGAGGCTGGGGTGATCATCCACATCCACCACGCTGACCGGGAAACTCACCCGGGACTGGATGTTGTGCAGGGTATCGCTCAGGGCGACCCGCGGCGGTGCGGGCAACTCGACGTTGGGCACGTAACCGAGCACCGGCGGGTCATTGACCGGCAGGATTTTCAGCGGGATCCACTGGGTGGTGACGCCGCCGTCCGGGTCGCGCAATTCCAACTGAAATTCCTCGATGCCCTGGGCATCCGGATGCGGGACGAGATCCAAGCGGCGTTCCGCCCCGGTGCCGGATAAATACACCCCGGCCAGTCGGGGCGGGGTGCTCACGCGTAACTCGAGCGCCTCGGGCGGCGATTCCTCATCGGCGACCCGAAGAGGGATTCCCAGCACGGGTTGGTCCTCGAGGGTAATGATCGGCTCGACTTCACCCAGCAGGGGCGGTGTGTTGTCCACCAGCAGAGCCAGCGCCGTTCCCGGCACCAAGACTGCCAGCGCTTGAGCAAACCGCCGCACCCGGGCCGGTCGCCGGTGAATCTTCCTGGTGTTCAACAGGCTGAGCTTGCGGAAGCGGTTCATGGCCGGAACTGGGTTGTTGGGGTTTAACTTAGCCAGTTCTGTGCCATCCTCCAAATGGGCCTCATAAGCCGCCCCCGACCCCGGAAACAGAGTGGACCGCCGATTCCGGCAAGAACCAAACGGCCCACAATGTCCTGGGCGTCAAGCGGGGTTGCGCGGCACGCGGACCGCCCCGGGCAAGCCGGACGGGCGGTACGGCCGGCCTCCTCAGGGCAACTCGCAAATCCGGAGGTTCCGCCACCGAATTTGCAGCGGCTCGGTGCGCTCGCCCACGCCGTGCACCTGGAGGGCGATGAAGCCGGCCGGGGTCACCGCGTCCCGCAGGTCGGCCGCCGGCACGCCGTTGAGCCAGGTTTGAATCCGGTCGCCGCGGCACTCGATGCGCAGGGTGTTCCAGGCATTGGGCCGAAAGGCCTTTCGCGCCGCCTCGTTGTCCTTGAGGTCGCGCAGCCAGCCGCGCCGGGCCTCGTCGTAAATGCCGCCGGTCCACGCCCGCTCACCCGGGTCAATCTCCACCTGGTAACCGTGCACCCGGCCGGCCGGGATGCGATACGTTTTGCCGTCCAGCTCCACGGTCCTGGGTTCGTCGAAGCATTCGCTGCGCACCTGGATGCCGGAGTTCAGGCCGGCCGTGGGTTTGAACTCCAGCTCGAGGATGAAGTTGGTATAGTCGCGTGCCGTGCACAAAAACGAGTTGGGCGTGCGCGGCACCGATTCCCCCACAAGCTCGCCATGCTCGACAAAGTACCGGGCGCGGCCGCCACGTTGGACCCACCCCTCGAGGTCGCGGCCGTTGAACAGGGCGGTCCACTCGCCCCCGGCCGCTTTCAACGGCGAAACCACCAGGCCGGCGAGCACCAGCAGCCAGACACGCGGAAATTTCATGACGGCAGTGTGACCCCGGCCGGCGAAGTCGGCGAGCGCAATCCGAGTAGTTCAGGCGCGGCACCGTCACCGGGCCCCCGGAGCGAATCCCGCCTCAAGCACCCGACAACAGGGCCGCGATCGCCTCCGCGGCGCGCCGACTGGCCCCGGGCGTGCCCAACCGGGACACCACCTCGGCGTAGCGGCGGCGCTGGGCCTCGCGCCGCTCCGGCTCGGCCAGCAGGGTCAACACGGCGTCGGCCAGGTTCTCCGGCGTGGCCCGGTGTTGGATGAACTCCGGCACCACCTCCTCGCCGGCCAACACGTTGGGCATCGCCAGATGGCGCACCGTGGCCAGCCGCCGTCCCACCTCGTAGGTCAACGGCGCGGTGATGTACAACGCCACCGCCGGCACCCCGCGCACCGCGCATTCGAGGGTGACCGTGCCCGTGGACGCCAGCGCCACGGCCGCGCGGTCCAGCGCCACCCCCAACCCGCCCACCTGCAGCGCCACTTCCACCCCCCCGGCCGCCAGATGTTGTTGTGCCACAGGCCGCAGGTCTTCGCCCGGCAACACCAGGGCAAACCGTGCGGGCCGCCGCGCCGCAATCCGCCGCGCCGCCGCCAGCATCACCGGCAGGTGCCGACGCAGTTCGCCCGCGCGACTGCCCGGTAACAGCAACACCTCCGGCACCGGGGCCGATTCGGTCGCCCGCCGGGCGACTGGATCAACCGGCGGATGGCGGTCCAGAATCGGATGCCCCACGGCCACGACGCGCAACCGCGGTTCGTGCCGCGCGTACCATTCCGCCTCGAAGGGAAACAGGCACAGCAACAGGTCCACGTCCCGGGCCAGGGCATGGGCCCGCCCCGGTCGGGAGGCCCAGACCTGGGGCGAAACGTACTGGACCAGGCGCGGCCGCCAGTTGTGGAACCAATCGCCCGGCGGCCCCACCAGCCGGCGCAGCGCCCGGGCCAGACGGCGGTTAAAAGCCTGAAAGTCCACCAGCACCACCACGTCCGGCTGGCGCGCGCGGGCCAGGACGGTCAAATCGAGGAGCACGCGGCGAAACCGGAGGAGATATCGGAGCACTTCCACCAGCCCGGTCACCGCGTGCCGGGTCAGGTCCACGTGCAGTTCGACGCCCGCGGCCGCCATCCGCGGACCGCCGGCCCCGAAGAAGCGCGGGGCAAACGGGTCGTCCGCCAGCGCGCGCCGCAACTCGCCCACCAGTTCCGCGGCCAGCAGGTCGCCGCTGGTCTCGCCCGCCACCAGCATGAAGGCGCGACCGCTCATGCCCGCGGAAAGCCGGCGCGGATCTGCCGGGTGATCTCGAAGGCCAGGTCCAGGGCGCGCTTGGCCGCCTCGCCGCTGACCTCCGGCTGGCGCCGGGCCAGCACGCAGTCCACAAAGCTGCGCAACTCCAGCTTGAGCGGCTCCTCGCGGGTGATGGGCACCGGTTCACGCACGATGCGCCGGCCGCCGAACTCGCTCACCACGGTCGAGTCGCGCGCGGCCAGGAGTTTTTTGAACAGCGAGCTGGCCGGCTCGTCCGCGCGGGCCAGCCGGTACAGGTACCCGGCCTGGGCGCGGTAATCGAGCGAGACGTAGGCCGGCTCGGGTGCGCTGCTGAAGACGCGGATTTTGCGCAGGCGCTCGGCACTGACGCGGCTGGCGGTGAGGTTGGCCACGCAGCCGTTGGCAAAGCGCAGCCGGGCGTTGGCGATGTCCTCGGAGGCGCTGAGCACCGGGATGCCCACCGCGTCCACGCTCACCACCGGCGAGGCCACAAACGCCAGCACCACGTCCAGGTCGTGAATCATCAGGTCCAGCACCACGCCCACGTCGGTGCTCCGAGCCGGATAGGGCGAAAGCCGGTGGCCCTCGATGAACCGCGGCTCGCGCACCACCTGCTGGAGGTACCGGAAGACCGGGTTGAACCGCTCGACGTGGCCCACCTGAAGCAGGCAGCCCTGGCGGCGGGCCAGTTCGATCAGCTCCTCGGCCTGCGCGGCGTGGTCGGTCATGGGCTTTTCCACCAGCACATGCCGGCCGGCGGCCAGGAGCGCGCGGGCGAGGTCGAAGTGCGTCGCGGTGGGAGTGACCACGCTCACGGCGTCCGCGGCGGCCACGGCTTCCTCGAAGGTGGCGAACGCGCGGGTGCGGTTCGCCGCGGCCACCTGCCGGGCGCGCGCGGCCTCGGTGTCGAACACGCCCACCAGTTCCACCGCCCCTTCGGCGGCCAGTTCGGCGTACAGGCGGGCATGTTCCTTGCCGAGCGAGCCGGTGCCCACCACGGCGACCTTCAGCGGCGCAGGCATGGGCGGGAGGGTAGGCGGGCCGGACGCGCGCCTGAAGCGGAATCCTGAACAACGCGAGTGGCCGGAACGGCGGCTTGCCGCTGACCAATTCACGGGTGTGTATGCGGCTGGGCGGCGAAACGCTTGGGGTGGCGAATGGTTGCCCATCGGCCGGGCGCGGGCCATGGCCGTGAGCAAGCCGCAGCGGGCTGGCGGGCTTCATGGCGCAAAAGGCTCCCTGAGGACCCGTTTGACGCATGGCGTTACGGAGCGGTAGTAAATCGCCGATTCCTGTTGCCAACCGGACACGCCGCGGGTGGTTGCTGAGTTGGGCCGGGAGCGGGGCACGGTCAGGCACCCGTTTGCGCGGGAAACGAATCATGGAAAAGCCACTGATTGTATCCAATCCAGACGTGATGATGGGCAAGCCGGTCATTGCCGGCACGCGGATCACGGTGGAGCTGATTTTGGAAAAACTCGCGGCCGGCGAAACGGTCGAACAAATCCTTGAAGCCCATCCCCGCCTGACCCGCGAAGCCGTGCTGGCAGCCATCGCCTTCGCCCGGGATTCGCTTCGGGCTGACGTGATTTACCCCGTGGCCGAAAAGGCGACATGAATTTCCTGGCCGACGAAAGCGTTGATCGCCAAATCGTGGAGCAACTTCGGAGGGACGGTCATCGGGTTGGGTATGTCGCGGAAATGACGCCGGGGATTCCCGACGCAACCGTTCTGGCGGCGGCCAACACCGAAGCCGCTTTGCAGTTAACGGCGGACAAGGACCTTGGTGAGATGCTCATTCACCAGCGCCTTCATGCACATGGCGTTGTACTGATTCGCCTGGCGGGGCTTGCCCCCGGGCGCAAGGCGGAATTGGTCGCCTCCGCGGTCAATCAACACGCGGCGGACCTGCGCCGGGCTTTCACGGTGATCGCGCCCCGCGCGATCCGCATCCGCCACCTGGATGGGTGAGGCTTCACGCCATCCCCGAAACCTTGGCGTACCGCCACCCAGCCGGCAGTACACTTGCAATGCGTGTGCCAAAGCACCGGCCGGCTCGCCCGCACGCGAGCGTCCCCGAAACCCGCCCGCGCCGCGGGCTTGCGCGGCGGGGCCGGCTCTGTCATCACCAGCGGCATGAAACGTTTCCCCTTCTACGCGGTGTTGGGTGTATGGCTGGCCGGGCTGGGCGCGGGCACGGGTCGCGCAGCCGAGTCGGCCGACGGTTGGATCCGCCTCTTCAACGGCAAGGACCTCTCCGGTTGGGTGAAGGTCCACGACGTGCAGGCCGAGGTACACGACGGCCACCTGCGCATTGGCAAGGGCATGGGCTGGCTGCGGACCGAGCGCGAGTTCAGCGACTTCATCCTCGAGTTCGAGTGGCGCGCGCTCGAGGACAAGTACGACAGCGGCATCTTCTTCCGTGCCGGCCTCGAGGGCAAACCCTGGCCGGACCGCAGTTACCAGGTGAACCTGCGCTACGACATGCTGGGCGGGCTGGTCAAGGGCTTCCAACCGGTGGTCCCGGCCGAGACGCCCAAGATGCCGCTGAACCGGTGGGTGAAGTTCCGCATCGAGGCGCGCGGCAACCGGGTGAGCCTGGACGTGGACGGCGAACGCGCCTGGGAGACGGACAAGGTCGAACCGGGGCGCGGTTATTTGGGGATTCAGATCGAAGACCGCGGCTTTGACTTCCGGAACATCCGGGTGCGCGACCTGAGCGGTGCTACCAAGTAGCTACGGGCACCAGTTCAATTGCCGGGCGAAGACGATTTTCTCCGGCGGCGCACCTTGCGATAATTCACCGGAGTGCCTACAACGGCCGGTGCGGTCGTGCCGGAAACGTGGTCCTGTAAGACCGGTGCGCCGAGTGCCTCGACCTCTTCCACCCGCAACTCCACGCGCCGGAATAACCCGACGGCCTCGGCGGCCAGACGCCGCGCAGCCAGGCGGTAATAGCCCGGGTCCAGTTCCACCCCGATGCCGTGCCGACCGGTGTGCGCGGCTGCCAAGAGCGTGGTGCCGGTGCCGCAGAAGGGATCGAGGACGGTATCCCCGACAAACGAAAACATACGCACCAGTCGGTAAGCGAGTTCGTAAGGAAACGGCGCGGGGTGCTCGCGCGTGGAAGCACCCGGCAGGCTCCAGATTTGCTGAAACCAGTCTTGGTACTCCTGACGGGTCAGCCGGCTCAGCACGCGCTGCTGGTCGGTGGGTTTTCGGTAACCGCCCGGTTTGCGCTGCATGAGGATGTACTCGACGTCGTTTTTGATGATGGCATTGGGCTCGTAAGGCTTGCCCAGGAAACCGCCCCGACCGTTTTCGACCTCGTAGGCAGCGTTGGCAATTTTGTGCCAAAGGATCGGGTTGAGGTTGTCAAAGCCCAACCGGCGACAGGCCACGCAGATGTCGGCATGGAGCGGGTACACCACATGCCGGCCGAATTCGCGGCGGGAGCGGCACACGTCACCAACCACGCAGACCAAGCGTCCCCCCGGCACTAAAACCCGGAAGACCTCGGTCCAGACCTTGTTCAACTCGGTCAAGAAAGCCTCGTAGTCGGCTATGTGCCCGAGTTGGCCGGGGATTTCGTTGTATCGCTTGAGGTTCCAATATGGGGGGGAGGTAAGAACCAAGTGCACCGTGGCGTCGGGCAGAAAGCCCAGTTCACGCGCGTCACCCCGGATCAGCCGGAGCGTGCTAACCGGTGGAGAAGGCTGCGTTTCAGACAAGGGCGCGGGCATGGACCAGGAGAGAACGGAGCATTTGGCGCACCGTCAAATCCGGTGCGGGCTCGGTGAACTGCCCGTGGATACCCGCACCCTCGGTGGAAAGCAGGAAAGCAGCGGCCGAGTAATGGCGTTCCCGCACCAGTTTGCGGCAAAACAGTTCGTACCGGCGGGCATGGGAAGAATCCTTGAATTCGGGAAAGACCGGGAAATGCGGTTCACGCGTCCTAACCGGTCGGCGCGAAGCCGGGCAATCTTGCAGCAGGAACAGGTAGCCGAGCCAAGGGCAGGGTGAGCTCATAAATCCGCCTTCTCGGTAAGCGGTCCACAGGTCCAACGCGGAACCCATGGCCTCTTCAGTCCGGTTGTTGAAGTTGTTGCCAAACGAACCCACTTGAGATTTTGCCTCCAGACCCGCGATGAGGCATTGGTCCTTGACCACTACCAGATCCCATTCCTTGGTGGGTCGAAAATAGCCCGGCAACTCAACGTTGCGCCGTAGGTGGATGCAGGACGGGGGTACACCCGCTGCCCGGAGATAATCGGCCACGACTTCCAAAAAACAGTCCATCTGCGCGCCGCCCGTGACCGCAGCTCGACTCCCCTGGTCACGCGAGCCACGGGCGCGATGGTTATGCACCTGCCTCCGGCGCGTTTGCCAGTAAACGCCACCGCCTCACGCTTGGTGCACCGTGAAGGTGGTGCAGCCGGTTGTTAGCCGGCGCGTTTGCCAGTAAACGCCACCGCCTCACGCAGACGGTACTCAAGAGACTTCAGGACTATATCCACGTCCATCGTTCCGCCGAGTCTGGTGAAAACTAATCATTCATGACAAGCGCGTGTACGCGTTAGCAGCCTTTTTCCCGCTGCAAGCCGGTCTCGCCGGTGCTGATGGGTCGCCGGCAAAGCTTGGAAACGGCCCTTCTGATCCAATGTCCCCACCGGCTCGACGAATCCTGCTGGGGGAAATGACCGAATGCGGGACCTTCGCGCGGAGCGAGGAACGCGGGCTTCTGAAAGGCAGTCAATCCCGTAGTCGTGCTTGAGGAGGACGTGGCGCACCCTCCTACAGGGTGTTTGGAAGTGTCTCCGACCGTGGAACCTGCTAGACGGGAGGGTATTCTGAGCGCCATGCCGGTTTGCCTATGTACAAAGGGGCTGTTGCGGCCTGAAAATTGCGGTGCTTGAAGACCTGTTTGAGCCATTCCGGTCCCCGTGCCCGGAGGTGTTGTTGACAAGCGACTGCCCGGGGCCGTTGACGGACCGCCGCGTCTTGATGGCCTCAACGGTGTTGACCGCCACCTCGAGGGGTTGTGAAAGCTGCGATTCGACCTTCGCCGGCGAGGCCCCGGGCAGGCTGGTGCTCACCCGCACCACAGTAGGTCCACCTTGAGACAAACGGGCAATGTCCAGGTGGAGTAGGCCGGCCGCCCCCACTGCCACTTTCGAACCGCCGGCAGGCCAGGTCTCCTGCCACGGGCGGAAAACAAAAACCGGCTGGCGAGAAGCGGCCGGTCCACCCGCCGGGCGGGGTCCGGTTTACACCCACGGCGCGCGGGCCGGACGTTTCTTGAGCCGGCGGTTGGCTTCCGGATCCTCCCCGAACTCCTCCCGGCGCGGGTCCCAGCGCAGGGGGCGCTTGAGCCGCGTGGCCAGGTCGCTGAGATGGCAGAGGATGTCCGCCTGCACGGCCTCTTCGATCGGGCAAATGGCGGGCTGGCGACTCCGGACCGCCTCGAGGAAGTTGCGCACGTGATTGGCGCTTTTGGGGAGCTGCACGTCGCCCGCACCCCACCGGGTTTCCACCAACCCTTCGGGCCGGGTGCGGATCTGGGTGCGGTCCACCAACACCCAGCCCTCCGTGCCCTCGAACGCGGTGCCGTGGTCCACGATCGCGCCGTACTTGGCCCGCCAGTCGTTGAAATTGTTCATGGCCAGCGGCTCGGCCCCGTTGGGTGTGCCGCGGAAGTGCAGCGTCACGCCGTCGGCGAATCGGAACACGACCTGCCAGGCTATGGCCGTGTTGCAGGCGCCCTGGAGGGGGAAAACCCCGTTGCCCTCGACGGTGAGCACCCCGTTCATCATCTCCGGGTGCCCCCAGTAGGCGATGTCCAACGGGTGCACACCCCAGCCGGCGATGAAGCCCAGGGCGTAGTCGGAGTTGAACCACCACGTCTTCCAGGCGCCGTCTTCGTCGTAGGCCTTGCCCAACGTGTAAGGGGTTTGCGGCGCGGGGCCCAGCCAGCGGTCATAGTCCAGGTCCGCCGGCGGCGGCACCGGGTCGGTCGAGCCGCCCGGTCGGCTGGCCGCGCACCACACGTCAATGTTTTTGAGCCGGCCCAGGCGCCCGTTGCGGACCAGTTCGCAGGCCAGCCGAAATTGTTGGCTGGAGCGCTGCTGGGTGCCGAACTGGAAGATGATTTTGCCCTGCTGGCAAACCTCGCGCAGTTGCTGGTCCTCCTCGACCGAAAGACCCATCGGCTTTTCCAGGTACATGTCCTTGCCGGCCCGGGCGGCGGCCAGGGCGATCGGCACATGCCAGTGGTCGGGCGTGGCGATCAGCACCGCATCCACGTCCTTCCGGGCCAGCAGCTCGCGGAAATCCGCATGGGTCGGGACCGTCTCGTCCTTGTAAGCCGCCCGGACCTGCTTGACCGCTTCGGCGAGGTGACGCTGCGAAACGTCGCACAACGCGACCACGCGACAATCCGGCTGGGCCAGAAAATTGCCCATCACGCCCCGGCCCTGCGGGCCGACGCCGATGCAGCCGACCTGGATGCGTCGGCTGGGGGCGTTGGCGCCCAGCACCGCGGCCGGGATGACCGCGGGCAGCGCCAGGGCGGCGGAGGTTTGCAGGAACCGGCGGCGCGAGGCCGGAACAGCGAAGTTGGCTTTCATGGCCGCAGCTTGCGCCCCGGCCGCGCGCGGCGCAAGCGGGTCTTGGCCCCGGGAGCGCTCCCTCGATGGCCGCGTCCGCCCCCGGGCGGTTCTGCCGGGTTTTTTGAACATTGAAGCGCCCGACCCGCCCGGCCAAGATGCCGGCCCTTTTTGCGACCATGAACCTGCACGAGCATCAAGCCAAAGAACTCCTGGCGCGCCGCGGGGTGGCCGTGCCGCCCGGCGGCCCGGCCTTTACGCCCGAGGAAGCCCGGGCGGCCGCCGAAAAACTCTTCGCCGCCGGCCACACCCGCGTGGTGGTCAAGTCCCAGATTCACGCTGGTGGACGCGGCAAGGGCACCTTCACCAGCGGCCTGCAGGGCGGGGTGCAGGTCTGCGCCAGCCCGGAGGAGGTGCAGGCCCGCGCCGCGGCGATGCTCGGGCAGACGCTGGTCACGCGCCAGACCGGTCCGGCCGGGCGGGTGGTGCGGCGGCTCCTGATCGAGGCCGGCGCCCGCATCCGGCGCGAGCTGTACTGCGCGGTGCTGCTGGACCGGGCGGCCGGCCGGCCGGTGGTCATGGCCAGCGCCGCCGGCGGCATGGACATCGAGGAGGTCGCCGCGCACACGCCGGAAAAAATCGTGCGCGAATCCGTGGACCCGGCCCTGGGGCTGATGCCCTACCAGGCGCGCAAGCTGGCCGCCGCGCTGGACCTGCGCGGCGACCTGTTGTCGGCGGCGTCCAAAATGTTCCTCGGCGCCTACCGCACCTGGTGGGACTGCGACGCGTCGCTGGTCGAGATCAACCCGCTGGGCGTGGTGGAGGGCACGGACGGCCGGCCCGCCCTGCTGGCTCTCGACGCCAAGGTCAGCCTGGATGACAACGGCCTGTTCCGACACCCCGAGTTGCAGGCGTTGCGCGACCCGGGCGAAGAAGCGCCCCTCGAGGTCGAGGCCGGCCGGCACGGGCTGAACTACATCAAGCTGGACGGCAACATTGCCTGCCTGGTCAACGGTGCCGGCCTGGCCATGGCCACGATGGACATCATCAAGCACCACGGCGGCGAGCCGGCCAACTTCCTGGACGTGGGCGGCGGCGCCAGCGTCGAGCAGGTCACCGCCGCCTTTCGGATCATCATGCAGGACCCGGCGGTGCGCGCCATTCTGGTCAATATCTTCGGCGGGATCATGGACTGCGACGTCATCGCCCGGGGCATCGTGGCCGCCGTGCAGGAAACGCACCTGACCCTGCCGCTGGTGGTGCGCCTGGAGGGCAACAACGTCGTCGCCGGTCGCCAGACCCTGGCCGCCTCGGGACTGGCCGTGATTACTGCGGACTCGATGGCCGACGCAGCGCAAAAGGCCGTGCAGGCCGCCCGGGGGTGAACCGGGTGATACGAAGGCACAATGGAGCGGCCGCCATTCAGGCGGCCGTGGCGGGCGGGCTCCGGCGGCTCGGAGCAAAAACTTTGGCCGGCAGCCGATCCCTGCGGGCTGCCAGCCCGTGCCACTCCGGGCGATGGCCCGGCGCATTGTGACGGTCCGAAGCCGCCGCCGCACCGTGCGGCAAGTCTGTTGTTTGGGCGCGCCAAATGGGCTTTGACTCAGGTTCCGCGCCCGGTAAGCTGCCGGCTCGATTTCGATTCTGGATATGGCCAAGTTGTTCATCGAAGACCTCGACCTGCGGGGCAAGCGCGTGCTGATGCGCGTGGACTTCAACGTGCCGCAGGACAAGGCCACCGGCGCCATCACCAACACCCAGCGCATCGAGGCGGCCCTGCCCACCATCCGCTACGCGCTCGACCAGGGCGCGGCGGTCATCCTCATGTCCCACTTGGGCCGTCCCAACGGCCGCCGCGTGGAGAAATACTCCCTGCGGCCGGTGGCCGCCGTGCTCGAAAAACTCCTGGGCCGACCGGTGAAGTTCCTGGATGACTGCGTGGGGCCCGAGGTCGAGGCCGCCTGCGCGCAGGCCCGACCCGGCGACGTCATTCTGCTCGAAAACCTCCGCTTCCACCTCGAGGAGGAGGGCAAGGCCAAGGTGAAGAACCCTGACGGCACCGAGACCAAGCTCAAGGCCGATCCCGAGGCGGTGAAGGCCTTCCGCGCCAGCCTCACCCGGTTGGGCGATGTGTACGTGAACGACGCCTTCGGCACCGCGCACCGCGACCACTCCTCGATGACGGGCGTTCAGTTGCCGCTGCGCGCCGCCGGTTACCTGCTGAAAAAGGAGCTGGACGCGTTCGAGACGGTGTTGAGCCATCCCCGCCGGCCGCTGCTGGCCATCCTGGGCGGTGCCAAGGTGAACGACAAAATCAAGCTCATCGAAAACCTGCTCGACAAGGCCGACGAACTCATCATCGGCGGCGGCATGGCTTTCACCTTCAAGAAAGTGGCCCACGGCCTGGCCATCGGAAACTCGCTCTTCGACGAGGAGGGCGCCAGGCAGGTGCCCCAACTGCTCGAAAAGGCCCGCCGGCTGGGCAAGAACCTCATTCTCCCCGTGGATTACGTGTGCGGGGACAAGTTTGCCGCCGACGCCGCGGTGCGGCCGGCCGACGACTCCACCGGCATTCCCGAAGGCTGGATCGGCATGGATGTGGGCCCCAAGTCCGTGGCCCTGTTCAACGAGGCCATCGCCCGGGCCCGGACCATCGTCTGGAACGGCCCGCCGGGGGTGTTTGAGTTTCCGGCCTTTGCCGCCGGCACCCGGGCCATGGCCGAGGCCGTGGTGCGGGCCAGCCGATCGGGGGCCATCACTGTCATCGGCGGGGGCGACACCGCCACGGCCGCCGAGCAATTTGGGGCGGCCCCGCACGTCACCCACGTTTCCACCGGCGGCGGTGCCTCGCTGGAATACCTCGAGGGCAAAATCCTCCCCGGTGTGGCTGCGCTGACCGATAAGCCGGAGCCGGGCGCTCCGCCCACGTCCTGAGCCGGTGCCCTTCCCCAGCCTCCCGACCCGCCATGAACAAAGACCGCAAGCTGCTCATCGCCGGCAACTGGAAGATGAACAAGACCGTGGCCGAGGCGCTGGACCTGGTCAACGGCCTCAAGCGCGAACTGGCCAGCGTGAAGGAGGTGGACATCGTGGTGTGCCCGCCCTTCACCGCGCTCGAGTCGGTTTCGCGCGCCATTTTGGACTCAAACCTCCGGCTCGGCGCGCAGAACATGAGCGAGCACAACGTCGGCCCGTACACCGGCGAGATCGCCGCCGTGATGCTCAAGGAGTTCTCCGTGCGCTACGTGATCCTGGGCCATTCCGAGCGGCGCCAGCATCAGAAGGAGACCGATGACCTGATCGCCCGCAAAGCCGCCGCGGCCCACGCGGCGGCCCTCAAGCCCATCATTTGCGTGGGCGAAACCCTGGCCGAGCGCGAAACCAACCGCACCGAACAGGTGCTCGAGACCCAGCTCCGCGGCAGCCTGGCCGGGTTGACCCGCGAGCAAATGGAGGAAACCATCATCGCTTACGAACCGGTCTGGGCCATCGGCACCGGCCGCAACGCCACCGCCGAGCAGGCCCAGGCCGCCCACGCCTTCATCCGTGGCCTGCTGGCCCGGATGTTTGACGCCGCCACCGCCCGCCAGGTCCGCATCCAGTACGGGGGCAGCGTCAAACCCAACAACGCCCGCGAGCTGATGGAACAGCCGGATGTGGACGGCGCCCTGGTGGGGGGCGCGTCGCTCGAGGTCCGCAGCTTTTCCGAAATCATCAAGAACTCGATCTAGCCCTTGCCCGCTTTGCCATGAGTTTGTCCTCGCTTGTCATCGGCCTGTTGACCATCGCCCTGGTCCTGAACTGTCTGCTGCTCATTCTGCTGGTCCTGATTCAACTGCCCAAGAAAGAGGCCGGCCTGGGCATGGCCTTTGGGGGCTCGGCGGCTGATGCCCTGTTCGGCGCCGGCTCCGGCACGGTGATCAGCCGCTGGACCAAGTACGGTACTGTTTCCTTCCTGGTCCTTTCGCTGGTGCTTTCGGTCATGCGCAACCACGAGGCGCGGGCCGTGGGCCGCAACATCGCCGCCGAACTGGAGCGCCAGGGACGCGCCGGGGCCGCCCCCGCCGCACCGCTGGTGGTCACCAACCCCGCCAGCCTGCCGGCCCTGCCCGCCGTGCCCGGCACCAACCCGTCGGCGGCGCCGTCCCCGGCCACGCCAGCCCCCGCGCCCGCAACCCCGGCGCCCGCGCCCAGCCCGGGGCCGTAATTCCATGACCGCCGTGCGCCACGCCCTCGGTGACCGGCCGGGGGCGTTGGGTTTGTGGCGCCCGGTTCCCCGCCACCGGGGCGCCCCGGGCGTGGTCCTGGGCGCGGCTCTGGGGTGGCTGACCCTCACCGCCTGCGGTCCGGCGTTGCCTCCGGCCGACCTGACCATCATCAACGGCGCCGAGCCGGAGTCCCTCGACCCTGCGCTGGCGTTGAGCATCGAGGACCTGCGGGTGACCCAGCCGTTGTTCGAGGGCCTGACCCGCAACGACCCGGTCACCGCCGGACCGATTCCCGGCCTGGCCGAACGCTGGGACATTTCGGCCGACGGCCGCACCTACCGGTTTTACCTCCGCTCCAATGCCGTCTGGTCCACCGGCGAACCCCTCACCGCCGCGGACGTGGCCTGGTCATGGCGCCGGGTCCTGGACCCGCGCACCGGGGCCGGCTATGCCAGCCAGCTTTTCTGCGTGGAGAACGCCGAGGCCTACCACACCGGCCGCCTGGCCGACCCGGAGCAGTTGGGTTTTCGCGCGACGGCCCCGCTCGTCTTCGAGGTCCGGCTGCGCCGGCCCACGCCGTACTTCCTGGACTTGTGCGCCTTTCCCACGCTGGCGGTGGTGCCGCGCCGGGTCATCGAGCAATACGGCGACCAGTGGATTCGTGCCCGGCCCCTGCCGGTCAGCGGCCCCTACCAGCTTGAATTTTGGCGGCTGAACGACCGGGTGCGCCTGCGCAAAAATCCACGCTACTGGGACGCGGCCCGCACCGCGCTCGCGGTGGTGGACCTGCTCACCATCGCCAATCCCACCACGGCCTTCAACCTGTACGAAACGGGCCGGGCGGACGTGATCTGGGACCGCAACCTCGTGCCGGCCGAACTGCTCGACTTGCTGCGCCGGCGGCCCGACTGCCACCGGTTCGATTTCCTGGCCACCTACTTCGTCCGCTTCAACACCACCCGCCCACCACTGGACGATCCGCGCGTGCGCCGCGCCCTGTCCCTGGCCATTGACCGGCGGCGGATCGTGGAGCGCATCACCCGCGGCGGCGAACAACCGGCGGCGGGTCTGGTACCGCCGGGCACAGCGCACCACCAGCCCGTGGAGGCCGTCGGGTACGACCCGGAAGGGGCGCGCCGGCTGTTGGCAGAGGCGGGCTACCCCGGCGGGCGGGGACTGCGGCCGTTGCGCTACTTGTACTGGACGGCGGGTGCGGGCACGGGCCAGGAGCACGCCCGGATTGCCGTCGAACTGCGGGCCATGTGGGAACAGGTCCTGGGCGCGCGGGTGGAACTGGACAACCGCGAGAAACGGGTCTTCATCACCGCCCAGCGACAGTTGGACTACGACCTGAGTCAGAGCAGTTGGGTGGGGGATTACAACGATCCCAACACCTTTCTGGACCTGTTCCTGAGCGGCAACGGGAACAACCGCACCGGCTGGGCGGACCCGGAGTACGACGCGCTGCTGGAGCGCGCCAACGCCGAACCGGACCGGGCGCGCCGGGCCGCGCTGCTGGCGGCGGCCGAGCGGCGGCTGGTGGGGGAGGCGGCGGTGGTGGCCCCGGTTTATTTCTCGAGCGGCTTCCATTTCTTCCGGCCCGCACAAGTGGCCGGGATTTACCCCAACCTGCTGGACGTGCACCCGTTGAACGCCCTCCGGCGGCCGGGGACACGCTGAGTTGACCACATGAACTACGTGCTGCGCCGCGTGGGGTTCATGGTCCCGCTGCTGGGGGTGATCAGCCTGGCGGCCTTCACCCTGATCCGACTGGCCCCGGGCGGGCCGTTCGACCGCGAGCGGCAGGTGCCGCCCGAGGTCGAGCGCCAGCTCCGGGCCCGCTACCATTTGGACGAGTCGCTCGGGCGCCAGTACCTGCGGTACCTGGGCGGGCTGGTGCGGGGGGACCTGGGACCCTCGTTGCGGTATCGGAACCACACGGTGAACGACCTCATCGCCGCGGGCTTGCCGGTGTCGCTGACCATCGGCGCGCTGGCCTTTTGCTTCGCGTTGGGGGCGGGCGTTCCCCTGGGCTTTTATGCCGCCATCCGCAAGGGGCACTGGCCGGATCAGGTCGGCAACCTGGCGGCGCTGCTGGCGCTGTGCGTGCCCACCTTCGTGGCCGGGCCGCTGCTGGTGATGTGGTTGGGGGTGAAGTGGCGCTGGTTTCCGGTGGCGCTGTGGGGCACGCCCGCCCACGTCGTGCTGCCGGTGTTGACGCTGGGCCTTTATTTCGCCGGGCGCGTCGCGCGGCTGATGCGGGAAGGGATGCTCAACACGTTGGGCGCGCCGTTCCTCACGGCGGCGCGGGCCCGGGGGCTTTCGGAAAGCGCGGTGTTCTGGCGACACGGCTTCCGGCTGGGGGTGTTGCCGGTGGTGAGTTATTCCGGGCCGCTGCTGGCCGACCTGCTCACCGGATCGTTTGTGGTGGAGAACCTGTTTCAAATTCCCGGCCTGGGCGTCTTCATGGTCAACGGCTCGCTCAACCGCGATTACACCGTGGTGGTGGGGCTGGTGCTGTTGTACGCGGGCCTGCTGTTGGTGCTGAACCTGATCGTGGACCTGCTCTACGCCGCGCTCGACCCGCGGGTGAGGTATGAATAAGCCCGATTCCCCGGCCCCGGTTTCCGGCCGGCGCGGTGCCGCGCCCGGTCCGGCCGGATGGTTCCGAAGTTTCTTCCGCCCCGGGCCGCGGCGGGTGGATTCACCGGCGCGGCGCGCCTGGCAGCGTTTCCACCGCAATCGCGCGGCCCGGCTGGCCGCCTGGGGTCTGGGGCTGTTGATCGCCGCAGCCCTGCTGGGCCCCGGGGTTTCACCGTACGAACCGAACGCCTTCGTGGCCGGTGCGTTTGAGCCGCCCTCGCTGCGGCACTGGCTGGGGACGGACGTCCACGGGCGCGACCTGCTCACGCGGGTGTTGGTGGGCGCGCGGTTGTCGCTGGTGGTTGGGCTGGCCGGGGCGGTCATCAGCCTGGTGATCGGCGTGCTCTGGGGCGCGGTCGCCGGCTTCGCGGGCGGGCGGGTGGATGGGGTGATGATGCGGACGGTGGACGTGTTGTACGCCCTGCCCACGCTGGTGTTTGTCATCGTGATCGTCACGGCCCTGAACGGGCTGTTGGCCCGATGGGAGGCGGCGGGGGTGCCGGTCAATCCGGCGCACGCGCGCCTGGCGGGACTGCTGCTGGGCATCGGGTCGGTCTCGTGGCTGACGATGGCCCGGATAGTGCGGGGGGAGGTGTTGAGCCTGCGCACCCGCGCCTTTGTGGAGGCGGCGCGCGTGCTCGGGGCGGGTCCCGGGGGGATTCTGCGGCGGCATGTGCTCCCGCACCTGGCGGGGGTGGTGATTGTATACCTGGCGCTGACCGTGCCGGCGGTGGTGCTGTACGAGTCGTTCCTGAGCTTCCTGGGCCTGGGTATTCAACCGCCCGCCGCCAGCCTGGGCACGCTGATCGCCGAAGGGGCGGCTCAGATCAACCCGCTGCGGGTTTACTGGTGGCTGGTGGTGTTTCCGGCGGGCACGCTGGCCCTGGCGCTGCTGGCCCTGAACCTGGTGGGCGACGGCTTGCGCGACGCCCTGGATCCGCGGGCGGTGGCCTGAGCGGCCGCTGGCGACGAGGGGCACCGCCTCTCCGGCAGCTACCAGTGGTCGGAGGCCGCGCCCACCCGGAGCGCGCCGGGTGTCGTTTGGGGGGGCCGCCGCAAGGGCGGTCACTCGTATTCGGTATGAACCAGGCTGCGCCCCCGGCGCCAGCCTTCCCAAAACATCCCGTCCGCGAAGTCCCAAAGCAGGTAAAAGTGCAGGCGAAAGTCGTAGGTGCGGTCGTTCAAGGGCACCTCCACCCCCGCGGCGGCCCGCACGTGGCCCCGGCGGCTGAGCCCGAAGTTCAGTTGCGGCACGACGGTCCAGCGCAGTGCGTCGCGGTTGCCCGGCTCGAACGGCGCCGTGGCCGTCAGTTCCACCCCGGGGAAAATGCCGCGCGGCCAGGGCGTCGGAAGCCAGTGCACCATCGCCGCCAGTTCCACGTCGCCCGCGGAAGCGTCTTCGGGCGGCAGGTGGCTCTTGACGCTGGCCTGGAGCGTGAACGCCTCGCCCAGTCCTTTGGCCGCCGCCAGGTAGGGGATGAATTCCATGCGAGCGTCGCCCCGCAGCGCGAAGGCGAGATCGGTCCCGCCCGAGAGCAGGAACGTGTGCTCCAGGTTGTCATACAGGGCGTACTTCACGCCGGCCTCGAATTCGTCCCAGTCCCCGTGCGCGCCTTCGAACTCCTGGGCGAGCTTCAGCTCGGTCTGCCAGCGCGCCAACCAGCGTTTCCCGAATTCGAGCGCGGTGGTCACCACGTCGTCACCGTTGCGGTCATGGCGGGCGAAACGGGACAGGAGCACCACCTCGTCCTCCAGCCAGGCCTTCTTGGTCCGCAGCGGCCGGAAGTAGTTGAGCTCACCCGGCGGGTAGCGGTGCGGCCCGGGCAGGGTTTTCAGGTAAGCGACCAACTCCGCGATCTCCGCGTCCGTGAACGCATCCCGGAACGCTGGCATCGAGGCGGAGAACCCCATGGGCGCGCCGCCGTGCTTGATGACCATGAACCAGTCACCCGCGGGTTCCCGGCTGTTGAAGAGCGGATCACTGAGGTCGGCCGGCTTGGGATCCAGCGTCTTCACCCCGGGCAGGGTGGGGTCATACCGGCCGGTCGGGCCGTGGCAGACCGCGCAGGCCGTCTGGTAATGGTGCTGAGCGCGCTGCAGGTCCACACGGGTCGCCCAGGCCTCGAATCCTGTCAGCAGGCCGACCGCAAGACCGAACGCCGTTTGTCCAAACCGCATCCACCAAAAGCCGTGTGGCCCGGACCGCACCAAGATTTTTCCGAGGAGCGTGCCCGGTCGGCCGGCAGCGATTTTCATGGCCGCAGGCTCTAACACGCCCATCGGCGGGCGGCAAGGAACGGGGGTTTTGTGCCTCGAAAAAAGGTCGGTTCATTTTCTGCCGGGCATCGGTGGGCACACTCCCGGCGCAGCCGGGGAAAATCCTGCAAAAGCCGGCTTGCCCGGAAAAGCGAACATGGCAGAATGTCCTGCTCGCAACGGGGAGGCACACACCGTGAAGGCAAAAGACCACTCCCCGGCGCCGTTGCCAACCGATGCAGCACATTCGAAACATCGCGATCATCGCGCACGTGGACCACGGCAAGACCACGCTGGTGGATTGCCTCCTGAAGCAGTCCGGCACGTTCCGCGCCAACGAGGCCAAGGCCAGCGAGGAACGCCTCATGGACTCGATGGACCTCGAACGCGAGAAGGGCATCACCATCCGGGCCAAGAACGCCGCCTTCCAATACAAGAACTACCACGTGAACATCGTGGACACGCCCGGCCATGCGGACTTCGGCGGCGAGGTCGAGCGGATCATGAACATGATTGACGGCGTGCTGCTGGTGGTGGACGCCGCCGAGGGGCCGCAGGCCCAGACCCGCTTCGTGCTGCGCAAGGCCCTCGAGGCCGGCGCCAAGCCCATCGTGGTGATCAACAAGATTGACCGCGAAAACGCCAATCCGAAGAAGGTGCTGGATCAGGTCTTCGACTTGTTTGTCTCGCTCAACGCCACCGACGAGCAGTTGGACTTCCCGTTTGTCTTCACCAGCGCCAAGGCCGGATACGCCACGAGCGACCTCGACCGACCCGGCGAAACGATGGAGCCGCTCTTCGAGGCCATTGGGAAACACATCCCCCCGCCGCGCGCCCGGGCCGGCGAGGGCTTCCAGGTGCTCGTGGCCAATCTGGATTACTCCGAGTACCTCGGCCGCATCGCGTTCGGGAAGATTGTCTCCGGCAAGGTCCGCGTGGGGGATCCGGCCTGTTGCCTGCACGGCGACGGGCGCGTGACCCCCGGCAAAATCACGATGCTCTACCACTTTGAAGGGCTCAAACGCATCGAGATCGAAGAGGCGCATGCGGGGGACATCGTTGGCGTCACCGGCTTCGAGGAGGTGTTCATCGGCGAGACCATCGCGGACAAGCCCGAGCGCGGCGCGTTGCCGTACATTCCGGTGGATCCGCCGACCATTCAGATGGAATTCGCCGTCAACGACGGCCCGCTGGCCGGCCAGGACGGCAAGCTGGTCACCGCCCGCCACATTTGGGAACGCCTGCAAAAAGAGGTCCGCACCAACGTCGCGCTGCGCGTGGCCCAGACCGCCGATCCCAAGGTGTTCGAGGTCTCCGGCCGCGGCGAAATGCAGATCGCCATCCTCGTCGAGCAGATGCGCCGCCAGGGCTACGAGGTGCTGGTCAGCCGGCCGGAGGTGCTCTACAAGCTCGACGCGCAGGGCAACCTGCTCGAACCCATCGAAAAGCTCTTTCTGGAAATCCCCCAGGAATTCCTGGGTGCGGTCCTGGAAAACCTTTCCTTCCGCAAGGCCGAAATCACCGCCATGCACCACCACGGCGACCAGGTAACCATCGAGGCGCTCATCCCCATGCGCGGGCTGATCGGCTTCGAGACCGACCTGGTCAACACCACCCGCGGCCTGGGGGTGATGAGCCATCTTTTCCACGAGTACGGGCCGGACCGCGGCGAAATCCCGGCCCGCAAAAACGGCTCGCTGGTGAGCATGGAGGACGGCGTGGCCACGGCCTACGCCCTTAACGCCATCCAGGAGCGCGGCCGGCTGCTGATCGAACCCGGCGACCGCGTGTACCAGGGGATGATCGTGGGCGAAAACGCCCGCGACAACGACATCCCGGTCAACCCCTGCAAGGCCAAACACCTCACCAACATGCGCTCCCAGGGTGAGGGCAAGGGCATCCAGCTCAATCCGCCGCTCAAGCTCAGCCTGGAACGCGCCCTCGAGTACATTGGCCCCGACGAATACGTGGAGGCCACCCCGCACCACCTGCGCCTGCGCAAACGCATTCTGGACGAAAACCAGCGCAAACGCGCCGAGCGGCAGCGGGTGATCAAGCTGGCCCGCACCTGACCGGGCCGGGGGCCCGCGGCGGGACGTCGAACCCGGGCGTGCCGTAACCCTGCTGGGCCGCCGCGCTCATTCCTCCTCGTCCGGCGGCGGACGGTTGGCCAGGTAGCGCTTCCAAAGTTCCAGTTCCACAAACAGTTCGAGGAACACGCGCGGCCGGTGCTCGTAGTAGCCGGCACTGATCCAGCGTTTGTCGGATTTCTCGTCCAGCGCGGCGTGGAGCCGGGCGCTGGCGATCACCACCGGCGCGTAGGGGTCCGCCGGAATCCCGTCGGCCCAGCGGGTCTCCTTGAGGCGGCGCAGGTACCAGGGCAGCGGCCAGTAGTCCCCACCCAGGGCCAGCACGTTGACCTCCATGCGGGCCGGATCACCGTGGGCCCGGGCAATTCCCAACACGCGGTCCACCAGCCGGAGGAGGTCTTTCGAGGTGTGGGCGTACACCCACGGATTGCGCTGGTCGGTGTCAAACGGCCCGGTCGCGCGCCACGCCTGTACCGCCAGTTGGGCCGCGCCCGCGAGCAGCCCGAGGAAACACACAGCCCGCAACGCCGGAAAGCGTGCCCACCGGACCAGCGCCGCCACACCGATGCCCGCCAGGAGGATCATCCCGTGCAGGAACCCCAGCGCGCACCAGGGCGTTTTGTAACTGATCCCCGTGTACAGCGCGGTCAGCACCACGGTGTACACCGTCAAGACGCGGGCCAGCCGGCGATGAAACGGCGGGAACGGATCGGGGACCCACGCCGCCACGGCCCCCACCAGGGCGAGCCCGCCGATCAACAACTCGCTGAACACCGGTCCGGCCGCCGGCCGGAACCAGAACAGCCGCTCGAAGTAAAACGTCCACGGATGAATGTGCGGCGACGCCCCCCCCGCCCGATGCAGCCACGGCGAATAGGTGCGGAATGAATCCAGGATGCCGCCCGGGTGTTGGAAAAACGAGGTGAACAACGTAGCCGAAACCGCCAGCGCGACCAGCGCGCCGGTGACGACGTGGCCGACCCGGACGTGCATTCGGATTTTCGGCCACAACCCTTGTCGGTCCGGGTCCATCGCCCCGACCACTCCCCCGGCCACGGCCAGCGCCGCGAGGTTGAGCACGAAGGTCTCCTTGGTCGCGTGCATCAAGCCCAGCGCCAGCCCGGCCAGCGCCGCCCAACCCCAACCGGGGCGACGGCTGTAACGCCACAGCGCCGCCCCCAGCAGCGCGGTGAAGAACACCAGCAGCATCTCGTGGATGTAGTAGCGGCTGAAAAACACCAGCGCGGGCGAAACCGCGCTCAGCAGCCCCGCGGCAACCGTCCCCGTCCGCCCCAGCCCGTCGGCAAACAACACCGTCAGCGCGATCAGTCCCAGCCCGAAAAGCAGCGGCACCGCGCGCAGCGTGGCCTCACTCAGGTGGTCCGAGTTTTCGGCCCCGCGCAGCCGGGCCAGGGGCAGCGTGGCGTAGTACAAGGTCGGGCCGTGATACTCGTGCGGGTCGTACCGATACTCGCCGCGGTCCCAGAGCGTGGCAAACTTGTAGGCGTGGACCGATTCGTCGGTGTGCATGGGCCGCGCGTCCAGCCGGGGCGCGCGCAGCGCCGCGCCAAGGACCAGGGCGATCAACAAACCGGGAATCAGCCAGCGATTCATGGTCGAGCGCTTGAAACTCCGCGCTTGTCCCACCCGGGCCAAGCCTTTTCCCCGCGTCGCGGAGGGCACCGGCCCCGAAAAACGCACCGGCGCGCCGGACGGTGTCCGGGCGCGCCGGCAACGGGGGAGACCGGAAGTCCCGCCGCCTCGGGGTCCTGTCCCGGACGGTCGGCGGCGGCTGGGTTACTCAATCGGGATGCCCCAGACCTCGACTTCGGTGTAGCGATTCAGGGCGCTGTAGGTGCTGCCGCGGCTGTAACAACGCACGTAGCGGGCTTCGACGCCCTTGGCGTCAATCAACTTGCCCTCGTAGGTCTCGAAGTACTCCTTGTCCGTGCCCACGCCCAGCCCGGAGCTGTTGTCGTAGTCGTTGTTGAACAGGGTCTTCACCCCCTGGGTGAAGTCCGGGTCGTCGGACACCTGCACGATCACGTCGTGGTACACCTGATAGGTGTTGTGCGCGTGCCAGATCAGGATGGCATAAATCTTGGCCCGCTTCTCGAGGTCAATCTGCACCCACTGCGTGCGGCGGCGCAGCTCGACAAAGCTGTTGTCGTTGGACTCCTTGTCGCCGTCGGTCACCAACTCCAGCGAGCCGGTGATGGGGGACTTGTCGCTGCTGGTCACCTTCTTGCCCAGGGCCAGGTTCTGCACGCCCTTGGGCGCCAGGAACGGCGGGCGGGGTTTGTCCGAAGGTTTCTCGATGTGCTCGCCCAGCGGAATGTCGGTGGGCGTGCCCATGAAGGCGGGGATGGGCAGTTTCAGGGGCAGGGGGGCCAGTTCGGTCTCGGCCGCGCGCACAGGGCCGGTGAAGCCGCAGACCGCGCCGAGGATCAGCCCGCCGACAATGTTTTTCGTGAGTTGAGGCCGGTGTTTCATGTTCATGCAGGTCACACGCACAACGTTTAGATTGGCCCACCCTGCCGGTATTCAAGCAAAAAGGCAATCCCGCGCTTGGGGGCGGGGCTTGTCGCTTGGCGCAGCGGGGTACCTGATGGTACAACGCGCGCACCGAACAACATCGTCGCAATTCAGGCATGATTGTCATCACTGACGAGCGGTGCACCGCGTATCACCAGCCGGGACATCCCGAGCGTCCCGCCCGGGTGGCGGGCACCGTGGAAAAGTTGCGCACCCAGACCCGCCTGCCCGTCACCTGGGCCGCGCCGGCTCCGGTCCGCGAAAACCAGTTGCGCCGCGCTCATTCGGCCAGCCTGCTCGAACGGCTGAGTGTTCCCCTGGACTTCGACGCCGACACGCCGGCCTACCCGGACCTCCGCGCCCACGCCGAGCGCAGTGTGGGGGGCGCCCTCAAGGCCCTGGACCTGGCCCTGGAGGGCCAACCGGCCTTTAGTTTGCTCCGCCCGCCCGGACACCACGCCACGCCCCATCGGGCGATGGGCTTTTGCTACCTCAACTCCGTGGCCATTGCCGTGCTCGAGGCGCTGGCCCGGGGGCATCGCCGCGTGGCGGTGTTTGACTTCGATGTCCACCACGGCAACGGCACCGAGGACATCCTGCGCGGACGCCCGGACTGCGCCTTTTTCTCCGTGCACCAATTCCCGGCCTTTCCCGGCACGGGCGAAAGCTCGCATGAAAACGCCCACAACTACCCGGTGCCGCCGGGCGCATCGCGCGCCGAGTACCGCGGTGAACTGGCGCGGGCCCTCGAGGACCTCCGCCGTTACCAGCCCACCCTGGTCGCGGTCTCGGCCGGATTTGACGCCTTTCGGGAAGACCCGTTGAGCGACGCGGCACTGGAGGTGGAGGATTTCGCCTGGCTGGGCGAATCGCTCCGCGGCCTGGGGGTGCCGGTCTTCAGCGTGCTCGAGGGCGGTTACAGCTCCAGGTTACCCGACCTGGTGCTGGCCTACCTGTGCGGTCTGGCCGGCGTCTGAACCGGCCACGACGAACAACAAGCAACCGCCCCTGCGGCAGCTCGGACGGCCACCGCTACGCCGGAGCGCCGGCTTCCCGCCGGCGGGGGTGATACGAGCCACGGTTGGCGGATTGGCAATCCGCGATACCTGCCTGCGCCACGCGAAGCGCGGCAGGCAGGCGGCCGACTACCAGTCGGCGCTACCCGGGCCACGCCGCAGCGCGACCCTACCCCGCGATGAAGCCCGCGACTCGGCCGACCGCCCGCGGGGCTTTTCCCGCAGCCGACCCCGGTCAGCAAGATGCGGCGGCGACACGCATACAAGGGGACCACCGCGCGGTCGTAAAAATTTCTCCGCGTCACAGCCGGCGAGGAACAGCAAGCGGCCCATCCGCGTCAACCGGCCGGCCCCAGAAGATGCTTGCTTCTCCGGCTCCCCACCGGAGCATACTGGGCCTTCCCGGCCACTCCGGGGTGGGGGGAAGGGCTTTCTCACCCGCCGTCGGCCGGTACGAAGTGCGCGCAGGCATGATGCAAAACCAAACGCCGAAACCGGTGCTGCGTCTGGGGCTGCCCAAGGGCAGTCTCCAGGATGCCACCTTGGACAAGATGGCCAAGGCGGGTTTCCACATCAGCGTCAGCAGCCGGTCCTACATCCCTTACGTGGATGACGAGGAACTGGAAATCCGGCTCATCCGCGCCCAGGAAATCAGCCGCTACGTCGAGCACGGTTACCTGGACGCCGGCATCACCGGCTACGACTGGATCGTGGAAAACGGCTCGCGCGTCCATGAGGTGGGCGAGTTCATCTTCAGCAAGGCCACCCGTCAGCCCACTCGTTGGGTGTTGTGCGTGCCGGAGGATTCGCCGGTCCGATCGGTCCGGGACCTCGAGGGCAAGCGCATCGCCACCGAAGTGGTCAACATCACCCGCCGGTACCTGCGTCGGCACAAGGTCCGGGCCGAGGTCGAATTTTCCTGGGGCGCCACCGAGGTCAAGGCCCACGAGCTGGTGGACGCCATTGTCGAGGTGACCGAGACCGGCTCCTCGCTGCGGGCCAACAAGCTCCGCATCGTGGACACCCTGCTGACCTCCACCCCGCGTCTGGTGGCCAACCACGACGCCTGGCGTGACCCCTGGAAGCGCGGCAAAATCGAGCGCCTGGCCCTGCTGTTGCGCGGCGCGCTCGAGGCCGAAACCAAGGTCGGGCTTAAAATGAACGTCCCCGAGCCGCGGCTGCCCGCCCTGCTCGAATCGCTCCCCGCCCTGCGCAACCCGACGGTCTCGCACCTGAGCCAGCCCGGCTGGGTGGCGGTGGAAACCGTCATTGACGAACACATCGTCCGGGACCTGATCCCCCGGCTCAAGGCCGCCGGGGCCGAGGGGATCATTGAGTATCCGTTGAACAAGGTGGTATATTGACCCGCACAACAAACCTATGGGTTCCCTGAAAAAACGCCGCAAAGCGAAAATCAACAAACACAAACGCCGCAAGAAACTCCGCCAACACCGGCACAAGAAGCGCACCTGGCAGAAGTAAGCCGCGGCGGCGCTTCTCAACCAACTCCCCGCTTCGGGTTGCGAACATCCCGAAGCCCTTCTGTTTTGTGCGTGTGGTGGCGCGAGTCGGCCGGCCGGCCGTGGGCACGGGGTGGGCGCTGATGCTGGCACTGAGCCTGTGCAGCGGCTGTGCCCGCCTGCGCCCCCCTGACGTTCCCGCCCCGGCCGCGCCCGCCTCTTCTGCCCGCTTGTCCCGTCCGGCCGATCCGGAGCTGGATCGGCGGGTCGAGGCGCACGCCCGCTACGCGGCCGGCGTGGTGCATGACCTGCGGGCGGAACCTTCCGAGGCCGAGGCCAGCTTTCGCGAGGCCGTCCGCGCCGACCCCGATTTCGAGCAACTGGCCGTGGACCTGGCCCAGCGGCACCTGCGCAACCGCAACCCCACGGCGGCCATCGAGGTGCTGAGCGAGTCCGCGCGCCGGCCCGACGCCTCCGCCCAGGTGTTTGGCTGGCTGGGCACCGCTCACGCTCAGGCCACCAACCTCCCGGCGGCCATCACGGCCTTTCGGGAAGCCATCCGGCGCGAGCCGCAATCCATTTTGGGCTACCACGGGCTGGCCACGTTGTACCTGCAAAACAAGCAGACCAACGAGGCCCTGGCCGTGCTCGACGAAGGCGCCGCCCGGGCCGATGCCAACCCCGGCTTTCTGGTGGACCTGGCCGGCTTTCATATCGCCGCCGGCCGGCAGCGGTTACTTTCCGGGGAAGTGGTCAAACCCCGGGCGTTGGCTCTGCTGGACCGGGCGGCGCGTCTTCAGCCCACCGAACCGGTCGTGCGCGAACGCATGGCCGATGCCTACCTGGCCCTGGGCGAGGCCCGGCGGGCCACCGACCTGTACGAAGAGTTGTTGAGCGAGCATCCACCCGAAGACCGCCGTCAACGGCTCCAGCTCCATGACCAGCTTTTTCAGCTCCACCTCCGCGCCGGCGATCCGGCCAACGCCAGCCGGCACCTGGAGGCCATCACCCGCGACGACCCCACCAACCCCCGGGTGTATGCCCTGCTCGGCGCCCTGGCTCTCGAAGAAAAAAAGTTCGCCGATGCCGAGCGGCACTTTGAGAAGGCGCTCCTGCTCAACCCGGAACTGGAACCGGTTTATTACGACCTGGCCGGGGTCAAGCTCACCCTGCGCAAGGCCGACGAGGCCTGGGAGGTGTTGGAGCAGGCCCGCCGGCGCTTCCGGCCCGGATTTCTGCTCGAGTTTTACAGCGGCCTGACCCGGGCGGCCCGGCGCGAATACCTCGAGGCGCTCCAGCACTACGAGGCGGCTGAATTGATCGCCCGGGTCGCCGAGCCGGCCCGCCTGAACGATTTTTTCTATTTCCAGCTCGGGGCGGCCCACGAGCGGGCGGGACATATTGCCGAGGCGGAAGCCGCGCTGCGCCGTTGCCTGGAACTGAACCCCGACCACGACGAGGCCCTGAACTACCTCGGCTACATGTGGGCCGAGCGCGGCGAAAACCTCGAGGAGGCGCGCGCCTTCATCGAAAAGGCCCTCCGCCATGAGCCGGACAACCCCGCCTACCTGGACAGCCTCGCCTGGGTGCTTTTCAAACTGGGCCGTCCGGCCGAGGCCCTGGAGGTCCAGTTGAAGGCCGTCGGCCTCATGGCCGCTCCGGACGCCACGCTCCTGGACCACCTGGGGGACATCTACGCCGCGCTGGGGCGCGGCGAGGACGCCCGCGCGGCCTGGCAGAAATCCCTGGAGGTGGAACCCAACCCGGCGGTGGAGCAAAAACTCCGGTCCGCCCCCGGAGGTTCGCCCGGAGCGGAAGCGCGCTGATATGACCCGGCGTTTCACCCGGCACTACACCCGCGAAGAGGCCAGCGCCCTGTTGCCGGAGATTCGCGCCTGGCTGGCCCGGTTGCGGCAGTTGCAACCGGTCTTGGAAAATCAGCAGCGCGCCCTCCAACCCCTCCTGACCCGCGGGCATGATCTGGGCGGGGGGAGGGTCACGGAGTTTCTGCGTTCGCTGGCCCGGGCGCAGGCCGTTTTGCGCGAATTCGCCCGCCGGCAAATCCAGCTCAAGGACCTGGAGCGCGGACTGGTGGATTTTCCGGCCATTGTCGGCGGTCGGGAGGTTTTCCTGTGCTGGGAGGAAGGGGAACCGGCGGTCGAGTACTGGCATGACCTGGATACCGGCTATGCGGGGCGCAGCCCCTTGCCGCCCGAAGGTTGACCTCCGCCCGGCGCGGCGGGCCGTCTTTATTCCGCCCCGGCCGCCTTCACCATCTCGGCCACAAACTCGTCCACCGTCCAATCGTTGCCGATGAAAATTCGGCGGATACGCCCGTCGGCTCCCACCACCACGGTGCGGACGTTGTGGCTGAAGCCCTCGCCGTCCCGGGCCACGATCATGCCGAATTGTTCGGTGATTGCGTCCAGGTCAATCACCTCCCCGGTGCAGAAGTTCAGCCGCTCCGGGTCCGCCCCGTACTGGCGGGCGTACCGGCGCAGCACCGCCGGGGTGTCGTGGGCGGGGTCGAACGAAATCGCCAGCAGATGCCAACGGGCCGGCGTGCCGGGCAGCCGCTCCTTCAGCCGCTCGGTCGCCTCGACGAATTGCCGCGTCTGCCGCGGACAGAACGTCGGGTACGGGCAGCGCGTGTAGATGAAGGTCAGTCCCAGCACCCGGCCGCGAAACTCGTTCAGCCGAATGCGCCGGCGGGACTCGGTCACCAACGGGTAGTCCGGCAGCGCGTCGCCCTCGGCAAGCTCCTCAACCTGGCGGACCACCCGCACTTCCGGCACCACCGGGCGCGGGTCTTCCGGCTCGCCCCGCTCCAGCACGCGAATCTGGTCAATCCACCCGTCGGTTTCGGTCACGTTGAGCCGGAACTGCACGGTGTCGCCCGGCCCCACCCCGGCCAGCTCCCCCGGGTCTTTGACGGTAAAGGGCATGGTCATCGCCGCCATGTAGCCCGGGATGGTTTCATGGCGGATCACCACCTCCCGGTTGCCCGGGCGGATTTCGCGCACCACGCCTTTGACCGTGAAAATCTGCGGGCCAGCCGGGGTTGCCGCCTGATGCTGAAGGGCTGGAGACGGGACCACGGTGCGGTTCGTTGGTTCGAGGCGACTGCAAGCCGTCAGGAGCGTAAACAGGCTCAGGACCAAAAGGTTGGTGGTAAAATGGTTCATCGCCGTCAACATCCGGTTAACGGCTGACAATCATCCAACCCCC
>CALFAV010000071.1 GCA_937946835.1 uncultured Verrucomicrobiae bacterium | reverse complement strand
GCCCCGACCCCGGAACCCGCCGCGAAGGACCAATCCCACTTCACCGATCCGGAGAGCCGGATCATGAAGGCGGGCAACGGGCAGCACTTCGAGCAGAGCGACAACGCGCCGGCGGCGGTGGAAGGGGAGAGCCGCCTGATCGTGGGCCAGCGCGTCAGTCAGTCGCCCAACGACCAACAGGAACTGGCCCCCACGCTGGCGAGCGTGCCCGCCGAGGCGGGTTCGGGGGCCGCCGTGTTGGTGGACAGCGGCTTCTTCAGCGAACCGGCCGGGCGGCCGGTCGAACAGACCCCGGAGGGCCAAGCCACCGGCACGACGGTGTGGGCGGCGGTCGAGAAAACGGGCCATCACCGCAGCGTGAGCGACCTGGAAGCGCACCCCGAACCGGTACCCCTGCCGCCGGAGGCCAGCGCCACCGCGGTGATGCGCCACCGGTTACAGACCACCGCCGGCCGGGGGCCGGCACCACCCAAACCGGACCACCGCCTTGAGCCAAGTCCGACAGGCTGCTAGGCCGACTTCGGCAACCGCTCCATTCGCCTCAGCGACATGGCCAAATCCGCCCGCTCCTCAAGTCTCCCGGAGATTCCTCTGGCTGCGCCATCAGCCGCAGCTTTACCTTCCAGCCATGTCCAGCCTGCACCCTGGGCCATCATTCCGCCCCGTGCCGTCGCAGGTGTTGTCCCGGCGGCGGTTCCTGCGCACCGGCGCGCTGGCGTTGGCGGCTGCGGCCTGGCCTGCCCGAGCCGCGGCGGCTACGGCCGGGCGACGATCCTCACCAAGCCGGCTCAGCGTAGCCGACCTGCCCAAAGGCGCGGCGCCGCCGCCGGTGCCCTACCCGCATTTTCCGGATCGGCTGCATGCGTTTGTGTGGCGCAACTGGCCTTTAGTGCCTGTGGACCGCATGGCCCGTGTGGTGGGCGCCCGGCCGGCGGACATCCTGCGATTGGGCCGGGCGATGGGCTTGGACGGCCCGCCGCGCATCAGTCCCCAGCAACAGCGCCGCTCCTACCTCACGGTCATCCGGCGCAATTGGCACCTGCTGCCGTATGAGCAGTTGCTGGAGCTGCTGGGTTGGACCGCCGACCAGCTCGCCTACACCCTGCGCGAGGACGATTTCCTGTTTATCAAGCTCGGCAGCCTCAAGCCCCAGTGCCCGCCGCTGCGCTGGCAGGCCCCGGATGCCGCCCCCCAAGCCCGCGCCCGCGCCATGGCCGCACTGCTGCGCCGGGAGTTTCCCGAGGGGATCACGACGGCGCCGGACCCGCTGTTTGGCTTTGTCGAGCGGCTGTCGCGCAAGCCGTCCGGGGGCGGCCCGCGCCGGCCGGACGCGGCGCCCGAGCTGTTGCGGTTCTGTTATTCCTACTTCGCCCTTTACGGCGACCCCTTGCTTGAAGACGCCGCCGGCCCGTATCCGGACGGGCTTTTGGCGCGGTTGGCCGCGGCCGGCGTTAACGGCGTCTGGCTCCAGGCCGTGCTTTACAAGCTGGCGCCGTTTCCGTGGGACGCCTCGATCAGCGCCGGCTGGCCGACCCGGCTGAAGAACCTGCGCGCGTTGGTCGCCCGGGCGGCCCGGCGGGGCCTGCGGGTATTTCTTTATCTGAACGAACCGCGGGCGATGCCGGTGCGGTTTTTCCAGGCACACCCGCAGCTCAAAGGCGTCGAGGAGGGCGACCACGCCACCTTATGCACCAGCGTGCCCGAGGTGCAGAAGTATCTGGTCGAGTCAGTCGCCTCAGTATGCCGGGCAGTGCCGGAGCTGGGCGGCTTTTTCACCATCACTGCTTCGGAGAACCTCACCAACTGCTGGTCGCACGGCGGCGGCGCACGGTGTCCACGGTGCGGCCAGCGGCCGCCGGCGGACGTGATTGCGGAGGTGAACCGGCTGGTAGCCGAGGGCATTCGCCGGGCCGGCTCAGCCGCGCGGCTGTTGGTGTGGGACTGGGGCTGGGACGATGCCTGGGCCGAACAGGTTATCCGGCAGTTACCGGCCGAGGCGGCCTTGATGAGTGTAAGCGAGTGGGGCCTGCCGATCGAACGCGGCGGGGTGAAAAGCGCGGTGGGCGAATACTCCATTTCAGCCGTCGGGCCGGGCCCGCGGGCGCAGCGGCACTGGGCCTGGGCGCGGCAGCGCGGGCTCAAAACCGTCGCCAAAATCCAGGCCGGCAACACGTGGGAATTATCGGCGGTGCCGCATCTGCCGGCGGTGGCCAACGTGGCTCGGCACGCGGCCAACCTGCGTCAAGCCGGTGTGGAGGGCCTGATGCTGGGTTGGACGTTGGGCGGTTACCCCTCAGCCAACCTTGAGGTGGTGAGCCAGGCGCTGGCTTCAGGCGCGCCCGAGGCCGCCATGCAGCAGGTGGCTGAGCGGCGGTTTGGCCCGGAGCTGGCGCCGGCGGTGGTGGCTGCTTGGCAACAGTTCAGCGCGGCCTTCAGCGAGTTCCCGTTTCACATCGGGGTGGTCTATTCGGGGCCTCAACAGCTTGGCCCGGCCAACCTGCTGTGGGAAACCCCGACCGGCTATCGGGCCACCATGACGGGCTTTCCCTACGACGACCTGGACACCTGGCGGGCGATTTATCCGGCGGAGGTCTTGGCCGAGCAGTTCGAGAAAGTGGCGGAGGGCTTCGAACGCGCTTTGGCCGAGTTGAAAGCTGCCGTGGACGCGGGTAGGGCCGCGCGGACGCCAGCCCGGCAACAAGCCCTGGCTGAGGAACTGAGCGCTGCCGAGGCCGCAGCCCTTCACTTCCGCAGCACGGCCAATCAGGCGCGGTTTGTTCTGGCCCGACGCGTTCTGCTGGCCGCGCGCAGCGCCGACGAAGCCCGCCCGCCGCTCGATGCCTTGGAGCGTCTGCTGCGCACGGAAATCGCTTTGGCCCGGCGGTTGCACGACTTGCAGCGACGGGATTCCCGGCTTGGGTTCGAGGCCTCCAACCAATACTTTTACGTCTCAGTGGACCTGGCGGAGAAAGTGTTGAACTGCCACGACTTGCTGGACCGTTGGTTGGCTGCCCAACGGGCCCGCTGGCCCGCGCCGTCGCCGCGCTGATGGCAAAGTACTTGGGGCTGTTTCCGAAAACAGTCCCCCAGCCCAACATGCTCCTTCCGCCGGGGGGAGACGGCCGGGGTGCGGAGGGCCAGAACTGGCGCCGGCCCGCCGGGCATAACAAACCCCGACAACGCTGCGACACCTCGCTGAGCCGCCTCCCGGCCCTGCTCCGGGTCGAACCGGGCCCCGGCCGCTGGAGCCCAGAGCAGGAGCTCGCCGAAGGATGGGTAAGGAAACGAGCAGAGGGCCGGATGCGGGCAATCGGTGGTGCGGTCTGCCGAGGGACCGGTGGGGCGGCAGGGCAGCGCCCTCCAGCGGTTCTCAGTTCCGCCCCGCCCGGCCGCAGGCTTTACCGTTTGTTCCCGCCTCTCCGGTGTTGGCGCCCGGCCCGCGTTCGGCTCACCAGACCCGCGCCCAGATCACCTTGAGGTAACGGCTTTCCGGGCAGTTGGACATGACCGGGTGATCCGGGCCGGCGCCGGTGCCGTCCAGGATTTGGAGCCGCCGCCCCTGCCGATGCGCCGCCCGGCTGACGAACTGCTCGAACTGCTCCGCCGAGACCAGCCCCGAGCAGGAGCAGGTGACCAACAGACCGCCGGGCCTCAGCAACGAGATCGCCAGGCCGTTGAGGTCCTCGTACCGGCGACGGCCCTCATGGAACTCCTCCCGGCTGGGCACGAATTTGGGCGGGTCGGCCACGATCACGTCCCAGCGCTGCGCGTTGCGCTGCATCTGACGCGCATAACTGAAGGCGTCACAGTGCACCCAGTTTACCCGCACGTGGTTCAGATGCGCGTTGCGCCGCGCCTGGGCGATGGCCGTCTCGTCCAGGTCCACCCCGGTCACGTCCGTGGCCCCGCCCAGCACGGCCGCAGCCAGGGCAAAGCCGCCGGTGTAGCAGCACAGGTCCAGCACCCGGGTGCCGGGCCGGACCAACCCGGCCAGGCGGCGACGGTTGTCCCGTTGGTCGCAGAAAAAACCGGTCTTGTGCCCGCCGGCGAAGTCCACCTCGTACCGCACGCCGTGCTCGCGGATTTTGACCCGCGTCACCGCCGGGCGCGCGTCCGCCGGGGCCGGAATGCCCTCGACCCGGGCCGCGAATTCGCTCACTTCCACCACGGCGTGCCGGGTGCCCAGGCGGGCGTGCAGGTGCGGCAGCCAGCGCGGCAGCCGCTGCCACACCCCCAGACTGTGGACCTCCACGCTCAACACGTCCGCGTACCGGTCCACGATCAGGCCGCTCAACCCGTCGGCGTCGGAGTGCACCACGCGGAAGGCGTCGGTGACCTCGGGCAGGCGCAGCACTTCCAGGCGCAGGTCCACGGCGCGGTCCAGCAGCGTCAAAAAGTCCGCCTCCCCAAACGGCTCGGTCCCGTGCCGGAAGACCCGCAGCGGAACCCGGGCGCGCGGGTGGTAAAGCCCGGCCCCGAAGCGGCGGCCCTCCTTGTCGTAAATCGCCACCAGGCTGCCGGGCGTGGCGTCCGGCGAGGCCGCGCGGATCATGGCCGGGTAAATCTGGGACGCGAAGCTCAGGTACTTGAGCTGCACCCAGGGGCGCGCCCAGCTCTGCGAATCGGCCGGGTCTTCTGCGGGCGGCGCAGCCGGGGCGGGACCGGAGGCACCCGGGACAATCGGCGGTCGTGGAGGTGTCGGGACCGGGTTCGCTTGCCCGGGTCCGGATTCTGCGCGGAGCGACGAACGCGGTGACATCAGACGCCACCAGCATGGCGCGTCCGCCCGGCGGCGTCGAATCAATTGCCCCGCCGGCGCCGGCCGGACCACCTCCGCGGGGCCGTTCACCGCGCGCTCAGCAGCCCCTCCAGTTCGCTGAAGATCGCCTCGTCCTCGAACAGATGCTGGGCGATGGAACCGGAGGGACAGGCCGCCACACAGGTGCCGCAGCCCTTGCAGAGGGCCTCATTGATGACCGCCTTGCGCCGGTCCTCATCGTAGGTGATGGCCGAGTACGGGCACAGGGGCAGGCAGGACTTGCAGCCGGAGCAGTCGTCGAAGATGTGGGCGGTGTTGGGCTCCAGCTCGATATGGCCGCGGGAGATGAGCGCGTAGGCCTCCGCCGCCGCCGCCCCGGCCTGAGCCACGCTGTCGGGGATGTCCTTCGGCCCCTGGCAACAGCCGGCCAGGAAGATGCCGTCGGTGAAGGTGTTTACCGGGGCGAGTTTGGGGTGCCGCTCCAGGAACCAGCCCTCGGCGCTGCAGCTCAGGTTGAAGAGCCGGCGGAGATTTTCCGCGTCGGGGTGCGGCTCCAGCCCCACGGCCAGCACCACCAGGTCCACGGGGATTTTGACGACCTCGTTCATCAAGGTGTCTTCGGCCTGGACGATGAGCCGGCCGTTCGGGCCGTCGTTGGGGTCGGGGTACACGTCGGCCACTTTGCCGCGGATGAGGTGCAGGCCCTCCTCCTGGATGCGCTGGTAAAATTCCTCCATGCCCTTGCCGGGGGTGCGGATGTCAATGTAGAAGTTGTACACCTCGGCGCCGGTTCGTTCGTGGATGAGGTGGGCCAGCTTGAGCGAGTACAGGCAGCACACGCGCGAGCACCAGGGATTGGTGTGTTCATCGCGCGAGCCCACGCAGTGGACGATGGCCACGGACCGGGGCTTGCGGCCGTCGCGCAGGATCAGTTCGCCCCCGGTCGGGCCGGCGGCGTTGATGAGCCGCTCGACCTCGAGGGCGTTGTACACGTTCGGGAAGACGCCGTAGCCGTAGTAGGGCGTGCGCCGGGCGTCGAAGATGCGGAAGCCGGTGGCCATGATGATGGCGCCGACGGTGATCTCCCGCAGTTCCTCCTGCATGTGGAAATCAATCGCCCGGCGGTCGCCGCAGGCCTCGACGCACGTTTTCTTGCAGCGGCCGGTCTTGAGCTCGATGCAGGTCGCCGGGTCAATGAGGACCACCGGCGGCACGGCCTGGGGGAAGGGCAGGTAAATCGGCTTGCGCCGGCCCAGGCCGAGATTGAACTCATCGGGGAACCTCGGCTCCCGGTACACGCAGGCGTCCACACATTCCTGGCAGCCGGTGCACCGATCCTCAATGACGTACCGGGGCTTGCGCCGGACGGTGACGCGATAGTTGCCCACGGTCCCTTCCACCTTCACCACCTCCGACCAGGTCCAGAGGGTGATGTTCGGGTGCGCGCCCACCGCCGCCATTTTCGGCGTCAGCACACAGGCGGCGCAGTCCAGGGTGGGAAAGGTCTTGTCGAACCGGGCCATGTGCCCGCCGAGGGTGGCTTCCTTCTCGACCAGATAAACCTTCAGGCCGCCGTTGGCCAGCGTGAGCGCGGCATGGATCCCGGCGATGCCCCCGCCCACCACCAGCACGTCCCGGTGCACCGGCACCTGGCGGATTTCCAGCGGCCGGTGATGAACCACCCGGAGCACGGCGGCGTGGACCAGTTCCCGGGCCTTTTGCGTGGCGGCCGCGGCATCGGAGTGCACCCAGGCGTCGTGCTCGCGCAGGTTGACCACCTGGAGGAAGAACGGGTTGAGGCCCGCCCGGGTGAGCGCCTTGCGGAAGGTCGGCTCGTGCAGCAACGGCGTGCAGGCCGCCACGACCACGCGGTTGAGCCGGTGCTCGAGGATGTCCCGGACGATGAGTTCCTGGCCCGGGTCGGAGCACATGTACTTGTAATGCCGGGCGAGCACCACGCCGGGCAGCGAACCGGCAAAACGGGCCACGTCCGCCACATCCACCAGCCCGGCGATGTTCGTGCCGCAATGGCAGACGTAGCACCCGATGCGCACAGGGTCGTGAGGGGTTGGTTGCATGGCTCAATCTCCCAGGGCTTCGGCGAGCAATTCGGAGACATCGCGCACCACCATTTTGTGGTCGTATCCCAGCGTTTTTAGCGCGTCCTCGAAGCGGAAAATCTCGTACGGGCAGGACACGGCCAGCACGTCCGCGCCCGTGGCCATGGCCTCCCGCACGCGGCGCTCGGAGAGGCGCTCCATGCCTTTGGACTTGAACCAGGTGTCCAGCCACATGCCGCCGCCGCCCCCGCCGCAGCAGATTGAGTTGATCCGGTGGTGCACCATCTCCACCAGCTTCACGCCGGGGATGGCCTGGAGCAGCCGCCGCGGCTCGTCGAAACACCCCGCCCGCCGACCCAGGCAACAGGAGTCGTGGTAGGTCACCATCCGGCGCAGCGGCCGGACCAACTTTGGCTTGAGCGCGTCCAGATGCTCGGCCAGCAACTGATGCGTGTGCAGGACCGGGTAATGGAAGCCGTACATCGGATAGCGCACGTGGAAGGCGTTGTGGGCATGGGGATCCCCGGTCACGATGCGGTTGAACTTGTACTTGCGGAAAATCTCCAGGTTGTAGTCCGTGAGCGTCTCGAACAGGCCCGATTCCCAGGTGAGCTGGCCGCAGTCCCCGGCGCATTTTTCCTCGTTGCCCAGGATGGCGAAGTCAATGCCCAGCGCGTGGAACAGCCGGGCGGTGGCGCGGCTGCCGTCAATGCCCCGCGGGTAGTAGGAGGTGTAACACTCGACGAACCAGAGCACGTCCACCGGTTTCTGGCGTTCCGCCAGGATGGGCACCGGGGTGCCGGCACTGGTGACCCAGTTGGCGCGCTTGCGCGAGGACTCGCCCATCGGGTTGCCGTAGCGCAGGGTGTTCTGCAGCGCCCGCTGCAGCTCGGCGGGAATTTCCGGCCGGCGTGCCAGCGTCTGCTCCTTGACCAGCGGCAGCAGCACGTCCGAAAGCCGGATGCCGCGCGGGCATTTGGCCATGCAGGCGTAGCAGGCCACACAGCGCAACAGGCTGTCCGAGCGGAATGCTTCCTCGATCCGGCCGCGGCGGAGCAGGTTGATGAGGCGGCGCGGCGGGTAATCCATGTGCTCGCCGTACGGGCAGGTGCCCGCGCAGGTCCCACACTGGATGCAGGTCAGAATCCGCCGCCCTTCGGGTGTGGTGAGCAGGGTCTCCAGTGTGGTATCCCGCGCGCAGATTTCCGCGCGCTCGGTCTTGGGGAAGGTCACGGGTGCAACCATGTGCGTCTCCTTTCCAATTCAGCTCAGCCGGAGGTCTCCAGCACGGCATCGGCCACCAACTCCGCCACCTCTCTCACCGCCAGCCGGTGCTCGTAGCCGGTGGTTTTCACCGCGTCGCGGAACAGGGCCAGGTCCTTCGGGCAGGCGACCACCAGGGTGTGCACGCCCGGCAGGGCCGCCGCCTCGCGCACCCGGCTTGCCGCCGGCCGTTCCCGGGGTCGCTCGGCGTCTTCCATCCAGATGCGTCCGCCGCCCGCCCCGCAGCAGTAGCTCTGCTCCCGTGAGCGCGGCATCTCCACCACCTCCAGTCCCAGCGCCCGGAGCAGGCGCCGCGGCGGGTCATAAACGCCGTTGTAGCGGCCCAGGTAGCAGGGATCGTGGTAGGTCACGCGACCGCTCAGCCGCCGCTTCAAGGGCAGCCGGCCAGCGGCGCGCAGTTCGTCCAGCACCTCGGTGTGGTGCCGGACCGCCACGCCGCGGCCGTTCCAGGCATACTCGTTCTTGAGCGTGTTGAGTGTGTGCGGGTCCGTGGTGACGACCGCTTTGAAGGTTGCCCCGGCCAGGGTCTGCTGGTTCTTTTCCCGCAGCAATTCGAACAGGCCCTCCTCGCCCACCCGGCGCACGTCGTTGCCGGCGTTGCGCTCGGCCTCGAAGAGCAGGCCGAAATCCAGACCGGCCCGGACGAACAGCCGCGCCGTCTGTTGCGTCGCCTCCACGCCGCGCGGATCGTAACTGGCGTGGTCGCCCACGAACCAGAGGTACTCCACCGGCTCGCGGCGCGCGTCCCGCAACGGGAGACCGACGGCCTGCGTCCAGCGGGCCCGCAGACGCTCGGATTTGCCGAAGGAGTTGCCGTAACGGTTCAGACTGGCCAGGGCGTCCTGCAAGCCGCCGTCCAGTTGTCCCTCGCTGACAAGGTGCCGGCGCAACGTAACGATGAGCGGGACCTGTTCATTCCAGACCGCGCAGCGCTCCATGCACGCCAGACAGGTCGCGCAGGCCCACAACTCGGACGGTGTGATCACCTCACCAACCAGTTTGGGGTTGTTTTGGCTGTGGCTGGCGGTGCGCCCCGTCCGGCCGGCCTGCAAGACGTGGTGTTTGATCTTCTGAACGATTTGTTGCGGCAGCAGCGGATAGCCCGAGGCCGCCGCCGGACACGCGCGGTCGCAACGTCCGCATTCGGCGCAGGCAAAGCCGCTCAGCAGTTGTTTCCAAGTGAGTTCCTCCCAGCGCGAGGCACCGGCGGCGAGGCCTTCCTTCGCACCGCGCACGCCCAGATCGCCCAGGGGCCGCGTCGCGCCCTGGCTGAAGAAGACGTTGAACGGCGCGGCCAGCAAATGCAGGTGTTTCGAGCGGGGCAGGTACACCAAAAAGACCAGCACCCCGAGCATGTGCAACCACCACATGGCAGCCGCCAGCGGGCGGGCTGTTTCCGGCGGCATCGCCGCAAGGAGTGTGGACAACAAACTGCCCAGCGGCGCCCAAGCGGTGGTCTCCCCGCCCTCACCCCGGAGACGAAAGGCCGAACCGAACAGCGTCGTCAACATCAGCAAACCGATTAGCGCCAGGATCAGGTGGGCGTCCCAACTCTGGTGCAGGTAGTTCGGGGCGAAAAACAGCCGCCGGGCAAGAGCCACCGCCAACGCGACGAGCACCAACCCCGCGAAAACCTCCAGCCCCAAGCCCACCACGGCGACCTGATCCGGATACGGCACGGGCAGGAACGGCAACAGACCGCGCGCCAGGCTCCAGCCAAAGCAGGCGGCGTACAACACGAAGCCCCAAAAGATCAGGAAATGCGCCAAGCCGATGCCCGGCTCGTTGAACAGACGCGGTTGCAGCAACACATGTTTGGCGGTGTGCGCCAGGCGCCGCCCGATCCGGTCCAGACGGTCTTCGGACCGCCCGCGCCGCAGCAGGCCGATCAGCCGCCAGCAACGATGGCCGAAGAAGCCGAAAGCGGCGGCCGCCAGCAACCACAGCGCCAGCACCCCCGGCAGGCCGAAAAGGGAAATCCGGACCGGATCCATGCCGTTCACGTTTTGCGGGCCTTGACCTTCTCCGTGAGGAGGGGCAACAGCTCGAGCACATCCCCCACCACGCCGAAATGCGCGCCGTCAAAGATGGGTGCGCGCGGATCGGTGTTGATGGCGATGATGCACTCCGAGTTCTGCATGCCCTCCCAATGCTCCGGTGCCCCGCTGATGCCCAGGGCCAGATAGACGCGGGGCTTGACGGTCAGGCCGGACTTGCCCACCTGGCGGCTCAGCGGCAACCAGCCCTGGTCAATCACCGGCCGCGAGGCGCAAACGGCGCCGCCCAGCGCCGCCGCCAGTTCCTCGGCCAGTTGCACGTGGTCCCGGCTCTGGATGCCCCGGCCCACCCCCACCAGGACGCGTTGTTTGGTAATGTCCACGTCGCCGGCGGCCGGCTCCAGCAGTTGCCTGAACACCACCTTGCTTTGGACTGCCGGCGCAGCCAGCCGCTCCACCGGCGGGGTTTTGTCGCTCTTGCCGGCGTCCGCCGGGAACGAGCCGGGATAAATGCTGATCACGCCGCGACCGTCGGGCAGGCGCACGTCGGAGAGGATTTTGCCGCCGAACAACTGGCTGGTGCAGACCAGCGCGCGGTTGTCCCAGCGCAGCCCCTTGCAGAAATTGACGAAGGGCAGCTTGGCGCGGGCGGCCAGGCGCACGCCCAACCCGAAGGAGACGTTGGTGCCGCCCAGCAGGACCAGCCCGGCCTGCTTCTGTTCGAGAAGCTGCCGCAGCACCGCCAGCACCAGTTCGGTCGAGGGCAGCTCGGCCGCGGCGTCTTCGACCACGATCACGGCGTCGGCGGCGCCGAGTTGGGCGGCCAGGCCGGCCACGTCCTTGCCGACCAGCACGGCGTGGACCGGGGCTTGGGAGGCTTGGGCGAGCTGGCGGGCCGCGCCCAGCATTTCGAAGGTGATGTCGGCCACCGCGCCTTTGAGGTGTTCGACCAGAACCAGGATTCCAGCACTCATGGGGTTTCTTTCGGGCTAAACGGTTAGATGAGGCCGCGCCCGGCCAGGATGCCGGCCAGCCGCTCGGCCACTTCCTCCGGCGTCCCCTCGAGCATCTCGGCGTGGCCGGCGGCTTCCGGCAGGTACATCCGTTCCACCAAAAGCTTTTGGGGCACCTCCCGGGGCGGGACCTCGGCGACTTCAATTTGCCCGGACTTCATCACCGCCCGCACCCTGGCCACGGGCACGTAGCGCGGCGGTTTTTCGGCGGACTGGATGCCGAGCACCGCCGGCAGGGGCACTTCAAACTCGCCGCGCAGGCTGCCGGCAAACTCCTTGAGCACGCGGGCGGTGCGGCCGTCTTCGGAAAGGGTCACCCCACTCACCACGCCCAGGTACGGCAGGCCGAGTATCTCGGCCAGGTAGGGCGCCAGTTCGCCCTCCAGGTCGTCAATCGCCTGCGAACCGGCCAGCACCAGCGTGTCCGGCGTCATGGGACCGGCCGTGGAGGTGAGGTGATGCGCCAGCGCCGCCGCCAGCTCGGCGGTGCCCGGGTTGGGCCGGTTCAGGACCAGCTTTACCGCCCGGTCCGCCCCCTTGGCCAGGGCGGTCCAGAGCGCATCGTCCACCTCCGGCGCCTCGAAGGCGACCACGGTGACCTTCCCGCCGTGCTTTTCCTTGAGCAGCAGCGCCTGCTCCAACGCGTGCTCGTCCGCGTCGCCCAGCTTGAACCGGATGACTTCCGGGTCCAGCGAGCGTCCATCGGCCGCGATGGCCAGCTCCTCCACCGGATCGGGCACCGGCTTCCAGGCAACGATCTGGTTCATGGCCAATCCGAGACATTCCCACCGCCCGCTCCGGGCGGGGGGGACATGGGGTTGCCGCGTGACGGGGTCACTGCCATGTCCGGGCTTTGATGACGTTAAAATTTGTACTCTTCTAGCACTGAATTTTCAACAAAATTTATTCAAAGGCCTGGCGTCGGCCGTGCGGATGCCCCACTTGCCTCACGCGGGTTGATCACAAGCCTTGGGGTGAACCTGGTCGTTGGAAATCAAGGGCACAGAGCCGGCAGTTAACCCGGGCGAAGACTGGAAGCCGTGATCAGGCGCCACGTGCCCACCGGCGATTCCGCCCAGCCGGCCTGTCCAGCGAGTTCGTCAGCCGGGGGGTGGGCGTCCCGTTGGGTCTTGGGAAAGAC
>CALFAV010000070.1 GCA_937946835.1 uncultured Verrucomicrobiae bacterium | reverse complement strand
ACGTTGACCGCCGACGCCCTCTGGACCGCGGCCGACGGACCGTACCGACTCACCGGCACGCTCACCATTGCCGCCGGCGCCACGTTGCGCCTCGCGCCGGGCACGACGGTATTCCTCGACCCGGGCGTCAATCTGGTCGTGCCCGACGGCACCGGCGCCTGGCAGTTGATCCAACCCGGCGCCGGCACGCCCAACCAACCGGCCGAACTGGGCGACGCCCGCCGCGTACGTATCAACGAGTGGATGGCCCGCCCGGCCGCGGGTGACGACTGGTTTGAACTGTTCAACCCCGAGCCGCGCCCCGTGGCTCTGGGCGGCTTCTTCCTGACCGATGACCTGAACGACCGCACCCGTCATCAGGTCCCGCCACGGTCATTCCTGGGACCGGGCGCCTTCCCGGTCTTTCGGGCCGACGGCAATCCGGGCGCGGGCGCCGATCATGTCAACTTCAAGCTCGCCGCCGAGGGCGAGTCGCTGGGTTTGTTTGGCCCGGCTGGCGAGCCCGTTGACGCGGTGAGCTTCGGCCCGCAACGCGTCGGCGTCTCCGAAGGCCGCCTGCCGGACGGCAGCCCGAACATCGTTCCCTTCCCCGAGGGACCCACGCCCGGCGCGAGCAACGGACCCCCCGGCCCGACCGACAGCGACGGCGACGGTCTGCCCGACACCTGGGAAAACCAGTTCGGCCTGGACCCGCGGAATCCGGCCGACGCCCTCGGCGACTTGGACGGCGATGGCTTGAGCAACCGGGACGAATTCCTCGCGGGCACGCGGCCCAACGACCCGGGCAGCGGCTTGTGGCTGACGGCCACCCTCACCCCGAACGGGGTGCGGCTGCGCATTCCGGCCGTGGCCGGGCGCACCTACACGCTGCTGTATCGCGACAGCCTGAGCAGCGGCACCTGGGTCAGGCTCATGGACGCCGGCCCACTCCCGGCCGACGGCCCGGTGGAGTTCGAGGACCCGGCCGTGCCGTCCCCGACCGGCCAACGCTTTTACCTGCTCGTCACCCCGGCCCGGCCCTGAAGTGGGCAGGGGGATATTTGGCTCCGGCCGCAGCCAACGCCGTCGGATCCAGCCGGCGCTCCGGCGGTGGCGGCCGCCGTCTCGACTGCGACCGGCGCTGCCGGCGCTTCCGTCGGGGAACCGGCCCGATCCGATCCCTGTGCCCTGGTCTCAGGCTGGGGGTGCGAGGGCCGAGGTCAGGCGGTGATTGACCACGACCTTTAACGCCCCCGGCTGCGGTTGCGCCGCCTGGGCCACGGCCGCGGCGGTTTGAACCAGTGGAAACTGGTGCGTCACCAGGGGGCGCACGTCCAGACGGCGACCAAAGACCAGTCGGGCCACCTCGTCCTGCAAGGTGATGTCCGCCGAGTAGCTGCCGATCAGGTCCTTCTCGTCCACGCACACCGCGGCGCCGTCCACGCTCAGCGATTCGCCGCGGCGGGTGTGGGCGAAGAGCAACACCTGCCCCGCGCCGCGCACCCACTCGAGCGCCTGGCGCACCACGACTTCCGAAGGCACCGCCACGACCGCGGCATCCAGACCGCGCCCGTGTGTCCAACGGGCCACTTGCTCCGGCAGGTCCGGGAGGTCCGCCCGTGCCACCCGCCGCGCGCCCAGTCGCCGCGCCCACGCCAACCGTTCGGGCATCAGGTCCGTGGCCAGCACCGCCGCGCCCCGCAGGGCCAGCAGCCGGGTGAACATCAGGCCGATCGGCCCCTGCCCGGCGACCAACACCGTGTCCCCGGGCAGCAGGCGCAGGCGGTTGACGGCTTTGAGCACGGTGTTGACCGGTTCGAGCAACGCGCCCTCGAGGAACGTGTTGCGGGCCGGGATTTTCACCACGCCGGGCAGGGCGAAGGCCATCACCCGCACGTATTCGGCGTAACCGCCTCCCGCCGGCTCGAAGCCCGCGGTGACGCCGGTGCGTTTGTACGTCGCGCACTGGGCGAAGGCCCCGTGCCGGCAAAAATGGCAGGCGCGGCAGGGCACGTGGTGATGCAACGCCACGCGGTCCCCCGGCCGGAAGCCGCGCACCCGCGCCCCCACCCGCACCACCGTGCCGGCGGTCTCGTGGCCGAAGACCCGCGGCGGGGGCACGGTGCCGTGGCGGATTTTCTTGATGTCGGTGGGGCACACCCCGCACACGGCCACGCGCACCAGCAGTTCCTGAGGGCCGATGCGCGGCACGGGCAGGGTTTCGACGCGGAGGTCGTTCACGCCGCGGTACACCACCGCGGTCATTTCCCGGGGGACAGCCAACGGGTCGGGCCGGCGTTGCACGCAGGTGTGTCTAAGCCCGGGCGGGCGGGAACAAAAGCGCGGAATCGCCGGCGGCGCGGGCGATCGGCCCGGAGTTCAGCCCGTGGCCGCGACCAAACGCCGTTCCTCCGGGCGGAGCACGCGCCACTGCCCCGGCGCCAGAGGGCCCAGTTCGAACCGGCCGATGCGCACGCGGATGAGCCGCAGGGTGGGATGGCCCACGGCGGCGGTCATGCGACGCACCTGGCGGTTGCGGCCCTCGGTCAACTCCAGCGCCAGCCAGCAGTCGGGCACGTGCTTGCGGAACCGGATGGGCGGCTCGCGCGGTGGCACCGCCGGCGGCGGGTCCAGGCGCCACACCCGGCAGGGACGGGTGCGTTCGCCCTGAATGACCACGCCGCGGGCCAGTGCCGCCAGGGCGGCATCGGTGGGAATGCGTTCGACCTGCACCCAGTATTCGCGGGGATGCGCGCGGCGCGGATGCAGCAGGCGGGCGTTCCACTCCGGCTCATCGCTCAGGAGCAACAGCCCCTCGCTGTCCGCATCCAGCCGGCCGAGGGGATACACCCCGGGCGGGAAGCCGAACTCGGCCAGCGTCCGATGCGGCGAACCGTCCGGGGTGAAGCGGGACAACACGCCGAAGGGTTTGTGAAACGCGATGAGCACCGCGGACAGGGTACGTCGGCGTGCTTGCCGGCTCAACGGGCGCTTTGGCGTGGCCGTCCGCCGGGCGGTGTGGTTGCATGGGGCCGCGCATGGAAGTGATCCTTCGACCCACGGCGGAAGCGGCCGCCGACCTGGTGGCGCGCATCATCGCCCGCGAACTGCGGGCCAACCCGCACCTGGTGCTCGGCCTGGCCACGGGCCGCACGATGGAGGCGGTCTATGCCCGCCTGGTGCGGTTCCATCGCGAGGAGGGCCTGGATTTTTCCCTGTGCTCGACCTTCAACCTGGACGAATACGTGGGGCTGCCGCCGACCGACCGGCACTCCTTCCGGCATTACATGAACCACCACCTGTTTTTGCAGGTGAACATTGACCTGCGCAACACCCATTTGCCCGACGGCCGGGCGGGCGACCTGGAGGCCGAGTGCCGCGCGTACGAGGCCTTGATCAAGCGCTTTGGCGGCATTGACCTCCAGCTCCTGGGCATCGGCCGCTCCGGCCACATCGGCTTCAACGAACCCCTTTCCGCCCTTCAGTCCCGCACCCGGGTCAAGGCCCTCAGCCCGGTCACCGTGGCCCAGAACGCGCCGCTCTTCGGCGGGGAGGACCAGGTCCCGCGCCGGGCCATCACGATGGGCGTGGGCACCATTCTCGAGGCCCGCCGCTGCCTGCTGCTGGCCACAGGGGAGGAAAAGGCCGACCTCATCGCCCGGGCGGTTGAGGGTCCCATCACGGCCATGATCTCGGCCACGGCCCTGCAACTGCACCCGCGCTGCACCGTGGTGGTGGACGAGGCGGCGGCCGGCCGGCTGCGTTGCACCGAATACTACCGCTGGATATTCGAGAACGAACCCGAGTGGGAGCCGTTCCGCCCGCCCGCCGGCGCAGCCTGATTTTGCGCGATTGACGCCCGCCGCCGCGCCCGCATCCTTGTCCCATGACACAAGGAACCCCCCAGACCGACCTGGCGGCGGCCCTCAACCAGGTGCTCGCCGATTCCTACGCCCTGCTGGCTCTGACCCACCTGGCCCACTGGAACGTCGAAGGCCCGGGCTTCTTCGCCCTGCACACGGCGTTCCAAACCCAGTACGAGGAGCTGTTCACCGCCATTGACGAGATTGCCGAGCGCATCCGCGCCCGCGGCGCCTATGCCGTGGGCGGTCTCCAGACGCTGGCGCAGGTGGCGCAAATGGAGGAGTTCGCCGCCCCCCTGGCGCAAGAGGACTACGTCCGACGCCTGGCCGCCGCCCATGAAAAACTGATCGCCGACGCCATCCGCGCGCGCGACCTGGCGGCGTTGGCCGGCGACCAGGAAAGTCAGGACCTGATGATCAACCGCGTCACCCTCCACCAGAAAACCCTCTGGATGCTGCGGAGTTTTCTGAAGGGTTGACCCCGCGCGCGTGCCCAGAAAGCGGCAATCCCTGAGGCTGCTTTGGTTGGCCGCGCTGGCCACCTTGGCACTGCAAGCGGGGGTGGCAACCGCCCCGGCCGGGGAATTGGCGGCCGGAGCCGAGTCCCCCGAGTACTTCATTGTCGTCACCGGCGGGGAGCTGCTCGAGGGCACGCTTGCCGACAGCCACACGCATTTCCTGACCCGCACCCTGCGGCCGCTGGGCCTGCGCTGCGCCGGCTCGCTGATCGTGGACGACCACCGCGCCGAGATGCTCGCCGCGCTGCGCTTTGCGACCAACCGCGCGCCCCTGGTGCTGGTAACCGGCGGGCTGGGCCCCACGCCCAACGACATCACCCGCGAGACGCTCAGCGAGTTCACCGGCATCCCCCTGCGCGAAAGCGAGGCGGCCGTGGCCGAGCTGGAACGGCGCTTTCGGCAATCGCGGGACCAACTGCGCGCCAACCTCCGCCGCCAGTGCCTGGTGCCCGAGCGCGGCCGGTTCCTCCCCAACCCGCGCGGAACCGCGGTGGGTCTGATCTTCGACCTGGGTCCCGGCCGGGCCGTCGTGGCCCTGCCCGGCCCGCCGCGGGAGCTGCAACCGATGGTCCGGGATGAACTGGTGCCCTGGTTGCAACGCCATTTTCGCGCGCGCCGCCCCGGCGCAAGTCTCACCCTGCGCTTCGTGGGCGTGGGCCAGTCGCAGATTGACCAGACGCTCAAGGACAAGGTCCCGCTGCCTCCGGACGTGATCGTGACCTCGCTCTTCGAGGGCAGCCGGGTGGATTTCACCTTCCACCTGCCGGGTAACGGCGCCGCGGACAGCGCACGCCTGCGGGAACTGGAACGCGCCGTGCGGCGCGAGCTGGGCGAGTACCTTTATGCCGCGGACGGCCGGTCGCTCGAAGCGGTCGTGCTGGGCGAGCTGCAAAGCCGCGGCGCGCGCCTGGCGGTGGCAGAAGTGGCCAGCGGCGGCAGCCTGGCGGCGGCGCTAAACGGCACGGCGGAGGCCGACGCAGTGATCACCGGGGCCTTCACCGCGCCCACCGACAGTCGCCTGGCCGAATTGATCCGGGCCGACGCCTGGCAGGCCGACGCTTCGGCGGAAGCCCGGGTAAAGACCCTGGCGGAAGCCGCGGCGGCCCGGGGGCACGCCGATTGGGCGGTGGCGGTGGGCGAAAAGGTGCGGGACACGGCTGAGGCCGCGGTGTGGGTGGCGGTGAAGGCCGGCGAGCGCGTGGAAACGCACCGCCTGGCCTGGCGCGACCGCAGCGACACCGACCGCGCGGCCCTGGTGACCCAGGTTCTCGATCTGATGCGCCGACGGCTGAACCAACCCTGAGCCAGGGCCCCTCATGCCCCCAACCGGCCAACTGGAATTCGACTTCGACGCTTCCGGCTCCCCGGACGGTCTGACGGCCTGGCGCGCGCAACGCCGGGCGGCGGTTGAAGCGTTGGCGGCCAGGCTCGGCCTGCCCCTGGGCCGCCGCGTGGAGGTCCGTCTGGCCGACGGCGTAATCCTCGAGGGGGAATTGCGACTGCACGGAAACGCGCTGTTCCCCGACCGGGCGGATACCGCGGACCTCGAACTGGCCGTGGGCCGCGTCAATTTCCGCCACTCCGAGATCGAGGCCTGCGTGTGCCGGGACTGAAAGTCGCGTGGAACCTGACGAAGTCGTCAGCCCGACATCTCCATCGTTTCGGCCGCTGTCCACAAGGCCTGCCCGACGGACGGCGATGCCGCCACCGTTTCGGACTCGGGCTGGGGGGTGACGCCCACGTCCGTGAAATGCACCCTGGCCGAGTTGTCCGCGGCAATCACCAGCCACTCGCCGCGGTGGGCGCCAGCCCGCCGCAACCGGCTGGACCACGCCCCGCAGTTGCCATACGCCGCCCCGAGGGCGGTCTGGAGCAGGGCATGGACCGGCCCCTCGCCCACGTGGGCAGGTTCATGGGTGTGGCCGCAAATCAACAGCGGTGCGGGCGCGCCGGGGTGAGCGGTTCGCAGCCACGAGGCCACGGCCAGCAGGCGCGAGGCGATGCGGGTCGTCTCCCGGACCTTGCCGAACGGATGCAACGCGTGGAGCAGGCCTCCCAGATCCTCCTCAAACCAATGCTCGATACGCCGCAGGCCGCAGCGCTTCAGCCAACCCGCGGCCGTGGAGACCAGCCAGCCAATGCCGCCCGGCCCGCAGGCGGGGATGGCCGCGTGGCCGTGCTCGAAGTACAGGCCCCGCGCGGGCAGCCAGAGGTGACGGACGATTTCCACCCGACCGCCCCAGTCCGCCTGCAGCACGCGGTCCAGCCGTTGGCGGCGATCGGCAAGCAGCTTCAGCAACCGGGTCGGCGCGTCGCGCCGCAACGCCACGCTCTCATCGAGGTACCACTGCGGCTGCTCCCGGGGCGTATCGCGGGGGCCCAGCCGCTGGAAAGCCACGCCTTCGGCGGCAAAACCGTGACTCAGGAACACCCGGCCGTGGCGATGCTGCAGCAGCTCCACCAACGCCGCGTGCACCCGCGCGTCCTGTAACAGCCGGCTCCACGCCCGGCGATGGCGCAGGTGATGAGCCCGGGGCGTCCGTTCCAACCAACACTCCCCGTCCAACCCCAGCCGCACCTCGGCGTAGGTGTGCCGCCGAGCCACGGCGCGAACCGTGCGGCGGGTTTGTTTGATGCGGTCCCGCAGCACATCGGCGTCGTGATTGCCGGCCACGTACACGATGCGGCGCACGCGCGCCAATCGGGCAAAGATCTCCGGGTAGGCGCGTTTGATGACGCCGTAGCGTTCGTGCAGCAGCTCCAGGAAATCCCCGTTCAACACCAGCACGCTGCGGCGCCGGATCACGCGATCCAACAGGGCACAGAGCGCCTCCGCTTTGGCCCGGCCGAACGAGTCGCGGGGCGGCAACCCCAGATGCAGGTCCGAAACAACCACCCATTCGCAGAAACCGGCGACCCGCGACCGCAGATTCGTCACCGGCGATTCCCCCGCACCGTCCACGAGCAGCTCCCGCGCGCCGCACCAGACCACGGTTCGGCCGTGCTGCCGGGGTTGCCAAGCCCCGGTGCCGCTCAAGTCCTCCACCAGGGCCTCGGCCTCGCTCTGTTCCAGCTCGCCCCCCACGATCAGGGCGGCACCCTCTGCCACGTGCATGGCGAATGCCGCCGGCGGTTTCTCGCCGCAGTACTCGGCCAGGCAGGCTTTCCAGGGCGAGCGCCGCAAGACAGCCCACGCCGCATCGCGTCGGGCGGTCGCGGCTTCACGGCGGGTCTGTTCTGCCCGCGCCAGGGGCAGCACCACGGCGCCGGCCACTTGCGCGAGCGCGCGGTCGGCACGGAGGCGCGGGCCGGTAAACACCTCGACGCGGTTTCCCCGGACCAAGAAGCAGTGATGACGACGTTGGAGGCGCGTCCAGAACCAGCCGCCGCAGATCAATTCCTGGGTGAAGGCCCGGCCCGTCGCCGCGTCGTCTGCCGCCACCGCCAGGTAGGTCTGCCGCTGACCGGCCTGTTGGACATGCCGGTAGCCGCAGCCCGCCGTCAGTTCCTGCCACAAACGCCACCAGCGGGCATCGGGCCGAGGGGAGGGCTGGTAATTCAGGGAAATCCGCACCGCCCGCCCCGCGATGGGGAAAACCCCGCTGAGCCGACGCGCGGGAGGCGGGCGGTACAATGACGGAGAGTCGGCCGGAGGCGGTGGGTCAAGGTGGATCGCATGGCCCATGTTTGCCACGCCCGCTATGCTGACCAAAGGACGAAAACGTCAAGCGCGGGCCGGTCCGGCCGGAAAACTTTTGCCCGGCCCTCACCGCGCCGTAACAAACGAGCCGCGGCATGCGGCGGCCGGCCGGCACCCGCGGCGCAGCAGGGAGGCGCGCGCGACCGTTTTCCGCCATGTGTCACCATGGTGACGCAGGTTAAATCGAGGTTTCACGGCACGTTGGCGGTTGCGTGCCCGGCGCCCGGCCCCTTAGAAAATCAAGCGCTCGGGCAGTACACGGCCCGTCCGTGGCACAACGGGCGGCACGTGCTCTCTCGCACCATCCATGAGAGTTTTGTTTACCGTCCAGGGCGAAGGCCGGGGTCATCTGACCCAGGCCCTGGCCTTGAGAGAAATGCTGCTGCGCCGCGGCCACGAGATCACGGGGGTGCTGGTGGGCAGCAATGGTTCACGCCCGCTGCCCACCTACTTCGCCGCGGCCTTTCCGGGGGCCGTACGGGAAATTCACAGCCCCGGCTTCGTGTTCCCGGGCGCGCGCGGAGTGTCCTCCGCGGCCACCGCCCGGAGCCTGCTGCGCGGTTTGCCCCATTACCGGCGCGCGTTGTTCGAGCTGCGTCGGACAATTGAAACCACCCACCCGGATCTGATCCTGAATTTCCTCGAGCCCACCACCGGGCTGCACAACCTGCTCTTCGGCGCGCGCGTGCCCACGGTGGTGGTGGGGCACCAGTACATCTTCGAGCATCCCGCCCGGGTGCGCGTACCGCACCGGCGGCTGGAGCAGCGCTTGATGCGGACCTACTGTGCCCTGGTTGGTGCTCGCTCCATCCGGCTGGCGCTTTCGTTTTACCCCGCGGCCGACCTACCGCAACGGGGGTTGTTTGTATGTCCGCCGCTGTTGCGCCGACAGGTGTTCGAGCTGGAGCCGACGCCCGGGGATTACCTGCTGGTGTACCTGCTCAACCATGGCTACGCCGAAGCGGTCGCGCGCTGGCACGCGCGCCATCCGCACATCCCGGTACATTGCTTCTACGACCGGCCGGGCGCGCCGTCCGAAGAAATGGCGCGACCGAACCTCACGTTCCACCGGCTGCATGGCGAAAAGTTTCTGCGCCTGATGGCCGGCGCGCGTGCGGTGGCGTGCACCGCCGGTTTCGAAACCGCAAGCGAAGCGGCCTGGCTGGGAAAGCCGCTGCTGCTGGTGCCGGTCGAAAACCACATCGAGCAATACCTCAACGCCTGCGACGCCGAACGGGCGGGCATCGGTGCCAGAGACTCGGACTTCCGTCTCAGCCGCCTGTTGTCTCCCGGGATACCGGCCGCACCGCCGGCGTTCCGCCACTGGATCCGCCAGGCCGAGAGCCGCGCCCTGCAGGTCGTCGAGTCCGTGGCCGGGGTTCGGTCGGCGCCCGGGTTGTCTGCGGCGGTCCCGTCCCCCGTGCCCGCGCTCTCGCGCGAACCCGCGGCGTGAGCGCGTTGGTTGCCCCGGCTCGGACCGTCACCCGCCCGTGTGATTCGGGTTCCACGGAATTGTTGCCGTGGCGTCATGAGTTAGTCACCTGAGTGCTCCAGCCTGTCCGTCGCCGGCCCCAGCCGCCTCTGGTCCCGCTTGCTTTCAAGCGCGGTTGCGGCCGGTCCTGACGAATGCCGATTCCGCCCCCTGAGCCAGCGGTCCGGACGCCGCGCGCTTTCCTTTACCTGGGAATGCTGATCGCCGCGTACATCGGCGTGTACCTCTGCCGAAAGAATCTCGCCGTGGCCGTGCCGCTGATCCAACAAGACTGGGGGCTCTCCAAGGAGCAGGTCGGCTGGATCGCCAGCGTGAGCACGGTGGTGTATGCCGCAGGGAAGATCGGGTTTGGTCCGATCACGGATCGGCTGGGTGGCCGGACCACATTGATCGGCTCTATCCTGCTGGTGGCCGGCTTCGGCCTGGTTGGCGCTTTTGCCCCGTCACTGGCCGCGCTTACGGTGATATACAGCGCCAACCGGTTGGCAGGCTCCGCGAGCTGGGGCGCCATGGTCAAGCTGGTTTCCGAGTGGTTTCCATCGAGCCGGCTCGCCTTTGCCTGCGGGCTGCTGTCCCTGAGTTTCGTGTTTGGCGGCGCGCTGGCGGTGGCCTTCGCCGGGGTTGTTGCTCGCCTGTCGGGCGAGTCCTGGCGCGCGGTGCTGGGGGTGCCTTCGTTGGTGCTCGCCGGGCTGGTGGTCGTGTTGTGGCTGGGGATCGGGGGACAGCGGGGCGTTCCCCCCGCCGCCGGCACCGCGGTGGCGGGCCCGGCAATTGGGGCCGTGCACGTGCGGGCGTTGTTCCGGGAACGGACCTTCCTGGTGATCCTCGCGCTGAGCTTCGCGTTGAACCTGCTACGCGAGACCTTCAATTTCTGGACCGTGGACTTCATTCACACCGAAGGCGGCAGCCGCGTCTCCAGCTCCCTGGCTGCGTTCTTATCCACGCCGTTTGACATCTGCGGAGCCTTGGGAATTGTATTGGTGGGTTGGGTGTTCGGCCGGTTGGCCCCCTCCGCGCGTCAGGTGTTGCTCGCCTCGATGCTGGGGATACTTGCCTTGCTGCTGGGAGCGTTCCCTCTGTTCTTCCAGTCCAGCCTGCCGGTCTTGACGGTGGGCGTCGGGCTGGTGGGTTTCCTGGCGTACGGGCCATACAGCCTCCTGGCAGGCGTTCTCGCGGTCGAAGTCCGGGGCCGGAACTCTGCCGCGACAGTTGCCGGCCTGGTGGATGGCGTAGGCTACTTCGCGGGCGTGCTCTCCGGCGTGGTTTTCGGGAAGCTGTTGACCCTGGGCGGTTATCGCCTCGGGTTTCAGGCCATGGCGGCCGTGACGGCCATAGCTGCTGGTCTATGTTGCCTTCTCTACCGCCGGCCGGCCGGTGCCGAGGCCGTTGCGGCAGCTTTCAAACCCAATCCTGATTTCGAAACCACCTGAATTCCTCGGCGCTCAACTCTGTCAATCCCCGCACCCCTGGCACCCGATGAAGAAGCTCGAACTGGTGGTCTTCGACATGGCCGGCACCACGATCCGGGACGACGACGCCGTCAACCGTTGCCTGCGCGAGGCGCTGGCCGTCAACGGGGTCGAGGTGACCCGCGAGCAGGTCAATGCCGTCATGGGCCTCCCCAAACCGGTCGCCATCGCGAGCCTGCTTTCGGCGCGCCAGGCCATCGCCGTCTCGGCTGACCACGCCACGGTTCGGCGCCTGCACGGGGAGTTCCTGCACCGGATGATCGAGTTTTATGAATACGACCCGGCCGTGGGACCGATGCCCGGGGCCCGCGAGTGTTTCGAGACCCTGCGGCGGCGCGGCACCAAGCTTGCCCTGGACACCGGGTTCAGCCGGGAAATCGTGGACATCATCTTGCGCCGGCTCGGCTGGGATGCGCCCGACCTGTTGGAGGCGACGGTCGCGAGCGACGAGGTGTCGCGGGGCCGGCCGCATCCCGACCTGATCTTCGAGGCCATGCGGCGAACGGGGGTGGCGAATCCCGCGAACGTCGCCAAGGTGGGCGATACGCCCTCCGATCTGCAGGAAGGCATCGCGGCGGGCTGTGGCTGGGTGATCGGCGTGACCAACGGAACGCACACCCGCGAGCAACTGCTGCCGCACGCGCACACCCACCTGATTCGTTGCCTGTCCGAGCTGCCTGCCCTTCTGCGTTGAGTCACCATGGACTCCTTGCCTATTCCGCCGGTGGCCCGCGACCGCCTGCTCTTCACGCCCGGGCCGTTGACAACCAGCCTGAGCGTCAAACAGGCGATGCTGCACGATGCGGGTTCGTGGCATCATGAGTTCAACGCCGTCGTCCAATGGATTCGCGAGCGCCTGTTGGCCATCGCCGGTGTGTCGCGCGACACGGGGTGGGAATGCGTGCTGCTGCAAGGTAGTGGCACGTTTGGTGTGGAGGCGGTGTTCGCGACCTGCGTGCCCCCCGCCGGCGAGGTGGTGGTGCTCGCCAACGGCGCCTATGGCGAACGCGCCGCCCAGATGCTGGCGCAGGCCCGGATCAACCACCGCGTCCTGCGCACCCCGGAAGACCTGCCCGCTCAGCCAGCCGCCTTGGAGGCTGCCCTGGTTGCCAACCCCGCGATCACCCACGTCTTCGCGGTCCATTGTGAAACCACGTCCGGCATCCTCAATCCCATCGCCGACCTGGGTCGCGTGGCGCGGGCGTACGGGAAGAGCTTCATTGTGGATGCGATGAGCAGCTTCGGCGGCATGCCGCTCGATCTGGAGGCCAGCGGCGCGGACCACCTCGTGTCCTCGGCGAACAAGTGCCTCGAAGGCGTGCCGGGCTTCTGCTTCGTCCTGTGCCGGCGCGAAAAACTGCTCGCGAGTGCGGGCTGGGCGCGGAGCTTGAGCCTGGATCTGCTGGCCCAATTGAAGGGCTTCGAACGAAACGGCCAGTTTCGCTTCACGCCGCCGACGCACGCGCTGCTCGCCTTCGCGCAGGCGCTGCGAGAGCTTGAGCAGGAGGGGGGCGTGCCGGCGCGGGCGGCGCGGTATCGCCGCAACCACGACACGTTGCTCGACGGCATGCGCGCGCTCGGCCTTTTGCCCTATCTGAACCCCGCGTTTCAGAGCCACATCATCACGGCGTTTCCGTTTCCGCCGGCGCCGGGATTTGCTTTCGATACCTTCTACCGCGACCTGTGTGACCGGGGCTTCATCATATACCCGGGCAAGCTCACCCGCGTGGACACCTTCCGCATCGGCACCATCGGCCGGTTGTTCCCCACGGACATCGAGCAGCTCGTTCACGCCGTGAGCCGGGTTTTGCCCACACTGGATCGCCGAGCGAAAACCCGGGAGGCTCACGGTGCTTGAGGGTTGAATCGGACCTTTCTCGCCGGCAGGCCTCCCGGGGCGATTTGAGAACCTGCTGACCGGAAGCGCGCGGGTCGGCTAGCCGGTGTCTGACCGGTGGGACATTCGCTAAAGCCATGGCCGCTCGTTGTGGACACGGCAGGCGGTCCAATCGCTGACCGGCGCTTCAAAAAGTGTCCCCTGACCCGGGTTCTCGGATTGACGACCGGCCGGTTGGCGGCAGGCTGGCTGCGTGGCTCGTCTCTTCCATCTGGCAGGGTTGCTGGCAATTTCGGCGCTCGCCCTGCCCGTCCTCGAGGTTACCCGCGACGACACGGTGGTCACCCGGTCCTGCCGGATTGTGATCCCGCCCGGCACGGTGATCGCCGATGCCAACACCAACGGCGTGCTCCACGTGGCGGCGGACCGCATCACCCTCGAATTTGCCCCCGGCTCGGAACTGCGCGGCGCGCCGCCCGGCACGCCATGGGACACGCTGCGCGGCATCGGCGTCCGAATCGAGGGCCGGCGCCACGTCACGATCCGCGGCGCCCGGGTGCACGGCTTCTTCAACGGGCTGGTGGCCACGCGCGCCGACGGCCTGCGCATCGAGGGCGGCGATTTTTCGGACAACTACCGGCAGCGGTTGCGCTCGACCCCGCAGGCCGAGGACGGCGCAGACTGGCTGTTTCCCCACCACAACGACACGGTCAAGTGGCGCGATCAGTACGGCGGGGCGGTGTGTGTGGAGGAGTCCCGCCGGGTCACGATCCGCGGGGTGCGCGTGCGCCGCGGCCAGAACGGCATCCTTCTCGATCGCGTTACAGACTCGCAGGTTTACGACAACGACTGCTCGTTTTTGTCCGGCTGGGGCCTGGCCCTGTGGCGCAGCAGCCGGAATGTGATTTCGCGCAACGCCTTTGACTTCTGCGTCCGCGGCCATGTCGAGGGCGTGTACAATCGCGGCCAGGACTCGGCCGGCATCCTGTGCTTCGAGCAGAGCAGCGACAACGTGTTCGTGGAAAACTCCGCCACGCATGGCGGCGACGGGTTTTTCGGCTTCGCCGGGCGCGAGGCGCTGGGCGAACTCTGGCTGGAGGCCGAGCGCGAGCGGCTGCGGCGCGAGACCGGCCGGCCGGATGTGGACGAGTGGATCCGCGTGCCGCCGGCGGTGGCGCGCGACTTCAGCGCGCGGGGCTGCAATCGCAACGTGCTGATCGGAAACGATTTTTCCTACGCCCCGGCCCACGGCATCGAGCTGACCTTCAGTGAGGGCAATGTGTTCGCCCGCAATCGGCTGGTCGAAAACGCGATTTGCGGCATCTGGGGCGGCTATTCCTCGGACACGTTGATCGCGGAGAACCTCATCGAGGGCAACGGCGGCATGGCCTACGGCCTGGAACGCGGGGGCATCAACATGGAACACGCGGCCGGGAACCGGATTCTCGCCAACACCTTTCGGAACAACAAATGCGCCGTGCACCTGTGGTGGGACAACGACGCGGCCCTGCTCCGCTCGCCGGGCGTGGCCGGCAACTACCGTGGCGTAACCGGCAACGTCATCGCCGGCAATACGTTCATCGTGGACGCCGGGCACCCGTTCACCAACCTGCGGCCCGGGGAAAAGCTGATCGTGCTTCAGCTTCGCGACGACGGCACGAACAACGTCCGCGACAACGTTTATGCCGCCAACACGGTCCGGCTGGAGCTGACCAACGCGGTGGAATTTGCGGTCAAGGCCGGCACCGAGCCGCGCCTGGAAGGCGCCATGCCCCGCTATCACCTCCCCCGGGTGAAAGCCCTTGGCCAAACCCGGCCCGTGGGCGCGCGACCACACCTGCGCGGCCGGGACAAAATCGTGATGGACGAGTGGGGCCCCTGGGACCACGAGAGCCCGCTGGTCCGCGCCGTGGGCACCGCCGCGGGCGAGCGGGCGTGGGAGGTCTTCGGCGTGCGGGCGCTGCGCGCGGAATTGCGGGGCGAGCGGGACGGGCTGGAACTGACCCGGGCGCCGGGGCCGACCGACAGGTCGGAAATCCTCCGATTGCGGGCCGCCCCGGGCGTGCGCCCCTTCGAGGTGGCGTTGTTCGGGGACAACTTCCAGCAGGTGCTGCGCGGCACGCTCCTCGCCACGACCTGGGAGGTGGTGTTTTTCTCATGGAAAACCGGGCCAGACCCGCGTCAGGACCCGGCCGGCTGGCATCGGCTGGCGGACGGTTCGGCAGCGGTCCATGTCCGGGTCGGTGCGCTGGATTTCAACTACGGCTGGGGCGGGCCGAGGGACCTTGGTCTGGGGGAGGCGGTCGCGCAGCACGGCCCGGGCGGCGATCACTTCGGCATGATCGCCCGCACCCGGCTGACCCTGCCGGCCGGCCGCTGGCGCTTCCGCACGCTGAGCGATGACGGGGTGCGCGTGCAGGTCAACGGCCGCCCTGTCATTGAGAATTGGACCTGGCATGGGCCGACGCGAGACGAGGGCTTCTTCGAGCATCCGGCGGCTGGAGAGGTGGAAGTGACCGTCGAGCACTTCGAGATTGACGGCTACGCGGTGCTGCAACTGGACGTGGAGCCGGCCGGGTGAGCCGCCCGCCGCGGCGGGCATTCTGCCCCGGCCATGTTCGGGATGGCATTTGCTTTTTGACACTGTGACCGTGATTTCAACAGTATCCCGCCGAAAATCGAAGCCGTGGTCACGAAGTGCAGCGACCGGCGGGGTGCGGTGCCCATCCGCCGGCGTGAGGTCGGGAGGGGAACGGCTTCCCGCCCCAAGAAACTCGTGACCGGGCCGGAGAGAGCCCAACCGAACCGAAGCGGGTACGTTTTATGAGCGACGGGGATCATCTGAATCGCAGCAGCCGACGCTCCTCCCGAACGCGAGACGAGGGGGTGCGCCGGAAGTCCCGCTGGCCCCTGATGCGGCTGATGGCCGAAAGCCCCGCCTTTCGGTTGGTGGTGTTGCTGTTCGTGCTGCTGGCCGTGGGTGTGCCGCTCACCGTGCTCAAGCTCTGGCGCGTCAGCCCCCCGGGGGTCACCCCGGTGGAACGGATCAGCCTGCTGGATCGCGTTCAGGCCTGGTCGCTCAAACGCAACGCCCGCGCGGCGGCGGAGCGGGGCGACTTCGAGGCTGCCAAATCCGCCTGGCGCGCGGCCCTGGCGAACAACCCGTCCGATCCCGACGGGCTGCGCGAGGCGCTGAAGGTGCTCCCGCGCACGGCGGAACCCACCGAATCGGCCAGCCTGGCCCTGGCCTTTGGCGGCTGGTTGTTGCGCCTGAGCGAAACCAACCTCGTCTCGGACCTCGAACTCATTGCCTCGGTCTGGAACACCTGCGAGCTGCACGAGCGCACCGCCCAGTTGCTGACCGTGGTCACCAATCTGACCTCCCCCGAATTAACCCGGTTGCGCGCCGTGGCCTATTTCCGCAGCGGCAACACCCTCGCCTTCCAACACCTGGTGCGCACGGACCCCGAGCTGGAACGCACCCTCCAGGCCGCGCTGGAGCCGTTGCCCGCCGATGCCCGTCTCACCCGCGCCCAGGAAGAGCTGCGCATGGTCAGCCTGGCATGGCTGGCCGGTTGGGGACCGGAGGAGAACCGCGCCCGGGCGGAGGCACGCCTGCGCGAGATGGCGGAGCTGCCGCGGTTGGAAGCGCTCGCCTACGAACTGCTCATGACCGCCTACCTTCAGCGCCGGGATGTGGCCGCGTGCGAGGCGACGCTCAAACACCTGGAAGACACCGGCCACGCCACGCTGGCCAACCGCACCGCCTACTGGCGCCTGCTGGCGATCAGTGGTCGCCGCAAGGAGGCCGTCGAGCTGGTCCGCGCCGCCAACCCGGTCCCGCGCACCGATGCGGAGGTGATGCGCCTGGTCGCCACCTACGCCCTGCTGGAGTTGTTCGAGGAGGCCGACCAGTTGTGCGTGCGTTACCTCAACGACCCGCCCTGGTTGCAGGAGGGGGCGCTGGTCCGCACCGACCTGCTGATCCGGCTCCGTCGGTGGGAAGACCTGCGCCAACTGGCCTACCGCCTCCGGCTCTACCCGACCATCATGAACGCCCTGGGCGGCTTCAGCGCCTTCCTCGAGGGCGTGGCCCAGTGGCACGAGGGCTATCGCGACGACGCCGACCGCTCCTTTGAGGCCGCGGCCCGCGCGGGGTTCAACGACATCCGCCTGGCGATGCGCGTGGCCGAAAACCTCATTCGGCTGGGGGCGGCCAGGCACGCCATGACCGTGCTCAACAGCCCGCGCCTGACCACCACCATTACCAACACCCCCGGCTACCTGGCCCTGCGAATGCAGGCGGCCGGACAACTGCGGGACGCCGGCGAAATGTATCAGGCGGCCCAGGCCCTCTACCAACTGGCGCCCGACAACCCCGTGGCCATGAACGATTACGCCGCGGCCCTGCTGCTGTTGCGGACCAACGTGGAAAAGGCCGTGGTCCAGACCTTCCGCCTGCTTCAGGTCTTCACCAACAGCCCGGCCATCAAGCTCAATCACGTCATCGCCCTGACCATGAACCGGCGGTTCGACGAGGCGGACACCCTGCTGGCGCAAATCGCGCCCGCCGAGCTGCCCAGCCCGGCGCATCAGGCCCAGTATTACCTGGCCGTCTTCGAACTGCGCCTGCGGCAGGGCCGCAAGGCCGAGGCGCGGGCGGCGCTGACCGAGCTGCAACGGATCGGCACGGCCGAGCTGTTCCCGGTCCAGGTCCAGTGGCTGGAGAGCGCTCTGCCCGAACTGGAGGCCCTGCCGGAAGCCTCCGCGGCGTCCCAATAACCGCAACCTCGGGCGGCGGTGCGCCCGGGCGCCGTCCGGGCCGCGTTTCGAGGTCCCGTCCGGCTCGGGGCTTTGCAAACGTCCCGGGGGCGATACCCTGCGGCCATGCGCCGTCGTTACCGTCTGCACCTTCTTGCCCCCTTGTTGCTCCTTCTCCACCGGCACGCCTTCGGCGCGGAGGAGTTCCCCCTGTGGCCCGGGGACCCGCCGCTGGCCGTGGCCCTTGAAAAACCCGAGGGCTACCTGCCCCCCGAGCCGGGTCAGGACCCGGACATCACCCGGCTGGGGAACGTTTCCCGACCCACGTTGATTCTTTACCCGGCGCCGCCGGGCCGACGCACCGGCACCACCGTGCTCATTTGTCCGGGCGGGGGCTACTACATCCTGGCCATGAAACATGAGGGCAGCCTGGTGGCCGCATGGCTCAACTCCCTGGGCGTCACGGCCGCCGTGCTCAAGTACCGCGTGCCGGCCCCGCCGGAGGAACCGGCTCATGTCCGTCCGCTGCTTGACGCCCAGCGCGCGCTCTCCTGGCTGCGCGCCCATGCCCGGGAGCGGGGAGACGACCCGCAGCGCATCGGCGTGCTGGGGTTTTCGGCCGGCGGACACCTGGCGGCCTGGCTGTTGTGCGAGGGAGACCGCCGGGCCGGCGGTTATCCTCAAGCGGGCACCAACGAACCCTCCTGCCGACCGGACTTCGGCATCCTGATCTACCCGGCCTACCTGGCGGCGGCCGAGCGACAGCGAAAGCAACCGGCGATCCGCGAAGAGCAAAAGCCCGGACCGGTCTTTCTGGTCCACGCCGCCGATGACCGGTTGGGACCGGAAAACAGCCTCGAGTTTTTCCTGGCACTCAAGCGGGCCGGCGTGCCGGCCGAGGTGCACGTGTACCAGGAGGGCGGCCACGGCTTTGGCCTGCTGCGGCGGGGCCGGCCGGTGCATGACTGGCCCGAGCGGTGCGCGGACTGGCTGCGGGCCAACGGATGGTTAAGCGCGGCCGGGCCGTGAGCGTCGCAGGGGGTCGTGCCTGATCGGCCCGGCTTCGTGGGGGCTCGCGCGCTGCCCCCACCGGTCCCTAAGGCGCCGGCGACCCGGCGACGGGGGCGGGGTTGGTGCGGCCGGCAGCGAGATTGGTGACCTGGTATTTCGCGAACAGGCGGGCGTACTCGGTGTTGGCCTGGGCCAGACGCTGCAGGTCCTGGTAAAGCCGGTTCAACTGGGGCGCCACGTTGGTTTCGTAGTCCCCCACCCCCCGGGCCAGCTCCTGGATGGTCACGTTCAGTTGATTGGCCTGCGCCACCAGCCAGCGGATCTGGTGAAAAAGGCTCAAGGTGGTGGTCACCAGTACGAGGGTCACCACCACCATCAGCACCCGAATCAGGTAGCCCTGGGTGCGGATTTCGCGTTCCCAGCCGGACGCGCCGGGCGTGGACGGGGGACCTGGCACGGGCACGTTCGCGGGCGGTGGGGGGGAGGTGTTTTCCATGGCGTCAGGGGACCCGGGGTTCAGCGGGGCGACACGGCCGGGTTGAGTTCGAGGCGGCGGAGCAGGTTGGTGTGAAGCTGGAGGACCCCGGCCACCGCGGGAGCCTTGCGGCCGAACTCCATCGTCTCGGCGGCGAGGTTGCGCATCACCACGACGTTGCGGCCGGCCAGACCGGCGAGGAACTGCAGGCGCTGGGCCTGGAGTTGCAGCCGCTGGGCGGTGTTGAGCACCTGCAGGTAGCGGAAGAAGACCAGCAAATTGGCGGCCGCGCTGATCAACACCAGCGCCAGCAACAGGGAGGTGAGCCAGGATCGTTTCGGCACGGCGCGGACCCTACCCGGCCCGGGGCGGCGACTCCAGCGGGATTTGCGTTACATCCGTTCCGGGGTCTCGATGCCCAGCGCGTGCAGGCCGGTCTGCAACACGCGGGCGGTCAGTTCGCACAGGGCCAGCCGGCGCGTGCGGGTGGCGCCGGTTTCCCGGAGCACGGGGCAGGCCTCGTAGAAATCACTGAAGTGGCCGGCCAGTTCGTAGAGGTAGTTGCACAGGTAGTTGGGCCGGTACTCGGTGGCCACGGCCTCGAGCGTGTGGCCGAAGTACAGGAGGTGCCGCGCCAGCGTGCGCTCGGCCGGGTCCGCGGGCTGCAGCAACGGGGCGGCGGCGCGCAGGTCCCACGACTCGCCGGTCTCGGCCAGCTTGCGAAAGATGCTCCGGATGCGGGTGTGGGCGTACTGGAGGTAGGGCGCGGTGTTGCCGCTGAGGGCCAGCATTTTGTCCCAGTCAAAGACGTAATCGCTCTGGCGGTTGGGCAGCAGGTCCTGGTACTTGACCGCGCCCAGGCCCACCTGCCGGGCAATGGCCCGGCGCTCGGCCTCGGGGAGCGCGGGATTTTTCTCGGTCACCAGGCGAAAGGCCCGTTCCTCGGCCTCGTCGAGCAGGTCGGCCAGCTTGATCGTGTCCCCGGCGCGCGTCTTGAAGGGTTTGCCGTCGGGGCCGAGGATCGAGCCGAACCAGACATGGGCCAGGACGATCCGTGCCTCGGGATGCCAGCGGCGGAAGATGGCGAAGATCTGCTTGAAGTGGAGTTGTTGCCGGGCGTCGGTCACGTAGATGATCTCGTCCGGGTGCCAGGTCTCGAGCCGGTGGGCCAGCGTGGCCAGGTCGGTGGTGGCGTAGTTGGCCGCGCCGTCGCTTTTTTGAATGATGGCCGGGTGGGCCTTCAACTCGGGGTCCTCCTCGAAAAACACCACCTGGGCGCCGTCGCTCTCGCGCGCAATGCCCCGGGCCACCAGTTCCTCCACCACGGCGCGCAGCCGGGGGTTGTAAAAGCTCTCGCCCAGGGTGTGATCAAAGCGCACGCCCAGCCGCCGGTAAATGGCATCGAACTGCTCCCGGGACAACTCCAGCATCCGCTGCCAGATGGCGCGGTTCTCGGGGTCGCCCTGTTGAAGCTTCACCAACTCCTGGCGGGCCGCCTCCAGCACGGCGGGATCGCGCTCACACGCCTGGTTGACCAGCCGGTACAGGCGCTCCATTTCCCCCACCGGGTCCCGGGCCAGGGCGGCGTCGTCGCGGTGGCGCTTCCAGCCCACGATCAGCTTGCCGAACTGCGTGCCCCAGTCCCCGAGGTGGTTGTCGGTGATGACGCGGTGCCCCAGCAGCCGCAGCACCCGGGCCAGGCAGTCGCCCAGGATGGTCGAGCGGATGTGGCCCACGTGCATCGGCTTGGCCACGTTGGGCGAGCTGAAGTCCACCACCACCGTGCGCGGGACGGAGGCGGGGCGGAAGAACAGGTGCTCGCCGCGCGCCGCGGCCTGCAGGGCGGCAGCCAGCGCCTCCGGCCGCAGGTGGAAATTCAGAAAGCCCGGCCCGGCCACTTCCACCAGGTGGGAGAGGTCGTGCACGTCCAGTTTGCCCACCACTGCCGCGGCCAGGGTGCGGGGATTTTGGCCGCGCGCCTTCGCCAGGCTCATGAGGGCGTTGGACTGGTAGTCCCCAAACCTCGGTTCCGGACAGGGACGCACCCGCACCAGCGCGGGGTCGGCATCCGGCAACACGGCGGCGACCGCCGCCTGCAAACGGGATTCAAGGAGACGATGCAACATGCGGGAACTACCGGCCCGGACCGCGCGCGATTCACCGGACGGGGGTGCTCTTGCGGAGGATGTCGTAAATGGCCGCGGCGTCCGGCGCCTCTTCGAGGGCCTGGCGCAGGTCGCGCTGGTGCAGCAGCCGGGCGATGTCCGCCAGGGTGTGGAGGTGCTTTTGGAACTGGCCCAGGGGCACCAGGAAGAGCACCACCAGGGTCACGCGCTGGTTGTCCAGGGCCTCGAAATCAATGCCGGTCTTCGAGCGGCCGAACGCCCCGACCACCTCCTGAATGAGATCGGTCGAGGCGTGGGGAATGCCGATGCCGTAGCCGATGCCGGTGCTCATCGAGCGCTCGCGCCGCTGCACCACCGCGCGCACGGCCTCCAGGTGTTCGGGCTTGATGCGCCCGGCCGCCACCAAACAACGGATCAACTCGTCAATGGCCTCCCAGCGATTGGTCGCCTGGAGATCCGCGACGATCGAGTCGGGTGTGAGAATGTCGCCGAGCGTCATGAAGCACCGATGCCGGGGCATTCCGCCGCACCGTCCCGGTCATTTCAAGCGCAATTCCGCGGCGCCCTCAGCGCAGCCGCTCGGGATTCAGCCCTTGCAGGTCCGCCGGCACGAACCGGCCGTCGCGCCGGATCAGCTCGTCGTCGAACCACACCTCCCCCCCGCCGTACTCGGGCCGCTGGATCAGCACCAGGTCCCAGTGCACGGCCGACCGGTTGCCGTTGCCGCATTCGGCGTAGGCCTGGCCGGGCGTGAAGTGCAGCGAGCCGGCGATTTTTTCGTCGAAGAGCGTGTCGCACATCGGCTCGCGGATGTGCGGGTTCAGCCCCAGGGAAAACTCGCCGATGTACCGCGCACCCGGGTCGGTGTCCAAAATCTGGTGGAGCCGTTGCTCGGGGTTGCCGGTGGCCTTCACGATGCGGCCCTCGCGCAACTCCAGCCGCACGTGCTCGAAGCGGGTGCCCGCGTACAGGCTGGGGGTGTTGAACTGAATCACCCCGGTGGCGGAGCGGAGCGTGGGGCAGGTGAACACCTCGCCGTCGGGCAGATTGCGCCGCCCGCAGCACGGAACCGCCCCGATGCCCTTGATGCTGAAGCTCAGGTCGGTGTCCGGCCCCGTGATCCGCACGCGGTCGGCGCGCCGCATCCGGCGCACCAGGGGCGTCATCGCCCGGGCCATCTTCCGGTAATCCAGGGTGCAAACGCGGAAGAAAAAGTCCTCGAACGCCTCGGTGCTCATGCCCGCGGCCTGGGCCATCGAGGGGGTGGGCCAGCGCAGCACCACCCAGCGGGTGTGGTTGATCCGGCGGTCCAGCACCGGGCGCAGGGTGCGGTTGAACAACGCCAGGCGGTCCGCCGGCACGTCCGCGCCTTCATTGGCGTTGTACGCCCCCCGCAGGGCGATGTAGGCCTGCATCTTTTTCATCCGGTGCAACTCCAGGTCGCGCAGCAGCGCGGCGTGGCGGGCATCGGTGTCGCGCAGAAGCTCGCGCGTGATCCGGGTGCGCCGCACCTCGACCACCGGCACGGCCCCGGCCGCACGCACCGCGCGGATGAGGGCAACGCCGAATTCGTCGGGCACCTCGATCAGGTCCAGCAGCACGCGGTCGCCCCGACGCAGCGCGGTCGAGTACTCCACCAGCAGGCGGGCCAGCTTGGGATAGCGCGGGTCCATCATGGCGGCAGGCTAAAAGCCCGCGGCCGGCGCGTCGAGCGTTTCAACCGCGCGCCGCCGCGGGACCGCGGCTCTCAACGCCGGGCCTGCCCGGGGACCGCGACGCCGGCGCCGGCCGCCCGGTCCGCAAAAATTGGCGGTGCCCGCCCCTGAACCACCGCCATCCCGGCATTGCCAAAGTCGGCACGGCCGGCAAGGCTGGGCGCGTGGTTGCCCCCTGGCCCACCCTGGCGACCGAGTGGCTGGCCGACTACCGCGTGTTCCGCGTGCGCCGGATAGTCCGGCGTTCGCCCCGCACGGGCCGCGAACATGACTTCTACGTGCTGGACACGCCCGGCTGGGTGCAGATTGTGGCCCTCACCCCGGACCAGCAGCTCATCCTGGTCGAGCAATTCCGCCATGGCACCGAGGCGGTGGAACTGGAGGTGCCGGGCGGGGTTATGGATGCCGCCGACCCTTCGCCGGAAGCGACCGCCGTGCGCGAGCTGCGCGAGGAGACCGGTTACGCGGGCGAAAATGCCCGGGTCATCAGCACGGTCCGACCCAACCCGGCCATCATGAGCAACACCTGCCACGTGGTCCTCATCGAACGGTGCGTGCCCCGGCACGAGCGGGACTTTGACCACGGCGAAGACCTGGCCACGCGCCTGGTGCCGGTGGCCCGGGTGCCGGAGCTGGTGGCGGGCGGTCACATCCGCCACGCGCTGGTCGTGGCCGCGCTCTACCACTTCGAGCTGTGGCGGCGACGGTCTCAACCGGGTTGAAACCCGCCCCCCCCGCGGTCCCCGACGGATGCGGGTCAGCGGCGGTCCGGTGCCCGGGACTCGGCGGCCGGCGAAGTCCCGGCGGGGACTTCCAGTCCGGCAGTGCGCCGGATGATCTCGTCCAGCGGCGTGGCCGGCCGGAAACCGGTCAAGCGCTCCAGCTTCACCAACGCGGGTCGCCGCCGCCGCATGTCCTCGAATCCGGGGGCGTAGGCCGTCTCGTACGGCACCCGCTCGATCGGCGAGGCGGACCCGAGCACGGCGATGACCCGGCGGGCCAGTTCGAGGATGCTGACCTCCTCGGTGCCGCCGACGTTGACCACCTCGCCGCGCGCGGCCGGGCAGCGCAGCAGCCGCCAGAGCGCCTCCACCGTGTCCGCCACGTAGCAGAAGCAGCGGGTCTGCTCGCCGTCGCCGTACACCGGCAGCGGCCGGCCGGCGCGGGCCGCCTCGATGAACCGCGGCAGGACCATGCCATAGCGGCCGGTCTGCCGCGGCCCCACCGTGTTGAAGAGGCGGGCCACGATCACCGGCAGGCCGCGTTCGCGCGCGTAGGCCAGGGCGAGGAACTCGTCCATCAACTTCGAGCAGGCGTAACTCCACCGGCCCAGGTGTGGCGGGCCGATGAGCAGGTCGTCGTCCTCGCGGAATTCCTCGCGCTGGCTCTTACCGTACACCTCGGAGGTCGAGGCCAGCAGCACCGGCACGGCGCACCCGGCGGCGGCCTCGAGAATGGCCTCGGTTTCGTCAAGGTTGGTGCGGATGGTGCGGATGGGCGAGCGCACCACCAGTTCCACCCCCACGGCGGCCGCCAGGTGCACGACCGCCTCCGCCCCGGCCGTCAGTTGCTCCAGGTCGGGGCAGGCCGAGACGCGGGCTTCCACCACCCGCAGGCGCGGGTCGTTCCGCACCGTTGCCAGGTTGGCGGGGGAGCCGGTCGAGAAATCGTCAATCACCGTCACCCGGCACCCCTCGGCCAGGAGCCGCTCGACCAGGTGTGAGCCGATGAAACCGGCGCCGCCGGTGACCAGGTAGTGCGTGCCGGGGGACATGAGGGCGGGCCGCGTCGCGGGCGGGGTTAGTACATGATGGCGGCGGCCACGTCACGGGCCCGGGCCTCACCCCACAGCCGCCGGACCAGCGCCAGGCCGAACTCGAGGGCCGTACCCGCTCCGCGCGAAGTGATCACGGGGCCGTCCTCGACCACCCGCTCGCCCGCCAGCGCGCCGGGTAATTCGTCATGCACGGAGAAATGCGCGGTGTAGCGTCGCCCGGCCAACAGGCCCGCGTCGGCCAGCACGGTGGGGGCCGCACAAATCGCGGCCACGGGCCGGCCCGCCCGGGCAAACTGCCGGACCAGCTCCGTGGCGCGGCCCTGGGCGCGGAGGGCCTTTACGCCGGGGCCGCCGGGCACCACCAGCAGGTCAAAGGATTGCCCGGCCACGTCGGCGAGCGCGGCATCGGCCTGCACGGTCACCTGGCTGCGGCCGGTGACGAGTTTCTCGCCGGTCACCGAGGCCAACACCACGTCGGCACCGGCGCGGCGGAGCAGGTCCACGGGAGCGAGCGTTTCGATTTCCTCGAAGCCGGGAAACAGCAGGCACAGGACGCGCGGTTGCATGGCGGCAGTATAATCGCGGGGCGGGGGCCGCCCAGCGCGGGGCCTACTCGGGTTTGCGGTCGGCCCGCTCCGCCACGGCCCGGAGCATGGGCTCCCAGTACGGCTTCAGGAACGGCGGGTCGTTGAGGCTGTCCAGGGCATATTTGCGGTCGGCCCGGGCCAGCTCGAGCACGGCGGTGATCATTTCTTCCTGGTACCAGCCGGCCTCGGCCAGGGGCAGGCCGTCGGGGTTGCGGATGAAGGACTGGCCGCTGGAGCTTTGGCGGCCGTCGGGGGACTGGCCGACGGTGTTGGCCACGCAATGGAAGATGCGGGTGGTGGGGCCGGCGGGCAGTTGGGCGCGGCCGGAGGTGCGTTTCCAGACCACGGCCTCGAGTTCGTCCGAGCTGCACGAGGGGTGAAAGAGGATTTGCGCGCCGAGCATGGCCGGCAGGCGGTACACCTCCGGGTGTCGGCCGTCGCGGCAGATGGCCAGCGTGCAGCGGATGCCGTCAATCTCGAAGAGGGAGAGCTTGTCACCGCCGCGGCAGTAACGTTGCTCGTCGCGCCCGGCCAGGTGGATCTTGGCGTATTCGTGAACGATTTCGCCGCGCGGGGAGATGACGTGGGCGAGGTTCAGGTAGCGGTCGGCGGTTGGGCGCAGCGAGCCGGCGATGACCCACAGGCCCGCCTCGGCAGCGGCCCGGCAGGTGTGGTCCAGGGCGGCCTGGATGTCCCGCGGCTCGAGCCGCACCACGTCGGGGAAGTAGTAGCCGGTGAGGCTGGTCTCCGGGAAGAGCACCACGCGGCTGCCCGCCGCGGCGGCCTGGCGGATGTAGTGCCGGGTGCGGTCGAGGTTGTACGCGAGGGAGCGCGCCCAGTGGAGCTGGACGCAGGAGACTTGCAGGGTAGCAGGTGCGGTCACGGCCGCAGCTTGCCGCGGGTCGCCGGCACAACCCAGCCGAAAAAAATTCCCCGCCGCCGGCTTGCGGGGCGGGCCGGGCGATCCCACCCTGCCGCTCATGGATGAGCTGGCTCAACTGGACGAGTCGTTGGTCTGCCGGCTGGACACCGGGCCGCGTCACCTCAGCCCCTGCACGCTGATCATCTTCGGCGCCAGCGGTGACCTCACCGCACGCAAGCTGGTCCCGGCGCTGTACCACCTGTACCTGGCGGGGGCACTCCCCGAGCCGTTCCACGTGGTGGGGGTGGCACGCCGGGAGAAAAGCGACGCGGCCTGGCGCGAGGAACTGTTCGCGGCCCTGCAGCGTTTTTCGCGCACTCAACCGGTGGACCGCGCCCGCTGGGAGGCGTTCGCGACCCGGCTCCATTACCTCGCGGGTGACGGGACCAACCCGGCCACGCACCGGCGGCTGGCGGAGCACCTGGCGGGGCTCGGGTCCGAACCGCTGCGGCGCAACCGGCTGTTTTACCTGGCCACCTCGCCCAGCCGCTTCGCGAGCATCGCGGCCGGCCTGCACGCGGCCGGCCTGCTGCGCCGCGACGAGGAGTCGCCGTTCTGGCAACGGGTGGTGGTGGAAAAGCCCTTCGGCCACGACCTGGCCTCGGCCCGGGAACTGAACGCGGCGCTCACGCGCCACACAGAGGAGCGGCAGCTTTTTCGCATTGACCACTACCTGGGCAAGGAGACGGTCCAGAACCTGTTCGTGTTCCGCTTCGCCAACGCGATCTTCGAGCCGCTCTGGAACCGCCAGGCGGTGGATCACGTCCAGATCACCGTGAGCGAGCAGGCGGGGGTGGGCACGCGCGGAGCCTACTACGAGGAGGCCGGCGCCCTGCGCGACATGGTCCAAAACCACCTGCTCCAGGTGCTGGCGCTGGTGGCGATGGAACCACCCGGTTCGCTCGAGGCCGAGGCCATCCGGGATGAGAAGGTGAAACTGCTGCGCGCGCTGCGGCCAATTCCTCCGGAGGAGGTCCGGCGCCGGGTGGTGCGGGGCCAATACACGGCCGGGGAGAATGCCGGCGCCCCCCAGCGCGCCTACCGCGCCGAGCCGGGGGTGGCCCCGGACTCGAACGTGGAAACCTTCGTGGCACTGCGGCTGTGGGTGGACAACTGGCGCTGGGCGGGGGTGCCGTTCTACCTGCGCACCGGCAAGCAACTGCCGCTGAGCGCCAGCGAGGTCCGGCTGCAGTTTCGGCGCCCGCCCCACGTGCTCTTCGCCGCCCGATGCGGACCGCGGCTGGATGCCAATTCGCTCACCCTGCGACTCCAACCCAACGAGGGCATCAGCCTGCACATCAACGGCAAGGTGCCCGGCGCCGAACTGACCCTGCGCCCGGTGCGGATGCATTTCCGCTACGACACCGAATTCGGCGCCTACACCCCCGAGGCCTACGAGCGACTCCTGCTCGATGTCCTCGAGGGCGACCCCACACTGTTCATCCGCCGGGATGAGGTGGAGGTGGCGTGGGCGTTTGTGGATGCCATCCGCGCCGATTGGGCGGATCAACCCTTGACGGAAGCGGAGTTTTACCCGGCGGGGAGCTGGGGGCCGCCCGCGGCCGACGCCCTGCTCGCGGCGGACGGGAACGCCTGGCGAAACCCGCAGTCGGGGATTTGAACCGGCCCCCGGGTCGGCGCAATCCCCTGCCCTGCATTGCCCCGGTGCCGGCCCGGAGGCGGCGGACGGTGACCTTTCGCGCTGGCCTTTTCGAGCCGAGTTTGCTTGTCTGGGCGCGAATTTGATTCGGGAGGCTGCGCATGAAAAAGCCTCGCCTCCGGTCCCGCCCCGCCGGCCGCGGGGACAAACCGCACCTGACCCGGCTCGGGTGGGTTTGCCCCCGGGCTGGCGCGCAAGCCGACGCCGGGCTTGCTCCGTTCCCGGCACGGAATCTGCTAATTTTCCTCCAACCCAATTCGCCATGAAAACCCGACTTTTCCACCGGCCCGGAGTGCTGGGACTCGGGTTGGCGATCGCCCTCGGGGTGGCCCGATCCCAGCCCCTGCCACGAATCCTCGAACAGCCCCAGGATCAATACGCCCCTGCCGGCTCGGAGGTGGTGCTGCGCGTGGTGGCCGAAGGGGAGGAACCGCTGAGTTATCAGTGGTTCAAGCTGGCCGAGGAGACCCTCCTCTACGAACCGGTGCCCGGTGCCACCCAACCCGAGTGGCGCTGGACCCTGAGCGACAGCGCCCAGATGGGCCGTTACCGGGTTCGGATCCGCAACCCGGCGGGCGAAGTGGTCAGCGACGACGCGCTGGTGCATTTGGTGCCCTTGGTGGCATGGGGGGAAAACAGCTACGGGCAAACCACCGTGCCACCGGGTTTGACCAACGTGATCGCTGTGGCCGCCGGCCGGGCACATGCCCTGGCGCTCACCAGGGAGGGCCGGGTGGTGGCCTGGGGCAACAATCTCTACGGCCAGACCAACGTGCCGCCGGACCTGACCAACGTGGTGGCCATTGCGGCGGGGGCGGGCCACAACCTGGCCCTGACCGCCGAGGGCCGGGTCGTGGCCTGGGGGAACAACGCCTATGGGCAAACCAACGTGCCCCCGTTGGGGACGACCCGGGTGGTGGCCGTGGCGGCCGGTATGTTTCACAGCCTGGCTTTGACCCACGACGGCCGGGTGGTGGCCTGGGGCGCCAACGGGTACGGGCAATGCAACGTGCCGGCAGGGAACAATCGTTTTGTGGCCATCGCCGCCGGCAGCAATCACAGCCTGGCGGTGACCCGGGAGGGCCGCGTGCTGGCCTGGGGCAATAATTTGTATGGTCAGGTGAACGTTCCGGCCGGGTTGAGCAACGTGGTTGCCGTGAGTGCGGGCTACTACTTCAGTCTGGCCCTGACCGCTGAGGGTCGGGTGGTGGGCTGGGGCGATAATCGAGTCGGACAACGGGACATCCCGACCGGCCTGACCAACGCCGTGGCCATCGCGGCGGGCCACTTCCACGCCCTGGCCTTGACGGCCGAGGGCCGGATGGTGGGCTGGGGACGCTCCCACGTGGGCCAAACCCGGATTCCGGGGGAATTGCGGAATGGATTGGCCCTCGCCGCCGGGGAGGATTTCAACGTGGTCCTGACCGGCTACCCCCGCGGCATGGCGCCGCCATGGATCCTGGCGCCGCGACTGGTCACGGGGGTGGCGGGACAACCCCTGCAAGTGCACCTCGAGGTGGCCAACGGAGCCGACCGGCTCGAGGCGGAGGGACTGCCGGCGGGGCTGACCTTTGAGGCGGCGCGCCGGGTGATTACCGGCGTCCCCGAACGGCGTGGCATTCACGAGGTCACCCTGCGGGCGGCCAACAGTCGCGGCACTCACGAGATCACGATGCGGCTTCAAATCGTGCCTTCGGGCCTGTGGGGATCCTGGGGGAACACGGCGATCATTGGTTGGGGGGATAACCGCTACGGCCAGCTCGATCCGCCCTCCTGGATTAGCACCGTGGTCGCCATCGCGGCCGGCCGGGGCGGTTTCGGCTTGGCGCTGACCAGCGAGGGCCTGGTGGGAAGTTGGGGATACAACTGGGATCGCCGGGCCGAGGTTCCGCCCGGACTGAGCAACCTCGTGGCCATTGCCGCCGGCAGGGTGCACGGTCTGGGATTGACCGTTGAGGGCCGCGTGGTGGGCTGGGGAGTTAACAACCGGGGCCAACTCAATGTTCCACCCGGCCTGAGCAACGTGATCGCCGTGGCCGCGGGGGGATTGCACAGCCTGGCATTGACCGGGGAGGGCCGGGTTTTCGCCTGGGGCAGCGATGAACACGGCCAGCTCCAGGTACCCGCCGGGCGGAGCAATTTCGTGGCCATTGCCGCGGGCGATCACTTCAGCCTGGCCCAAACCACCGAGGGGCGGGTCGTGGCTTGGGGCCGGTCTGACAGGGGGCAGACCAATGTCCCGGCCTGGCTGAGCAACGTGGTGGCCGTCGCCGCCGGGGCCGAGCACGCCCTGGCCCTGACCGCGGGGGGAACGGTGGCGGCCTGGGGAGACAACACCCACGGTCAAGCCTCGGTCCCTGAGGGCTTGAGCAACGTGGTGGCCATTGCGGCCGGTCCTGCACACAGCCTGGCACTCACCGCCGAAGGCCACGTCGTGGGTTGGGGGCGAAATTGGCGCGGGGAAATTGCCATTCCCCTCGGCTCCGGGCCGGACCGCGCCCTGGCGATTGCGGCTGGGGGTTCTGTGGGGGATTGGGACAGCGACGCCTTCAGCCTGGCGTTGGTACATGTGCCGGATGGGTACTTCCCGCCCCGGATTCTGGGTCCGCGGGTGGCGGGGGGATTCATGGGGTGGCCGTTCCACACCCGTGTGACCGTGGCCAACGGGATCCAGCGGCTGGAAGCCCGGGGATTGCCGGAAGGGCTGACGCTGGACCCGGCCACGGGCGTGATCTCCGGTATCCCGACCGATGCGGGAGAGTTTCTCGTCACCCTGCGGGCGGAGAATCAGGCCGGGAATCATGAGCTTGTTCTACGCCTGTACATTCAGCGGCACCCACTGTACCTCGATTTGCCCGACGTGCTTCTCGTGGGCCGGTTCACGGAGGTGAAATACCCCATCCCCCTGGTCAATGGCCCGGCGCGGCTTACGGTTGAAGGACTGCCGCCCGGACTGGCGTTTGACGCCGAGACCGGCGTCATTCAGGGGCGACCCATCCAACCGGGCGATTTCACCGTACACCTCACGGCTAGCAACCGCTTCGAGGTGCTCACCCGCACCCTGACCGTGCGGGTCAGTCCGATCCTCGTCCGGGCGCCGGAGGGCCATCCGGTCACCCGCGTTCCGCCCGAACTGACCGACGTGGTGGACGTGTCAGTGGGGGTGAACCACGCGCTGGCCCTGACGGCTGAGGGGCGGGTGGTGGCCTGGGGAGACAACACTTATGGCCAGACCGACGTGCCCAATGGCTTGAGCAACGTGGTCGCCATTGCCGCCGGAGCTTTCCACAGTCTGGCGGTGACCTGGGAAGGCCGGGTGGTGGCCTGGGGCGCCAACAACGTGGGGCAATGCAACGTCCCGAACGTGCTGAGACCATTCGTGGCCGTTTCCGGCGCCTGGGCGCACAGTCTGGCCCTGACCCGGGAAGGCCAGGTGGTGGCTTGGGGGGACAACACCTTTGGCCAGACCAATGTCCCGCCGGGCTTGAGCAACATCGTGGCCATCGCCGCGGGCGATATCCACAACCTGGCTCTCACCCCCAGTGGAAAGGTCCGGGCATGGGGCAGATACCACCTGCCCAATCGGGGCTTCGTGTGGCTCCCCGATACCTTGCCCGCCGAAGATGTGGTGGCGTTGGCCGCCGGAGCCATCCATGACTTGTTACTGACCCGCAACCACCAGGTCCAGGGTTGGGGCGTCAACGAGGAGGGCCGACTGGCGTTTCCGGAGAATCTGCCCCCGGTGCTGGCCATCGCCGCCGGGCATCACAGTCTGGCCCTCACGGCCGATGGACGGGTGATCGGCTGGGGCCCGAGTACCGCCGGCCAGACCGATTTTGCCGGCGTGGACAACGCCATCGCCGTGGCCGCGCGGTATGACGTGAGCGTTGTGGCGCTGGGCCTGCCGGCCGGGACCGCACCACCGCAGGTGCTGGGGCCGAAAGTCGCGGTGGGCACGGCCGGGCGTCCGTTCTTCGCGCCCATCCGGGTCGCCAACGGGGCCGAGCATTATGCCGCCGAAAGCCTGCCGCCCGGCCTGACCCTGGACCCGGCCACGGGCGTGATTTCCGGGGAACCGCTCCAACCCGGCACCTACGAGGTCAGCCTCCGCGCCACCAACGCCCTGGGCGTGGGCGAGAGCCGATTGCGTCTGCACATCAACGCCCCACTGCCCGGGATCGTGCTCGGACCGGAACTGGTGTGGGGTCTGGGACAGGAGGTGCGGTTCGAGCCGCCAACCGTGAATTCCCCCACCCGAATCGAGGCGGCCGACCTGCCGCCCGGCCTGACGTTTGATGCGAACGCCCGGGCCATTGTCGGTGCTCCCATTCAGCCGGGAGAGTTTCAAGTTCTCCTGACCGCTGAGAACGCATACGGCGACAGCCGCCGCTGGGTAACTGTCACCGTGCACCAGGTTCTGGGCTGGGGCGAGAACCATTACGGCCAGTGCCGGCCACCGGTCGGCCTGAGCAATGTCGTGGCCATCGCGGCCGGTCCGGACTATGGCCTGGCCATCACCGGTGCGGGCCGGATCACCGGGTGGGGGAACAACAGGGACAATCGTCTCAACTATCCCACCTCTTTCACGAACATCGCGGCGGTCTCGGCCGGTTGGCGACACGGCCTGGCCCTCACCGATGAAGGCAAAATCCTGGGCTGGGGCGAGGACATCTTCGGCAAAACCCGGATACCGGCCGGGTTGGAAGAAGTGGCGGCCATTGCCGCGGGTTGGGGGCACAGCCTGGCCCTGTCGGGACGAGGATCGGTGCACGCCTGGGGCAACAATTGGTATGGCCAAAGTACGGTCCCGACCAGCAACGACGTGGTGGCCGTCGCGGCGGGGGATCAACACAACCTGGCCCTGACGCGCTTGGGGAAGGTGGTGGCCTGGGGGCAAAACTGGTATCTCCAGACCCACGTTCCTCCGGGGCTGAGCAACGTGGCTGCCGTCGCCGCCGGTGGTTCCCACAGTTTGGCGCTCACTGCCGATGGCCGGGTGGTGGCCTGGGGCGACAACCGCGAGGGCCAAACCAATGTTCCACCCGGACTGAGCAATGTAGTGGCCATCGCGGCGGGGGCGGCACACTCGCTGGCCCTGACGGCGGAGGGTCGGGTGGTGGGTTGGGGGCGCGATCTGGAGGGTCAGATTTCCGGAATGTCCAAGCTGACGCGGGTCCTGGCCATCGCAGCCGCCGGAAATTACAGCTTGGCGTTGTTGGATCGGCCGCCCGGGCACGCTCCGCCGAAGGTGCTGTCGCCCCGCTTCCAAGTGACCTACTACGGTTATCCGATTCGGACTCGGGTCTTGGCCGCCAATGGCCCGGATCACTACGCGGCGGTGGGTTTGCCGCAAGGCCTCTCCCTGGACCCGACCACCGGCCTCCTCACCGGCCGTCCCCTCGAAGTGGGCACCTTCCTGGTGACGCTGCGCGCCAACAACAGCCGCGGAACCGGGGAAACCACGCTGCGGTTGTATGTGAACCCCGCCCCGCCCGCCGTCGCCGACGAACTCCCCCCCTTGGTGGCGGGGTTGGGCCGGCAGGTCACTTACCCACTGCCCCTTCATGGCCAGGTGGACCTCGTGCAGGTCGAAGGCTTGCCGCCGGATTGGCGGGTTGACCCCGAGACCGGAATGATTACCGGGCTGGCCGACACCCCGGGCGAGTACCCCCTGAGCCTGCTGGTCAGCAACCGTTACGGCACGGTCAGAGGCACGATGCGCGTCCGCGTCAGCCCGGTCTTCGAACTGGGGCCGGTCGGACCAACCCAGGACGCGGTACCGCCGGGAACAGGCAATGCCGTGGCGCTGGCCGCCGGAGCCGAGCACAGTCTGGCCCTGACCGCCGAAGGCCGGGTGCTGGCCTGGGGAGACAATCGCCGCGGCCAAGCCAGCGTGCCGTCGGACCTGGGCGCGGCCGTGGCCATCGCCGCCGGCGGCTATCACAGCGTGGCGCTGACCCGCGACGGCCGGGTGCGGGTGTGGGGCGACAACGGCTACGGCCAGGTGGCGCTCACGCCCCCGCTGCGGCGTGTGGTGGCGGTAGCGGCCGGCTGGGGGCACAATTTGGCCCTGACGGCCGACGGCCGGGTGACCGGCTGGGGCTGGAACTCCTTTGGTCAAGGTGACCGGACGCCCGCCGTGAGCAACGCGGTGGCGCTGGCCGCCGGTTTCTATCACAACCTGGCCCTGACTGCCGAGGGTCGGGTGGTGGCCTGGGGCTTGAACGACCGCGGTCAGGCCACGCCGCCGCCGGACCTGGAGCAGGTCATTGCCATTGCCGCGGGCGGTTACCACAGCCTGGCTTTGACGGCTTCAGGCCGGGTCGTGGCCTGGGGCGACAACGAATGGGGTCAGGCACAGTCCCCGCAGGGATTGAGCAACGTGGTCGCCATTGCCGCCGGGGCGAATTTCAGCCTGGCCTGGACCGGGGACGGGCAACTGGTGGCTTGGGGGCATGGAGCCGAAAGGTTCCGCGACGTGGTCCCGAACAGCGCGGCGTACTTTTGCCTGCCGGTCGCCCAAGCCGAACACGCGCTGGCGCTGGTCGTGCCGCAGGCGCTCCGCGCCGCCCCGCGGCTGTTTGTCCGGCTGGAGGGGGATCAGGTGCTGTTAAACTGGCTGGGCGGCCGCGGGCCGTTCCGGGTCTGGCAGGCGTGGGAACTGAAGCCCGATCGCTGGACACCCTGGGGCGAATTGCGCGCCGCCCCTTGGGCGAGTTTCCCGACCGATCCGGACCAGCAGTTCTTCCGAGTCGAGGGACGCTGAGGAGGGGCTTGCCGTCCGCTGCGGGCTCCCACCGGGTGGGAAAAAGACTCGGGGAAAAAAGGCCCGGGGCCGCGGGCGACCTAGACGTACAAAACGGCCTGCAGATCGCGCACCACCACGCTCATGAAGGGATAACGGCGGTTGGGGTCGGCCTCCAGGCACTTCAAAACGACCCGTTCCAGAGCCGGGGGAATGGCCTCATTGATCGCGCGCGGCGGTACAAAATCCAGGCTCCGGTCCAATTGTCGGGCCAGAATTTCGGCGGGGCTGTCGCCGGGAAAGGGCTTGCGGAAGGTGAGCAGCTCGTAGGCGGTCACGCCAAAGGCAAAGATGTCCGCCCGATGGTCCACCGGCTCGCGCTGGAGTTGCTCGGGGGCCATGTAAGCCGGCGTGCCGGGATTGTCGGTCAGTCGCTCCGGAAATTCCGGCCGGGGCCGGGCCAGATCAAAGTCCACCAACCGCACGCGGCCATTGCGAGTGACCATGATGTTTTCCGGTTTGAAGTCCAGATGCATGTACCCGCGGTCGTGGACGTGTTCCAGGGCCTGAGCGGAATCAATGAGCACGTTGCCGGCAAACTCTTCGAGCTGCGGGTCGTTGAGACCCATGAGCACCTTGAGGTTGGCCCCCTCGACGTACTCGAGCGCCACGTACCAAGTGCCCTCGATCTTGCCATGTTCGATGTAGCCGATGATGTACTCGTGGTCGTGGACGGCCGCCAGCACCTCGCAGCCGCGTTGAAACCGACGCCGGGCGGTAAAGTCAAACCGCGCCGCCCCGCGCAGGCAGCGGATGGCGCAGGCCATGTGGTGTTCGTCCGTGGCCAGCCACAGGTCGGCCATGCCTCCGCTGTTGATCAACTCGCGCAGGTAAAACCGACCAAAAGGCCCCGGCAAACGCCGGCCCTCGCTGTCCACCTTTGTCTTGGTGCCGAATCCCAACATGCACGTCAGCGGTTGTTTAGCACCCTCAGGGCATACTGCCAAGCGGGCGGGTCACTTTCATCCCGGTCGTTTGAGCGCACAGTGCGAACATACGCCGGGACCGCACGCCCCGCTCCCAATGCCAACCGAGTGGCCCCCGAGGGCCAGAGGACTCTACGGCCCGGGCGGCGGTCACCTTGGCCGGGTCTTCGGCATAAATCAGGCGGGATGGCACCCGAGGAAGGTTTCAAGTTGGATTATACTTGATTGCCAGGTTAGAAGCTGAATTGACACCCTGGCAGGATCATGGGAGCCTCATCGCCCACGGAATGAATCCAAATCCACATGTAGCGGTGGTGGGGGCGACCGGTGCGGTCGGCCTCGAGATGATCAAGACCTTGGAACGACGCCGTTTCCCGGTGGATCGGTTGACCCTGCTGGCCTCGGCCCGTTCGGCGGGGAAAACCCTGCCCTTTCGGGGACTCGAAGTGCCCGTCCAAGAGTTGACCCGGGATTCGTTCAAGGGGGTGGACCTGGCGCTGTTCAGTGCCGGGGGAAGCATCTCGAAGCAATTCGCGCCCCTGGCCGCGCGCGAGGGTTGTGTGGTCGTGGACAATTCCAGCGCTTTTCGCATGGACCCGGAGGTGCCACTGGTGGTGCCGGAAATCAACGCCGCAGACCTGCGCCAGCACCGCGGCATTATTGCCAACCCCAACTGTACCACGGCCATCACGCTCATGGCCCTGTACCCGCTCCACGTCGCTTTTGGCTGCAAGCGCATCTTTGCGTCCAGTTACCAGGCCGTTTCGGGCACGGGCGCCAGGGCCATCGCCGAACTGGAACGCCAGGTCCGGCAGATCGTCAACGGCGAGCCGGTAACCCGCGAGGTGTACCCGCACCAGATCGCCTTCAACGTGTTGCCGCACGTGGACACCTTCCTGCCCAACGGCTACACCCGGGAAGAGATGAAGATGGAAAACGAGGGCCGCAAGATCATGCACCATCCGACCTTCCGGGCCAGCGTGACGTGTGTGCGGGTGCCGGTGTACCGGGCCCACTCGGTGGCGGTGAGCGCCGAGTTCGAGCGCCCCGTGAGTGTCGAAGCCGCCCTGGAAGTGCTGCGGCAAGCCCCGGGTTTGGACGTCATTGACGACCCGGCCCGCTGCGAATACCCGCTGCCGCTTTCCCAGGCTGGCAAGGACAATTGTGCGGTGGGGCGCCTCCGCCGGGACTGCGCTCTGGACAACGGCCTGTGCTTCTGGGTCTCGGGCGACCAGCTCCTCAAGGGTGCGGCGCTCAACGCGGTGCAAATCGCCGAGGAACTGCTCAAGCTCTGAGCGCTTTGCTTACCGGCCGGGGTGCACCCCAAAATCTTCCCTCGAAAACGAAGCGGGCCGGACTTTTGATCCGGCCCGTTCCGAGAACAAAGCTGATGCGGCGCCGCAGCCCACGCCCTGCTACACACACGGTTCACTGCGCTTTTGCATCCCAACAACGAGGCGAACCTACCCCGCCCCGCCCTTCCTACCAGTCCCCAAAACTGGGGACACGCCGGTCCCCAACCGACCCGCCCAGCGGGCGCCGCAAAAACGCCCGGTCAACACCTCAAGCCCCGGCCGCTGGTGGCGTGGGCGGCGGCGGTGGCGCAAATGTCTCGCCCCCCGGCGAGTGGGACGGCGGTGGCGGCGGGGAGGAGGTCGGTCCCGGGGACGAAGTCGCACCGCCCGCAGGCGGGGGATTTTGAATGAGGGCCAGGGCCTGCTTGACGATCAATCTGCCCATGTCGCCGCCCCGGTGGTTGAGCGAGGACAACACGTGCAACGTGGTCATGGCCGGCCCGGAGAACTCCCAGCGGCAATCATCGAATCGGCAGCCCTCGAACTGGAGGGGCGAATAGCCGCAGTAAACCAGCCGGCAGCGCCGAAACGTGCAACCCTGGAAGAAATGAAAATCCATCAGCACCGGCTCGTTTTCGAAGGTGTAGTCTTTGACGCGCATAAAGCGCACGGAGGCTACCGCCGGGGCCGGTGCTCGGGCAAGCGCCGGGGCGTTGATCTTGCGGGCGGGGGCGCCATCCCAACTTCTGCCCGGATCGCCGACGTCGTCGGTCCGAATGCCGAAGCGTGCTCGGGGCTTGAGCAGGCGCGCCCAACGCCGACGCCCGCGCGCCCCTTGGCTCCGCGTCTGCGCACGCGCACGAAGAAACTGTCCACCCGCGCCCCCCGAATTCGCGCTTCCGTCCGAGCGGCGGCGGTGTCATGTTGTGGCCGGCAAATCCGGGTTTCCATGTCAGACAAGACATTGCAGCCCAGTCGCGCCGCCCGAGCCGCGCTTGCCCTGCACCGGGTGCGGGGGGCGCGTCGCGGCCGCTGGCCGACCTCAACCCAACTGAAACCATGACCACCCTCCTGGCCTTTCTTGGCATCGCCGAACTCGCCCTGATGCTGCTGTTGTTGCCGGTGTCGCTGGCGCTGTTTGCCTTCTGGCTGTGGATGCTGATCCATGCCATTCAAAACCGCGGCCTCAACGACTCCGAGCGCATCGTTTGGGTCATCGTCATCGTCTTCGTGAACCTGATCGGGGCGCTGATCTACTTTATCGTGGGGCGACCCCGGGCGCAGGCCGCCGCCAGCCTCCCGCCGCATTCGACCTGAACTCCGGCCGGGAACGGCAAGGCCACCGGTCTGCTGCCGTGAAACTCACCCGCTCCACGAAAAACCGCGTGATTGCCGGCGTGTGCGGCGGGCTGGCACGGTACCTGGGTTGGTCCCCGTTCCGGGTCCGGCTGGTCTATGTGCTGGTCTCGATCCTCAGCGTGGCGTTCCCCGGAATCCTCGTGTACCTGCTCCTGTGGTTCCTGATGCCCAAAGACCCGGAAAACTGAGCGCGGGAAGCGCGCCGGGGATCCCCCCACCCGGTGCTGGCGTCAGGTGAAACCGATTGGCATCTTAACCAGAGCCATGAAGTGTTTGAGGGCCTTTGGTCTGACGGTTACCACCGCCTTTTTGTGCGGTGGGGGAATGGCGCTGCGTGCCGCCGATCAACCGGCTGACCTCCACGCGATTCATCCCTACCTGCGCACCGTGCGCAGCACCAACGGCACGGTGGCCCTGGAGGTGGCCCTGCGGCGGCTGGAGCCGATCCGCGGGCGGGGTCCGGCCCTCTGGCTGGTCGCGGTCACGCACCTCGGCACCAGCAACTACTACGCCCAAATCCAGCGCTTCCTGGACGCCCGCCCGCTGGTCCTTTACGAGGCGATACGGCAGAACGAGGCTCCGCCCGCGGTCCGGGAAGGTTACTCGCTCCAGGCCGACCTGGCCCGCGCCCTGGGACTGACCTTCCAGCTCGACGCCATCCGTTACGACCGCCCGCACTTCCGCAACAGCGACCTGAGCTACGCCGACCTGGCCCGCCTGTTCGCCTCCCCCACCAACGCCCCGTCCGGTCCCGCAGAGGAACCCCCCGCCGCCGGCGGACCTCCGGCCGGAGCGGTCGAGTTCGGCGCCCTGGTCCAGGCGATGAGCGGGGAGGGAATTTTCGGCGGGCTGGCCCGGCTGGGGGTCTCGGTCCTGGCCGCCAGCCCCCGGCTGCAGGCCGCCACCAAAGTCGCCATGATCGAGGTGCTGGGCCAATTGCCGAACGACCTGACTCAAATCGAAGGCCTGCCCCCCGGCCTCCAACGCCTGATGCGCATCCTGATCGAGGAACGCAACGAAGCCGTGGTGCGCGACGCCCGCGCCGCTCTGGCCCGCCGCCCGCCGCCCGATTCCGTGGCGGTGTTTTACGGCGCCGGCCACATGCCCGATCTCGAATTCCGTCTGTGCCGCAGTCTGGGTTACCAGCCGGCCGAAGACCGCTGGCTGGTCGCCTTCGATGTGGACCCGCGGGCCGCGGGCCTCTCCCCCTTCGAGTTGGAGTTGACCACTCGCCTGGTGCGCGCCCAACTGCGCGGTCTGCAACGCCCCTCGCCCAACCCGACCGAGACCGGGCCGGCCCCGGCAAAAGCGGATTCCGTGGGCGCGCCAACCCGGCCGTGAGCCGAAGACCCGGCGCGGAAACCCGGGTTGACACCCGCCCACCATACGGGCGGTTCCGCTCCGGGGTGCCGAGGCATCTGCAAAAGCCTCACCGTGAGCGTCGCGCCGCGCGGTGCCGCGGCCCGGCCTTTGGCCCGTCCGGGCATTGATGTTTTGGATTTCTTTCGCCCCGGCCTTCGGGCTTCGGATTTCAAACCACCAGGGCCGGCCATCGTGGCAGTTTCCGGGCTCGGATTTCCCCCGGCAACCCCGGTCGGCCGGGTGATTGACTTGATCGGGCGGGCTTGCGAATTTGACCACACGGCGCGGCTCCCTGCCCGCCGGTTATGCTGATTCAACTGCTCAAGTCGAAAATTCACCGGGCGCGGGTCACCGCGGCCAACGTCAACTACGAAGGCAGCCTGACCATTGACGAAGCCCTGCTGGAACGGGCCGGCCTGCGGCCCTACGAACGCATCCTGTGCGGCAACATGAGCAACGGCGCCCGCTTTGAAACCTACGCCATCCCGGGGCCGCGCGGCCGCGGCGACATCATCCTCAACGGCGCCGTGGCCCGCCGCGGTCAGCCCGGCGACGTGCTGACCATCATGAGCTTTGCCCTGGTCGAGGAAGTGGACGCCCGGGAGTGGGAACCGCGGGTGATCGTGCTCGACGCGGCCAACCGCGTGATCGCGGAACGCGGCCTTTAACCCTGCGCCCGGTCCACGCCCATGCCCGCCTTCACTGCCGCCGAACTGGCTGAGCGCCTCCAGGGTCGGGTCGTGGGCGACCCGACCGTGACCCTGACCGGCTTCGCCCCGGCCGACTCCGCCGGGCCCGGGGACCTGACCTGGGCGGAAACCCCGCAGCACCTGTCGCGGGCCGAAGCCGGCGCCGCCGCCGCCATTCTGGTGGCAACGGACGCGACCTCCCGCAAGACCCTGATCCGCGTGCCCAACGCCCGCTTGGCCTTCGCGCGTGTGCTGCCGTGGTTTTATCCCGAACCGGACTTCGCGCCCGGCATTCATCCCACCGCCGTCGTGGCGGCCAGCGCGCGGGTGGACCCCACCGCCCACATCGGCCCGCTGTGCGTGGTGGGCGAGCGGGTCCAGGTCGGGCCGCGGGTGGTGCTCATGGCCGGAGACCACGTGGGGGATGATTGCACGCTGGGTGAGGAGACGCGGTTGTTTCCCGGGGTGACCCTTTACGCCGGCACCCGGGTGGGCCGGCGGGTGCGGTTGCACGCCGGGGTGGTGGTCGGCTCGGACGGCTTCGGCTACGTGCTCGACGGCGGGGTGCACCGCAAGGTGCCGCAGGTGGGACACGTGGTCATCGAGGACGACGTGGAACTGGGCGCCAACGTCACCGTGGACCGCGGAGCGCTCGGGGCCACGGTGATCGGGCGGGGCACCAAGGTGGACAATCTGGTGCAGATCGCCCACAACGTGGTCATCGGCCAGCACTGCCTGCTCGTGTCGCAGTCGGGCATCGCGGGCAGCACGCGCCTGGGCGACTACGTCACCGTGGCCGGTCAGGCCGGGATTGTGGGCCATCTGCGGATCGGCGACCGCGCGGTGATCGCCGCGCAGTCCGGGGTGACGCATCACATTCCCCCCGGCGGGGTCTGGCTGGGCTCGCCCGCGCGCCCGGCCCCGCAGATGAAACGGCTTTTCGTGCTCATGGAGCGCCTGCCGGAGATGGCCCGCCGGTTGGCGCAGTTGGAGAAGGAGTTGGCCGCGCTGAAGGCCGCCCCCGGTCCGGCGGACCCGGCGGTGCGTTAAGCCGGCGGCGGTGCCCATGCCGCGGCCTCACCGGCCAAACCCAACCGCGCGGCCAGGTCGGCCACCGCGGCGGTGCCGGTGGTGCCCAATTGGTGAATCACGTGCGAGGCAGCGGCCATGGCCAGTTCCAGGGCCTCGCGCAGGTCGGCGCCCGCGGCCAGTGCGCAGGTCAGGTTGGCGGTCACCGCGTCCCCGGCCCCCACGATGTCAATCTCGCCCCGCACCGGGAGGGCGGGCACGTGCTCGACCCGGCCCTCGGGGCTGGCGCCCACGATGCCCTGCTCGGCCAGGGTGACAAACACCGGTTTGCCGTTGCGCGCCGCCAGGGCGCGGGCGTGCGCCTGCACGGCCGCGACTTCCCGCAAGGGACCGGTGCCGGTGAGCGCGCCCAGCTCGCGCCCGTTCATCTTGAAGGTCACGGGCGGGAAATCGCGCAGGCCGCGGCGGCTGTCGGCGATGATCAGCCGGTTCGGCCACGCGCGGGCGACCTCGCCGAGGGTTGCCAAAACCCGGCGCGTCACCACCCCGGTGTCGGCCAGGTCCACCTGGTCCAGCACGATGAGCGCATCCACTTCGGGGACGAGCGCGCGCACGGCGGCGCCGAGGCGTTCTTCGACCTCGGGCGGGGTGGGCGACCAGTTTTTCGAGTCCAGGCGATTCAGTTCGCGCGGCGGGCGGCCGGGCTCGAGCACCAGCGGCTTGCAGTAGGTGAAGGTGCGGCGCAGCGGCGTGGGCCGGAAGTGGTCGAGCCGCACGCCCGGTTGTGCGCGCAAGGCCCGCTGCAGTTCGTACCCCTCGCCGTCCTCGCCGCAGAAGCCCACCGGATAGATCGCGCCCACGCCCAGCGCAACCAGGTTGTTGAGGATGGTGCCGGCGGCGCCCGGCTGGCTGCGGACGTTGACCACGTTGTACACCGGCAGGCCGGTTTCGAGCGAGGTCTCGGCGCGCGCCGGGTCAATCTCCAGATACCGGTCCAGGCAGAAGTCGCCCACCACGGCGAGGCGCAGAGCCGGGTAGCGGGCGGTGAGGGTTTGGAAACGGTCGCGCTTCATGGCGGGGGTCAGGGCTCGTCCCGGCACAAGGCCCGGTAGAGGTGGTGGAGGAAAGCCACGTTGTCGCACTGAACGTAGTGGAGGGTGCCGCCCATGCGGGCAAAGCTCTTGCAAAAGCGCAGGTAGTAGGCCGGGTTGTCCCGCGGCGGCTCGCCCCGGCTCCAGTCCCAACCCCCGCCGTCCTGAAGGTCCACCACATACAGGTGGTGGTCGTGCACCACGGGGCGGCCGGTCTGGAGGCGCAGGTTGTTCACGCAACTGAGCGCCTTCTCGAACACCTGCGGGCCCATGATGGCCGAGCCGATGTTCATCACCACCCCGCCGTCCAGCGTGTCCACCGAGCCGGCAAACTGGCAGAAGTCCCACCCGGCCGCGCGGCCGAGGACCGCGCCGTTGAAGAGCGGATGGTTGGTGATGATGTCGTAGCCGATGCCGGGGTGCACGGTCAGGGGCACGCCGTGCCGGAAGGCGTTGGCCAGGGGCGAGGCGTTGCGCCAGCGGTGATTGACCAACAGGGGACCGGGCGGCAGGGGGTGGTGCCGGAGCGCGCTCAACAGGTCCGCCCGCGCGGCCGTGAGGGGGTCGTCCGGATGCTTTCGAATGGCCGCCTCCAGCTCGGCGGGGTCCGGCACCACGCCGCCGTCCTGGTAAATGTAGCGGCCCAGGGCCCGGCCGTAGCCCTCGCCGCGCACCCCGCCCAGCAGCAGGGCGGTGTGGATGTGCCGGCCGGTCTCGTCCCAGGTGCCGAACGTGCCGGTGGCCACGTTCTCGCGCACGCTTTCGGTCGAGCGGCCGAGCCAGGAGAACTCCCAGTCATGAATGGTGCCGGCCCCGTTGGTGGCCAGGTGCGTCACCCAGCCGTGGTCCAGGAATCGGATCAACAACAGTTGGCCGCCGTTCTTGATCAGGTGCGCGCCGTAAATGAGCATCACCCCCGCGCCGCGCCGGCGGGCCGCGCGGATGCGCCGGGCACAGTCCGTGACCTGGGCCAGAATCCGATCCGGCAGGGGCGCGGGATCACCGGCCGGCTCGACCAGGATTTCCTCGAGGCTGGACAGGCTGCGGCGCTCGGCCAGCGGCAGCACTTTCAGCCGACTCAGGTCCAGGGGCGGTGCGGCACGGTCCATGTGACGCCCGGTGGTTTAAACCGGTCCGTCCCGGGGCGCAACGGTGCAGGCGGGGGCGCGGCCATCCCGCGCCGAACCCGTTTCCGGGCCGCGGCGCCGGGAATGCGGCGGTTTTCAGATGGCAAAATCCTCGAACTCCGGCTTCCACAGTTCGCGCGGCGGTTCCAGCATCCCCGCGCCCACGGTGTGATTGGAGCCTTCCTCGATCAGGATGAACGAGCCGGTGAGCCGATTGACCCGGTAGCTGTCATAGACCAGCGGCCGGCTGGTGCGCAGGCGGATACGACCAATGTCGTTCAGGCCGAGTTGAGCGGGCGGCTCCGGCTCGGGCTCGAGGGTGTCGAAGTTGATCCGGTTCTCCAGGGCCGTGACGACCGCGCGGCAGGTAACCGTGGTGTGTTTGAGGAAGAACCTCCGGCCGGGCGTCAACGGGCGGGGATGCATCCAAACCACGCGCGCCGCCAGGTCCGTGCCGCAGCCCGGCAGGTTTTCCAGGCCCACGATCATGTCGCCCCGGCTGCAATCCACCTGCTCGACCAGGCGCAGGGTGACGCTCTGTGGGCAGAAGGCCCCGGTCAGCGGGCCGTCGAAGGTCCAGATTTCACTCACGGTCGCCCGCAGGCCGGCGGGCAGGATGAGGACCTTCTGGCCGGGGCGCACGATCCCGCCGGCGATTTGGCCGCTGTAACCGCGGAAGTCGTGCAGGGCGGGGTCGTCGGGGCGCTCGGGCCGGTTGACCCACTGCACCGGGAAGCGCAGCGCGGCCAGATTGTAGTCGCTGGCGATGTGCACGCTTTCCAGGTGCCGCAGGAGCGTGGGCCCCTCGTACCAGGGCATGTGGCCCGAGGGCTCGACCACGTTGTCTCCGTGCAGCGCGCTGATGGGGATGAACTTCACGTCCTGCAACACGTCCAGCCGCGGCAGGAACGCCTCGAACTCACCGCGGATTTCCAAAAATCGCGCCTCGCTCCAGTCCACCAGATCCATCTTGTTCACGGCCACGACCAGGTGCGGGATGCCCAGCAGCGCGGCGATGAAGGTGTGGCGCCGGCTCTGCTCGACCACGCCCTTGCGCGCGTCCACCAGCACGATGGCCAGGTTCGCGGTCGAGGCGCCCGTGGCCATGTTGCGGGTGTATTGCACGTGGCCGGGGGTGTCGGCGATGATGAAGCGCCGCCGCGGCGTGGCGAAGTAGCGGTAGGCCACGTCAATGGTGATGCCCTGCTCGCGTTCGGCGCGCAGGCCGTCGGTGAGGTTGGCCAGGTTGACCTGCCCGCCGCCGGTGAGGTCGGCCGAGCGCTCCAGCGCCTCGAGCTGGTCTTCCATGAGCGACTTCGAGTCGTAGAGAAGCCGGCCAATGAGCGTGGACTTGCCATCGTCCACCGAGCCGCAGGTGTTGAAGCGAAGCAGTTCGACGGGGGGAGCGGCGGTCATGACTCAGTACTCGGCGACGCGGTAAAAACGGTTCGGGCCGGGGGCCGGGTCCTCCACCCGACACCCCCCGGCCACGACGAGGTTGGTGGACAGGGGCTGCCAGACGCGAAGGTCCTCGGAAACCTCCAACACGCAGGTGCGGCCCAGATGCCCGTGCAGGCGCAGGCGGGTACCGCCGGCCCCGGTTTGTTCGAGGAGGACCAGCGGCAGCCGATCTTCCGGCAGGAGGTAGTTGGCCACGACATGCCGGGCCACGCGTGCCCCGCTGCGTTTGCCCTCGCGGTTGGCGAACTCGAAGTGGATGCCGCCGTAGATGCGGCTCATGCCCACCTCATCCGCACAGGCCGCCAGGCTGTGGTAGGTGCGGGTGACGCCGGGCACCGAATCGGAAACCGCCGTGAAGGTGAGGGCATCGGTGCCGAAGAACCCGGTCAGCACCTCGGCGCTGGCCTTGCTGAAGGTGCTGTGGCCGCTGGTGTATTCGGGAAAGTTGGGCGCCACCAGGTAATGGTCCCAGGACGGATCCGGGTCTGTTGCCGGGTTGCCGTCTTCGTCGGCGCGCCAAATGGCGGTGACCGGGCGCCAGAAGTTGTAGCGATACTTGGCCTCCCAGCAAACCACGGAGGCATCGGCCTGGGCCAGGCTCAACAGGGCAAACAACCGGGTCGTTTCCCGCAGCGAAAGCCCTTCCTGGGCGGCGATCGTGGCGGCGATCTCGTGCCAGTGCCCCGGCGGCATGGCGGTGTAGCTGAAATCCGACCAAAACACCGCGATCAAACTTTGCTCCGGGGTGCGGATGGGGCTGTTGAGAGCCCCCAGCTCTTTGACCTGGTTGAAATCGCGGGCGTATTCCTCGCTGTCCAAGGGGGGCGGGGGCGGCGGCACAAATGGCTCGACTTCCGGGAGGGCAAACAGTTTCACGTAGCGCCAATGCGGGTCCAGCGGCGGTCGGTAAAAAGGCGGGGTGCGCCGCCACTGGCCCGGCTCCGCGCTGGGGATGTAAGGGATTTCGGTGTTCGAGCCATCGGCTGCGCGCTCGGTTAGCAGCCCCCGGGCCGCGGTCCGCCCCACAGCAATGCCGTCCTCGGCGGCGGGCCCCGCCGGAAATTCCCGAGCCTGGAGGGCGTACAGCTCCTCCGTGCGGGCGTCGAACGAGGGGTAGAGCGCGTGCATGACCTCCCGGCCGGCGGCCGCCACCGCCGCGAAAGCGGAGGCACCGGCTGGCGCCGTGGGTTGAAGGCGATAGGGCTGATACCCGCCGTGGAGGGCGTTGACCGCATCGTAGAGCGCCAGATGCAGGATGGCCAGATTGCGGGTGGAGAGCGTGGGGGCGGTGTTGCTGGCCCGGATGGCCTGCATCATGAGCGCATTCCACTCGAGCACGGCGTTGGCGCGGACGGGCAGGTTTGCCAGCATTCCAACGATCGCCAAGGTGAACCAGGTTGTTTTCATGGGTTGGGCATCTGATGGGCAGCGTTACGGAGCCTCTTGGCGGTGACAAGGCCAAAACCGCCCGGACCCGCCCGGCCTCAGAAATACCCCGCTTTTTTGCGGTCCTCCATCGCGGCTTCGCTGGTTCTGTCGTCCGCGCGGGAACCCCGCTCGGTCACGCGCGCGGCGGCGATTTCGGCAATGATGTCCTCCACGCTGTCGGCGCGGCTTTCAACCATGCCGGTGCTGATGATGTCGCCGATGGTGCGCACCCGCACGACCAGCTCCCGCACCTCCTCACCGGGGCGGGGCGGCAGCAGGTCGGTGACCGGCAACCACTGGCCGTGGCGCCGCACGCACCGCCGGGGGTGGCTGAAATAAATGCGCGGCACCTCGAGCCGTTCCTGCCGGATGTATTCCCAGACATCCATCTCGGTCCAGTTCGAGAGCGGAAACACGCGCATGTGCTCGCCGGGGTTTACGCGGGCGTTGTACAGGTTCCAAAGCTCCGGGCGCTGGTTCTTGGGGTCCCACTGGCCGAAGGCGTCGCGGAAGCTGAAAAACCGCTCCTTGGCCCGGGACTTCTCCTCGTCGCGCCGCGCACCGCCGATGCAGGCGTCGAAGCGAAATTCCTCGATGGCGGCCAGGAGCGTGGGAATTTGGAGCCGGTTGCGGCTGATCTCCCCGGGGGTGGGCACGGCAATGCCGCGGGCGATGGCGTCCTCGACCTTGCGCACAATGAGCCGGGCCCGCAGTTCGGCCGCGCGGCGGTCGCGGAATTCGTTCAGTTCCGGGAAGTGGTGGCCGGTGTCCACGTTCAGCAGCGGGAAGGGCAGGTCCGCGGGGCGGAAGGCCTTTTCGGCCAGGCGCAGCAGGCAGATCGAGTCCTTGCCGCCGGAAAACAGCAGGCACGGGCGCTCGAACTCGGCCGCGACCTCGCGCAGCACATGGATGGCCTCGCTTTCGAGCAGTTGCAGGTGATCCAGGTGGTAGGAGGGCATGGGCAAGGGACGTGTCGGGACGCTCCGAATCGCAATGGCGGTGGAGTCAACGAGGGGGAATTGGACCTCCGCCCGGAGCATGGGAAATCAGACCGGGACCGGCGCGCGCGTTTCACCCTCGCTGCCCGGCCCGGTCAGCGGCAGTGCTTCGCGCGCCCAGGCCGCGTGGAGACCGCATTCGCGTTTTTCGTCGGCCTTGGCGGGGTCAAAGTAATCCCATTCGTTGGGCAGGTGGTGTTCGCGCAGGTAGACCTCCAGGTCCGCGTCGCTCCAGTAAAACAGGGGACTGACCTTCAGGGTGCCGAAGTTCGGGTCCTCGGTAAGAATGTCCAGGCCGGCGCGATGGGGATTTTGCGTGCGCCGCAGGGCGGTGAACCAAACCCGCGGGGCCAGTTCGCGCATACCGCGTTGGAACGGCTCGAGTTTCATGACCGCGCTGAAGGCCTTCAAACGCTCCTCGTTTTCCGGGGCGGGCGCGGGCGGTCCCCCGTACACGGCATCGTAATGGGCCGCGCTGAGCCGCGGCAGATAGGTGTGCAGGTTGAGGCGCAGCAGTGCGCGCAGGTGCTCGGCATGGCGATAGGTGGCCGGGCGGTTGTAACCGTGGTCCACCCACAACACCGGGATGTCCGGTTGCGCGCGGGTGACCAGGTGAAGGAGCACCGCCTCGTAGGGGCGAAAATTGGTGGACACCACCGCCCGTCCCTCGGCCCGGTCCAGTGCCCAGCGGATAACTTCCGGGGCGGAGAGGGTGCGCAGGTGTTGGTTCCAAGCGGCAAGCTCTGGCGCGGTCATGTCGAAATCTGGGGGGTACCGGGGCGGTCGTGACTTCGTGGACGGCGGTCAGCTCGCCGGTTCATTCCACAAGACCCGGGCCGCCCAATCGCCGAACCGTTCCCCGGGTTGACGTTCCTCGCGGAAACGGGCGAAAAGCGGGCGCAGTTCCGCCTCGATTTCGGTGTCTTTGACCGTCTCCCGCCAGACCCGGTTCAGGCGCGTGCCCGAGGCGTTGCCGCCCACCCAAACCTGATACCGCCCCGGCGCCTTACCCACAAAGGCCAGTTCGGCTGTGTAGGGGCGGGCGCACCCGTTCGGGCAACCGGTCATGCGGATGATGATTTCCTGGTCCGGCAGTCCGAGCTCGGCCAGCAGTTGTTCCAGGCGATCAATCAGGCCGGGCAGGTGGCGCTCGGCCTCGGCCAGGGCCAGACCGCAGGTGGGCAGGGCCACACAGGCCATCGCTGCGGCGTGCAGGACCGTGGCTTGCCGCCGGGTGTTGATGCCATGGTCCTGCAACAGCGCGTCCACCGCGGCCTGGTCCGCGGGCGGCACCCTGGCCAGAATCACGTTCTGATTGCCGGTCAGCCGGAACTCCAGATGGGGAAAACGCCCGGCAATTTCGCGCAGGGCCGATTTCATCCGCTTTTCCGGCACGTCGCGGATGCGGCCGTTTTCCACGTGCAGGCCAAAGAAACGCGTTCCATCCACCGCCTCGTGCCAGCCCAACAGGTCATGGGTGTGGGTGAAGTGGAAGGGCCGCGGTGGTTCGAGTCGAATCCCGGCCCGCCGCTCGACCTCGGCGCGGGTCCAGTCCACGCCCCGCTCCTGGACCACGTACTTGAGCCGCGCGTGCTTCCGGTCGGTGCGGTCGCCGTAATCCCGGTGGATGGTGAGCACCGCCTTCGCCACGTCCACCACTTTCTCGGGGGGCAGGAACCCGATCACGTCGGCCAGGCGCGGGTAGGTGGCGGCGTTGCCGTGGCTGCGGCCCAGGCCCCCGCCGACCGCGAGGTTGTAACCGACCAAGCGCTCGTCCTCGACAATGGCAATGAAGCCCAGGTCATCGGCCAGAATGTCCAGGTCGTTGACCGGGGGAATGACAAAGCCGGTTTTGAATTTCCGGGGCAGGTAGGTCTTGCCGTAAAGCGGGTCCACGAAGTCCTTGTTGACGGGGTCTTCCAGGTCGAGCTGCACCCCGTCAATCCAGATCGCGTGGTAGGCCCGGGTGCGCGGTTTCAACGCCTCGGCGACCCGGAGGCAATCCGCAAAGACCGCCTCCCGGGCGCGGGTGTAGGCGGGGGTGGGCGGGGCCAGCACGTTGCGGTTCACGTCGCCGCACGCGGCCAGGGTCGAGAGCAGGGCTTCGTTGATGGCCTTGACCAGGGGACCCAAGCCCGAGAGGAGCACGCCGTGGAACTGGATGCTTTGCCGGGTGGTAACGCGCAGCGAGTGGTTACCATACCGGTCAGCCAGTTCATCAAACTGGCGCCACTGGGCGGTGGTCATCACCCCCCCCGGAATCCGCCCCCGGACCATCAGGATGTACTTCTTGCCGGTTTTGCGGAGGTCGCGGTCGTCCTGTTGGTAAATCCCGTGAAACTTGAGGAACTGGGCGTCATCCTCGGAGAACCGGTCCGCCGTGGGGTCCTTCAGCGTGGCGGCAATGGTCCCGGCCAAGGTGGGCACAGCCGCCTTGATGACCTCGTTGTGGGTGAGCTGGCCTTTTTGCTCAATCATTATCAAGTTGCGCAAGATTTGAAAGAATCTCCCAAATTCCCCATTCCTTGTCAAGTCGCTGGCATATGACGTTTAGTCTTTTGTGAGAAAATCACCTTGACTGCCAGTAGGTTAGACCGATTCTTCCTAAGCGAAATCGTTACTCAAGCCATGAAACAAATCATCCCCATCTCGGTATTGGCAGGGCTTTGCCTCTCCGCCACTGCCGCCGAAAACGCGGTTATCCTCGAATCCTTTGAGGATTCCATAGACTCGGCCAGCCTCATGAACTGGGGCGGCCGCCCGGCCCTGGATCCGCCGGGCGTAACGCTCGAGCAGTACACCCGCTGGGGCGCAGACGATACCTTCGTCACGCACGGCGAAAAATCCCTCAAGGTCACCCTCAGCGGGCAGGAATGGTGGAGCGCCGACTTCAAAATCACCCTCTCGGAAGAGGCGGCACAAAAAATCCGCGAAGCTGCGCAATCCGGCGAACTGGCCCGCTACATTTTGCGCTGGGACATCATCTTCCCACCTTCCGGAACCACGGCCTGGATGAATTCGCAGGTCCAGGGTTTCGGCGGGGTTTACGACCAGTTGGACTCGAACAACGGCAAGCGGACCATGTCCATCGCCCTGGATCTGATCAACCCGCTGCCCGAGGAAGGCCCCTTGGAATTGATCTTCGCGCAAAACTTCGACGCCATCCAGGACCCCTTCACGAGCCTGGACCTGTACGTGGACAACATCCGACTCGTGGACACCTACACCCCGGGAGCGCAACCCAAGGTGTACCTGCTCCAATCCTTCGAGGACCCGAACGACCCGATCGGCGGGGCCGCCAACTTCACCGGCTGGGGCGGTGGCCAGCGCACCACCTACGAGCAGTACACCGCCACCGGTCCGGACGACATCCGCGTCAGCGACGGCACCCATGCCCTGCAGGTCAACTATTCCGGAGCCGGCACCTGGGGGTCGGACTTCATCCTGCCCTTCACCAACACCAAACTGGCCGAAGTCCTCAAGCTGGACCGGCCCCCTGAAGAACGTCCCAGCCGGGATGAACTGGCCCGCTACACCCTGCGGTGGGAAACCACTTATCCCGAGCAGGGACCGGATTGGACGGCGACGTGGCAGAACACCAGCTACCACACCCTGGCCGATGGCTTCCCCTGGAGTCAGACCGGGGCCTTCAACACCCGCCGCACTTACTCGATCACGCTGGACCAACTCACCTGGGCGGACTGGACCGACCCCAAGCCGGTCATCATGTTCATCGCCAACGGCGCCTGGGGCGAAAGCGGCCACACACTCTGGTACGACAACTTCCGCCTCATTGACACCGGTGACGTGGGCCAGCCCGCGCCCCGGCCGGACATCCAATCCTTCAGCTACGATGCCCGGACGCGGCAAATCACCCTCACTTGGCGGTCCGCCGCGGGGAAAACCTACGCCATTGACACCACCGAGAACCTCGGCTCCTGGCCCACCGTGCTCGCCCAGAACATCGCCGGCCAGGAAGGCACCACCTCCTTCACCACCGTGGTGCCCGCGAACGCCCGGAGCTTCTTCCGCGTACGCCTGACCAACTGACTCCGGCCAGCGGTACCTCAAGTCCTCCACCGGCCCGGCGGCTCCGGCGGCCGGGCCTTTTTATTTTGTCCGAGTGCCGCCAAGCGCGCGCCTCAATGACAACACGACGGTTGGCGCAAATCCGGGCTCAAATAAGGAATTCCCAGCCCCAGACCGCGCACGATCAACCACACCCCCATCAAGCCCAGACAAACCGGAATCGCCTTCTGCAAGCGGGCGCGCAGTGGCATTTGCAACACCCCGCCCGCCAGCGCCAATCCCAGCATCATCGGCACCGTGCCCAGGCCGAACACCGCCATGTACTCCACCCCCGCCAGGACACCCCCGCTCAACGCCGCGCCGGCGCCGGCCGCATACACCAGCCCGCAGGGTAGCAACCCGTTCAAACCGCCCAGCAAGGTCAGGGCGGCGACCCCGGGCGTGCGCAACAACCGGCCGAACAACCGCCGCACCGCGGGCCAGGCCATGAGATTTGGCCAGGGTAACCGGGGACCACGGCTGAGCACTGCCCCCACCAAGAACGCCGCGCCCAACCCGATGGACACCCAGCGTTGCACCCCCACCATCGCCAAACTGCGCCCCAGCCAACCAAACACCAGGCCCAACAACCCGTACGTGCCCACACGGCCCAGGTTGTAGGCCAGTCTTCCGGTCAAGTGCGGCCACCAACCCGCGCCCGCTCCGCGCGGCAGCGCCAAGGCCAGCGGCCCGCACATGCCCGCGCAATGTGCGCTGCCCGCCAGGCCCAACACAAACGCCGTCCACAACTCCATCCGCCCCAGTCTTCCGCCCTCCGTGCACCGCGTCCAGCGCAGACCCGGACCTCCTCGCGCCGCGAGGAGCGCTCGCGGCCCACTCGGGATCACCTTCCGCCGGACCCGCCCGGGCTTGACATCCGCGCCGGGTGGTCGGCTCATGGCCCGCAAAAACCGTGGAACTGCCGCCGTACTACACCAGCCTCGCCCCGTTTCGGAAACTGTTCCAAACCGGTTTGCCCATCCTCACCTGGCACAGTCTCGGCCCCCGACCCCGCGGTGCGCGGATCAAGGGCCTTTACCTGTCCACCGGGCTGTTCCGCCGCCAACTCGAGGAACTGCGGGCGGCCGGATTCCACTCCACTCCCCTGCCCCGGCGCGATTCGGACCTTTCCCAACCCGCGCGGATTGTGCTCACCTTCGATGACGGCTGCCGGAACGTGTTTGAACTGGGCCTGCCCCTCCTGCGCGAAACCGGTTTTCGCGCGGTGCAGTACCTGGTGGCCAACCTGATCGGTCGCACCAGCGAGTGGCAGGCCCGCGAAGGCGGCGTGGCCGAGCCGTTGATGGACGCGGCGCAAATCCGCGACTGGCTCGCCGCCGGGCAATGGATCGGCTCGCACACCTGCACCCATCCCTGGCTCACGCACCTGCCGCCGGACCGGGCGCGCGAAGAAATCACCGCCAGCCGCAAGAAACTGGAGGACCAATTCGGCGTCCCGGTGCGGGACTTCTGCTACCCCTACGGGGATTTCGACCCGCGCCTCCGCGACCTGGTGGCCGAGGCCGGGTACCAGAGCGCCGTGACCACTCAAGCGGGCGTCAACCCGCCGGGCACGGACCGGCTGGCCCTGCGGCGCTTCACCGCCCGCTACGCGTCGCGCCGGCTGCGCGACCTGTGGCTGCGCCTCCGGGCGGCGTGGCGGACCGGAGCGATCCGCTTGGTCGGTTTGTCGGCCGGCACTCCGCGTCCGGTGCGGGGCTTCAGATCAAACCAGCCTCACCCACCCGGCGCACAAAAGCGGTGAGCAGCCGTGTGGCGCGTTCCTGAATTCGCGCCGCCACGGCCAGCACCTCGGCGTGGCTGATGGGGCGCTTGCTCAGACCCGCGGCGCGGTTGGTGATGCAGCTCAGTCCTGCCACCCGCAGACCACACTGTCGGGCCACGACGGCTTCGAACACAGTGCTCATGCCCACGGCGTCCGCCCCCAGCCGCGCATAGGCCCGGATTTCGGCCGGCGTTTCGTAACTGGGACCGCTCACCGCCAGGTACACGCCGGTGCGCAGCCGGACGCCCGCTTCCCGGGCCGCCGCCCGCAACGCCCCAAGCAGCGTCGAGTCGTACACCGCCGACAGGTCCACAAACCGCTCCACGCCCGGCCACACCGCACCGCGCAGGGGATTGACCCCGACGAAATTGAGGTGATCACCGATGGCCAGGAAATCCCCCGGCCGCAACCGGGGATGAATGCCCCCGGCGGCATTGGTTAACATCACCGCCCGCACACCCCAGCGGGCCAGTACCCGGATGGGGAACGTGATCGTCTCCGGGACATACCCCTCGTAATAATGGGCCCGGCCGGCCAGCAAACAGACCGGAGTTCCTCCCAGACGCCCCAGCACCAGGCGGCCCGCGTGCCCCGGCACCCGTGGCGGGACAAATCCGGGAATCCGCCCGTAGGGCAGGATCACCTCCGCCTCCACCGCCGCGCTCACCCCGCCAAAGCCGCTGCCCAACACCAACGCCAGCGCGGGCGGCGTCACGCCCGCGGCCCGCAGGCACCGCACCGCCGCCGCCAGCTCCCGCGGTCCCGGAACGGCCCCCGTTCGGCGGCTGGCCGGCCCCTGTCTTGCGTCGGGGGCGGACTTCATTAGGCTGGGGTGTTGACGGAGTTGCTCATGGATTTGACGACCACCGAACTCTCGCGATACGCGCGGCACCTGATCCTGCCCGAGGTGGGCGGGGAGGGCCAGCGCAAGCTGCGCGCCGCGCGCGTGCTGTGCCTGGGCGCCGGCGGCCTGGGTTCGCCCGTGGCCCTGTACCTGGCCGCGGCCGGCGTGGGCCGCCTCGGGTTGGTGGACTTCGATGTGGTGGACCTCTCGAACCTCCAGCGCCAAATCCTCCACGGCACCCCGGACCTGGGCCGGCCCAAGGTCGAATCCGCCCGCGACACCCTCCGCCGCATCAACCCGGACGTGGAGGTGGTCACGCACCGGGTGCGCTTCTCCGCCGCCAACGCCCTGGACCTGATCCGCGATTACGACGTGGTGGTGGACGGCACGGACAACTTCACCGCCCGTTACCTGGCCAACGACGCCTGCGTGTTGCTCCAAAAGCCCAACGTGTACGGGGCGGTCTTTCGCTGGGAGGGCCAGGCCAGTTTTTTCGCCCCCCACCTGGGCGCCCCCTGCTACCGGTGTTTGTACCCCGAGCCGCCCCCGCCCGGCGCGGCGCCCAGTTGCGCCGAGGCCGGGGTTTTGGGCGTGGTGCCCGGCCTCATCGGCTGCATCCAGGCGATTGAGACCCTCAAATTCCTCCTGGGCCGGGGCACTTCCCTGCGGGGACGCCTGCTGCTGGTGGACGCGCTGCATCTGCGCTTCAAAGAACTGCGGCTCCGGCGCGACCCCGGTTGTCCGGTCTGCGGCCAACAGCCCACCATCCGCGAACTGCGCGAGGTCGCGCCGCTCTGCGAAACCCCGACCGGCCCGGCCGCCGATGGCGACGAAGTCAGCATCGAAGACATGCGCCGCGCCCTGGCCGAGCCGGCTCTGGGCATCACCGTGGTGGACGTGCGCGAACCGGCCGAGTGGGCGATCGCGCAGATTGACGGCACCCTCAAACTGCCGCTGTCCGCGCTGCCGGCGCGGGTGCATGAATTGAACCCCGAGCGCACCTACTACCTGCACTGCAAGTCGGGCGTGCGCTCGCTCCAAGCCGTGGCCTGGCTCAAGGAACGCGGGTTCCGCCATGTGAAAAGCGTTCGGGGCGGCATTCTGGCCTGGGCGGAGGCCTACGCCCCCCACCTGCCGCGCTACTGACCTTGCCCGGTGTCGTGCGACCCGACGCCGCGCCCCGGTAACGGTAGAACCGCACTTCGATGGAAAGCCGGCTGCCGGCCGGCGATACAGCAGATTGCCAATCTGCGCTACGAGGCCGTCTGCCGCCGGACGGGAAGCCCGGCTCCACCGCAGGTTGGAAGTCTGCGTTCCGGCCCCGCGGCAGCCATTCCGGCTGCCAAAAAGAGGGCCTCCGGCAGCCCGGAATCTGGCCAGTTCGACACCCCGGATTTCCCCCGCCTCACCGCGGTCGGGCGACTATGCCGGCTGATAGCGGATTTCCTTCACGGGGATGCTGCCGGCCCTGACCTCGAGGAACGGTTTGCCGCGGCGCACGCCCACCGTGCCGTAACCGCCGGCCGTGGCGAGGAAGCAGCGGAAGTCGCCCTTGAGCTGCGGGGCCAGATACAACACCTGCTCGACCGCGTCGTAGCGCGCGCCGCTCAGCGCCTGGAGCAGGGCATAGCTGGACATGGCGCGGGCGTACCAATGACCGCACTCGTACTCGTTGAAGGGATTGCGGATGCGCCCGTCGTAGCGCGCCCGGCAGACCCGCACAATCTCCAGTCCCCGCTCGACCTCGCCCAGCAGGATCAGGTGCGAAGCGACCTGGTACTCGATGCCGGTCCAGACCTCGTCCGAATACACAAACGGCAGCGACAGCTTTCCGCCCTTGGGCCAGGAGCACAGCAGCAACCCGCCCTCGGCCCCGCAGGCGTATGCCGGCCGTTGCGGGTTCGCGTGTGCCGTCAGGTCGTGCTTGAGGTTGTAGCGGTGCACCGCGCGCAGGTGACTGCGGACCTTTTCGCGGTCCACAAACTCGCCCACCCCGCACACCAACCCCAGCCAGCACCCCAGCACGCCGTCGGACAGGCACCCGGTGCCGTACTGGTACTTCGGGCCTTCCTTTTCGAGCAGCTCCCGCGCCTCGGGCGAGTAGCCACCGACCATGCTCTGCAGCTTGGTCGGATCGGCGGCGCGCAGGTTTTTCCACTCGATTTTCTGGATGAAATACTCGCCGTCCCACAGCTCGGTCTCCAGGCGCTGCACGCCCCGGGCGAGCAATTCCTCGTAACCGGACACGTCCTCGCCCAGCGCCCGGCCCATGAGCGCGGCGGCCCGGAGCGCGCCCAGGTAAAAGCTGGTGCACATGCCGTCCGGACCCCAGAACTCGATGTCGTAGGTGTTGTGGTGCGGCTCGCGCAACCAGCCCTGCCGGTCCGGGTCCCAACTGGCGATGCAGTAATCGAGGCTCTGGCGCACCCGCGGCCAGAGCCGGCGCAGCCACTCGGTGTCGCCGCTGATGCGCCAGTCGCGATAGACCTTGAGGATGCCGCCCAACTGGCCGTCGGCCGCGGCGTGGAAGTCCGGTTCGACCGGCCGGATGGGCAGCGCGGAACGGAAGGTCTGGTGGCCGCGCGCATCCTGCGAGGGGCCGAACTCGGTTTCGCGCAGCGTGCGCTCCAGCGCGGGGAACAGGTGCGCAAGGGCCTGGGCGTAGTTCCAGACGTGCGTGCAGGTGCCGTGGCAGCAACCGGAGTTGTCACTGCACCCTTCCCAGGCCCAGAGCCGGCCGTCGGCCTGCCGCAGGACCGTGGGCGATTTGAGGATGGTGAGGTTGGCGGTCACCGCCTCGAGGACCTCCGGCGGCAGGGTCGAGTCGTGGAGGCAATCGCTGAAGCGCTGCGTGTTGGCCCGCAGCCGCGCGTAGTGCTCGCGCCAGTACGCCGCCACGGCCTCGACGTTGGGGAACCGACCCGCGTACCAGGGCTTGTACGTCCCCTCGACCGGCGGCGCGTCCTTCGCATCCTTGCCGATGCGGAGGTTGGTCGCCCCCACGTACCAGCAGAGCCGCAGCACGATCGTTTTGGACCGGCCCGGTGCGAGCGTGAAGGGGACGAACAGCGTCGCGCCCGGTGCCGGCCCGCCCTCGCTGACCGGCGGCCGCTCGAAGCACCGGCCCGCGGCGATGTCGTTCCAGGCCATCGTCAGGCCGTCCCACCAACCGCCGCGAAACCAGGCGTGGTTGACCTTCACGGCGGGGTCGTCCACCGCCGCGATGAACGCGCCCTCCTCCCAGGCCCGGTCCTTGGCGGCCGCCCCCCAGAGGTGGAAGCCGCCCGGCGCGGCTTTGATCCCCTGCGGATTGCCTCCCGTGGCCATGAAATTTTTGGCCGACCACGAGAACACCGCCTCGAGCGGCCGCCCGGTGCGGTTGGTGAACCGATACTCGAGGGCGCACACCGGCAGGCTGGCGTGGTCCGCATCGCCCGGCTCAAACGGACTCCAGCCGGTGATCTCCACCCCCAGCGGCACGTCGCGGTCCTCGAGCGTGACCGTGCCGAAGGGGAAGCGCGCCCGGAACTTCGCCCCGCGGCAGCGCGGCAGGCCGAAGGCGCTGCCGGCCGCGCCGTTGCCCGAACCGGGCTGGCCGAAGAGCTTCCATCCCGGCACCGGGCCTTCGAGCACGCGGGCCACGGTCGCCTCCGGCGTGGGACCTTTGACGCAAATCGCGGCAAAGGTGACCGGCTCGTTGAACACCTGCGGCTGGTGCCGCAGCGAAAAGTGCGACAGCGCGCCCGTGCCTTCGAGACAGATCATGCCCGCGCCCATCCCGCCCATCGGGAAGGCCACGCGGGTGAGCCGCGCGCCGCTGTACTCGCCGGTGTAGCGGCCGCGCGACCGAGTGCGCGCGGCGCGGGGCGCCGAAGAGTCCGCCGCGGTGGCGGCCGGCCCGGTAAGGGCGGCGGCGCCGGCGGCGGTGAGCTTGAGGAAATCGCGGCGGGGCAGCGCCGCGGGGAGGGTGGGATCGGTTTTCATGGCGGTGAGTCGTTTTCCAGGGTTCAGGTTGGTTTGAAAAGCAGCGTGGACCGGCCGGCGGGTGGACAGGTGTCAAGCGCCGGATTCCGCGCCGGGGCCGGGGGCGGGGATCGGCTCGAAGACGATGTCCACGAGCAGATCAGCGGCGAGACGCTCGAGTTCGGCGCGCAGGGCGGCCACGTCGCAGTTGTCCGGCAGGCGCAATTTGGCCCGGGCCTGGAACAGGGTCTCGCCGGACATGGGGGCGCTGACGCATTCGGTGGCCAGCTCCTCGACGTTCACCCCCCGCGCGGCCAGGGTCGCCGACACCTGGCGGACGATGCCCGGACGGTCCTGGCCGACCAGTTCGAGTTGCGCCGCCCGGCCCGAAGCCACCGGCCGGGCGGCCGGGGCGTCCTCGAAGATTTCCACGGTCAACCCCTCGGCAGCCAGGGCGTGCAGCGCGGCGGTTAGCGCCGCGCGGCGCTCGGTGCGGGTGAGGATGCGCACGATGCCGGCGAACTGGCCGCCCAGCCGGCACAGGCGCGACTCCAGCCAGTTGCCGTCGTGGTCCGCCACGACCCGGGCCACTGACTCGACCAAACCCGGCCGGTCCGTGCCCACGAGCGTCAACACCAGGGGGAGTTGCATGGGTTTCTGGTAAGCGGCCGCGCGGAGGCTGGCAAGCGGATTGGCGGGGTGCTGCGCGGGGCGGGGCGCGCCCGGCCGCCGGAGAGTGGGGCGCGCTCACTCCGGGCGGGGCGGCACCTGGGCCGGTGCCGTTTGGGACCGCAACCGCTGCCGTTCGGCGGCGCGCGCGAAGGGGTAGTACACCAGCATGGCCAGGCCGATGGAGCTTGCGCCCCAAAGCGCCGCACGCCAGTCCCCGCCGGTGACCAGGTAATGGCCGATGACCGGCGGGGTGGTCCAGGGCACGTTGACGAAGGGTTTGCGGATCAGACCCCAGTCCATGAGCAGGTAGGTGGCGGCGGTCAGGCACAGGGCGTTGAGCACGTAGGGCACCATGAAGACCGGGTTGAGCACGATGGGCAGGCCGAAAAAGATCGGCTCGTTGATCTGAAAGACCTGGGTGGGCAGGGACAGCCGGCTGACCTGGCGGTAGCCGGGTTCGCGCGACTTCCACAACACCAGCGCCAGGCCGAGGGTGGCGCCCGTGCCGCCCACGTTCACGAACACGGTGAAGAAGCCGTAGGCGGTGACGTAGGGCAGCGGTTGGCCGGCGCCCAGGGCCTCGACGTTGGCCGCCAGGTACTGGAGAAACACCGGCGCCACCAGCGCGTCCATGGCGTTGTCGCCGTTGATGCCCACCGACCAGAGCAGGGTCACGCAGAAGGCATACACCAGGATGCCCGGCAGGGTGTTCAGGGCGAAGACCAGGGGCTTGAAGGCGGTTTGCACGGCCCGGTCCAGGTCCACCCCCAACAGGAACCGCAGCGCCCAAAACCCCAGCACCAGCGCCGCCATCGGCACCAGCGACAGAAACGAGTCCTGGACCACGCGCGGCACATCGGCGGGCAGGCGGATCACCCAGTGGCGCTCGGCGAAAAATTTCTGCGTCCGCACCGCCACCACCGCGATCACGATGGCCGTGAACAGGCCCCGCGACCCCAGGCCGTCCATGCCGAGCTTTTGTTCGGCGGGGTCCACCTGGATCAGCAGAAACACCAGCGTGGCCAGGCCCGCACTCACGGCCGGTTCCTGCCCCAGGCGCTGCCCCAGCTCGTAGCCCAGCGCAAAGCAGACAAACACCGCCAGCAGCCCGAACGTGGCCGTGACGGGGATTTGCAACAGGCTCAGCCACGGGGCCACGAGCCTGTCCCAGCCGCCCACCGGCAGATACGCCACCACCGTGAACAGGCCGCCGATGATGGTCAGCGGCACCACTGCCACCATCCCCGCCCGGATGGCGGCCAGGTAGGTGTTCTCGCTCAGCGCCGTCAGAGCGGGGACCAGCCAGCGATTCAGCCAGGCAGTGACAGCGATCATGGGAGCAAGCGAGTTCGTGCGGCGGAGCGCCGGTTCAGTCTCGTAACCGCCGGCCCATGTAGATGCAGGCATCCGGGCCGGTGCCGGCGCGGGCCAATTCGCGGAACCCCAGCCGCTCGTAAAAACCCACCGCCCGCCGGTTGTACACGCTGACCCCCAGATGCACCCCGGGCACTCCCCGGGCGCGCAATCGGTCCAGGAGTTCCTCGATCATCCGGCGACCGTAGCCGCGTCCCTGCACCCGCGGCAGCAGGTCAATGTGCAGGTGCGCGGGGTACTCCGCGTACGGCTCCGGGCAGAAGTAATCCGGGTGGTGGTAGGCATGGTACACCTGTTGCACCCGGCTCCAGGTGGCCGGGTCACCGGTGGGCGCCGGGTATCGGGCACACAGATGCGGGCGCCACTCCCGCTCGTAGCGCTCGTAAAAGGTGCGGGAATCCGGCGCGGCCAGCGCGTAGCCGCAAATGCCCTGCGGGTCCTCCAGGATCAAGCTGAACTCCGGCTCGAAGGCCAGGTAGGGACCCACGAAAATCCGCCCCAGCGCGTCCGGGTCCTCGCGGTAAAACGGTTCGCCATCGTCCCCGAAATTGCCGGTCTTCAGGCACACGTAGTAGGCCCCGGCTTCGTCGCCGGGCCGCGCGGGGCGGATGCGGCACTCGTTCATGCGGTTGGGGAACCTGGGTGTCGGCGCGGACAGTACGGGGAGCGCCCGCGGGAGCGCAAGCGCGGGGCGGCGCGGGCGGGACCCGGGCCCAGCCCGCGGTGGCCGGACGGCGGACCGTTCAGCTCCGGCCCAACACCAGTTCCAGCACGAGCGCCAGGGCGGTGACGATGACCATCAACCCGGCGGGCATGAACTTGCGGGTCTTCAAATACCGGGCCCCGAACACGGCCAGCAAAACCCCCAGCAGGATTGCCACCCCCACCGGCCCGTGCGGCACCGGGCCATAGCCACACAGGGCCAGGGCCACGGCAAAACCCAGCGCGGTGAGGAGGGACACCTTGCTTCCGGCCTTGAGGTATCCCACCAGGCCGCCGGCCACCAGCAGGACGAGGTAAACTGCCAGAATGAACGCCGCCATGCGCGGAGCGTGGTTCAGAAGCCGACCACTTCCAAGACCGGATTTTCTCCCGGCTCCCAGACCACGCGCAGCTCGAAGGGCCGGCAGCAGATTTCGCAATCGGTGCTGAAGCGGGCCCGGCGCTGGCCCGGGTCCGTCACCAGTTCGTTGGCCGGCCCGCAATACGGACAAATCACCGCCGCCGTTTCGTCCCTGCCGGAAGATTCTTCCGGTTGCCCGCCGCCGCCAGCGGGCGGTCCCCGCGCCCGGCCCGAAGAACCGCGGGAGGGGCCAAAAAAAAAAAAACCGCCGGGCAAGGGCCAGCGGGTGGGAGGCGGAGCGGCGGGGACGAATCTCAGGCCAGCACCTTGCGCAGGAACTTCAGCCCTTTGGTGGCGATTTCCTCGCGACTGGGCTCGATCTGGCGCCAGATGGCGGCCGCGGCGGCGATGATCTTCACGTCCTGGGTGAACGACTCGATGACCACCGCGCCGTCGTACTTCACTTTTTTGAGCGCGGCGGCGATCTCGTCCCAGGCGATGTGGTCGTTGCCGGGCGTGCCGCGGTCGCAGCCGCAGGCGTGGAAGTGCCGCAGGAGTTTGCCGGCCTTTTTGATGGCGGCGGCCTGGTTTTTCTCCTCGATGTTCATGTGGAAGGTGTCCAGGTGCACCTTGAGCGCCGGGCTGCCCACGTCTTCGATGAGTTCGAGCACCTGGTCCACCGTGTTGATGAAGTCGGTCTCGAAGCGGTTGAGCGGTTCGACGCAGATTTCCACGCCCCGGTTGGCGGCGTGTTTGCACAGGGGTTTGAGATTTTTGACCACGGTGCGCCACTGCTCGCGTTTGGCCTTGGGCTCCTCGGCGTTCCGGCGACCCACGGCCGAATACACCGGCCCGGCCACGACCGGCGCGCCCAGCACCACGGCCTGGTCAATCAGGGTGGTGATGTAGGCGCGGGAGTTGGCCTGGGCCTCGGGGGTGCCGCGCAGGTCGCGGTCCGGCCCGAAGGCGCCGCAGACCGAGCAGCAGCTCAGGCCGGCCTTGTCCAGCTCGGCGCGCACGCGGGCGGGGTCAATGGCCGCCGGGTCGTCAATGGCGATTTCCACCGCATCAAACCCCCACTTTTTGAAGGTCTGGAACCACCGGGTGCTGTCATGGGTGAAGGGGAAGGTGAACAGAAACGTGTTTATGCCGAATTTCATAAGCGTGTGCCTGGTTGCGCGGCAGCCTAGGCGGGCGGGCCGGCCGGGTCAAAAAATTTCGCCGCGAGCGGGTGGAAAAAACAAGCGCCTGAGTGCTTGGGCCATGCCGCAACCGAGCGCGCGCTGAACCACCCACCCGCTCAGGCCGCGGGCAGAGTCCCCGCCGTCCGCAAACCCAATGCTCCCCAAAGACGCCCGGCCCGAGAGTCCGGGACGCGACGCAGCGCGGCCCTCCCCTCGCCGATCCGGTGGTGCGCCGCGGCGTCGGCGCCAACCCGGGGGGCGCCGGGACCACCGTGCACGCCTGAAAGGCCACGGCGCGCCGGAAAGCCACTTTACCGGGCCGCCCCCAACCCGCGCCGCATCTCTCGGCAACCGCGCCGTTCGGCCGGTTCAATGCCCCCTCAGGTGCCGGCGGAAAAATTCCGCCACCCGGTTCCAGAGCCGCTCGGTGGCCTCCGCCTCCGGCACCTGGTGCGTGAAGCCGGCCAGGGGCAGCAACTCGAAGTCCCGCCCGGCCCGGAACAGGGCGTCGGCCAGTTTCAGCGTGTGGCGGAAAAACACGTTGTCATCCGCCGTGCCGTGCACCAGCAGCAGCGCTCGGGACAGATGCGGGGCGTCGGCCAGCAGGGAATTTGCGCGGTACACCGGATCGGCCTCGGTGGCCGGCACCCCCAGATACCGCTCCGTGTAATGGGTGTCGTAGTCGAGCCAGTCGGTCACCGGCGCCCCGGCCACCGCCGCCCGAAAAACATCCGGCCGCCGCAACACTGCCGCTGCCGCCAGATACCCCCCAAACGACCAGCCGAACACCCCGACGCGGTCAAGGTCCAGCTCGGGAAACTGACGCCCCAACGCCTGCAAGCCCGCCACCTGATCGGCGAGCGGCACTTCGCCGAATCGGTTGTGCACCGCGCGCTCCCAGTCGCGTCCCCGCCCCGGCGTGCCGCGGCCGTCCAGCGCCACCACCACGAACCCCTGGTCGGCCAGCCATTGATCGAGAAAGAGCCGGGGCCCCAACCCGGCCTGGACCATCCGGGCGGTGGGGCCGCCGTACACGTGCAGCAACACCGGATATTTCCGCTCGGCCACAAAATCCCGGGGCCGGAGCAGCCGCGCGTAAAAGCCGGTTGCCCCCGCCACGGTCAGCTCCAAGCGCGGCAAAAACGGCGGGGTTTCGGCCACGGAGGGCAACTCCCCGGCCGGCGAATGGTCCGCGCGCCGCACCCACAGCCGGGGCAGACTTGACGGCGTGCTCTCGAGGTGGACGTACACCGCGTGGTTTTCGGCCACGACGGCGTCGTGCAGGCCGGGTGTCCCGGCGGTCAGGCACCGGCGCTCGGTCCCCGCCAGCGATACCTGCCACAGATGGCTTTCCCGGGGGTCGCGGCTGGCGCGGTACCACACCTGCCCGTTGACCGCGTCCACGGAAACCAGCCCCTGGTAGCCCTCCTCCGGCGGAACCAGTACCCGACGCAACGCCCCGTCCGGGGCACGCAGTTCGAGCTGCCAGGCGCCGGCGCGTTCGCTGGTCCAGAGAAAACCGCAGCCATCCCGCAGCCAGCGCGGCACCTGTTGGTCCAGGTTCACCCAGGCCGGGTCGCGTTCGATCACCAACGGCTCGGTCAGGCCGGTTTTCGGGTCGGCCCGCAGCAGCGCCAACTCGCGCTGGTCGCGGCTCTGCACCACCAGGGTCAGACCTCCGCGCTCGTGCCAGTCCACGCGGGCCAGGTAGGGGTAACGGGCCGTGTCCCAGTTCACCCAGCGCGTGGTGCCGCCCCGGACGGGGATTACGCCCAGGCGGACCCGCACGTTGGCCCGGCCCGGGCGCGGATAAAACTGCGCAGCGGGAGGCGTGCCGGGCTGAAAGGGGTCGGGGATGTTCCAGCGCTCGACGTCGCGGGCGTCGGTTTGCGTGTAGGCCAGGAACCTGCCGTCCG
>CALFAV010000069.1 GCA_937946835.1 uncultured Verrucomicrobiae bacterium | reverse complement strand
GCGTGATCTGCTGTTCGACTTCTTCCGGATTCAACGCCGGAGCGACGGTGTTGATCTGCACCTGCACCGGCGTGGTGTCCGGGAAGGCGTCCACCGGCAGGGTCAACAGCGCGCGCCCGCCCACCACGATCAGCACGGCCGCCAGGACCCCGACGAGCAGGCGGTTGTTCAGGGAGAAATGGACGGGGCGGTTGAGCATGGAAAGAGCGCCTTGGGGTTATTCGTCCGCGCAGCCCGCGCCCAGGCGCGAGACCAGCAGTTGGGATTTCAGCGCAAAACTGTTTACCACGACCACCGCCTCCCCGGCGCTCAAACCTGCCACGACCTCGACCTGGTCCTGGACCTTCGCGCCCAAGCGCACGACGCGTGCCTCGAACAAATCATCTGCCCGTTTCACAAAGACCACCGGCTGACCCTCCACACGTTGAACGGCCGACGCGGGTACGACGAAACCCTCTTTGCTCGCGCCTGACCCGTCGGCCGCGGCACGCGTCAGAATCCGTGCGCGGGCGAACATGCGCGCCCGCAGTGTTCCGTCGGGATTGGGCACTTCGGCACGCGCCCGCACCAGGCGGGTGCGCTCGTCCACCTCCGCACCAACCCAGGTCAGCCGGCCGGTGAAGATGCGGTCCGGTAGGGAGTCCAACTGCAACTCGACCGTCTGACCCTCGTGCACCTTCCCCAACGCGGCTTCGGGAATGCTGAGCATGGCCCACATCGTGGACCGATCGGCCAGCGTAAACAGCGACCGGCCCGCCTCGATCAGCACCCCGCGCACCGCCGTGCGCTCGATGATCTCGCCGGCAAAGGGGGCGCGAACCTCCAAATACACCGGCTCGTTGGGCCGCGTGCCGAAAGCGTCTATGTCCGCCTCACTGAATCCGAGGGTGCGGGCGTGCTGGCAGGCGGCACGGTGCTCGGCCTCCGCGCGCTGGAGGTCCTGCTCCGAGGTCACCCGCTCGGCCCGCAATCGGCGCTCCCGCTCGAGGGTCTGATGCGTGAGCACGGCCCGGGCCACGGCCTCGGCAATGGCCGCCGACCAGATTTTCGCCACGACCTGACCCTGCGCCACGCGGCTGCCCAGGTCCGCCGTCACTTCCTGCACGATGCCGCCGACCGGCGCGACAATTTGCGCGAGCCGGTTTTGGTCAAAAGCCAGTTCGGCGAGGCATTCGACGCCTTCGGCCAGTCCGCCCGGCGGGGGCGTGGCGGTTTGCACGCCGGCCAGTGCCGCGGAGTCCGATGCAGGCAACCGCACCTTGAGCGACTGCCCCGGTCGGAGGGCGCGCACCTGGTCAGGGCGGCAAATGCCACACTCCGCCTCCGGCACGCCGTGCTCCCGGCAGATCAGAGCGGGCGGCGCAGTCATTTTGTCGGTTGGTCCGGGGAGCGGGCTGCGCCCCGAATTGCGGGGCACAGATGCCCCGTGAACCTGCAGGCTCGAAGCCTGCGCGACTGAGGCAGTCCTTCCCTTCAACTCCGGTTGGCAGAGGAAACACTCGTCCTCGTAGAGTCCGTGCACGTCGCAGAACGGGCGGCTCTTGTCGCGCGCTTCGGGATGGCATTCCCAGCAGCGGTCTTCGTAGCGGGCGTGTTCCCTGCACCAGAGGCGGCCCGGCTCGCGCAGCGCGGGGTTGCAGATAAAACACAGGTCCTCCGGCGCGTTGTGCCGTGCGCACTTTGTTGCCGCGGCGCTGGGGCTTGTCCTCGCCCTGGAGTCCCGGTCGGCTGCGGACTCGCGCGCGGGGTGCTTCGAGCAACCGAGAAGCACCAGACTACCCATCAATAGGCCCGTTCCAAGCCATTGCAGAGGGTTCGGTTTCATGGTCCTCACTTCGAGTCGGTGAAAAGTGGAGTCGCGTCCGGCGGCGTTGCCTCCAGCAGGGATTCGAGTTCGGCCCGGGCCGAGTTCAACTCCAGCAGCCGTTGCACATGGGTCAGCCGGGCCGCGGCCGCGGTGCGCTGTGTATCAAGCAGGTCCGTGAGGCCGAACTTGCCCTCCTCGAAGCCGCGTTGGACCAGGCGCAGGGCCTCCTCGGCTTTGGGCAAGACGCGCTCGCGAGAGGCGGCCACGTGTTCGGCGGCCGCGCGCAACCGCTGGCGGGCGGCGTTCCACCGGCCCCAGAGGCGTTGCTCGATGGCGCGGGAATCTGCCTCCGCGATGGCCACGTTGGCGCGGGCTTCCCGCTGCCGGCCACGGGAGCGGTCAATGATGGGCAGCGGCAGCGACACCCGAAATTCCACAATCGAACTCCCGTCGGCGCCGCCTTCCCGGCCGCCCGCCACGCCGAGCTTCACGTCCGGGTAGGGCTCCAGCCGGGCGCGCCGCAGTTCCAACTCCGCCCGCTCACGGCTCACGCGCGCGGCCACCACACCGGGGTGCATGGCCAACCGGCCCTCCGGCCCTTGATCCAGCAAGCCCGGGTCAACCGTTTCCGCCAGCGCGCCAACTACCGGAACGTCCTTCAAGTCCGGTCGGCCCAGCAACGTGACCAGCGCCTGCCGGGCGGTGATCACCTCCCGCTCGAAGTCCACCAGCTCGGCGCGCGCCTGTTCGAGGCTGATCTCCGCGCGCAACCGTTCCTGGTCCGCCGCCGCGCCCGCCTCGACCCGGTGGCGCGCCGCGCTCGCCGAGGCCTCGGCCACGCGGACCAGTTCCCGCGCAACTTCGACCATCTGCTCAACCGCCAGGGCTTGAAAGAACGCCAGCTTCACCTCCCGGACCAGTTCGCGGCGGCGCAGGTCCAACTCTGCCTCGGATACCCGCACGCCCGCGCGGCCCACGGCCCGGTCCAGCGGTTTCTTTCCCGGAAAGGGCAGCGTTTGGGCCACGCCCACGGTTTGCTTGGCGTCGGCCACGAGGCTGCCGGCCCGGGTTGGTCCGTCCTCGGTGGCCAGCTCCAGTTCCGGATTGGGCCAAAGCCCGGCCTGGACGGCGCGCCCGGCCGCGGCCTCCATGCGCCCGGCCGCGGCACGCAGCTCGGGATTGTGTGCCAACGCCAGCCGGATTGCGCGCTCCAGGGTGAGCGCGCTTGTCTCCGCCCCCGCCGCGGTGGCCGGCTCGGGGGCAAACGCGGCGGCACCCGCGGCGAGCGCGGGCGGCTTCCAGGTACCACCCGCGGCGCTCACCGCCACGAGCAACCCGACCAGTGCTCGATTTTTTCGGTCCATGGACGTGCGCAAACAAGCTTCACCGCCAAGGGAACACATCAACGCGGCATGAAGACACACCGCGTCCGTGAAGAGAGTCCCGGCCGCCGTTCAGGCCGCGACGGGACGAATCAGGAAACGAGGGAAGGGGCGCGCGGCGGCCACGCGGTGCGGCAATTGAACCGCCAACACGGCGCCAGTTCGGGCGGGGCCGGGCTGAATTGCCCGGTTGCGACCATCGGGACGGGGAGAAGGACCGCCGTCAACGTCAGCGCAGGCAGGCGTGGGGACAGCGGGGGTGGGGGTGCGGAGAGCACCTTCTGTTCGATCTTCACCGCCCCCCCCTCCAGCGAACCGCAGGGTTGCCGCTCGCAGTTGGAAGGGGTTTGCGCGTCCGACGCCGCGGCGCAGCAGCACTCGAGCCAGTGCAGCCCGGGCAGCCGCTCCAGGACGCAATGCAGGGTCACCGGCATCCACAGAGCCAGCAACACCAGCGCCACGACTCGCCGCAACCAGCGCACGACGGCAAAATGGAGGCGCCCCGGGCGCTGTCAAGCCTGCACCGCCGTCGCCACACCGTCCGCTGGCACGTCGGGCCGGACCACGGCATGCTGACCGCGTGGGGCAGAAGTTTGACATCGCCTCGGCGGCCGCGGAGGCCATCGTGGTTGCGGGCGCGCGCGAGCACAATTTGAAGAACCTTTCGGTCGCGATCCCGCGCCAGCGGCTGGTCGTCATCACCGGGGTGAGCGGCTCGGGCAAAAGCACGCTCGCCTTTGACCTGCTTTTCGCCGAGGGCCAGCGGCGGTTCCTGGACTCGATGAACGCCTACGCCCGGCAGTTCGTGGAGCCCTGGGCGCGGCCGGACGTGGACCTCATCGCCGGCCTGCCGCCCACGGTGAGCATCGAGCAACGCAACGCCCGCGGCGGGGGCAAGAGCACCGTGGCCACGGTGACCGAGATTTACCACTTCCTGCGCCTGCTCTTTGCCCGTCTGGGCACACCGTACTGCCCGGACTGCGCGGTGGCCGTCGAGCCGCAAACCCCGGACCAGGTGGCCGTGCGCCTGGCCGCGGAGGCGCGGCGGCGGGGGCCGCTGACCCTGCTGGCCCCGGTGGTGCGCGGGCGCAAAGGTTTTCACACCGAGGTCGCCGAGTGGGCCCGCCGGCACGGGTACGCGCAGGTGCGCGCCGACGGCCGGTTGTGCCCGACCGATCAACCCCTGCGCCTGGACCGGTTTCGCGAGCATCACGTCGAGATTGTCACCGGCGTGCTGGAACCGGCCGGCCGGTCCGCCCGAGGACTCTCGCAAACCGACCGCGCGTTGCTGGAAACCACGCTCGAGCTGGGCCGGGGCACGCTCTTCGCCCTGGACCACGCCGGCGCGCTCACCGTCCACTCCACCGAGCGCGCCTGTCCGCAGTGCGGCCGGTCATTTCCGCCCCTGGACCCGAAGCTGTTCAGCTACAACTCGCCCGCCGGGTGGTGCCCGCGGTGCCGCGGGTTTGGCGAATTGTTTTACCTGCCCGAGGACGTGGATCGCGGGGCGCGCGCCGACGCCATCGAGGAATCCTGGTGGAGCTGGCAGGAGGGCGAGCGCGAGGTCTGCCCGGAATGCCGGGGCACGCGGCTCAATCCCCTGGCCCGGGCCGTGCGCTGGCACGTGCCCGTCCCGGGACCCGGCGGGAAGCGCGGCGGCAACCGCCGGGAGGCGGCGCCCGGCCTCAGCATCGTGGAGCTGGGCGCCTGGTCGGTGGACATGGCGGCGGCGTGGTTCGGGGGCCTGCGGTTGCGCGGGCCGGCGGCGGTCATTGCGCGGGACCTGCTGCCGGAGATTCGCGAGCGACTGCGGTTCCTGCGCGAAGTGGGGCTGGGTTATCTCCAGCTCGACCGGGCGGTGACCACCCTCAGCGGCGGGGAAAACCAGCGCATCCGCCTGGCCGCGCAACTGGGCTCGAACCTCAGCGGCGTGTTGTACGTGCTGGACGAACCCACCATCGGCCTGCACGCCCGCGACAACGCGCGCCTGCTGGCCACGCTGGAGCGGTTGCGGGCGCGGGGCAATTCGCTGGTCGTGGTCGAGCACGACGAAGCCACGATGCGCCGCGCGGACTGGATCATTGACCTCGGCCCCGGCGCGGGCATCAACGGCGGGCAGGTCGTGGCCAGCGGCACCCTGCGCACGCTGCTCCGGCACCCGGATTCGATCACCGGCCGCTGCCTGCGCGAGCACGCCCGCATCCCCCGGCCGGCGCGCGGGGCGCGGCGCCCGGTGCCCGCGGCAGACGACGAGGCGGGGTGGTTGACCCTGCGCGGGGCGGCGGTGCACAACCTGAAGAACCTCACCGTGCGCTTTCCGCTGGGCCGGTTTACCGTGGTCACGGGCGTGAGCGGCTCGGGCAAGAGCACGTTGATCCGCGATTGTCTGCGGCCCGCGCTCGAGGCGGCGTTATCCGCCGGCCGGGGCGGGGCCGCCGCGCCCCCGGCGGCGGGCACTGTTTCCGGCGCCGAATCGTTGGCCGCGGTGTACGAGGTGGACCAGGCGCCCATCGGCCGCACCCCGCGCTCGACCCCGGCCACGTACGTGGGGTTTTGGGACGATATCCGCGCGCTTTTCGCCCAGGTACCCGAGGCGCGGCTGCGGGGCTACGGACCGGGGCGTTTTTCCTTCAACAGCCCGGAGGGCCGCTGCCCGGGGTGTGCGGGGGCGGGGGTGGTGAAGCTGGAGATGAACTTCCTGCCGCCGGCGTTTGTGAAGTGCGAGACCTGCGACGGCCGGCGGTTCAACCCCGAGACGCTGGACGTGGTCTTTCACGGCCGCAACATCGCCGAGGTCCTGGACCTGAGCGTGGCGGAGGCGCGCGAGTTTTTCGCGGCCTTCCCGCGCCTCCGCCGGGCCCTGGACGCCCTGCACGACACCGGCCTGGATTATCTCAAGCTGGGCCAGACCAGTCCCACCTTGAGCGGGGGCGAGGCGCAGCGGGTCAAACTGGTCACCCATCTGCTCGCGGGGCTGAAGCCGCCCCCCGAACTGCCCGGCCCGGTCGGGCGGCGTGCGAAGCGCAACCTGTTCCTGCTGGAAGAACCCACCATCGGCCTGCACATCGCCGACGTGCGGCGACTGGTCGAGGTCCTGCAACGGCTGGTGGACGCGGGCCACACGGTGATCGTGATCGAGCACAACCTCGACCTCATCGCCGAGGCGGACTGGGTGATTGACCTGGGGCCGGAGGCGGGCGAGGCGGGCGGCCAGATAGTGGTGGCCGGACCGCCGGAAGCGGTGGCCGCCTGCCCCCGCAGTCACACCGGTGCGGCCCTGCGGGAAATGGGCCTGGGCGCGGCCCCTCGCCGGCGCTGACCCGGCAAAAAGCGTTGTCCGGGAGGGCCGCCGGCGGCACGCTGGCCGACCGTTTATGGAACAGGTTCACATCGGCATGTTGGGCGGCGGCACGGTGGGCAGCGGGGTGTACCACCACTGGCGGCGCAACGGCGCGCTCATGGCCGCACGGCTCGGACTGCGGCTCCAGTTGAGCCGCGTGGCCGTGAAGGCGTTGGACGAGCCGCGGCCGTACGAAATCCCGCGCGCGGTGCTGACCACGGACTGGAAGGCGGTGGTGCACGATCCGCAGGTGCAGGTGGTGGTGGAGCTGGTCGGCGGCACCACCGTGGCGCGGACGATGGTGCTCGAGGCCCTGCGGTGCGGCAAACCGGTGGTCACCGCCAACAAGGCGCTGCTGGCCACGCACGGGGAGGAGCTGTTCGCCGCGGCGCATCGCGCCGGCGTGAACCTGTACTACGAGGCCAGCGTGGCCGGCGGCATTCCCATCATCAAAACCCTGCGCGAGGCCTTCGTGGGCAACCGGATCACCCACCTCTACGGCATCGTCAACGGCACCTGCAATTACATCCTCTCGCGCATGAAGCAGGAGGGCGCGGACTTCGCCGAAGTGCTCGCCGAGGCCCAGCGCCTGGGCTACGCCGAAACGCCGCCGGACCTGGACGTGGACGGCGATGACGCCCGGCACAAGACCGGCATCCTCGCCTCGCTGGCCCACGGGTTCTGGGTGCGCCCGGAGCACATCCACGTCGAGGGCATCCGGCAGGTCTCGAGGCTCGACATGCAGTTTGCCGGCCAGCTCGGGTACACCATCAAGCTGCTGGGCATTGTCAAACAACTGCCCCCCGCCCGCGGCCGCTCGGCCCGGGCCGCCCGCGGGCTGCGCCTGCAGGTCTCGGTGTACCCCGCGCTGGTTCCCAACACACACGTGCTGGCCAGTGTGCAGGGCGTTTTCAACGCCGTCTTCGTGCGCGGCGACGTGGTGGGCGACACCCTCTTTTACGGCCGCGGCGCGGGCAAGGACGCCACGGCCAGCGCGGTCCTGAGCGACCTGGCCGACGCCGCGCTGGACCTGGCGCACGGCAGCGCGCGGCGGGTGCCGGCGTTTGTGGCTCACGAAAACCACGGCACGGTCGTGCCGCTGGGCGAGGTCAGCTCCCGCTACTACGTGCGCCTGAGCGTGGTGGACCGGCCGGGGGTGATCGCCCAAATCTCGGCCATCCTGGGCGCCGCCCGCATCGGCATCGCCTCGATCATTCAGCCCGAGGGGCACGAGGGCGAGGTGGTGCCGCTGATCCTGATGATCCACGACGCGCCCAACGCGGTGATGGACCGTGCGCTGGCCCGCATCGCCCGCCTGCCGGTGGTCAAGGCCCCGCCGGTCCGCTTCCGGGTGGAAAGTTTGGAGTAACCAGCCTAGGCTGTTGCCATGAACAATCTCGCGGAGATTGTGGATGTGTTGCCCAAGCTGAGCGACGACGAACTGCGCGAAGTCGAACGACTCTTGCGGGCCGAATACCGCCGGCCTCACCCCGAGCCGCTTTTCTCAGACAGCTACGGAGACCGGACCGAAGAGGACCAAATGGCCGTGGCGGCCCAGGTCTTCGCCCTGCTGGACCGCGAGGAGGAAGAAGCGGCGCGGAAACGTGGACAATCATGAACCAGCCGCGCCGGGGTGAGGTGTGGACTGTGGACCGTGGAATGGCCGCCAAGGTGCGCCCGGCCCCCGTTTTTAGGGTGCCCTTTGCGGACAGGGATTACGCGCTGTTCCACGTCATCCCGCATACCACAGCGGTCCGCGGTTCCCGGTTTGAAGTCTCCGTGGCCGTCCCTTGGCTGGAAGCCGGCGTTTTCAATGTCCAAGGGTCGGTCTCGGTCCCCAAACCGGCGTTTGTGCGACGCTTGGGCGCGCTGAGTTCCCCTCAGCTTGAGCTTGTCGCGGAATCCATGCGCCGTTGGCTGGGGCTGTAGATGCTCGGCGTGTCTTTTCGCATGTCTCCCGTTTCTTTCCGCAGCACCAACGGCCAGGCCCCGCCGGTCCACCTGCGCGCGGCCCTGCTCGCCGGCCAGGCGCCCGACCGCGGCCTGTACCTGCCGGTCGAATTCCCGCGACTGGCGCCCGCCGATCTGGCCGCCCTCCCCACCCGGCCCTACCCGGAAATCGCCGCGCGGGTGCTGGCCCCGTACACCGAGGGCATCCTCCCCCGCGCCGACTTGGAGGCCCTGTGCGCGGACGCCTACAACTTCGACGTGCCGCTGGAGCCGGTCGCGGGGCGGGAGCGGGTGTTCGTGCTGCGGCTGGACCGCGGCCCCACCGCCTCGTTCAAGGACTTCGCCGCCCGGTTCATGGCCCGGCTCCTGGGCCGGTTCGTGCGCGAGAGCGGTCGGCCGCTGACCATCCTCACCGCCACCAGCGGCGACACCGGTTCGGCCGTGGCCCACGCCTTTCACGGCGTCGAGGGCATCCGGGTGATCGTGCTTTTCCCCGAGGCCGAGGTCAGCCCACGCCAGCGCAAGCTCATGACGGTGCTGCGCGGCAACGTCCGATGCGCGGCGGTGCGGGGCAAGTTCGACGACTGCCAGGCGCTGGTGAAGCGCGCCTTCGCCGACCCCGCCCTGCGCGACCTGCCGCTGTCCTCGGCCAACTCGATCAACATCGGCCGGCTCCTGCCCCAGGCCGTGTACTACTTCTACGCCGCCGGCCGCGTGGCCGCCCCGGCCGAGCCGGTGGTCTTCAGCGTGCCCAGCGGGAATTTCGGCGACATGATGGGTGCGGTGCTGGCATGGCGCATGGGGCTGCCGATTCGGCGGCTGGTCGTGGCGGTCAACGAAAACGATGCCTTCCCGCGCTTCCTGGCCACGGGCCGTTACCAGAAAATCGAGCCCTCGCGCCACTGCCTGTCCAACGCCATGAACGTGGGCCACCCCAGCAACCTCGCCCGGCTGGTCGCGGTCTATGGCGGGCACCTGGACGAAGCCGGCACGCTCCATCGCGCGCCCGATCTGGCCGCGATGCGCCGCGACCTGTTCAGCACCTCGGTGTCCGACGCCCGCACCGTGGCTGCCCTGCGCGAGGCCTGGACCCGTCACCGCCTCCTGCTCGAGCCCCACGGGGCGGTGGGCTGGCAGGGGCTGCTGGACTTCGAGGCCACCGAGCCGCTCAACGGCACGCCGGCGGTGGTGCTCGAGACGGCGCACCCGGCCAAGTTCCCGGACGAGGTGCGCCGGGCGCTGGGCTTTGAACCGGATGTGCCCCCGGCCATCGCCCGCGCCGAGCAGGAGCCGGAAGCCTACGACCGGCTGGACGCGGATTACGCCGCCTTTCGGGACTACCTGCGGGCCGACCACGAACGGTGAACGCGCCCCCGGCCGACGTCGCGGCGCCCGGGCCCGCGGGGGAGCCGGAGCGGGTGCGGTTCTGGGCGGCCCTGGTCCGGCCGCTGCTCGAGCGGTTGGCCACGCCGTTCTACCTGTTTTCCGTAACGCCGGTCCGGGCAGCGCTGGCCGAGCTTGAAGCCCGTCTCAGCCACCTGCCGGTCCGCCACTGGCTTTCTTTCAAGACCCAGCCGTTGCGGCCGCTGCTGCGGTGGTGGCGCGCGCAGGATCGTGCCGTCGAGGTCGTCAGCGAATTTGAGTTTCTGGCTGCGCGCGCCGAGGGCTTCGCCCCGGAGCAAATCCTCGTCAACGGCCCGGCCAAACACCACTGGCTGCCGCGCCACGCCGTGCCGGGGCTGAGCGTAAACCTGGATTCCGTCGCCGAAGCTCGCGCGCTCGCCCCGCTGGCCCGCGGGCTGGGCTGGCGGCTGGGCCTGCGGCTGAACACGGCCGAAGAATTCGACCCCGAGTCGCCGCGGCACCCCACGCAATTTGGCCTGACCCCGACGGAGGCGCGGCCGGTGTTGCACCACCTGCGCCGGTGCGGACGCGAGCCGGAGATTTTGCATTTCCATCTGCGGACCAACGTGACCTCGGCGCGATGCTACGAGCGGGCGTTGCGGGAAGCGGCGGCCTTCTGCGCCGCGGCGCGCTGGCGGCCGCGCTTTGTGGACTGCGGCGGCGGCTGGCCGCCCCCCGGGGTGCGCGACCGGGCGGGGCGGCGGCTGGACGCGCGGTTCAATTGGGATGCCCTGCGGCGCCTGCTGGAGCGCGCCCGCGGCTGGTTCCCCGGCCTGGAGGAGTTCTGGCTGGAAAACGGCCGCTGGCTCACCGCGCGTTCCGGGGTGCTGGTGGTGACAGTGCGAGACGTGAAGGAACGCCGCGGCCTGCGCCATTTGATCTGCGACGGCGGCCGCACCCTGCAAGCGCTGGTTTCCCTCTGGGAACAGCACGAACTGTTCGGCCTACCTGCCCGGCGCGGGCCGCGGGTCCTGACCGCCATCACCGGCCCGACCTGCATGGCCTTTGACCAACTGGCCCGCCGCCCGCTGCCGCGCGCACTGCGCCCCGGCGACCGCCTGGTCTGGCTGGACGCCGGGGCCTACCACCTGCCCTGGGAAACACGCTTTTCGCACGGCCGGGCGGCGGTGGCCTGGCACGACGGCCGGCAGGTGCGGGTGGTGCGCCGAGCAGAACGCTTCGCCGAGTGGTGGGCGCAGTGGGGTTGAGCTGGTGGCGGCGGCCATCCCGTCCGCCCTGCCGGGCCACATCCTGCCGCCCGACGCAGCGGCACCGGGGCAGCGGCACCCTACCCGTCCCCGGTGGGGCCGCACTGCGTCGCGGCCCAAGCTGCCGCCGGACCGGAAGCCCGGTGCTCCGGGGCGGGTCAGAAGCGCGTCCCAGCCCTCGGGCTGGCCGGGAATCGTGGCCAGAAATGGAGCGGCACCCGCCGCGGCACCGGACCCGTTTTCCGCGTTGCATCGCCGGCCGGTTTTTCCTTGTTTGAGCTGACACGAACCATGCCCGACACCGCCGGGCACACCTACGACGAGAGCAAGATCAAGACACTGTCCTCGCTGGAGCACATCCGGCTGCGCACCGGTAGGTACATCGGCCGTCTCGGCTCCGGCGCCCCTTACGACGACGGCATCTACGTGCTGCTCAAGGAGGTCGTGGACAACGCGGTGGACGAATTCATGATGGGCTTCGGCCGGGAGGTTCAAAGCGAGTTTGATTCTGAACACAAACGGCTTGAAGACGTTGCATATTTCGCCAAGAAACGGATTGACTTGGGTATCAATTGATACCAGATTGTGCTCGTGCTGAATCGTGCTTTATCAACACCCCGATGGCGCTCATCCCCATACCGGACTCTTGGCGACAAAAGGTTTGCGCCATCTTGGAAGAAGGAAAGCTAGGCTCAGAAATTCAGTGGACCAGAGATGCGCAGCAGCGCTTTGAAGCCGATGGCGCGGCGGCCAAAATGCAATCGGGTTCCAATGATCCGGTCTGGCAGTATGAAGCCCACCACGCTTTACAGGCCTACCTCGGTGCGGGCCAACCTGTCGGCTGTCAGGTCTGCATGGAAAAGCCAGCGGGCGTGTGTTACGAGTTTTTGTTCCCGTTCATGGGCAGGCGTTTCTACGGAAAAATCCTGTTGTGCTCGGAGGGTCAGCGGTTGGTCGTCTTTTCTGCCCATCGCCCATTGAAAGACAAGCTCTCTTGCGAATGATCCTTGGCTTGACGTCTCCATGAAAACCAAAAACGCCAGGTTTGAAGTCGTGATTCCCAAGCTCGACGGTGCCGGCGAAGCCGATCGGGTGCCCATCGAGGTGCCCGTCCAGTGGGACGAGGAATTGCAGGAATGGCTGTTGACACCGGAGGCGCACGAGCGGATCGAAGCCACCAAGGCCCGCTACCTGGGACTGCTCCGGCCGGTGGAGATCAAAGCCTTGCGCCAACGTCTCGGTCTTACCCAAGCGGAAATCTGCGAATTGCTCCAGATCGGCGAAAAGACCTGGACCCGTTGGGAAAACGGCCGCGAGCGTCCCTCCCGTGTCTTAAATGTTCTCCTTTGCGCCCTGCGGGATGGCAAACTGGACCTGCCCTACCTGCGACGCCTCGCCGCGCGGCGTCAGAACTGGGCGGCTGTCCTCACCCAATTCGGCAATTTACCCGGTTCACCCTGGCTGAAGACCGTGCGAGTCAAGGTTGAAGCTCAAAAGCCGGTTCATGGGGCTCAAACGACGGGACCGGCAGAACTGGGGCGCGGCTGGCAGCACCCGTTAAAAAACGTCATCGCCTTCCAACTTGGTGAGTCAGGCCGCGCGGCTCCCGCTCAAGCTTCACCGCGCGAGGCGTCCGCAGGCACCCCGCCAACTGACGAGTTGACCGTCGCCGCATGAAACTTTCGCCCCTTCAACTTGAGGGCTACTTCCTCACCGAGCTGAGCTTTCAGGCCGACCCGGCCCACGATCCCGGCAAGCCGATCCAGTTCCATGAGCACGACCTGGCGGTCGAACCGACCACCACCCCTTTGTCGGACCAAGAGCGACGCTGGCAGGTCACGCTGAAAATACGGCTCCAGCCCCGCCGGGAATCCAACTCGCCTTACTTCCTGTCCCTGAGTTTGGTCGGAGTGGTCTGGGCTGCCCCCCAAATTCCTGCGGACCGCTTGGAATCGTTGATTCGGACCAACGGGCCCTCCATGCTCTACGGTGCGGCTCGTGAAATGGTTCGCGACCTCACCGCCCGCGGTCCCTATCCGGCTTTGTCACTTCCCTCGGTGTCCTTTTTGAACGAGGCTGCGGAAGGTGGTGAGGCCCGCTCCACAGCCCCCGGTGACCGGTTCGCTGCTACATCGGAGCCGGCATCAGAAGGGTAAAGACGCTTTCGCCGCCTCATGGGGAAGCGGCTCCTGTTGAGCTCAGCAGCCACGCGCCGTGGTTGAGGTGTCGTGACAAACACGCTTTTCGCACGGCCGGGACCGTAGCTAGGACGGAGCGGCACCCGCCGCGGTACCGGACCCGTTTTCCGCGTTGCATCGCCGGCCGGTTTTTCCTTGTTTGAGCCGACACGAACCATGCCCGACACCGCCGGGCACACCTACGACGAGAGCAAGTTCAAGACACTGTCCTCGCTGGAGCACATCCGGCTGCGCACCGGCAGGTACATCGGCCGTCTCGGCTCCGGCGCCCATTGCGACGACGGCATCTACGTGCTGCTCAAGGAGGTCGTGGACAACGCGGTGGACGAATTCATCATGGGCTTCGGCCGGGAGGTGCGGATCGAGATCGAGGGCCCGCGGGCGCGCGTGCGCGACTTCGGCCGGGGCATCCCGCTTGGCAAGGTGGTGGACTGCGTGTCCACCATCAACACCGGCGCGAAGTACAACGACGACGTGTTCCAGTTCAGCGTGGGCCTCAACGGCGTCG
>CALFAV010000068.1 GCA_937946835.1 uncultured Verrucomicrobiae bacterium | reverse complement strand
GGTGAGTGCGATGCGCGTTTTCATGGTCGTATGGATTCGATCGTTTTGGTCCAACCATTGATTATCATGCTGTTTTGTCCTGATAACTTGATAATGGCGGGGTTTTCGGGCAATTTGGCCCGAAGCCCGGTGATCGCGGCTCGACCAGCGTTTTCACCCGGACAGATTATGGTAAACAGTGCTTCGAATCAAGCGGCATCTTCGCCCCGGCTGCTGGAGCAGATGCGGCAGGTGCTGCGGCGGCACCATTACTCGATCCATACGGAGCGGTCGTATGTGGATTGGGTGGTGCGGTATGTGCGGTTTCACCGGATGCAATCGCGGGCGGACCTGTATCCGGCCGAGCCGAAGATCGAGGCATTTTTGACGCACTTGGCAGTGGAAGGGCAGGTGGCAGCCTCGACGTAGAACCAGGCCATGAACGCCCGGGTGTTCCTCCACAAGAGGGTGCTGGACTGCGTCTGGCGGAAGGGATTGACGCGGTGCGAGCGGGGCGGAAGGTGCGGGTGCCGCGGGTGTTAACGCGGTGGAGGAAGTGCGGCCGCTGCCGCGTGCTGCCGCTGGTTGAGGGAATGTCCTGCCTGATGGTGCAGTCGGTTTACCGCAGTGGCTTATGCACCGTGCAGGCCCTGCGCTTGGGGAGGACGTGAATTGGGGATGCGACAGGTCACGCTGCGGAACGGCAGGGGGGGACCAGGGACCGGGTGACGGTGTTGCCGGTGTGCTCGGCGAACGGTTGGCCCCCACCGCTCCCGCCCTTCACCTGCTTGCCCGGCCGGGGCAGACCGGGTCAAGCACCGGCCAGCGGTTCAACGCTGTCCGCTCCGGCAAATCGAGCATTGCCCCGGTGACGACCAAGCAGCGAACAAGGGCTTCCCAGCCGATCGGTGCCGGGTTAGTCTCCCGACTGCAGCCCCAACGAGTCATGCGACAACGCGGTTCATCCCTTGGCTCCGCCCGGCTGGCGCCCGCGTCCAAGCCGCGGAGGTCGGCCCGCCCAGCCGCCCCGGCGAGTGGCGGCGGCCCGCGGCACGGTTTCACCCTGATCGAACTGCTGGTGGTTATCGCCATCATCGCCGTGCTGGCCGGGATGCTGTTACCCGCGCTGGGTCGGGCGAAGGCCCGCGCGCAAGTGGCGTTTTGTCAAAACAACGAACGGCAACTGATGCTGGCGCTGATCTTTTACGCCGGGGACCACCGCGGGCTTTATCCGCCCCGGGCGCAACAGAACCGCTGGCCGACGCAGCTCCAGCCCGGCTACCAGGATGTGAAGGTGCTCCTGTGCCCCAACGACCCGACCAACCGCGCCCGGCGCGCGACCGGACCCGCCACGCGCCCGCCCGCGCCGGATGCGGCCCCGCGCAGCTTCATCCTCAACGGCTGGAACGACTATTTTCAGGAAGTCCTCCGGCTGCCGTTTTCGGCCATCGGGGGCCGGAGCATCCCCGAGAGTGCGATCACCCGGCCGGGGGAGACGATCGTGTTCGGGGAAAAGGTCACCGGCTCGGAACACTTCTACATGGACTGCTTCGAGGGTCAGGGTAATGACGTGGACCAGATCGAGCGGGCGCGCCACCTCAGCGGGGGCCGGCACGCGAACGCGGGGTACTCGAACTATGCCTTTGCGGACGGCAGCTCGCGTCTCGTCAAGCGCGGGCAGTTGCTGTACCCGCTGAACCTCTGGATGGTCACCGACTACTGGCGCACCAACCGGGTGTTCAGCCGCTAAACACCGCGGCTCCTCCGGTACGCGCCGAGCCGTCGGTCAGGCCGGTCCAAGGTTTTCGGTTACCGACGCAGACGGAAGAACCGCGCGGCCTCAGTCGGAGCGAGGGTGACCGAGTGGCCGGTCACGCCGCTGACCGGCGTCCAGGTGGCGGCTCCCAGGTCGGTTGTGGCTTTCCGGATGAACCTGCTGAGGCCGACACGCATTGTGCGGGGTGTCAATGGCTGGAGGGGTGGTCAACTCCGATGGTCTCGCCGCCCGGCCCTCCTTTCTGGTTTTACAGCCGGGTGGCGTGGACCAAACTGCCGCCACCATGAAAACCACACCATTCCTCACCGCGACCCGCGGTGCCCTGCTGCTGGCCGCCGCACTGTCATGGCCGATCAGCGCCGCTGAGCCGCCGGCCGTGGCGGCGTTGCGCGCCGGGACCAACTTCCTTGCCACGCCGGTTTATTCCGCCGAGGAAGACGCCGCGCTGCTGCGGCTTTACGCCGGGCTGCGCGTGGCGGACGTGTGCGACGGCCTGGACGCGGTGGGCCTGCCCAACCGCGGCCTGATGTCCCCGGACATCCACCCGCTCTGGCGCGACACCGAGCGCTTCACGCACCGGTTCGTGGGCATCGCCGTTACCGCCCGTTACGTGCCCACCCAGCAACCGTTTGCCGGGGCCGCCTCCGTCGAGGAGTACGACCGCTGGGCCGGCGCCTGGTACACCCAGCGTTCGCCCGAGCCGTTTGTTCCCCTGTTGCGGCCCGGGTCGGCGCTGGTCATCGAGGACGCCCCGGACAGCGACGTGGGCTCGATCGGCTCGAACAACATCATGGCGTGGAAACTGCGGGGCTGCGTGGGAGTGGTCACCAGCGCCACCGCCCGCGACACCGACGAGATCATCGCCGAAAAGATTCCGCTCTACTTCAAGCGTCCCGGCCGCGGCATCCGGCCCGGGCGCAACGAAATCGAGTCGGTCAACCGCCCCGTGGTGGTGGGCGGGGTGACCGTGATACCCGGCGATGTGATCGTGGCCGACGGAGACGGGGTGATCGTGGTGCCCCGCGCCCGCGCCGAGGCCGTGGCCCACTACGCCCGCAAAATCCTCGAGGGGGACAAGGCCGCGCGGCGGGGGCTTTACGAAAAGCTCGGCCTGCCGCCGGACGAGTCGGTGCGGTGAGCCGAGCCGGCCGACCGGAAATCCCCCTTTGACAGTCCGGCGCCGGGTTTGGCACTGTGCCGGGGCGGTTTTGGACCCGGCGCAACCCCCGCAATTCGACTTCAACCACGCCGGGAGTGCAAAAGGCTCGTTATGTCTGAACTGGTTGGTAACATGTTGATTGCCCAATCCGGCGGCCCCACCTGCGCGATCAACGCCAGCGTGGCCGGCGCCGTCGAGGAAGCCGGCCGGCACCCGGAGCTGATCGAGGAAATCTACGGCGGCCGCAACGGCATCTACGGCATCTTGCGCGGGCAGTTGATTGACCTGCAGGAGGAACGCCGCAGCGCCATCGAGGGGCTGCGCTACACCCCCGCCGCGGCGCTGGGCACCTGCCGGTACAAAATTGACTTCAAAAAGAAACCCGAGCAGGCGGCGCGGGACATGGACCGGCTCTTCGAGGTCTTCCGCGACTTCAACATCCGGTACTTCTTCTACGCCGGGGGCAACGATTCCCAGGACACCTCCCTCAAAATCCACGAGGAGGCCCTCAAACGCGGCTGGGAGATGCGCGTCATCGGCATTCCCAAGACCATTGACAACGACCTGCCCCACACCGACCACTGCCCCGGCTACGGCTCGGTCATCAAGTACAACGCCACAACGGTGATGGAGGTGGGCATGGACGTGGCCAGCATGGCCACCGACGAAGGCGCGGTCTGCATCATCGAGGTCATGGGGCGCTCGGCCGGTTGGATCGCCGCCGGCACCGCCCTGGCCAAGCGCGGCAATCCCGCCGCCCCGCCGCACATCATCCTCCTGCCCGAACTGGTGTTTGAACCGGCACCCTTCCTGGCCCGCGTGCGGGAAACGGTCGCCGCGCTCGGCTACTGCATCGTGGTCGTGGGCGAGGGCATCAAGTGGAAGGTCAAACGCCCCGGCAACGGCGGTGAACAGGAGGTCCTCGAGGAGGTCGGCGCCGACCCCACCCGGGTGGACGCCTTCGGCCACAAATACCTGGCCGGTGCCGCTCTCAAGCTCAAAGACCTGGTGGAGGCCGAGCTGCGCACCAAGACCCGCACCGTCCTGCTCGGCTACGCCCAGCGCGCGGCCGCCCACTGCGCCAGCGCCACGGACATCGAAAACGCCGTCGCCTGCGGGCAGGCCGCCGTCCGCGCCGCCCTCAACGGCCAAAGCGGGTACATGGTCAAGATCACCCGCGAGTACTGGGAGGACGACGCCGGCCGGCGCCACCTCCGCTGGGGCACCGCCCTGCATGACCTCCGGGAAGTGGCCAACGTCGAGCACTTCGTGCCCCGGGACTGGCTCACCGAGGACGGTATGATGGTGAACGAAAAGTTCCTCGAGTATGCCGCCCCGCTCATCGAGGGCGAAGTCCGCGCCCCCGTCGAGAACGGCCTGCCCAAATACGTCGTGCTCGAGGGGGTGCCGGCGGCGAAGAAAACCGCGGAGTCCGCCGAGCCCGACCCCGAGGCGCTGTCCCCCGAAACCGCCCCGCCGGCGGCCTGAAGCGCCCCGCCGGCCGGAGATTCATTTTCAGCCGCCCGGTGCTCCGGGCGGCTTTTTTTGCCGCAGGGCCGAGCGTGAATTCGAAATTCCGCTTCCGCCGCAGTCCGCCCATTTCCATGCTCCGCTCATGCACAACCACAACCCGCTCATCGTGGCCCTGGACGTGGCCGACGCCGCGCAGGCCCTGGACCTCGCCGCCCGGCTCGCGCCGGCCGTGGGTGCGGTCAAGGTCGGTCTGGAACTGTTCACCGCCGCGGGGCCGGACATGGTGCGCCGGTTGCGCGCCGCCGGCATCGCCGTCTTCCTCGACCTCAAGCTGCACGACATTCCCCACACCGTGGCCCGGGCGGTCGAGGCCGCGGTGCGGCTGGACGTGCAACTGCTCACCGTCCACGCCGGCGGCGGTCGCGCCATGCTCGAGGCGGCCGAACAGGCGGCCCGCGCCGAAGCCGGACGGCGGGCGCAACCGCCCCCGTTGGTGCTGGGTGTGACCGTGCTGACCAGCCTGGACGACGCCGCGCTGGCGGAGCTGGGCGTGGCCACCCCGGTCGCGGCCCAGGTGGAGCGACTGGCCCGATTGGCCGTGGCCGCGGGGCTGCGCGGCCTGGTATGCTCGCCCTTGGAATTGCCGGTTCTGCGCGCCGTCCTGCCCCGCCAGGTGCAATTGGTCACCCCCGGCATCCGCCCACCCGGCGCTCCCGCCGGAGATCAGAAGCGCACCCTCACCCCACGTGAAGCCCTCGCCGCGGGTGCCGACTGGTTGGTCATCGGCCGGCCCATCCTGGCCGCGCCTGATCCCCGCGCCGCCGCCGCGCAAATCCTGGCCTCCCTCGCCTGAGCCGGCATGAGCACGTTCGGGGAACGGTTTGGCGGCGTGGCGCGCGTGGTGGGGGACGCCGCGCTGGCCCGCCTGCGCGCCGCCCACGTGGCGGTGATCGGTCTGGGCGGGGTGGGGTCCTGGGCCGTCGAGGCCCTGGCCCGCAGCGGCGTGGGCGAGTTGACGCTGGTGGACCTGGACGAGGTGTGCGTGAGCAATTTCAACCGCCAGCTTCCGGCGTTGACCTCGACCGTGGGCCGGCCCAAGGCGGCCGTGCTGGCCGCCCGCCTCCGCGACATCAACCCCGAGCTCCGCGTCCACCCCCGGATGGAATTTTTCACGGCCGACACTGCCGGAACTTTGCTGGCGCCGCGCTTCGACGCCGTGCTTGACGCGATTGACAGCCCCGCGCTCAAGGCCCTGCTCATTGCCCGCGGCCGGGAGCGGGGTTTCCCGGTCGTGACCTCGGGCGGCGCCGGCGGTCGGCGCGATCCCACGCAGATCCGGGTGGCCGACCTGGCCCGCACGAGCCGGGACCCGTTGCTGGCCGAGGTGCGACGCCGGCTGCGGGCCGAACACGGCTTTCCGCGTGGGGACGGGGCCTTTGGCGTGGACGCGGTGTTTTCCACCGAACCGCTGCGTTACCCGGCGCCCGAAGAATGCGCGGCGGCGGCCGAAGGCCCGGCCTGCGAGCGGCGCTTCGGGGCGCTGTGCTTCGTCACCGGGGCTTTTGGCTTTGCGGCGGCGGCGCAGGTGGTGGCCCGGGTGACGGGACTGCCGGGGTTGGCGTGGTCCGGGCCGGCGGCCGGCCGAAAAGGCGGATGAAGTTGGCCTCGATCCGGGCGGCCAGTTCCTCGAGCGATCGCCCCAGCAGCGCGGCCGCGAAGGCGTACACGGCACCCAGGTTGGCCGGATGGTTCAACGGGCGTTCGGACCCGGCGGGGGCGCCGCCGGCCCCGGCGGCCAGCGGGTACTTGGTGTGCTCCGGCGGCAGGGGTTGGTCCGGCGCGTCGGTCTCCAGCAGGAGCCGCTCGAGGGGCACCTGCCGGAAGGTGTCCCGTTGCCGCGCCTTGCGGGTGTGGGCGAAGTAGCCGGGCAGCGAGAAATACGCCCCCAGCCGGGTCAACTCCGGGACCAGCTCGACCGGGCCGCCGAAGGAGTGGAGCAGGAAACCGCGGGCGGGACGGGGTTCGGCGCGGAGGATTTCGAGCAGCCGGCCCCAGGCTTGCAGGCAATGGATGCTCGCGGGCCGGTTGCGCTCCGCCGCCAGGCGGAGTTGCTCGCGAAACACCGCCTCCTGGTCCGCGAAGTCGAGGCCCGGCTTCCAGCGGTCCAGCCCGATTTCGCCCACGCTGGCCCCGGGCGTTTGGTCCAACGCCCGGCCGAGATGCTCGCGCCAGACCGGGGTGCGTTCGCTCACGTACCAGGGATGGTAACCAAAGGCCGGGAGCACCAGGTCCGGGTGCCGTTGTGCCAGTTCGGCCACGGCGGGCCAATCGGCTTCGCAGGCCCCGTTGACCACCATGGCCGCCACGCCCTCGCCCCGGCAGACAGCGAGGAGTTCCTCCTGGCGTCCGGCGAAGCGCTCGTCCTGGAGGTGATTGTGGGCGTCGTAGAGCCGGAGCATGGTCAGGGCGCGGTGGCGTGTGTGCGGGCGAAATCCTGAATCAGGTCCCAGACCCGGGACTGTGCGGCGCGGCGGTGGGCGGTGAGCAGGCGGTCCAGACCCAGCCGGGACGGCAGGTCGGGCGGCGCGGCCAGGATTTCCCCGGGCGGCCGGCCGCTGGCCAGTTCGCACAACAACCCGGCCACCGCGCGCACCACTTGCGAGTCGGAATCGCACGCAAAGTGGCACACGCCGTCGCGGTACGCTGCCACCAGCCACAACCGGGAAAGGCAGCCGGGCACCAGGTGCGCATCAGTGCGGCCTTCGGGCGGCAAGGGCGGGCGTTGCCGGGCGCGTGCCAGCAACCAGGCCAGCCGGGCCGGGGCGGGGCCGCGCGCGGCCAGCTCGGCGGCCACGGCGCGTACGCGCTCCGCCCAGACCGGTGGTGTGTCCGGCCGGGCGGGCGCGGGGGCGGACGTGCCGGGAGCGGTGGGTGAAGAGTGCGGGTTCACCGCCCCCAGCTTTGCGCCGGTCCACGGACGGGCAAGCGCGTTTCCGGCCCCGGACATGGGGGAAGCGGTCCCGGCCGCCGGGGGTCGAGGGCGGGCCACCCGGGCGGGCGACCGGCAGTGGCCGGCCCGTTCCCCCGGCGGGTTGGAGCCGGGTCTTTGACAAGCCGCGGCCGTTTCATTAGCGTCCCCAGTATGGAACACCTCCACGCCCCGTGGCGGATTGAATACATTTTGGCGCCCAAGCCGAAACAGGATCGGTCGCTGTTCACCCGCATCGCCCAGTCGGGCGATGACGAGGGGAATTACGTCCTGGCCCGGGGCCGGACCTGCTTTGCCGTGCTCAATGCCTACCCGTACAACGGCGGGCACCTGATGGTGGTGCCCTACAAACAGACGGCGGATTTCAACGAGCTGGGCGACCCGGAGCTGCTGGAGCTGTGGCACCTGACCCGCCGCTGCCTCAACGCCCTCAAGCGCACGATGAACCCGGACGGCTTCAACCTGGGCATCAACCTGGGGCGCGTGGCCGGCGCGGGGGTGGAGGAGCATCTGCACATCCACGTGGTGCCGCGCTGGAACGGGGACACCAACTTCATGCCGGTGCTGGCGGACACCTCGGTGGTCCCCGAGGCCCTCCGGGACGTGGCCGCCCGTCTGCGGGCCGCTCTGGCCGAGGACGCCGCGTCGCCCGCCACCGCCGTTTGACATGCCCACCGAGACCCTGCACTTCGACAATCCCCGGCTCACCTCCGAGCTGTTCAACCACGATGTGCGCAACCTGGCCGCGCTGGAGGCCGAACTGGGCGTCAAGGCCGTGGCCCGCGACACCTGGATTCGCCTGGACGGGGAGGCGGACAAGATCGCCCACGCCCGCCGGCTTTTTCAGTTGCTGGAGGGTCGCCTGAAGGCCGGGGGGGTGGTGCGCAACCAGGATTTCCTGCTGGCCCTGGGCATCCTCAAGGATGAAGGCGCCGCGGCGCTCGAGGCCCTGCAGGCCGAGCGCATCCAGACCTCGCCGCGCAAGGCGGCCGTCAGCCCCAAAACCCCCGGCCAGCGCCGGTACATCGAGGCCATTCGCCGGCACGACATCACCTTCGGCATCGGCCCGGCGGGCACGGGCAAGACCTACCTGGCCATGGCCATGGCCACGGCGGCGTTGCGGGGGGGGCAGGTCAACCGCCTCCTGCTCACCCGGCCCGCGGTCGAGGCCGGCGAGGCGCTGGGGTTCCTGCCCGGCGACCTTCAGGAAAAGCTCGCGCCCTACCTGCGCCCGCTCTACGACGCGCTGCACGACATGCTCCCGGCCGAGGAAATCCAGCGGCACATGGAGCGCGGGGTCATTGAGATCGCCCCCCTGGCCTACATGCGCGGCCGCACCTTGAACAACGCCTTCATCATCTTCGACGAGGCCCAGAACTCGACCGGCGAGCAGATGTTCATGTTCCTGACCCGGCTGGGGTTCAACTCGAAGGCGGTGATCACCGGCGACCTCACCCAGATTGACCTGCCCAAGAGCAAGCCCTCCGGCCTCCTCGAGGCCCGTCAGGCGCTGCGCAGCGTCGAGGGCATCGCCATTGTGGAATTGGGCCGCAAGGACGTGGTGCGCCACCCGCTGGTCCGGCGCATCCTGGCCGCGTACGAGGAACATCGCGGCACGCGCGAATGAGCGGGTTGTCACTGCGCAACCGGCAGCGGGAGGTGCCCGTGAACACCCGCCGGCTCCGGGTCCTCGCCCGGGCGGCACTGGCCGAACCGGAACTGGCCCCGCTGCGGGCGTTCACCGAGCTGGGCGTTTATCTGGTGGGCGACCGGCGCATGAGCACCCTCAATGCCCGGCACCTGGGCCATGCCGGTCCCACGGACGTGATCTCCTTCGACTACGGCCCGGGAGTACCGGTGCCGGGCGGCGCGAGCGGCCGCGGCGGCGAGCTGGTTCTGGGCGTGCCGGAGGCGGTTCGCCAGGCCCGACGTTTTCGCACCACCTGGCCGGCCGAGGTGGTGCGGTACCTCGTGCACGGGTTGTTGCATCTGGCCGGTTATGACGACGCGCACCCTGCGGCGCGCCGGCGCATGAAGCGGGTCGAAGACCGCCTGGTGCGCCGGCTGGGGGCCCGGTTTGACTTCCGCCGGCTGGCCTCGCACTCTAGCCCCCGCGCGTGAAGTCGCAGCTCCAACTCTGGCGGGCCAATTTCTTCACCGGCCTGGCCGTGGTGCTGCCGGTGGTGTTGACCCTGATCATCCTCAAATGGGGCTTCGGCACGATCACCGGCATTACGGACACATTGCTGTTCTTCGTACCGCGGGAGATCACCCACAGCGAGGGCGGGCGGGGGGCCACCTACTGGTATTGGAGCCTGGCCTCGTTTGCGCTGGCCGTGGTGTTGATCGCCGCGGTGGGCCGGGCCACCCGCTACTACGTGGGTAAACGGGTCATTTACTGGATGGACCAGTTGCTGCGCCGCGTGCCCCTGCTCAACAAGATTTACAGCACCATTCAGCAGGTCAACGAGGCCTTCACCAGCAGCAGCAAGTCCTCGTTCAAACAGGTGGTGCTGGTGGAGTACCCCCGGCGGGGCATCTACACCATCGGGTTCCTGACCAGCACGGAAATCCCCGAGCCGGAGACCCGCCTGGGCCGGCCGCTGGACGGCGTCTTTATTCCCACCACTCCCAACCCCACCAGTGGGTTCCTGATCATGGTCCCGGACGAGGACGTGATCCGGCTCAACATGTCCGTGGCCGATGGCATCAAGTACGTCATCAGCCTCGGCTCTGTCGTGCCCCGGCCGGTGGCCGACCAGGCCCGGTGGACCGGCACGCTGTCCCCGGTGACGGTCTCCCCACCCCCGGGGCCATGAACGCCGAGCGCACCCCGGGCATTGTCCTGCG
>CALFAV010000067.1 GCA_937946835.1 uncultured Verrucomicrobiae bacterium | reverse complement strand
AAGGAAACAACGATGAATGAAACAACCAACGACGTTGTCCGTCTCTACTACCAGCCGCTGAGTTTTCCCTGCGGCCCGAACTCCGCCTGTTGCGGGCCGGTCGGCCAAAGCGCAGAAGAGCTGCAGCAGTATCGGCAGGCGATTGAGGCAGCGCTGCCGCTGGCGACCGTCGAATGTATTGATGCCTCCCAACGGCTCAACCTCGGCCGCGACCTGCCGGTGATCAAATTGCTCAACACCTTTGGCGCGGCCGCCTGTCCGATCTTCACCGTGAACGGCGAGGTCATTTCCATGGGACCGCCCGTCTTGGAGGAGCTGATCCCGATGATCAAGGAAAAGCTGGGTGTGCCGACGGGGCAGAGCTGAACGCATTTCGGGGGCACTCGATGTTAAACCATGTTCTGGTGGCCACCGACGCCTCCGAGGCGTCCGACCGGTTGGTGGACTGCGTTCGGGGGTTGCGCCGAGTGGGCAGTCGCCGGGCTGTTCTGGTGCACGTATTGAACGTGCGCGATGTCGGCGGCCTGTACGAACGGCTCAAACAACTGGCTCTGCCGCGTCTGGAGCGACAGAAACAGCGCCTGGAAGAGGCGGGCTTCGAGGTGCGGATCGAAATCCCGCTGGGTTACCCCGCCTACGAGATTAACCGTGTCGCCGGCGAGCACCGCTGTTCTCTGGTGGTATTGGGCTCACACGGGGAATCGCTGATGACCGAGGCCCTGTTGGGTTCGACGGCCTATGCCGTGCTCCATCAGGTGCGGATCCCCACGCTGCTCATCCGCTTTGAAATCACGGCCGGCAACGGCGGACGGCGCTGCCGCGTTTTGTGCGAGGACCTGTTCGGGCACATCTTGCATCCGACGGATTTTTCCGATACGGCCGAGCGGGCCTTCCGCTATCTGGAGCACGTGGTCCAGCACACTCGCGAGCGGGTCACACTCCTGCACGTGCAAGACCAGGTGCGGATCGCTCCCCACCTCCAATACAAGCTGGCCGAATTCAATCGGAATGATCAGTCGCGACTGGAACGGCGGCGCGATGCGCTGCTCAAACATGGCGCACGCGAGGTCAACATCGAAATTCCCTACGGCTCACCCACCGGTTGTATCTTGGAGCGGGCGCGCCGGGGCGATTTGTCGCTGATCCTGATGGGTTCGCAGGGGCGGGGATTGCTGGCCGAACTGTTCCTGGGCAGTGTGGCGCACAACGTGGCCCGGCACGCGCCACTGCCGGTGCTGCTCGTCCCGGCGGTACGATGACCACCGAGATGAACGCCACCGCAGTCATGGTTCTCGGCTTGTTTCTCCTGGCCGTGCTGTCGGGCATGTTGGGGCTGGGCGTGGCATTTGCCGCTGTGCCTTTCCTGTCGCTGTTTTTGCCCGATCTGGTGCATCAGGTTCAGCCGTTGAGTCTGCTGTTGAACGGCATCACCGCCCTGTTTGCCGCCGCGGGCTTCGCGCGGAGCAAGTTGGTGGATTGGAAGCAGGCCCTTCCGCTGGCCGTGGTGACCACGTTGGCCGCGCCCTTCGGCGCATGGGCGGCGCAGGTCATCCCGCAGATTTACATTTGGGCTCTGTATTTTGCGGCCGTGGCGTATCTGGCGTATCGGCTGTTCCGTCCGGCCAAAGCCGTCTGCGGTCAACCGCGCTACCAGCCTGCCCTGTTGTTTGCCGTGCCCATTTCCGTCGTGTCCGGTCTGCTGGGAGTCGGTCCGGGCTTCCTACTGCTGCCCGCGCTGGTTCTGCTGTGCTACGAGCCGAAACGCGCGGTTGCCATCAACGCGGTCGCGGTCACGCCCCCGTCCTTTTCGGCGCTGCTGCCGCACCTGCGGAACGCGCAGTTCGACGCGAAGCTCACCGTGGCGCTGCTGCTGGCGGGCGCGGTGGGATCATTTTTCGGGGCGCGCATCACCAGCTTGTGGGTAGCCAGCGCCCGGCTCAAACAGATGTTTGGTCTGTTGATCGTGGTGATGACGGGCTACAAGATTTTCACCTTGCTGCGTTAAACCCTCCGTGAGTGCTGTCCGATCTTACCACGAAATCATCCGGCGCATCCAGGGCTTGCCGCGCGCCGACTGGAAGGCTGAGTGGATCGGCGAAGTGTCGTGCTTGCCCGTTTATGCCGCGCGCCGATCCGTCGCCGATGACGCGCCGTCGGTGCTGCTCACGGCGGGAATGCACGGCGACGAGCCTGCGGGGGTCGAGGCGGCTTTGCAGTGGATGGAAGGGGGCGATTGGCACACCTGGCCCGTGAACTGGCTCGTGCTGCCGTGCATCAATCCTTTCGGCTGGGCGCACGACCGCCGCACCAACGCGGAAGGGCAGGACATCAACCGGCATTTCCTCGATTCCGACTCGTGTCCCGAAGCGAAGCTCGTCAAGGAGGCCACGGCCCATCAGCGTTTCATTTTGGCGATGGACCTGCATGAGGATTCGGACGCGACCGGCTACTATCTTTGCGAGACGAAAACGCAGCCGCCATTTCTGGGCGAGCGAATCCCGCAAGCCTTGAGCGGCGTGATGCCGGTGGCCGACAACGCGCGATTGGACGGGCGTCGCGCCCAAGGCCCGGGCTGGGTACTCCGCGTGGCTCGGCGCAACGACTTTGAGCGCCGCCGTCAATGGCCGCTGGCGTTTCATCTGGCCGCCCGTGGCACGGAGCATTTGCTGTGCAGCGAGACGCCAACGCGTCGGCCGCTGGACCTCAGGGTGCGCGCACACCTGACCGTGTTGCGCGAGGCGCTCCGGTTTGTCACGGAAACGCTGCCAGTCAAACCGACCAGACCGTGAAAAGGTTCGTGCAAACCATCATGAATCGGGTTACCGGCGGTCGCAACGCCGCCAGGCTAACTTTGATTGCCGCAGCGATATTCTTTGGCGGCTGTGTTTCCCCTTTGCACAACGCACGGACCGAGGTCGAGTGGTATTACCCCGACTGGATGGCTCATGCTCCTTTTGCACCGGTGTTTGAAGTGCTCGACACCGAGAGCAGCCTTGGTCCTTACGCAAGCCGAACCAAGACCATTACGCTGAAAGACCTCGTCAAGATGCACGGCCATCCGTGCGACGGACTCGTGACCGCCGCGTGCGCGTTGAGTCTGGGATTGCGGGAACTGTATCCCGACGGCGTGATTGACCGCACCGACACCGGCGGCATTTCCAACAATTCACCTTGCTACGGCGATGTCGTAGCATATCTGACCGGCGGGCGCATCCGCTTCGGCACGCAGAAAATTGACCCCGGCCTGGGCAATGAATTCATCCTCCATCGTTTTTCCACCAAACAAACCGTCAAAGTGACGCTGAAGCCGGGTGTTTTTCCGGCGGAGGTCACGCGTTTGGAGACCAAGATTCGGGGCGGAGATTTTTCCCCGGCCGAAATGCGACGCTGCCAGCAGTTGCAGTGGGATTACGCCCGCCACTTGCTTCAACGCCCGCCGACCGAGTCTTTTACCGTCACGCCGCTGGCGCATTTCGACTGGCGACCGGATGCCTACGAACACCTGGGGACGCGTGGTGACATCATCAATCGAAACGTGGGACGGGAAAGGCCGGGGACGCGGTGAAACTGACTGATGCCTTCCCCGAATCCACGGCCGACCGGGCGAACAGCGTTCACCCGCTTCGTCCAACTGAAACCTCGCACTTCCCAACCGGCTCGGATTGCGCCGGGCATGCCGGCTATCCAGCGCTTTTCGACCTGGTGACCATGTGCCTTGACCCTGAGTTAAGAAGGTCGGGACAAACCGCGGTCGCAACCGGGGTTTTGGCGGAGAATATTCACTCAGATATGCGCCAGTCTTAAATACCGATGAGCAGCACACAGCAAATGAAGGAAACCAAACCAAACCTGGCATCCATCGCTCCCGTCGCCCCTCCAGCCAAGCGCCTGAACTTCTTCGAGCGCTACCTGTCGCTCTGGGTATTGATCTGCATGGGGGTGGGTGTGGCGCTGGGCAAACTGCTGCCCGGGACGGTCGCTGCCCTGAGCAAACTGGAGTTCGGCGAAGGCTCGCAGGTCAACATCCCCATCGCGGTGCTCATCTGGCTGATGATTTACCCGATGATGCTCAAGATTGATTTCAGCTCGCTGGTGGGCGTGACCAAACGGCCCAAGGGATTGCTGGTAACCTTGTTTGTCAACTGGCTGGTCAAGCCGTTCAGCATGGCGTTCTTCGCCTGGGTGTTTCTCCAACACCTGTTTGCGGCGTGGATTGACCCAGAAACAGCGCGCAACTACACCGCCGGCCTGATCATTCTGGCCGCCGCTCCCTGCACGGCGATGGTCTTTGTGTGGAGTTACCTGACCGATGGCGACCCCGCCTACACGCTGGTCCAGGTGGCGGTCAACGACCTGATCATGCTGTTCGCGTTTGCACCGATCGTGATGTTCCTGTGTGGCGTGGCCAACGTGATCGTGCCGTCGAAGGTGCTGATCACCTCGGTGCTGGTGTTCATTGTGATCCCGCTGGTGGCCGGGTGGCTGACGCGCACGCTGTTGCTCAAGGTCCGGGGGCTGGAATGGTTCGAAGGCACTTTTCTGCCGGGCTTTCACCCTGTGACGGTGGTGGCTCTGCTGGCCACGCTGGTGCTGATTTTTGCCTTTCAGGCGGAGAACCTAACCGCGAAATGGTTTGCCGTCATCCTGCTGGCCGTGCCGATCCTGGTGCAGGTGTATTTCAACTCGAGCCTGACCTACGGGTTGATGCGGCTGTTCAAAGTACCGCACAACGTCGCCTCGCCGGGCGCGCTGATCGGGGCGAGCAACTTCTTTGAGCTGGCGGTGGCGGTGGCCATCACGCTGTTCGGCCCGAGCTCACCGGCGGCGTTGGCGTGTGTGGTGGGCGTGCTGGTGGAAGTGCCGGTGATGCTCTCGGTCTGCAAAGTCTGCAACGCCACCCGCAGTTGGTATCAACGCGGGTTGCTGGCGAGCGCCTGAACGAGCCGCGGTCGTTTGCGAGCGCCCGTGGACGGCCATCCTTGTGGCCCGTTGCCCGGCAGCAACTCAAGCAACGGTCGCCTCCGTCCGGGTGTGTTCGTTCCCTTGCAGCGGGGGTTGCACGTCCGTCGGGTGGGGTATAGACTTTGCCACAGGCAATGGAGTTTGCCTGCCCGCGCTGCGGGAAACCGCCTTCTGGCTGATGACTCCTACCGAAAAGCGATGAAATTCGGTGGCGAGTCATGCAAACGGTCGAACCTAACAAACCCTTCAGGTTCAGGCTTCCTTTTGTTGGACGGTCTCGGGAGTTGTGCCGCCTCCAACAAATCCACGCTCGGCGTGCACACGCACTCATCCTCGGCCCGGCCGGGGTCGGCAAATCCACGCTCGTAGCGCAGCTTTGCGAGAAGCTCGACCTGCTGGTGTGTCCGGATTCTGCGCGACTGGGATTGATCTGCCAGGCTCTTGAAGGGCGGCTTGGTGTTCACGCCGATCACGCTACATTGCCTCGGCGCGTGCAGCGGCTCCGGCGCACCCTGGCGGAGGCAGGTCGGACGGTGGTGTTCGACGGCGTGGGCTGGACAACCCCCAAACTGAGTTCTTTCCTTGAAAGCGTCATGGAGCGTGTTCCCGTCTGGATTTGCACGCGTTCAGAACACCCCTGGGACATCGGGCATTTCTGGCCGTTGCTCGTGCGCCTGGAGCGGCTCGAGTTGCCTCCGTTTCGTCCAGCCGAGACCCGCGAACTGGTTGCTGCGGCGGTCAATTCCGGGCTGATTCCTCGCGCGGCGCTGAACCTGGCCGACCCAATGCATCATCGCTCACGCGGCAGCCCGTGGGTACTCCATGCCTGGCTGGAACAAATCGCCCGCCGTGCTTACGACCTGAGCGATCCTCGCGTGCTGCACCGGTTGGACCTGGACCGGCGCATGCACGACCTGTTTGCCCCCAAGTCTGCCGACCGATGAACGCCGAGTTTCCCTACCCCTTGAACGAACCCCAGCGACGACGGCTCACGATCACACTGGCCGGTTTGGAGACACAGTTGGCTGCTTTGCGCCAACAGCTCGAACGCCGTCCCCCGGATGATTTGTGCCTGACCCGCTACGAGGACGTCATCCGTCCCCGGGAAACATCTTTGCTGCTGCCCGCAATCCGCGTCGCGGAGGCGCGACTGCGGGAACTGGCGCACGCGCTCCGGCTGCCGGTGTTGAGCCAACCGGTGCGTCGCACGTTTGTGGCGGCGTTGGAACTGGCGCGCATCAATCTCTATGAGTGCCGACCGCGCAGCGGTCTGGCCGGCTTTGGTCAGGTCGCTCCCCTAACCGCCGAGTATTTGGAACGAGAGATTCCTCGACTCGAAACGGCGCTCCAATCGTTGATCGCCCTGTTGCAAAAAGCCGACATCAATGCGCCAACCTGAAGTCATCCTTCAACAGCTTGCTGGTATCGCCGAGGAGCGGAAGCTTGTCCACTTACAGCCGCAAATTGCCGCCTGCCGCCGCCTGTTGGCTGCGCGCAATGGGATTGACGTGGCGGTGTTCGGCCGGTTCAAAGCAGGCAAAAGTTCCTTCTTGAACCATCTGGCTGGACGCGCCGTGCTGCCCATTGGGGTCGTGCCGCTGACGGCCGTGCTGACCCGGGTGCGCTACGGCCCGGTCGAGCGGGCCGTGGTGAAATTTCTCGACGGCACAACGCGGGAAATTCCCCCAACCGACATCGCGCGTTACGTCACCGAGGCCCAAAACCCGGCAAACCGCCAGCAAGTGGCCGCTGTAGAAGTGGAATTGCCCGAGCTGCAACCGCTTTCGCCGCTGACGTTGGTGGATACGCCCGGTTTGGGCAGCGCCCTGGTTCACAACACCGAAACCGCGTTGAACTGGCTGCCGCAGGTCGGGGTGGTTCTTCTGGCGATCAGTGCGGATGCGCCCCTTTCGGAGCGCGATCTGGCGCTGCTGGGGCAACTGCGCCGCCATACGCCCCGCATCGTGGTGCTGCTAACCAAAGCCGATCTGCTCACCGAGATGCAGCGAGCGGAGGTGCGGGCATTTGTGACCGAACAATTGGGCCGCGCCGGATACCCCGACCTGCCCGTGTTTTTCTACTCCGTGCGGCCCGAAATGGCCGCCATGAAGGCAACCCTGCTTACGGAAGTGCTCCAACCCCTGCAACAGCGCCATCACGAGGCCATGGACCAGATTCGACGCCACAAACTCGCCTCCCTGCGCGCCCAATTGCTCGAGCATTTGCAGGTGGCCCTGGCGGCTGCGACCCGGACTGACTCGGCGCGAACCCGCTTGCGGGAACGACTCGTCGAGGAACGACGTCAGTTGGATTTGCTTCGTGCCGAGTTCAGTTTGTTGCCCCGGGAAACCGCCGCCCGCGCCCTGGATGAATTTCTGGAACGGCTGCGGCCGACGCGACTGGCCTTGCAGGCGCGGATCACCGCAGACCTCCACGAGCAGTTCCCTCAATGGCGAATGCCGCTGCCGCGCCTGCTCGACGCCTGGCGCACATGGCTGCACACCTGGCTGCACCGCGAGTTGACCCAACTCTCCGAGCAGCAGCAACCCATGTTTTGCGCTCCCCTGGAACAGACCCGGACGCATCTGGCCCGAATGCTTCGATCCTTCCATGACCGTCTGGCCGCCCACGTTCAGGACGCGCTCGGATTGCCCCTGACCGCCCCCGAGATCCCGCTGGAATTTGTCCCCCCCGGCCCGCCGCCGGTTGATGTGGCCTACGCCTTCGACGCGAGCTTCACCACGCTGGGCTGGCTGATTCCGGTCCAACCCTTCCGCCGCTGGATTTACCGGGCGCTCACCCGAAAGGCCCGTTACGAAGTCGAGAAAAACCTCTCGCGCCTGGCGGCCGGTTGGCGCGACCGCATCCAACAAGTGATGCTCGAACTATGCGGCCAGGCCGAAGCGATGGCCCGCGCCCAACTGGATGCGTTGGAAGGGCTCTTGGCTCAGACCGCTTCCGCCGCCCCGCGTCTCCAGCAACAGATCCGGGAACTGGAATCCCTCGCCGAGGTTGACGGGGAATGCCCGGCCCCACACGCTGAGCCGCGCGCCGATGCAGAGCGCGCCGGACATGCCATCACCCCGCGGTTTTCGTGACCTGGCCGAAGCAGCGCAGGCCCGCGAACCCGAGGTGTTCGCACGTCTGCAAACCGGCCCAGAAGGGCTGACCTGGACCGAAGCCGGACGACGACTGGACCTTTTCGGGCCAAATGAAGTCTCAGCGCAACGGCCTCCCGGCTGGCCGCTCGTCTTGGGGAACGCCATCCAGCATCCGTTCAACGGCGTGCTGGCCGTCCTGGCGCTCGTCTCGTTCCTGACCGGCGATCTCAAGGCGGGGATGGTGATGCTCTCGATGATTGTCTTGAGTGTCGGGCTGCGTTTTTGGCAGGAAATGAAATCGCAGGTCCAGGCCGAGTCGTTGCGCAAATTGGTCCGCACCGAGACCACGGTGCTGCGCGCCGAGAATAAAGGAGTGGCTCGCAAGCCCAATGCATTGAACCGACTGGCTTCCGACATCCCAACCCGTGAGGTTGTACCGGGCGATCTCGTCCTGCTTTCCGCCGGGGACATGATCCCCGCCGACCTGCGCCTGCTGGAATCGCGCGACCTGTTCGTCACGCAATCGGCGCTGACCGGCGAGGCGATGCCCGTCGAGAAATACGAGCCGGAACGCCGTTTGCCCCGGCGGGAGGCCGTGGCACGCGAGGGGCTGCCGGTGGAAGTGCTCGATTCGCCGCACCTGCTGTTCATGGGCAGCAGCATCGTCAGCGGCACGGGCAGGGCCGTGGTGCTGGCCACCGGCAATCACACTTACTTCGGCGCGATGGCGGAGAAACTTGCCCGCAAACGCCCGGAAACGGCCTTTGACCGTGGCGTCAAGCAGGTGAGCTGGCTGCTGATCAAATTCATGCTGGTGATGACGCCCATCGTGTTCCTCATCAACGGCCTGATGAAGCACGATTGGCTGGAGGCGTTTCTGTTCGCCGTCGCCATCGCCGTGGGCCTGACGCCGGAAATGCTGCCGATGATCGTCAACGCCAACCTCGCCCGTGGGGCGATTGCGATGTCGCGGCAGAAAACCATCGTCAAGCGCCTGCACGCCATCCAGAACTTTGGGGCGATGGATGTGCTCTGCACCGACAAAACCGGCACGCTCACGCAGGACAAGGTGGTCCTGATCCGGCATGTGGACCTGAACGGCAGCGACAGCCGGCGCGTGCTCGAACACGCCTATCTCAACAGCCTGTTTCAAACCGGCCTCAAAAACCTGCTGGACCGCGCCGTCATTGACCGCGCCGAAGCGCTCGGCTTGCGCGAGCTTGCCAAGACGTGGTGGAAACAGGATGAGATCCCTTTCGACTTTGTGCGCCGGCGCATGTCGGTGGTGCTCACGCGAACAAGAAGGGAGCGCGTCCTTTTCTGCAAGGGAGCGGTCGAGGAGATGCTCGACATCTGCACCCAGGTCGAAGACCACAGGCAGGTCGTTGGCATGTCCGACGGCTTGCGGGCGCAGTTGAAGGCACTGCGCGACCGGCTCAATGAAGACGGCCTGCGGGTGATTGCGGTCGGCTACAAGAAACTGCCGGCGGACCAGCCGCCCGTGACCGTGAAGGACGAGTGCGACCTGGTCTTCTCCGGCTTCGTCGCCTTCCTCGATCCGCCCAAGGAAACCACCGCCGAGGCCCTGCGGTTGCTCCGCGCGCACGGCGTCACCGTGAAAATTCTCACCGGCGACAATGCCGTCGTGGCCCGCAAAATCTGTCGCGAGGTGGGGCTGGACGTGCAGCACATCGCCACCGGCGCGGAAGTCGAGCCGCTCGATGACGCTGCCCTCACCGAGCTGGCCGAGCGCACCACGATTTTCGCCAAGCTGTCCCCGATGCAGAAGGCCCGGGTCGTGCGCGTGCTCAAGGCCAACGGCCACACCGTCGGGTTCATGGGCGACGGCATCAACGACGCCACCGCGTTGCGCGAAGCCGACGTGGGCATCTCGGTGGACACCGCCGTGGACGTGGCCAAGGAGGCCGCCGACATCATCCTGCTGGAGAAAAGTCTGCTGGTGCTGGAGCGCGGCATCCTCGAGGGCCGGCGCACGTTCGGCAACGTCATCAAATACATCAAAATGACCGTCAGCTCGAACTTCGGGAACGTGTTCAGCGTGCTGGTGGCCAGTGCCTTCCTGCCGTTTCTGCCGATGCTCGCCGTGCAACTGCTGGTGCAAAACCTCCTCTACGACTTCTCCCAGATCGCCATTCCGTGGGATCGCATGGACGAGGAGTTTTTGCAAAAGCCGCGGCAATGGAGCGCCGGCACGATCGCCACGTTCATGCTTTGCATCGGGCCGATCAGCTCCCTCTTCGACCTCACCACGTTTTGGGTGATGTGGCATGTTTTCGGGGCGAACACCGTCGAGCAGCAGTCCCTCTTTCAATCCGGCTGGTTTGTCGTGGGGTTGCTGACGCAGACGCTCATCGTGCACATGATCCGCACCGAGAAAGTTCCGTTTGTGCAAAGCACGGCCGCGCCCGTGGTCCTGATCACAACGGCGACCGTGATGGCCGTGGGCGTGGCGCTGCCTTTTACGCCGATCGCTTCAGCCCTCAGGTTGCAACCGCTGCCCGCCGGCTATTTCATTTACCTGCCGCTGGTGCTGCTGGGGTATTGCCTGTTGACGCAAGGAGTGAAGGTCGCCTACGTCCGGCGATTCAAAAGCTGGCTCTGAAATGCGCCCCGAAAAGCAGCCCGACCGACCCTTTGCCGGCACGGCCCGCCGGGCGTTGCCTGTGACTGCGCTCCGGCCGCGGCTCTCGCCGCTACCTCGGCGCACAGACACAGGCGGGAAATCCGCGCTCCGCGGGCGGTTCCAGCGGTCGCTGCACGCACGGTGGCCGGAGTCCCGAATTGCAGGCGGCTTGAGCGGTTCATAGAGTGCGGCCGTGGACCTGGCGCAGACCGAAACGCCCTCGCCCTTGGGCGGCCTGTACACTGACCGTTACCAGGTGAGCATGGCCTGGGTGTACTGGCGCGAGGGCCGGGCCGATGTGCCGGCGGTGTTTGACTACTTCTTCCGCACCCTGCCGTTCGGCGGCGGTTTCGCCGTGTTCGCCGGCGCGGCCACGCTGGTCGAGGCGATCGAACAGTTCCGGTTCGGCGCGGCGGAGCTGGCGTTTCTTCGGGGCGAGGGTTTCGCGCCGGAGTTTCTGGAGGCACTGCGCGGCTTTGCGTTTCGCGGTTCGATCTGGCTGCCACCGGAGGGCGAGGTGGTGTTTCCGTTCGAGCCGGTGGCGCGGGTCGAGGGCGGGCTGCTGGAAACACAGCTTCTGGAGACCCTGCTGCTGAACGTGCTGAACTTCCAGACGCTCATCGCCACCAAGGCGGCGCGCTGCGTCCGGGCGGCGCGCGGCCGGGCGGTGAGCGAGTTCGGCCTGCGCCGCGCCCAGGGATTGGCCGGACGCTGGGCGAGTCGCGCCGCGTGCATCGGCGGCTGCGCCAGCACCTCGAATCTGGACGCCGCGCGGCGTTACGGCCTGCGCAGCGCGGGCACGATGGCGCATTCGTTCGTGCAGAGTTACGGCGACGAACTGGCCGCGTTTCGGGCCTTCGCCGCCGTGCACGGCGCGCACACGGTGCTGTTGCTGGATACCTACGACACGTTGCGCTCGGGCCTGCCCAACGCGATCACCGTGGCGCGCGAACTGGCCGCGCGCGGGCAGCGACTGGCCGGCGTGCGCATTGACAGCGGCGACCTGGCCCACCAGGCGCGCGCGGTGCGACAGGCGCTCGACGCGGCGGGATTTGCGGACGTGAAAATCATCGCCTCCAACCAGCTCGATGAATTTCTCATCCGCAGCCTGCTCGAACAGGGCGCGCCGATTGACATTTTTGGCGTGGGCACAGCCCTGGCCACGGGATTGCCGGACGCGGCGCTGGACGGGGTTTACAAACTGGCGGCGTGCGCGGGGCGTCCTTGCCTGAAGCGCGCCGACGGCCTGGCCAAACAAACCCTGCCCGGGCGCAAAACGGTGTCGCGCTATTGCGATCGCGAGGGCTGGTTTCGCGCCGACGCGATTCACCTGGCCGACGAACCGCCGCCCGAGCGGATGACCGACCCCCACGATCCGAGTCGCCGGCTGGTGTTGAGCGCGTGGCAGCCCGAGCCGTTGCTGCGCCCGGTGCTGGAAAACGGCCGGCGAGTGGGCACATTGGCCGACGTGAGCGGGGCGGCGGCTTATGCGGCCCGGCGGCTGGCGGCCCTGCCGCCGGAGCATCAGCGCTTTGAAAATCCGCACCTTTACCAGGTGGGCATCAGCCCGCGCCTGGCGGCGTTGCGCGAGGAACTGATGCGCCCCTGGTTGGAGGGCTGAACCGTGTCGGAGACCTGAAGCCATGACCGCGCTGATCATTGTGGACGTACAACGGGATTTTCTGCCCGGCGGCGCGTTGCCCGTGCCGGAGGGCGACGCGGTGATCCCGGTGCTCAATCGCATCCAGGCGCGCTATCCGCTGGTGGCGTTGACGCAGGACTGGCATCCGCCCGATCACCTGAGCTTCGCCTCGCAGCATCCGGGCCGAAAACCGCTCGAGCGAATCGTGCTCGACGGCCTGGAGCAGGTGCTCTGGCCCGAGCACTGCGTCTGGAACAGCCCGGGCGCGGCGCTGGCCGACGCGCTCGACACCGGCCGTGCGGCGGCGATTTTTCGCAAGGGCCTGGACCGGCGCGTGGACAGCTACTCGGGCTTTTTCGACAACGGCCGGCGGCGCAAGACCGGCCTGGCCGAATGGCTGCGCGGTCTGGGCGTGAGCGAGGTGCACGTGGCCGGGCTGGCCGCCGATTTCTGCGTGGCTTGCACCGCGCGCGACGCGGCCGAGCTGGGTTTCCGCGTCGCGATACTGGAGGACGCCACGCGCCCGATTTCGGCGGCGGGCTTTGCGCAAGGGGCCGCCGAACTGCGCCAGCGCGGGGTGCGCATCGGCCCGAGCGACGCGCTGCGGCCGGGTTGAAAACCGGGCGGGCCGGTCGCCCCCGGGCCGGACAAGTCGAGCTGCTCATGCCCACGTTTCTGGAATGCCAGCGCTGCGCGGTGTGTTGCCGCTGGCCGGGCTGGGTGCGGGGCAGCGCGGCGTTTCTGGGCCCGGGCGAGCGGGAGTTCATCGCGCGGCACACACGGCTGCGCCCGGATCGCCGGGGCCTGGCGCTGCTCGAAAAGGCCAACGGCGAGTGCGACTTTCTCGAAGGACGCGACTGCCGGATTCAGCCGGTCAAGCCGCAGCAGTGCCGGGACTTCCCCAACGGGTGGAACTTTCCCGGCTTTGAACGGTTTTGCCGCGCCGTACCGCGCGAGGTCTCGCCGGACGAATGGCAGCAGCTCATCCGCGTAGCGACCGGAGGTGAACTTTTCCCCTTGTTCCCGTGGCCGCGGTGCGGCTCCCGAGATCGGCGCATCCCCTTCGAATCACGAAAAACGGGGCCGGAACCGGCTCGGCAAAGTTCCCTTCGGAGACGTTTTAGCTTCAGGTGAAACTGGGTGTGTGGGTCGCTGTGAGACCGGCGATCCGCCGCGAGGAAGAGGCCCGCCTCCGGCGCGCGGTGCGAGCAGCAGCAGCCATCAAGAGCCCCACCGCGGTTATGAGCGCTGCGGAGGGTTCGGGCACTCCCACCCCGGTGAACAACATGTTGTTGGGTAGGGGTGGTGGTGCGCCGCCGTCGAAAGCCTGCATTCCTGGACCAATGTCAATTTCAGTGAAGACGTCAAAAAAGCTTGAAGCGGGGAACTGAAGATCGGCGGGATCGGCATAAACGGTGGCCGTGACCCTGGCCGTAAGTGTTTCGCCGGGGGGAATCGCGAAAGGGAAGACGTTGTAGGCCATGGCCAAAAACTGACCCGTGGCCGGATTGATCATGATACCCCACCCACCCGGCATCGGTAAGGCCCCAATTCCCAAGACGTCCTGCAGGGCCAAAGCGTTATAGGTCGTCGGACCGAATCGCTCGACCGCCAAGATGAGGCCCGGTACCTCCACGACCCCAATGGCCAAGCCACTCAGTTGAAGCCGCAAGGCCACCATCGCCACGTCCTGAACCGCCGGGACCGTACCGGCCATGGCAATGTAATTGCCCAGAGTTCCGGCGGCGGAGCCGGCCGCATCGGTAAACGTGGCATTCCAAGACATGACCTGATACGAAGCGCTCACGCCCCCGGGAACGCCCCCATCAGCCAACTGGAAACCAAACGTTGGTCCGTGAATCACCGCGCCGCCAACGCCGAACGGCCCGTGGACGTTCCCGCCCCCTACTTGCGTCAGATACAGGAAATTCGCCGGTCCCCACGGCCCTGAAATCACCGACTTGGTGTTGTTCGCAACGACCGGATCGGCGGTCAAACCGATCCCGGGATTGGTCAGAATGTCGGCGCGCCCGTTGAAATTGTTCGGCAGGTAGGTGGGCGCTCCGGGATTCAGGGGAAGTCCCCACGGCGCGACCCCAAATGAAATGGCCCCGCCGCCGAGTCCCCCGGGCCCGTCAGGTCCGCCGGTGTTCATAAATACCGGCGCGCCGATTACCGGTACAACCGTTCCCAGTACCAACATCAGCAAACCGGGAGAACGTCGTGGAGCTGCCCGAAGCCGGTCTTGATGCTGTCCGACCAGGGCGCAACGGCCCCAAGCGTGGCGGACCCAAGCAAACTGTTGAACAATTTTTTTTCATGGTTTTAATCGGAGTTTAGGGTTTAGGTTTGCATTTAATTTTTCCCATTCTTGAACCTTGCCAAGTGAATTTTGAAGCGCCCAGAAAGCCCCCTTTTCAACCTCGGTAGGGGACGAAATTTTCGCCTCTGGGGCGGAGGCAAAAGATTGGGAATGGTCCCCCGGAGCGGAAACAACTGCGTTGCGTCGCGTCCCCGTGCATGGCCCCGGAGCCCGGAACGAGCTCCCGCCGGTGTGCACCGGACCTGAGGTCCACGTGGGGTCAGGCGATCCCACAAAACACCAGTGGCCTCGCTCCACAAACCGAGGCGAGGCCCCAGCGGGCCTCAAGATGAAGGCGTCGCCAATCCGCTCATCGTCAATCCTTCTTATCGGGCACTGGTTCCATCGGGTCTCGGGGCCATGCCGGGACGGGAACACGATTCTCCGCGGCCGGGCACACCCACCGCCGCAGTGGCGATTTGGCAGCCAGCCCGGCGCTCCACCAGATTCTCGCCGTGCCGCCGCCCTGCCAATCGGCGATACAGCAGATTACCAATCTGCGCTCCGGAAGGCGACTGCCACCGGGCTGGAAGCCCGGCGCTCCGGCAGGCGGGACGCCTGTCGCCACCGTTGAGGGCGACTCCAGGGCTGATTCCCTGGCTTTTCATCCACATCTGGTCGGAAGACGAGCCGTGGGATTACCCCCCGTGGTGGGCGGGCTGGGTTTCTGCCGTCACCCTGATTGCCGGTTCACCGCCAGACATGGAGAGACATGTCCCCCAGATGGAGGCGGCGATTTTCATTGTGGAATCCGGAGGGGCCGGCACAGTAGCCGCACATCACCCCTTGCGTTTATGGCGGAAACCCCAACCGGCAAAGGACGTGGCTGTTTGTTCTACGGGTGCCTCACCCTGGTGGTTCTGTTGGTCGTCGGCGCTTTCGGCCTGTATTTCGGCGCCCGTTACACCCTCAACCGGCTGGTGGCCCGCTACACCTCGCCCACCCCCATGCCCGTCCCGCGCGTGGAGGCCAGCCCGGAGGAGATTCGCAGCGTGCAGGAGCGGTTCGGGGAATTCGCCGAGGCCCTCAAGGCCGGCCGTCCCACCGCCCCGCTTTCCCTGTCCGAACGGGAGTTGAACCTGTTGATTGCCCACGCCCCCCAGGCCGGTGAGTTCAAGGACCACGTGCACGTGGCCATCGTGGGGAACAAACTGCGGGGCACGCTCAGCCTGCCCCTGGAGCGTCTGGTACCGGGCTGGCGGGTGTTGCGGGGGCGTTATTTCAACGGCGTCGCCGAGGTCAAGGCCTCGCTCGACAACGGCATCCTGCTGGTCACCCTCGACGCGCTCGAGGTCAACGGCCAGCGCGTGCCCGAGCAGGCCATGGTCGGCATCCGCAGTCAGAATCTGGCCAAGGATCTTTACAAAGACGCGGCCAGCGTTGAGTTGCTCAAAAAACTCCAAGCCATCGTGGTGGCCGACGGCCGGGTGCTGATCCAACCGCGCGCCCCACCAGCACCTTGAAATCCGTTCGGACAGTCTCGACCCACCGACGGCCTCCCGACCGGGCCGGAGAATTCAAGCCGTCGCCGCCGCCGGGGTTGGGGGAGCCGGAGTCAGGCGCGCCAGCAGGGTGGTGAGGCGGGATTTCTTGCGATTGGCCTTACCGCGATGGATGACGCCGGTCTTGGCCGCTTTGTCCAGTGCAGACACCACCTGGCGCAGGGCGGCGGCCGCGGCGTCCCGTTGTTTGCCGGCCAGGGCCTCCCGGAAGTGTTTTTCCAAGGTCTTCAGGCGCGACTTCACGCTTTGATTCCGGGCGGTCCGCCGGGCGTTGACGCGGACGCGCCGTGCGGCTGATGCGGTTCTGGGCATAGCAATGTCTGGTCAAAGGCCCGGCATCGTATCCCAAAGCTTGCTCGTGTCAACGATGGTTTGGAGCGGCTTCAGCCCGGCCCCTCGTTTTCCCGCGGTGGGACGGGACCAATGGGCACCGAGAACCGAACCGGTCCGCAAGCCGAGCTGGGTCTGCCGGCACCCTGGTGCGCCCTTGCCCCGGCCGCGCGCGGCGCGTAATGTCTTTCCACGAACCCCGGAAGGGCGGAGGCTCGCTCCCGGTGACCACCGGGGGAGGAAAGTCCGAGCACCACAGGGCGCGATGCCGCGTAACCCCGGGCTGCGGCCCGGGAATACACGCGGGCGGTCGGGTCGCGAGGCCCGGCCGACGGACAGTGCCACAGAAAACAAACCGCCGGGCGTCCTTCGGGCCGTCCGGCAAGGGTGAAAAGGTGGGGTAAGAGCCCACCGCCCGGCGCGCAAGCGCCGGGGCACGGAAAACCCCATCGGGTGCAAGGCCAAATAGGGGATCCAGAGCGTGGCCCGCGCCGCGCGCCGCCAACCGCGGCGCAGATCCCGGGTTGGCCGCTCAGAGAAATGAGCCTCTCCCCCGCTTGTGGGCGGGGCAGACAGAACTCGGCTTACAGCCCTTCCGGGGTTCCCTTTCGGGGCCCGGCGGCGTGGCTTGGCAGGCCCGGGCCGCGTCGTTACCCTGCCGACATGGTGACCAAGTTGCTCCACACCCGGTACCGCGTGAACGACCTCGAGCGCAGCGTGCGCTTTTACACCGAGGTGCTCGGCCTGCGGGAAATCCGCCGTCACAAGTCCCCGCGCGGTTCGGAACTGGTGTTTCTCAAGGCGCCTCAGAGCGAGGAAACCCTCGAGCTGTGCTACTACCCGGCCAGCGGGCCGGTGCAGGTGCAGCCTGACCTCACCCACCTGGCCTTCGAGGTCGAAAGCCTCGAGGAGTTTGAAAAACACCTGGCCCGGCACGGGTTGAAGTACTCGGATGGACCGACGTTGCGCCCCGACGGCAGCGGCTTCGCCTTCATTGACGCGCCGGACGGCTACGAGATCGAGCTGATGCAAAAGCCCCGGCAGTTCATGGAAAGCCTGGGCGGCAGGGCCTGACCGCCCGGTTGCTCCCTCAAACATTCCCGTGTCCCCGTCAAGTCACCGGCAACACCGGGGCTGGGAAAACGGTTCAGCGCGCCAGCTTCCGGGCTCCGCGCCGGGTCCCCTTTCCACCAATTCACCTGGACCGCGGCTGTCCGGGCGGGTCCTCCGGAGTTCCCGCGGGTCCCGCTCAAGGCCCGAGTCGTTCCGGCCGCGGGCTGTCCGCCACCAGGCGCAGGGCTTCGGTGACGTAGATTTCCCCGGTCCGCTCGCCCAGGCAGGTGCGGGTGATGTAGTCGTAGCGCTTGAAGCTGCCCCAGTCTTCCTTGGTGAGGATGTAGCCGAAGGCGTCGTTGGTCAGGCCGAAGAGCAGGTTGTGCTCGCCGGCCATTTTGCGCTTGAGGTAGTAGCCGATGTTCGGCAACGCCTCGCCGGGGATGGTCAAGATCTGGGCGTTGCCCAGGTTCACCAGGTTCAGCACCGTGGCCACGTGGTGCTCGCGGACCGCGCGGAACCCGAGCGGCGAGCTTTGCATCACCGCCAGCAGCAGGGGCGAATCCACGGGAAACTCGATGGTGCGCGCCGCGCAGTAAAGCCGCGGGTTTTTCTGCACCGGCGCCGGGGCCACCAGGCGCAGCGCCTCGTCCGCCAGCAGCCGGCCGATGCGCTCGCATTCCTCCCAGGTGTTGGCCTCCGTGCCGCCGGGCCGGCGGTTGTCGGCGGTGACCATCCCGCCCTGGGCGCTGTTCATGAAAATGCCGGTGCCCCCGCCCGCCTCGGCCAGCCGGTCGTACAGCGGCCCGATCAGGTCCGGGCTGAGGAGACCCTGACGCGGGCCCAGCACCTCGGGATGAATGGCGTAATTGACCAGGGTGGCCAGCGGGCGGCCCGCGGCGTCCAGGCACTGAATGACGTGACAGCGCGGGTCATAGAGTTGCTCCGCGTAGTAGTTGTAGGCGATGCGGCCCCGGGCCTCGCCCGTGGCAATCTTCACCGCGGCCGGCGCCAGCCGCGCCACCGCCTCATTGATCGCCTCGGCCATGCGCCCGCACACCCAATCGAGGTATTTCAGGTCGGCGCCGGTGCGCCCGGACTCGTCCGGAAACCCGTAACAATCCGGCGCGCTGTGGGTGTGGGTGACGCCGATGAGAATGTTCGTGCCCGGCACGCCCCGCACCTGCGCGCGCACCCGGTCGCCGAGCACGGCCGGGAAGCCGAGAAAATCCGCGCTCACAATCGCCACCCTCGTGCCGTCGTTTTCCAGCACCAGCGCGCGCACGGTCAACTCGCCCGCCTTGCGGGTCACCGGATACGAGGGGCCGACCCCGCCCGAGACGGGCAGCAGCGGGTCCGGCGTGACGTGGCGCACCGCGATGGCGGCGCGGAACTCGGCCCGGAGGATCCACCCCGGGCCAAACAGACCCACGCCCATCAACACCGCGATGCGGAAAACGAGGCGACCCGCCAAGCGGCGCGCAAAAGAAGCGTTCATGAATGGCGGGGAAAGTGGCGGGGAAAGCTTGCGCCGTCGAGTCCAAAGCGTCGGGGGCCGGGCTCGCCAGACCTGCTGTCGGCTGCCGGGCCGGCCAGAGCCCGGTGGGGAACGATCCACGCACGCCGCCCGCCCGGGAGGGACTGCGCCCTTGCCGCCGCCCGCGCGGCTCAGGCGGTTGGCGGCGGGCCGAAGGCAGCGGTGGGAGCGGGCAACTCGTTCAGACTGCCGCGCCGGTAGCCCAGCAGGTCCAGCGTCACGTGCACGTAACCCAGGTCCTTTAACGCCCCGGCCACGCGCTGGGGCACGCCGTCGGCCAGGAATTTCGGCAATTCCCCGCAGCCGACCTCGATCCGGGCCAGCGCGCCGGTCTTGAGCTCGTGATGCCGCACCCGCACGTCGTAAAAGCCCAGGTCGCGCAGGAGATTTTCCGCCGCCTCGATCAGGCGCAGTTTCTCCGGGCTGACCGCCTCGCCGTAGGGGATGCGCGAACTCAGGCAGGCCATTTGCGGCTTGTCGGCGGTGGGCAGGCCGAGCCGGGCGGAGAGCGCCCGAATCTCGGCCTTGGTCAGTCCGGCCTCCCGAAGCGGGGCGCGCACCTGAAACTCGGCGGCGGCCTGCGCCCCGGGCCGATGGTCGCCCGCGTCGCTGGCATTTTCGCCGTAGGCGATGACGGCAAACCCTTCGGCGCGGGCCAGGGGGGCCAGCTCGGAAAACAGCTCCTGCTTGCAGAAATAGCAGCGGTTTTGGGGATTGGCCAGGTAGTCCGGGTTGAGGAACTCCCGGGTGTGAATCACCCGCACCGGAAAGCCAAAGCGCCGCGCCAGCTCGAGCGCCTCGGCCAGTTCGCGCCGCGGCAGGCTGGGGGAATCGGCAATGACGGCCAGCGCGCGCGCGCCCAGGGTCTGATGGGCCACGTGGGCCAGGAACACCGAGTCCACGCCGCCCGAGTAGGCGACCAGACACGAGCCGTAGCCGCGCAACAGCTCCCGCAATCGTTCCAGCTTGGCTTCCACCACGGCGGGAAGTTGGCACGGGCTGCCGGGCTTGTCGAGTGGCGGCCGGAAGGCCGTTCCCCCCGGGCGGCGGCAAATCCGCGGCCCCCGGGCCCGCCACCCCGGCTCAGCCACTGCCGGAGTTGTCCGCCGCTTCCGCGGCCTCGGGCAGTTCGGGCGGGGGTTCGCCGGTCAGGCGCACCACGCGGTTCGCGTACCGGTTCAGATGACCGCTGGCGGTTTGGTAGGCCTCCTGGGCCTTTTCGAGGCCCTTGCCGACCTCCTCGAACTTGCGCTGGAACAGGGCGAAACTGCGCTGGGCCGCGCCCAGTTGCTCGAGGGTTTTTTGCACCCCACGGGCGAACTCGAACTGGCTGATGCTCATGGCCACGGCGCGGAGGGTGATGGCCAGGGTGTTGGGTGAGACCGGAAAAACCTTCAACTTGTGCAGCGCCTCGCACAATTCCCCGTTGCGGATCACCTCGAAGTACAACGTCTCGCTGGGCAGGAACATCAGCGCCAGGTCCGTGGTGCCGTGCTCGGGGTGGATGTACTTCTCGCTGATCTCGCGCGCCTGGGCCCTGATGGTCTGGGCCAGTTGTTCCCGCGCGGCCCGGAGCGTCTCCGGGTCGCTGGTCTCGAACAACGGCAGCACCTGCTCGCGGTTGAACTTGCTGTCAATGGGCAGGCGGTGGTTGGGAAACTTCACCACCGCGTCCACCGCCTCGCGCGAGCCGGGCACGATCGGCACCTGCTCCTCGAAGGCGCCGGCCGGGAGGAAGTCGGCCAGCAGCCGGCTCAGCTCCGCCTCGCCAAACTTGCCGCGCAGGTGCGGCAGCTTGAGCAGGGCGTTGAGTTCGTTGATGGACTGGCCCACCTGCCCGACGCTGCGCAACTGTTCCTCGGCCGCGCGCAGGTGCTCCTGCACCTTCTGGAAGTGCGCGAAGCCCTCCTGCAGGTTTTTCTCCAGCTTGGCCTGCACCTGCTCGCTGATCATGCCCAGGCGTGCGTCCACGTTGGCGCGAATGGCCTCCAGGCTCTGGGCGGTGCGCTGCTCCAGCGCGGCAAAACGCTGCTCCAGGGTGCGGGTGGACTCGCCCAACGCCTGGGCCAGCTCCCCCCGGGCCTGGCGCGCGGCCCGGGCCTGGGTCTCGCTGAGCTGATCGAACTTGGCCGCCAACTTGTCGCCCACCTGCCCGAGGCGGGACTCGGTGGCGGTGCGGAGCTGCTCGAATTTCTGTTCCAGCGCGGCCACCGCCGCCTCCAGGCGTCGGCCCTGTTCGCCGCGGCCCTCGCTCAACTGCCGCTCCACGCCGTCGCGCAGCGCCAGCACGCCGGCCTGGAGCCGCTCGGCCAGATCGGTGCGCAGGTCGCCCTTGATCTGCTCAACCCGCGCCGCCATGTCGGTCTGGGCGCGGGTAAAGGCCTCCGCCAGGGTTTTTTCCAACCCCGCCAGCCGGCTCGCCAGTTCCTCGGCCGGAACGCCGGCGCCGGGGCCGCGACGCCAAAGCCCCCAGGCCAACCCGGCCAGCCCCAACCCCAGAACCGCCAGGAGAACCACAAACTGCCAGTCGTGCATGACGGGCAATCGTGCGCCCCGGCCGGAGCCGGCCAAGGAAAATTGTGATCCGGGCGCTTGGAGCAGTGGCCCTCCCTGGGGCCGTCGAGGGGGCGGCGGCTTGCCGGTCGGAAGTGTGGCGCTGGCGCCGCGGCGCCCTACCCGGTGGAGGGCTGTGTTCCGCCGCGACCCGGGACAACCGCCGGGCAGGACGCCCGGCGCTACGGCAGGCGGGGCGCCTGCCGCTACCTCAGCGGCCGCATTCCACCGCGGTCCGGGTGATCGCGGCCAAGATGTGCTCGATCCAGGGTGGGGCCGCGCGGCCGGGCGGTGATCGCCCGGCCAGTGCAGCCTTGCCAGCGGGCGGCGGTTCGTTTCAACTGTACCGACCTTTGACCTCCAACCCACTGCTATGGACATGACGGATCGCCTGCCGCGGACTTTTGCCCGGTCCCGGCTGCCGTGGCTGGTCGCCGCCGCGGCCCTCCTGTTGTACTTGGTGACCCTCAACCGCTGGCTGCAATTGACCAGTCTGCCGCTGGTGGCGCGGGTGGCCGGCTGGGACCCCTCGCCCAACCTGAGCGCCCCGCTGTGGTTTCTGCTCACGCTGCCAACGCGCGTGTTGCCGGGCGGGGTGTTGCCGGTGGTGCTCAACCTGTTCACCGCCCTGCTGGCCGCGCTCACGCTGGCGGTGCTGGCCCGCTCGGTGGCGTTGCTGCCCTACGACCGCACGCGCGAGGCGCGTCTGCGCGAGCGCAGTGAGGGGGCGCTGTTGAGCACCCCGCTGGCCTGGGTGGGGCCGGTGTTCGCCGTGCTGCTCTGCGGGCTGCAACTGACCTTTTGGGAACACGCCACCGTGGCCACGGGCGAGATGCTGGACCTGGTGCTGTTTGCCGTGCCCATCTGGTGCCTGCTCGAGTACCGCCTCTGGCGACGCGAAGGCTGGCTCACCGCCCTGGCCTTCCTTTACGGCCTGGCGGTCACCAACAACCATGCGATGATCGCCTTCTTCCCGTGTTTCCTGATCGCGGTGATTTGGGTGAAGGGCTTCGGCTTTTTCAACGGACGCTTCCTGGCCCGGATGACCGCGGCGGGGGTGGCGGGGCTGTTGTTGTACCTGTTGCTACCGGCGGTGGCGGTGTGGACCCAGCAGCGCGAGGGCGCGGGGTTTGGGACGTACCTGCGCTCGCAACTGGCGGCGCAAAAGGCCGCGTTGGGCAGCGTGCCGCCCTTTGCCATCCTGCTGGCAAGCCTGTGCACGGTGCTGCCGGTGTTTGTCCTGGGCATCCGCTGGCAACGCGCGGTCGAGGACACCAGTCGCGCGGGGGTGGTGATGGCGAATTTCATCACCCGCTTTGTGCACGTGGTCATGCTGGCGGCGGCGGTGTCGGTCTTTCTGGACCCGGTTTGGAGTCCGCGTTCGCTGGGTTTCGGCCGGCCCATGCTCCCGTTTTATTATCTGGCCGCGTTGGCCGCCGGGTACTACGCCGGTTATCTGCTGCTGGTGGCCCGAGATCCGGCCGGGCGCGCGGCGTATCTGGTGACCCCGGGGACGCGCCTGCTCGGGCGCGCGCTGGCGGCGGCCACGCTGGTGGCCGTGGGGGTGCTCCCGGTGGTCCTGGTGGCACGCAACGCGCCCACCGTGGCGGCGCTTCAGGGCCGCGAGCTGGCCCGGCTGGCGGACCGGCTGGTGGAGGCGCTGCCGGCGCAGAACGCCTACGTCCTGAGCGACGAGCAGACCGATTTGTTGTTGCTGGAGGCCGGCCTGGCCCGGCGCGGAGCGGCGGGGGCGCACGTGCTGCTCTGGTCCCGCCTGATGCCCTACCGGCTGTACCAGCAGCAACTGCACGACCGGTACGGGACGCGCTGGTCCTGGGGCGCAAGCCCGGCCCTGCCGGAGGTGATCGCCCCCGAGAGTCTGGCCCGGGTGGTCGAGTCGGTGGCCGCGTCCAACCAGCTTTTTTACCTGCGCCCCAGCTTTGGTTACTACTTCGAACGCGTTGAACTGAGGCCGGCCGGGCTGATCTTCCGGCTCCAGCCCCGGGCCGCCGAACCGGCCGCCGGGCCCGCGCTTTCGAGCGAGGAACTGGCCCGCGGGGAGGCGTACTGGGAAGGGCTGCGCGCCGATCTGGAGAGCCGGCCGCCGGCGGAGCGGACCGCACCGTTGGAACGGCGCTACGTGAACGCCTTTTATGCCCGCGCCCTGGCCACGTGGAGCGCCCTGGTGCAACGGGCCGGGCAGCCCGACCGGGCGCGGCGTTGGGCCGAGCTGGCCCTGCATCTGAATCCCGCCAACCGGGCCGCAAAGCTCACCCTGGCGTTGAACGAGCTGGTGCGCGCCGGCACCGCCCTGCCCGCCCCGAACGGGGACCTGAACGACGAGCTCAAAAGCTGGTTGAGCCAGATTGACCGGTTGCTGCTCGAGGACGGCCTGTTTGATCACCCCCAGCTTTCCTACCACCAGGCCCTGCTCTACATGCAAAGCGCCTACTTCCGGCAGGCGCTGGACGAGTTTCGCCGGCTGCGCACCCTCCTGCCCGGAGACGAAAATCTTCAGGTGTGGGAGCAAACCGCGCTGGCGCTGAACCGCTTTGCCAGTGGCGACGCAACCGGCGCGGAGGCGCAACTGCTCGAACTGCGCACCCGGCATCCCCGCCATCTCACCGTGCTGGAGGCGTTGCGGCAGGTGTACCAGGCCACGGACCGGCTGACCAATGCGTTGGAGACCCTGCAGACCCAGTTGACGCTCGAGCCGGACAACGAATCGGTGCTGCTCAACCTGGCCGCGCTGCACATTCAAATGAAGGATTACGCCGGCGCCCTGCCGCCCTTGAACAAGTTGCTGGCGAAAAACCCCCGCCACGCCGCCGCCCTGCTCAACCGGGCCATCGCCCAACTTCAGGCCGGCCGGCTGGACGAGGCCCGCCAGGACTACGAGGCGCTGCGCGGCCTGGTGCCGGAGTCCTACGCGGTGTATTTCGGTCTGGGCGAGATCGCCTGGCGCAAGCAGGACCGCGCGGCGGCGCTGCGCCACTTTGAAACCTACCTCAAGTACGGCATCCCCGGCTCCGAGGAGTACAAGGCCGTGGCCGAGCGGGTGCGCCAGTTGAAGGCCGGCGGCGCCTAGCCCGCTCATGCGGGTCACCCACGTCATCACCCGCCTGGTCGTGGGCGGGGCCCAGGAAAATACCGTCGCCTCGGTCCTGGGGTTGCGCCGCAAACCCGGTTTCGCGGTGGACCTGGTCGCCGGCCCCACCACCGGGCCGGAAGGCTCGCTCGAATCCCGGGTCCGCGGCGAACCCGGTCTGTACACCTGCCTGCCGGACCTGGTGCGGGCGGTCAATCCCTGGCGGGACCTGCGCGCCTACCTCGCGCTGCGCCGCCTGTTTCGGGAGCGGCGGCCGGACCTGGTCCACACCCACAGCGGCAAGGCCGGCGTGCTGGGGCGCCTGGCCGCGCACGCCGCGGGCGTGCCGTTGATCGTGCACACCATTCACGGCCCGTCGTTCGGCCCGTTCCAGGGGCCGGTGGCCAACGCGCTGTTCACCGCGGCCGAACGTCTGGCCGGCCGGGTCACCACGCACTTCGTGGTCGTGGCGCAGGCCATGGCCGAGCAGTACCTGGCGGCGGGCATCGGCCGGCGCGACCAGTTCACCCGCGTCGTCAGCGGGTTCGACCTCGAGCCGTTCCTCACCGCCCGCAACGATCCCGAATTGCGCGCCCGGTTGGGCCTGGCCCCGGATGATTTCGTGGTCGGGAAAATCGCCCGCCTCTTCAAACTCAAGGGCCACGACGACCTGCTCGCCGTGGCGCCGGACCTGATCCGGCAATACCCGCAAATGAAGTTCCTGTTGGTGGGCGACGGCGCGTGGCGGGCACGGCTCGAAGCGCGGGCACGGGCGCTGGGCGTGGCGCGTCACGTGATTTTTACCGGGCTGGTCCCGCCCGAGCAGGTGCCGGCCCTGGTGGGTGTAATGGACGTGGTGGTGCACCTGTCGCGCCGCGAAGGACTGGCCCGGGCCCTGCCCCAGGCCCTGGCCGCCGCGCGCCCCGTGGTGGCATACGACTGTGACGGAGCGAGCGAAGTCTGCCGCGACGGCGAGACCGGCTTCCTGATCCCCCCGGGGCGCTTGGACCGGCTGCGGCAGCGCCTTATCGAATTGGCCGCCGACGCCGGCCTGCGCCGGCACCTGGGCCGGCAGGGCCAAATGCTGGTCCGAGACTGGTTCCCGGTAGAGCGGATGGTGGACGAGTTGGCGGCCCTGTATGGCCGCCTGGCCGCGGCCGCGGCGCAGCGCGGCCCTACCATGGATTGAGGACATCCTGGCCGCGGTTACCCGGGCCGCGACGCAGCACGGCCCTCCAGCGCGCCGGCTCGGGTGGGCCCGTGGCTCCTGGCGGCCCGGGGGCGGCAAGGAGAAGCAGCACCCTGCGCGGTGGGAGTCAACACGACGCCGCGCTTCAGGGCGGGAAGATCCGCACTTCCCGACAGGGTTGGAGAGCGGCGATGCGGGCCATCAGCGTCTCGGCGATTTGCTGGTAAATCGCCTTGAGCCGGGCCTTGTCGGCCGCCCGCGCCGCTGCCCGCTCCGCGGCGAAATCCAAGGGGGCCCCGTACTTGACCGCCACCGGCCGCAGGCGGGGCCGGCGCTGATGGCGTCCCCAGGCCTCGAAGGTGCCGAAGACCCGCACGGGCACCACCGGACAATCACTCTTGGCGACGATCAGGCCGATGCCGGGACGCGCGGGCTGCAGGCGGCCGTCCGCGGTGCGGGTGCCCTCGGGAAAAAGCAGGATGGCGCCGCCGGCCCGGAGCCGGTCCAGAATCGCCTTCAAGCCCGCGGCGCCGGCGCCGTCGCGGTCCACCGGCACGACCTCCCAAGAGCGGAGCAGGGCGTTCAGGAGCGGCTGGTCGAACAGGGTGTTGCGGGCCAGGAAATGGACCAGTCGGGGCAGGCCGGTGCCGATGAGCGGGGGGTCGAGGTAACTGGCGTGGTTGGCGGCCAGAATGACCGGCCCGGTGCGGGGCACCTGGTCCGCGCCGTAAAAGCGCGCGCGGAACAGGCCGCGGAACACCACCTGCGCCGCGCACCAGCCGAGGGTGTAACTGAGGTTCATTCCGCCCGGGCAGACCCGCCGTCCCGGAGCTGCGGTGGTCCGAAGGCGCCGCCCGCCTTGGTTTATGGTTTATCCCGGCCGCGCGCCAGGGGGCTCGGCGGCACGCGCCTCCAGTCGCCGGCGAATCTCGGCCAGGATCAACGCGCTGGTTTGCTCCGGGGTTTGGCCCGAGCTGTTCACCACCATCGCGCCCAGCGGCACCATCAGCGGGGCCGCCTTGCGCTGGCTGTCGCGGTGGTCGCGCTGGGCGAGGTCTTCGGGGATGCCGTCGGCCTGGCGGCGTCGCGTGCGCTCGGCCAGCGAGGCATCGAGGTAGAACTTGAACTCGGTCTCGGGGAAGACCTGGGTGCCGATGTCGCGGCCTTCCATGACCAGATTCCCGAACCGCACGCACGCCCGCTGGGTCTTGACCATCCAGGCGCGCACCTTGGGGATGGCGGCGACCAGCGGCACGGCGGCGCTGACCTCGGGGGTGCGGATTTCCTTCTCGGGGTAGTACCCGTTGACCAGCAGGCGCACGTGGCCGTCCACGCAGTCCAGCCGGGTTTTCCAGCGGCGCAACACGGCGGTGACGGCGCGGGGGTGGTGCACGTCCACCCCGTGTTGGAGGCAGTACCAGGCCAGGGTGCGGTACATGGCCCCGGTGTCCACGTAGGCGTAACCCAGCGCCCGCGCCACGAGCCGGGCGTTGGTGCTTTTGCCGCTGGCGCTGGGACCGTCAATGGCGATCACTATCGGTCGGGTTGGGGACCGGCCAGCGCGGGATTCGGCGCGGGAAGCCGAAGAGGCGACGGCGGCGGTGACGCGGGTCATGGTCGGACCGGGACAATCAATCGGCGCGGAGGACCTCCGGGTCCAACCGACGGCCGCTGCCGGCGTCGCGCACCTCCACCCCCAGCCCCGCCGGCGGCGGCGCGGCCAGTTTCTGGAAGAAGTTGGGGAAGGTCTTCCGCACGCAGGCCGGATTTTGGAGGCGGACCCCGGGCACCTTCAATCCCAGAATCGCAAAGCACATGGCGATGCGGTGGTCGCCGTGCGTCTCGATCGCCGCCCCGTGCAGCGGGCCGGCCGCGGGATAAATCGTCAGCGTGTCGCCGACCTCCTCCACCCGCGCACCGCAACGGGTCAGGCCGGCGCGCATCGCGGCCACGCGCTCGCATTCCTGGAGCCGCAGTCGCCCCAGGTCCGTGAAGCGTACCGGCCGCGCCGCAAACGGCGCCAGCACCATGGCCGTGAGGATGCTGTCGCCCAGGTCGCGCGCCCGGGACACGGTCTCGGGCAGCGGCAGGTACCGCGGGAAACGCGCGTCCACCTGCCAATCGGACCGCGGCCAGCGCGCCACCCGAATCCGCCCTTGTCCCCCCAGCAACCAGTCCGCCGCCCAAAAGTAGCTGCCGCTGGAGGCGTCGGGTTCAATCGTCCATCGCCCCCCGGCCCCGGGGAAGGCCCGCACCAACTGTCGGGTCATTTCCACGTACGGCTGTTCCGCGGCGTTGTCGCCGCTCACCGTGATTTCCCAGCCGCCGACCCGGCCGGCCAGCAGCAGGGCCGAGGCAAACTGGGAGCTTTCCGCCACGCTCACCCGGCACCGCCCGGGCCGCGGCCCCGCGCCGTGAATCACCGCCGGCAGCCGGTCGTTGGGCGACTCGATCCGGTAGCCCAGCTCGCGCAACGCGGCAAACAGCGCCGCCTGGGGGCGCTGGTGCATCCGCGGCGTGCCGTGCAATCGGTAGGCGCCCGAGCCCAGACACACCAGCGCGGCCAGAAAACGGGCCGCGGTGCCGGCGTTGCCCACAAACAACTCCAGCGGCCGGGCCGGCGTGCCGCCCCGCGGCACCCGGCCGCCCTGGCCGTACACGGTGATGGTCCGATTGGCCGGCTCGCCCGGGTCCGGCGCCACGGTGATCAGGAAGCCGAGTTCCTGCAGACAGGCGACCATGATCTCCGTGTCCTCGCTCCAGAGCGCGCCGCGCAGTTCGGTCTCGCCCGCGGTCAGCGCGGCCAGCACCAGGGCCCGGTTGGTCAGGCTTTTCGAGCCGGGGACGGGGATTTCGACCTCCGGCACCGCGGCGGGCGGCACGATTTCGATCCACTCGGGCAGCGGCATGGGCGGGGAGGGCTACTCGGCAGGAGGGGTGGAGCCGGCCTGGCGCCAGGCTTCGCGGCGCTCCCGGGCGGTGGTCAAAAAGCGCTCCAGCGCGGCGGCGTCGCCCGCGGCGACGGCCCGGCGCAGGGAGTCCAGCGCCCGGCCGAACTCCTCCAGGGCGCGCATGACCGGCTCGCGGTTGGCCAGGAAGATGTCGCGCCACATTTCCGGGGAACCGGAGGCCACGCGGGTCCCGTCGCGGAAGCCTCCGGCGCACAGGCGCGCCTGCTCGGGCGGGGCCTCCGGTGCGAGGACCAGATGCGCCAGCGTCGCGGCCAGCGCCTGGGGCAGGTGACTGGTGCGGGCCACGCGCTCGTCGTGCGCCTCGGGCGGCATCGTCAGCACCCGCCCCCCGAGGGCTTCCCAGAGACCGGTCACGGTCGCCACCGCCGCCGGGTCGCTGCGGGAGGTGGGGGTGACCACGCACACCGCCCCGGCAAACAGGTCCGCCCGGGCGGCGCCCACGCCGGTGCGTTCCGAGCCGGCCATCGGGTGACTGCCCACAAAACGGGCGCCGGCGGCGGTGCAGAGCGGTTCCAACGCGCGCACCACCGGGCCTTTGACACTGCCCACGTCGGTTACCAGGGCGCCGGCGCTCAAGAAAGGCGCGGCCTGTTCCGCCAGGAGGGGCATTTGGCCGAGCGGGGTGCAGAACACCACCAGGTCGGCATCCCGGACGGCCTCGGCCAGGTCGGTCCCGGCGGTGTCCACCGCGCCGGCCGCCCGGCATTCGGGCGCGGCGGCTTCACGGCGGACGTAACCGTGCACGCGCCCGGCCAGGTGTTGCCGGCGCAACGCCAGTCCCAGCGAGCCGCCCAGCAAACCCACGCCCAGAAGGGCCACTTTTTGAAACCGCACCCGGTGAAGTTGCCGAAGCGGTTGCCGGCGGGGCAAGCGGGTTCTGTCGCTGTCGTGCCGGGCTTTCCGTCCGCAGAGTGCCGACTGCCCGCTTGCCAAGACGGCAGGCAGGATGGCTGCACCAAACCAACAAGGCCGGAGTTGCCCCGTCCCGGATTACCAATCCGTCACCCGGCCGACTGCCAGTCGGCGCGACGCCTTTTGGCTGCCGCTACGGTGTGGCAGCGGGCTGAGCGGACGGCTCGTTCACTGCTCTCCCGACCGATCGCCGCGGCGGGAACCAGGCGCAAAGGACCCATGCCAGCCCCAGCAGGCCGCCGGTTCCCGGCTCGGGGATGTAGGTCACTTCAAGCCCCCAGGCGTCGAGCCGGAACTCGCCGCCGCCACTCACGTCCGCCACAAACAAGGTCCAATCCCCGGCCAGTTCGGTGCCGCTAAAACTGACCAGCATGGCGGTCCGCGGGTGAGTATCGAGGACTTCCAGCGGGTCCACCGCGCGGCCGTCGGGCTGCCACAGGCCGGTGAGTGGGCCGCTCAACGGCGTGTTCTCCCCGCCCGGCAAAACCAGCCGATACCGGTGGATGTCAGCCGGCGCGGAGTCCGTGAGGGTGATGTGGACCGGGCCGCCGTCGCTGTAACCGAACGGGCGCTCGGCGCGGCGGCCGGAGCGATTGAGCAGGACCGCGTAACCGTCGGCCAGGCGCGTGAGCGTGGCGTACAGGTCGCCGAAAAAACCGCCCTCGCCCAGCGGGGACAGTTGCAACGTTACGGCCACGGATTGGATGGGGGCCGGCCCGGCCGGCAACTGGCGCGTGTCCGCCAGGCCGGACAAGTCGCCGTCCGGCACGGCCTGGCCGACGGAGAACGTGAAGTGCTCCGGCGGCGGCTGGGCGGCAGCCGGCGGCGCTCCCAGCAGCGCCAACCCCGCCGCAAGCCCGGCGCCGCGCCGCTTCCCGAATCTGGCGGGTCGGGTTTTCACTGGCCCACGGTGCGATAAAAGCGCGTGGCGGGCGGCGGCTCGGTGGCATCCACCCATTCGATGAGTCCGCGACTGTCGGCTTCCACCGCGGTGAGCGGCTCCCATCGCGTGGCTGGCAGCGTGTCGCTCCATTCGATGACGTAGCGGCGACCGGCAACGCCGGCAAAGGTCAGGCGGCGGGCTCCTCCGGGAAGCAGGGTGAGGGCAATGAGGTTCTGCGAGGGCGCCAGACCGGGCGCGGTTTCGAGCACGAACACCGTGGCCGTGGCCAAGTGGCCCGCCGCGTCGCGCAAGGTGTAAGTGAACGTGTCGGTTGCGGCGCCGCCGGCCGGGGGTTCGTACAACAGCCAGTCGTTGTCCAGAGCCACCCGACCGCCCTGCTCGCTGATCGCGTCGAAGCGCAACAACCGCAGCGCGTCCCCGTCCGGGTCCGTGTCGTTGAGGTAAACCCGGCTGAGGTGGATTTTGGCGGTTTGGCCCGGAGTGCGGCTCAAGGTGTCGTGGCGGGCCAGCGGCGGCTCGTTGAGCGCAGCGACAAAACCGTGCCCGAACCGGAGGGCCGGGCCGGGGGCGGTGAAGCCGCCGTGGCTGCCTGTCTGGCTGACCAGCCGGTAATGCGTTGAGGCGGCGACCCCGCCGCCGGCCGCCGCCACGGACGGGTGCAGGGTGTAATGCGGGGAAAGGGCCAGCGGTTCCCGGGCCTCGAGGACCAGGCACGCCGCGACCAAAACCCCCAGGCCCGCGCGCTTTAGGCGCGGGACGGGAGGCCGGGCGGCGCTGGCGCGGGCGGGTCGGGTGATTGGGGCTCGCGGCATGGCTGGCTACCGATTTTGCGGTGACGCCTTCCGGGTGGCGACGGTGAGGGTGGGTTCCTCCGTGCACCGGGCGTCCTCGGGCCAGAATTGTTGCTCGACAACCGCGCCGGCGGCCAGCCGTACCCGGGCCTTGAGAAAGCCGCTGGGGTAAAAGGAACGCGCCCAGCCGTCCGGCCGCCCGCGGTTGAGGGTCATCTCCTCGGCCAGCACCCCGTTTTCGTGCCAGCGGAGGAACCGTCCGTGCAGTTGCCCCTCGACGATGGTGGCCAGCGACTGCGTGGCGCCGTTGGCGTGCCACTTGATCCGTTCGCCCTGAGAGACGCCGCGGACGAAGTGCTCGCGCACCTGGAGGCGGCCGTCCGGATACCAGCCCTCCGAAAGCCCGTGCAGGCGGCCGGCCACCACCGTCGAGCGGGACAAGAGCGCCCCGTCGGGGTACTGCTCGAGCATCACGCCGGTGAAGGGTTCGGCGGCGCCCTTCCGGAACAGGAGTCCCTCGCGCAGTTCGAGCTCCGCCCGCAGGGCCTCGGCCGCCGTCGCGCCCGGCGGAACCCCGGGTTTTCGGAGCAGCACCGCCAGCCCGAGCGCCACGCCCAGCAGACCCAAAAACACGAGCGCGGCGAGGCGACAGCCGGGACGGACGTGGCGGGAGGCGGGCGGGGTCATGAGCGGGCTACCGAACCATCAGCTTGAAGAAACGTTGCCCGGCCAGAGGGCCGGATTCCGCGAGGTTCACCCGCACCCGCAGCCGGCGCACGTCCGCGGCGCGATATTCCTGCACGGGGTCCCCGCCGGCCCCCTCGACAATGAAGGCGACCGGGCGCCAGGCGGTCACCTCGTCGCCGGCCAGCACCGCGTAGGTGCGCCCGCGGACCACGGTGAATTCCAGCCAGGCGTGGTCCGACTCCAGTTGCCGCAGGTCCAGAACGATGCCGTCGGCCGGGTCATAGGCGTAGGTGCCGGCCAGGTATTCCTGCAGGTTGGTCAGGCCGTCGTTGTCCAGGTCGTCCTCGGGGCGGATGTCGGCCAGCGTGCGATGGCCACCCAGCAGCTCGATGAGCGCCCGTTCCCAGGCGTCCGGCAGACCGTCGCCGTCGGTGTCCTCGCCCAGGGTGAGGTCCAGGCGGGTGCGCTGCGCGGGCTGGCCGAGGCGGGCGTAATCGCCGGACATCTCGATGGGCAGGTAGGTGACGCCGCCGATTTGAACCCGGAGACGGAAGGGCACCAGGGGCTGCAGGGCCGTGGGCCGATACTCCTCCGGCGTGATGCCCGCGTCCATGGGAATGGTGAGGGTGTAGTTGAGCCCGCGACCCATCTCGGGCCGGACGCGACCGACGATTTGTTTGCCGGTGGCGGTTTCCAAAAGGATCCGGGCCGAAGTCAGGGTGAGGGGATGGCCGTAGGCGTCCCGCACCACGCCTTCGATGACGTGATGCGGTGCGGGCGGGAAGGCGCGGGCGGCGGGCAGACCCGGGCCGGGCCACCCCGCCGCGAGCAGGCTCAGGGCCAGGGAAGACACACGGGTTTTCATGGCGTGCAAGTCGGGTGCGGCTCAGTTGCCGGCATGGGAGTAGGTCACAAAGCGCAACTTGATGTCGCGCACGGTTTGGATGAACCGGTCCAGGCCTTCCTCGGGGTCATGCAGCAGGGTGCGGCCCGGGATGACCAGCTTCCAGCGGCTGTTCCAGACCGAGCGGCCGATGAGCCGGCGGTTGGTGTACTGGGACTGCTGGAGCTGGCCGAACGGGCCGTAGAGGTCCGCCGGGAACAGGCTGGCAGAGGCCACGGGGCGGAAGGCCTGGTGCTTGCGGATGGCAAACAGCGGTTCGGTCAACGACTCGCCCGATTGCCAGAACGGGAAACTGGAGAAGTCCGAGCCGCCGAGGTTGAACGGCAGTGGCACGGCCACGTCGTCCACCGCCCAGGTCCGCACCACGCTTTGGTCGCCCAGGGGCGGGCTGCGCATCGAGTCCAGGCCGGCGGGCACCAGGTACACGTAAGGCGTGGCGGCCAGGGCCAGCGGGTCGAGGAACGGTGTGGCTGGATCGGCGGGCGAAATGCCGCCGCCAAACCCCACGGCGCCCTGATTGGCCGCGGGCGTGTCCATGCCCCGGTAGCCCTCCAGGGCCACACCCACCGCGTGAATCTTGGTGGCAAACGAACTCGGGCTGAAGGCGTGGTCGCCGGCGGCCAGGGGCCGGCCGAAGAGATTCAACCCGTCGGCGATGGTGGTGCTGAACTCGAGCACCAGCCCGGGGGCGGTCAGGCCGTTGCCCGGGTCAATCTGCAGGCAGTACCGGCGCACGTCCGGGTCATCGAGCACATGGGCCCGGCGGCGGCCGGCCAGGTAATCTTTCCAGGCCTGGTCGCCCTCGGCACCCGGCAGCAGGCGGAGGAACTCCTGTCGCAGCGACACCGTCGTGCCGTAGGCGTCCGGGTTGTTGAAGCCCAGGCGGCCCTTGAGCACCTGCCAATCCGCCTGCATTTCGGCCAACACGCTGGACAGGCCGGGGTCACCGGTATTGCTGCCGGCGAATTGCGGCACGCCCCCGCGCACCACGCCCAGGGCGCGCGCATTGACCGTCCGGCTGATGAACCGCCGGCCCTGTTCGGTGCCCAGCAGGCCGGTCTCGTAGTCGAAGGCCTTGGCGGCCATGAAGGTGTACTGGGCGGCCAGGTCGTACAGCGCCTTGTAGCGCTCCAGTTTCTCGTTGCGGAAGATGCGGAAGGCGGCGTCGCGGGTGCGGAAGCCCTGGATGACCGCCGCCGCGCGCTGGCGGAAGATGCGACGCTCCTCCTGGATGCGGTCGCCCTCGGCCAGCAGGGCGCGGTACTTGCGCTGGGCGTCGTCCAGTTCCTGGAGCCGGGCGTTGAGCGCGGGCAGGAGGTTTTGCACGCCGTACACCTTGTCGCGCAGCTCGCTGGTGGCGTCGCGCAGGGACTGGTTCCATTCCTCCGGTTCGATCTGGCCAAACTCGATCCAGCGTTTGGTGGTTTCATTGGCTGTCTCGAGCGCCTTGATGGCGGCGAAGGTGGCGACCTTCTTCCAGTCCACCACCGATTTGAACGTGACGCCCGCCTGCTTGAGCGTGGCGCGCGCCGGGGCGGTCAGGTCGCCGCCGGAAGCCAGGCCGGCGATAAAGACCGTGGGCAGGGATTCCGAGGCGGCGTTGGCCACGATGTTCACCTGCTGGCTGGTCACGTCGAGAATCTTGTCCACGATCTCGACCGCGGATTTCACCAACTCGAGGGTTTGCTCGGCGGCGAGCAGGCCGGCCTTCCAGTTGCGGATTGTCTCGTGGGAATTCTTCTGCCGCTCGAAGGCCGCGAGGGCCCAGTCCAGGTCGCCCTTGGCGGCGTCAATGTTGTAGAGCGCCAGGTAGGCGGCGTTGCGGGCCTTGATGATGTCGGAGATGGCCTGCTGGATGCGGCCGGGGGAGGCGCGCCGGCTCTTCCAGGTGGCGGGTTTGCCGAAGAAGCCGTGGGCCGGCAGGACAAACTCGACGTAGTGGTTGGTGTTGTAGTTGGGCGCCCAGGGATTGGGGTCCAGCCCCAGGTCAATGCCGTTGACGCGGGCCTTGGTGATGAAGTTGAAGTCGGAGATGCCGCTGCTGGCATCCACCCAGTTGGCCACGAAGGTCTGGGTATCAATGCGCCAGGCGGCGTCGGCCGCCGGGTCCAGCAGACTGGTGCTCAGCTCCGCCAGGTCCACGTACATGTGGTGCACCAGGTCCGGCCCGGTGTAGCCGGTACGGTAGGTCTTGCCGGGGCCGATGTCGTCCGGGTACGGCGTGCCGTACAGCTCGATGAGCTGGTTGGTGTAAGCCAGTTCCTGGCGGTTGACGCTGGTCCGGAAATCGGCCAGCGAATCCTCTTCCGAGCGCATGAGGCGGGTCACGTCTTTGGCGTCGTCGAAGGCGGCCAGGGCGTTTTGCAGGGCCCGGAGCGCGCGGTCATAGATTTGCTCGAAGTGGGTCTTGGGTTCGGCCCCGACGACCTGGGTGGGGTTCAGGTCAAAGGGCACGGCGGAATCGGGCAGCCCCAAGGGGTTCATCCCGGCCTCGGCGTTGTCCAGGGCGGTTTGGAGGCTGCCGGCCAGGGCCGGCAGCTCGAGCAGCTCGACCACCGTGGTGCGGTCCACCTGCTGGATGCCCCCCTCGTGAGTGGGATCGGGGTCGTGGTCGGGCACAATGGCATTGCCCACCACCCAGTGCAGGTAGGCCCCCTGCCCGGTGCGCGTGGCCCAGTGATCCACGCCCCAATCCCGGCGGGTGGGAATGGCGCGCCGGGAGTTCACGCGGGACTCGGCCAGATGCTTCCACCCGAGACCCGGTCCGGGGCGATAATCCCGCCGCCAGGTCAGATCGAGGATTTGTTTGCCGGCCCGCGCGAGCGCGGCGGCGGCGGCGGCGAACTTGCGCTCGTCCTGGTAATCCACCGATACCGGCTGGCCGAGCACGAGCACCGCCTCGATGCGCGGCACCCAGTCGAAGTCGGTGTTCATCAGCAGGCTGTAGTAGCCCTTGAGCGCGGTGAGGTAATGGCCGTAGGCGTCGCCGTGGCCCTGGGGGTAGAGCCGGCGGGCGTCATCGGCGTCCACCCGCCCGTTTTCGTCCAGATCGAGGATGTTGTAGTTGAGGGCGTAGATCACCTCGCCGGCGTCAATGCCCCGGGTGTAGTTCCAGTACAGCCGGTTGTACACCGGGCGGATTTCCACCCCGGGCAGGAGGAAATCGTCCCGCCCGCGCAGCAGGGCCAGCTCCTCCTCCAGCAGCGAAGGCATCTGGCCGCGGAAGGCAAACAGCGCGGTGGCGATTTCGCCGTAGGTGCGGTCCTTGGTGCCGATGCCGATGGTCGGATTGGCGGCGTCGGCCCAGGCCTCGTGGCCGAGCATCACGTACAGGTCGTTGAGGTAGCCGGCGGCCAGCAGCAGGGCGTCGTTGGCCGGGCCGTAGTTGATGCCGGCGTCAATGCTCAGCTTGCGGCCGCGGCGCAGGACGGTCTCGTAAATTTCGATCAGGCCGAACTGGTTGAGCGTATCCAGGTTCAGTGCCACGTCGCCCTCCCAGCGCGGGCCGGCCTGTTGAATGATGCTCACGTCGGTGCTGACCTGGTTGGCAAACAGATCGGCCACGCGCTGGTTGAAGGGGTTGATGCCGGCCAGCACCCGCTTGATCCAGCCCTCGGCCAGTTGCGGCCGGGTCCACGCCGACCAGTTCAGGTTGCGCGCCGGGTTGCCGGGGTCGGGCCGGAACGAGGCATGGCCCGCCCGTTTGGCCTGGTAACGCATGATGAGGTAATTGTCGCTCAGGGCGCGCACGTCCGCCCGGCCGCCAAGCAGGGCGCGGACCCCATCCGGGAAGCGGCCGGCGTCCAGCGGCAACCAGCCGGCGTCGGTCACGTCCACGATCTCGCCGGCCTCGAGGCGCAGATTAAAGGCCAGACGGGCGTCCGGCACGGCGCCGGAGAACAGCTCGACGGCGACGGCGTGCCGGACCAGACCGCCCGGCTGGGGCTGCCCGCCGGAAAGGACCCCGGTGTCCAGCCGGTAGGCCCGGCTGAGCGGGAAGAAGTTGGCGGGGGCGGAAGAGCGCGGCGTGTCGTCCGCCCCCAGATTTGCCTGCACCACCGGCTGGCCGTCCAGGTACACCCGGGCGCCCAAGGCGGCATCGAGGTCGAGGCTGAGCCAGAGTTCGCCGTAGGCAGCGGCGGCCGGCACGTCGAACTCGCGGAACACGATGCTTTGCGGTCGGCCGTTGACCACCGGCTCGTAGGCCTCCAGCGGAACAAAGTCGGGCGGCACCGGCGGTCCACCGGCGTCCGGCTCGACGATCAATTGCGTGGCCGTACTCAGGCCGTGCACGCTCCCTCCCACCTCGCGGCCCCCGGCATCGCGCAGGACCAAGGGGGTGCCGGGCAGCAGTCGCAGGCCAAACCCCGGTGCCAGCTCGAGCTGGAACTGCGGGCCCTGGCGCGCAGCGGAAACAAACGGCACCCGGCCCCGCGGCGCGACGCTGGTGGTCACGTCGGCCACCAGCCGCTCACCGGGTGCCCGGGTCGCGGTCGTTGCGCGATCGGTGGCCCCCGGAAATGGCAGGTGTTGCCAGACGCCGTCGCCCAGCACCAGCACGCGGGTGTTCTGGTACACGTCCGGCGGCTGGCCGTCCACGGGTGCGGCGATCTTCCACTCGAAGTTGTAATCCCCGGCCCGGCCGGCCAGGTCCACGACCTGTTGGAGGGTGAGGATTTCGCTCAGGGGGTTGGACGAGGCCACGACCTTGAGCTCGCCGCGGTAGAGCGTGTCCACTACACGGAAGATGTGGACGCTCACCGGCTCGGCGGGCGGAGTGAAGGCCAGGCCGTTGCCGGCAATCAGGGTCACAAAGCCCGTGCCGGGGCCGACCGCCGTCAGGGCGTAGGAGTCCACCGCCTGGTCGTCATCGGTGACGCGCGTCAGGTCGGCCGGGCCGAAGCTGGCGGCGTCGCGGGGGTAGTAGGTGCCGGGGCGGGCCGGATTCTCCACAAACAACCAGAGGTCCGTGGCCAGCCCGTCCACCGCCGCTTCCCAGCGACTGCGCTCGGGGTCGTCGGGCAGGCACAGGTCCTTGAGCCGCCCCCGGTCGTCGGCACCCAGGACGTTCAGGAGCAGGTAATCATCCCCCGTGGGTTCGTCGCGGAATTCACCCCGAAAGACCAGGGCGCCAAACTCGCCGCGGTTGGGATCCAGGAAGAATCGTTCGCTCAGGTGCGGCGGCAGGTTCGGGAAGTAGGTCTTGCCGCGGTAGGAGGTGGTGTGGACCGAGTCGGGGATTTTGCCCAGCCGGCTCACGCCTCCGGCCGGGCCCAGTTCAAAGACCTTTTCGCGGGTGGGGTCGTGGAGGATCACCGATTCGCCCGTGTCCGCCCGCACGACCTGCGATTGCTGGTACACCACCTGGAGGCTGGTCTGCCCGCGCATTGCCGGCAGGCCGCGCTTGGGCAGCGTCAGGGTTTCGCCCATCTGGAGCACCGGCGGGTGGGCGGGCCAGACCGGCGCGTAGTGGATCAACAGGGCGTTGTTATCGCCGCCCTGGGGGTCGAGCCGGTTGCCGTACACCGGGTCGCCGGCATAAGTGCCGTTGTCGTTGCGGGGGCGCAGATACGGTGTGATGGTGCCCACGGGCGGCTGGGCCTCCAGCGGCAGCGTCGGGAAGAAAAAGCCCGGCAGGGTCTTGTAGTAAAAGCGCATCGCCATGGTGGATTGGTCGCCCGGATCGTGGGGTCCGCGGTAAACCCACACGTTGCCCTTGCGGTCCTGCAGGGTGAAGGCCGCGTACTGCTCGCGCAGCGTGGGCTCAGCCACGTTGACCGGCAGCGGCTCGAAGCCCAGTCGCCAGTTGTTGAAGCGACCGGCAAAGACCGTGGATTCCGGCACCGCCAGGAACCGCGCCGCCGCGCCCGCCTCGTAGGTCTCGGTGCCGGAAAACTGGAGGTCCACGTAATGGGCACCGCCTTCGTTGCCCGCGCCCATGAATTCCACCTTCCAACTCTGGCGGGAGACCCGGTCCGCCGCCACCAGCGCGGTGCCGACGTCCAGGCTGACCGGCGCGGCGACCCCGAAACGGCGCCGGGCAAATTCGCCCGCCGGCGTGCCGGTCCAAGGGGTCAGCTCGATCAGGTCCCGGTCCAGCACCACCCCCGTCAGGGTCCGGGCGGTGTAATCCACGCCGGTAACCAGGAACACTTTCGCCGGCGTGCTCAGGTTGTCCGGGTTCTGGAGGAACAGGGTCCGGGTTTTACCGATGCCGTGCGGCGCGTCGGTGGTCAGGGTCACGCGGCGCACGCCGTCCGTGGTCTCCACCGCCGTGTCGGTGACCTGCCAGGCGCGAATTTCCCGGTTCACGCTCCGCGGCGGGGCGCCGATGATCTTGGGCGCCAGCGGCAGGTCCAGTAACGGCAGCGGCATGGGCGGCTGGAGCACCGTGCCCGCCTCCACCACGTAATCAAACACGTCGCCCGTCTCGAGCCGCTCGCGGAGGACCTTGAAGACGGTCATCGCCGGCCGGCCATCCGCCGCGGTGTACTCGAGCAACACGTACGGCTCGGAGGTGTAGGCGTCGCCAGCGGTGATGTTCAGGTCGTCGCGCAGCGCGTAGGCCTGACCGCCCTGCATCAGGGCGTGCTCCTCGTTGGGATTGAAGCCGGGCAGGCGCCGGTCGTTCTGGTAGTAAATCCGGCCCCGGGCCTCGAGGCTTTGCAGTGGGCCGCTCCCGTCGTTACTGGCCAACACAATCTCCCGCGGCTGCTCCGGCCAGCGCAGGGTGTAGCGGCCCAGCACCGCCGGCCAGTACACCGGCTTGAAACCCTGGGCCAGTTGCGTGGGCGCCAGGCCGTTGAGACGGAACCACCACACCTCAAGCCGGTCGTTGCCCGGCGCGGCATTCACCGGGATGATGGCGCCGCGGTTGGCCGCCTCGAAGCCCGCGGCAAACGGGTCCTGGTAGGCGCCCGGGTTGAACGCCGTGCCCGCGCTCTGGAGGATGTAACCGGCCAGGTACTCCCGGCCATCGGCACCGACTTCGCCGCCGGGCGCCAGGATGCGCTCGCCCACCGCTACGGCCCGTTCCTCGACCCGCGGCGAGATTTGCGCGTAAGGCAGGGCCTCCGGGAACCGGAACCGCCGGGTGTTGGAATCCCAAATCGGCGCGGCTGTCCCGGTGGCCGGGTCGGTCACCATCAGCCCGGTGGCCGCCGAGCCGGCGAGCCGTTCCGGCGCCTTCAACGCCGCATCCAGCCAGGACAAGACGCGCTCGAAGCGGACCGCCTCGCCGGCGCGGAAGCGCAGCAGGGTGCGATGCACGGGAAACTGGTCGGTCAGGAAGGTGTAAAAGGCGAAGGTCTCGGTGAGCTTGGCCCGTGGCTGATCCAGCGGGTCCTGGTAATCAATGATCGGGGCGTTCTCCGCCGGCAGCGGCACGGCGGTGGCGCGGGCTTCGCTTTCGGTGGCCACCCGGGGGCGCAGGTAATGGCTGTATTTGCGGATGTCCACCGGCCAGACCTGCCGGTAACGCACGAACCGAAACGGCCAGCGCAGCCCCTCGACGCCCGTCTCCAGCCAGTGCACCTGCACGTCGTTGCGGTTGCGCGTTTCGCGCGTGGCGTAAATGACCGGCCGGGGTGCATCGGAGATGAACTGCTGGAAGATGAAGTCCTGGCTGCCGGAAACCGGCTCGGGGTAAAGGGCCGAATCATCCTGATTCTCCTCCGGGGCGTAGGCGGTCAGCGCCTCGCCCAATTCGGCGATCACGTCCGCCGGCTGCGGCTCCCGCACCACGTCCACCACCTCGAAGCCCAGCGGCCGCCGGGTGCGCCCGCCCGCCTCGGTCTCGCCGAGCAGTTCGACAAAGACGCGCCCCTCGAGGTTGTAGGCCAGGATTTCGCGCCGCGCGCTCTCGTACCAGAGGGTGCGGTTCTCCTCCAACTGGGCGTTGGGGTCCTCGACCACCGGCGTCTGGCCCAGGGCGCGGTAGGGCGTCTCGACCCGGCGGGGGAAGTTGTTGTTGTAAATCACATTGACCACGGACACGCGCCCGGGCGGCACCCCCACCGGCTTGCCGGTTGGGCGGAACACCCCCTCGGTCCAGTAAATCTTGCGCGGGGGCTTGACCGGACTGCCCGAGACCACATGGCGGGCGCGGTAGAGCGTGTAGTAGTTGCCCGAGTCCACCCAGTACCGGCCGGGGTTGGTGGCGAAGTCGGCGGGCGGGACCGTGCTGGGTTCCGCCTTGCGCCAGACCACGTCCACCGGACCGGGCTGGATGGCATAGGCGATGCGGGCGTGCGGGCTCCAGTAGAAGTTCACCGCCGTGCGGGCCAGTTCGTTCGGGTAGGCATCCTCGAGCAGGAGCCGGTTGAGCCGGGCCGGGCGGGCGTCCGAAGTGCCGGCGGGGTCCAGAATCTGGGTCTCGAGCGACAGCGCCACGTTGGTGAAGCGGGCCAGCGTGTAGATCGAAGGCCCGGCGATGAGGTTGTTCAGGTCGGTCAGCAACTTGTCGAGAAACTCGGGATGAGCCGGATTGGTCAACAGGGTCCGGGTGTTCTCGGAAAGCCGGGACTTCACGAAGGCCGAGACCGGATCGGCGGCCGCCTCCAGTTTGGCGGCCAGGGCGTTCTTGTTCACGATCTCATGCGGCGCCAGGCGGCTGGGGCGGTGCGGTTCCGGAGCCCAGTAATCCTGGGGCAGGGTGCCGGCCGGCAGCGGCTCCCCGTTGACGTCCACCAGCGGCGGGGGAATGGGCGCGCCGAACAAAAAGCTGACACTCCGGCTCAGCCAGGGCGCGCCGACCAGCGCCCGGGGCATCACGACCACGATCTGGCCACCGACTTCGCCGCGGGGCAGGTCCAGGTTGGCGGCCCCGGCGTTGGCCACGTAGCTGACATTGGGGTTGAGGTTGCGCTGGCGCGGGGCCGCGAGAGCACCAAAGGTGATCCGGCCCTGAAACTGCCGGGGCGTGGCGGGCAGTTCGGTCAGCCCGTCGGCGCGCTGCTGTTCGGGCGTGGGCGCCCGGCCGTTCGAGCCGGGCGGGTCGCCGGGGGTGCTGGAAAGGGGCACGCCGCCGGGAGATTGGAGGTTGTAGGCGGTGCGGTCCTGGCGCAGCTCGAAGGGCGGCGGGGGCACCGGATTGCGGACCTGGGCCTGAAGAACGCCGCAACCCCAGAGGCCACACAGCCCCAACCACACCACTTTGAAAGGAAACCGGGCAGGTGGTTTCATGGGAACCGTTTTGGGAAGACCGTTGACCAGGGACAGGACCCGGAGCGCGGGCAAAGGCACCGCGCCGCTTTCAATCCGCGCTCTGCGCGTTGTCCGGGGCCAGGGCCACCACACCGGGGCGCGACGCCGCGGTTGCTTCAGCCACCTGGCGGAGCAGTTGTTCGAGGGACTTGACGCGTGCCTTTAACTCCTCCAGCTCGGTGCGCTGGGCGGTGATGACGGCCGCCTGTTCCTGCTGGGCGGTTTTCAACTCCGCCAACTCGCGGGCCTGCTGCTTGGCATTCTCGTTCAGGTAAAGGCAGATTTTTTCGTAATTGATGCCGTCGGGTCGCCCTTCCCGGTCGTAATCCACCAGCTTGGTCAGGCCCAGGTCGTGGAAATCCTCGGCGATGTAGCCGATCTCCCAGCGGTTGGAATCGCCCGGGCGGGTGTAGGTCATGGGCTGGACCTTCAACAGCCGGGAGAAGTCGTCTTTCAAGGGCGTGATGTTCTCTTTGAACCGGCGCGAGGAATTGTCGTAGCCGATCCGCCCCGTGGCATCGTTCCACTGGACGTTGCGAAAATCCCCGAAGGGCAGGTTACCCACCCACAAGCCCCCCCGTACCGTCATTCCTCCCTCCGCCGTCACGTTCCCAGAAGAGGTGACGGTAAACCGGGGCGTCCACGTGCCGGTTAGATTGAACTCGGCGCCGCCGCCACTGGTCGTGCCGACGACCAGACTGTCCCCACCACCGGGATCGTCGCCGATGTTGATGCGCAACTGGGTTGTATTTTCCGCCTCGTTGTACCGGGCGATCCAGAGCGGGTCGGAGTTGTCGTTGCTCCAGGTGGGCGAAAGGTCCGGCCCCCCGGAAAAGATCAGGGCCTTGCCATACCCCATGGAGCTGATGGGGAAATTGCCAATCTCCCCCACCCGTAACGTCCCGTTGACCTGGACGTTTGCGGCAAAGTTGTTGGCCTGATCGAGCCGGGCCAGGTTGCCCGGCAACCGCCCATCCGCCAGCGTGCCGGTGGTGATCTTGCCGGCGTCGAGGCCCGGGATGCGGTCGGCGGCGAGCGTGCCGGTGGTGATCTTGCCCGCGTCCAAGCCGGGGATGCGCGCACTGGCCAGCGTGCCACTGGTGATCTTGGAGGCGTCGAGGTTGTTCAAGCCCGCGCCGTTGCCGGCAAACTCGTTCGCGGTCACCTTGCCGGCCACGACCAGGTTGTCCCCGCTGCCGGCCGCCACCAGCGGCTGGCCCACCTCGTTCACCAGCGCGTTGGCGTGGCGGGCCAGGTAGGCATAGGGCGCGGGCAACAGCCGCAGTCGCGGCAGAATCTCGGTGGGCACGCCGTTGATGGTCACGGTGACGCCCAGGAACCGATCCGAGGCGCTCGCCGCCAGGCCGCTGCCGCCAAAGACCTGGGACAGCGGCGGCCGGCTCTCGCCGCTGACCTCGGTGCCCTCGCCCAGCAGCACGCTGAAGTTGCCCTTGTCAATGGTCACGATCTGCTGCTCGGACCACAGGCGCGTGCCGCCGGTGGCCTGGTCGAAGATGCGGAAGACCACCGGGTAATTGGCCGGGTTGTTGGGCGCCAGCGGGTCGCCGTTGGCATCCACCAGAAAGCCCTGGTAGGTCATGAACTCGGGCGGCCGGGCGTCGGCCGCCCCGGTCCGGGGCAAGGGCAGGAGCAGGGTGACCAGCAGCCCGAGGATGATGCGGCCGGTTGCGGTTGATGCCGGCCGGTTCCCACACCGGCCGGTCAGGGAGGTACGATGGGTGTTCATGGAGGGTTTGAGGTGAAGGGTGGCAAAGCGGTTCATGGGTGGTTCGGTTGGGGAAAGGTCTTCAGTCCGTGGTCAGTTCGGCAATGTCAGTCAGGCGGGTCAGTTCAAAGGTGCCCCGCACCTCGAAGGTGCGGCTTTCCGGCCCGGGCCGCCCGGCCTTGGTGGTCCCGGTCAGGGTGATCAACTCCGCGTAGTGGCCGCTTACGGTGTTGTGGCCGCGGGTCAGGCTGTCGAAGTCATCGGCCGGCGGGCGCACGGTGAGAGTGATGTCCCGACGGAGCTCGTAGGATTCCTCGCCCCGCTCCAGCCGTTGATCAAACGTGGCGTTCAGGTTGTCGTGGTCCGGGTGGTAGAGGTGGAGAAAGGGATTGGCCGCGTCGTCGTAGCTCACGGTCACCGGCACGCTCACCGCGGCGCCGGGCCGCAACGCGCCCGTGCCGGCCCAGGGCACATTCGCGGCCGACCAGGGCAGGTGGACGGCGCTGATGCGCCGGGCGTGGGCCAGTTGCGCAGCGTCAAGCAGCTCTTCCCGCGTGGTCACCCCCACGGTGCCGTCCGGCTTGGGCCCGATGAAGACACGTTGCAGCAGTCTGGCCCCCGCCCCGTCGGCCCCGGTGTGCAGGATCAGCCGCAGCGGATACGGCCGCCCCACCGTGCCGAGATCGTTTTTGACCGACTCGACCGCGTAGCGTCCATCGGGCTGAAGCACCGGTTTGCCATCGTCGCCGCGCTGGTACTGCGTGAGGTAGTGCCGCACCTGCGTCACCGCGGCGGCGCCCACCCACAACCCGGCCCGGGAGGCCACCGTGGCGCTGACGGGCAGGTCCACCTGGCTCAGCGCCCGCGAATCGGTCAGGCGCAGGATGCCGGCATACAGGTCGCCCGGTTGGCCCGACATGGCGCTGCGGTTGACCCCGAGCACCATTTCCACATCCGACCCGGGCTGCCCGGCGGGCTGGAGGGCCCAGGAGCGCGGGGCCGAGAGGTCCTGGTAGCCGTAGGTCAGGTCGGTCAGATTGCGCGGGCCGCGAATCAACACCGGCGGCGGCCCCAAAATCGCCGGCTGGCCGGCGGGCGCGGACTCGGAAGCCACCAGGCTGAGGGTGACCACCAGGGGCTGGGCGGTGAGGTTGCGCAACCGCAGGCTGCTGGCACTGCTGGCGTCGCCAAACTCGAGGCTCCGGCCCGGAGGCAACTCGAGCGCAAACGGGCCGAAGTAGCGGTTGAAGTAATCGCCGGCGCGCAGCCAGAACGCCTCGCCCCGTCGCACCGGCGTGGTGTGCAGGGCAAACACGCGCACCGGATTGCCGGGGCCCATCGGCCCGCCCCCGTACCGGTACAACTCCAGGTTGTTCAACAACACCGGTGCGGGCTGGAGAAAATTTTCAAAGCTCGGCGCCGCCTCCGGCGGGGTGGGAAAGCCCAGGAAGTTCAATCCGGTGGTGGTCCAGATGTAGCGCGGCGCCACGGGCCGACCCTGCACCTGCCAGCGGAAGCCGGGGGTGTCGTTGCGCAGGCGGACCAGGTAGGCGCGGTTGCCCGCCAGCCGTTTCAACACCGCCTCGGCCCCCTGCCCGCGCACCCAACTGGCCCAGGGCGAGCCGGTGTCGGCCGGCACGGCGGGATTTTGCGTGAACTGGGCGGCGGGCACGTCCGAATTCCACTGCCAGACCTCCTCGATGGGCGCGTTGACCGGCGCCGCCATCAGGTCATCCAACACCGCGTGCGAGGCGTCCACGTGCAGGTACACGGCGTTCCAACCGGCCACCAGGTCAAACGACTGGGTCAGCCACTGCGCCCGCGCGGTTTGCAGCGCGCCCCAGGCCAGCAGCAGGGCCCACAGCGCGCGCGGACCGACCGGCCCGAACGCGGGACGGAAGCACCGGCGCGAAACGCATCCCCGGCCGGGAAGCGTGATCGGCGACCGGCCGGGAGGCACGGGAGAAGCAGCAGGCGTGCGGCTCATGGGTTGTCAGGGTTTGAGGTAAAAATACCAGGTCGGGCGCGGGTCCAGACGGTACAGGGCGGCCAGGGGCGCTCCGCCGGCCCGGCCGCCGAAAACGAGCGCTTCGGTGCCGGTCCAAATCGCCGTGGCCTCGGCGCGCGCCGGGGGATTGCCGGCGTGGCTCAACTGCCGCCAGGCGTTTCGCCCCGGCGCGTAGGCGTGGGCGCTGGCGGTGGCGCCTGCCACCGTCTCGCCGCCCAACACCAGCATCTCGCTGCCGGTCCAGAGGGCATTGTGAAAGCGGCGTGGGGTGGGCGCGTCCTGGGCGGCCAGCGGCTGCCAGGAGTCCGTGGCCGGGTCGTAACGGGCGCCGTCGCCCCGGTAGGTGGACTGGCCGAAACCGCCCCAGACCAGCAGGTGTTGCCCCGTCCACACGGCCGTGTGCCCGGCCCGCGCGCTCGGCGCGCCCGTTGAACTGAGCGGCGTCCAGGCCACCGGATTGCCCGCGGCATCGAAACTCAGGCGCGCACCGTCGCCCAACTCACCGGTGGCGCCCAGCCCGCCCCACACCAGCAGACTTGCGCCCGTCCACGCCGCCCCGGCCTCGGCGCGGGCTGCCGGCGCCCCGGCCACGCCCAGCGCCGACCAGGCATCCGTGGCCGGGTCGTACAAAGCACCGTCGTTCACCAGCCCGGTGGCGTTGCGCCCGCCCCAGATCAACACCCGTGCCCCGGTCCAGACCAGCACGTGCCCGCGTCGGCCGGCGGGCGCGCCGCTGGTGGGCAGGGGGGTCCAGGTCCGGGTGAGCGGGTTGAATCGCGCGCCGGAGTTGAGGTAAGCGCCGCCGGCGAAGCCGCCCCAGACCACCATTTCCTGCCCGGTCCACACCGCGGCATGATCGGTGCGGGGCGCGGGGGCGTTAAAAGTGGGCAGCGCCTGCCATTGATCGGTGGTGACGCGGTAGCCGGCACCCAGACCGGACAACGTTTCCATCACCGGATTCAGGTTCCCGCCCCAGACCAGCAGTTCCTGCCCCGTCCACACAGCCGAGTGCCCAAGGCGCGCCGCGGGGGCATCGGTCGGGGAACCGGGTCCCCAGCCGGGCGCCGGCTGCGAAAGGACGGGGGTGAACCCGCCGGCCAGCAGGGCCGGGTCCCCGGCCTGGGTCGAAAGCACGGGCACCCCCGGCGGCAGTCCCGAGACCACCCCGGCGGCCAGCGCCTGCACCTGATTGGAGAGCGCCTGCACCTGCGCGGTGAGCGCGGCCAGTTGGGTCTGCAACGTCTCCAGCGCGTTCGGGGCCAGCTTGGCGGCGGTGATCAATCCATCCGGCACGTCCGCCGCCAGCAACGCATACGGCGGCGGGACCACCCGCTGGTCCGGCTCCAGCCGCTCAAAGCCGTGCGTGCCGTCATCGAACCAGACCCGCAGGTAAATCTCCGGCTCGCGAAAGACCGCGACCGTCAACGGCGCCATGTTGACCAAACCGGTGTCCCCCAGCAGGACCGAGTAAAGCCCCCGCCGGACCGGGAGCGTGACCGCGGCGTCCGGTTCGCCGTCGCTGTCGGCGTCCGGTGCGTTCAGCCAGAAAATCTGCGTGGCGCCCGGGTTGACCAGGCCGAACTTGAACGCACCCGACCCGTCAAAGTAGGTGTCCCCCACCGCCACGCGGCCCTGGTGAGGCAATAGCGGCGGTACTTGGGCGCGGAGAGTCAGCAACGCAACACACAGCCCGGCGCCTGTCGCAGCGAAAGCCGAAATGCGTTTCGGTGGGGACACCGAAGCAGAAGCTGCTAATCAATTCCATGAAGTCAATGGCAAATTTATGGTTCAAATAAACAACATCTTGAGCTTCCCACTGCGCCCTTTGGAACACCCCCAGGGCTTTGCCTCACCCGGCCAGCCGGCCCGCGCCCCGGGGCCTGGAGCGAGGATTTTTCTCGGTCCGGTCCACCGAATCACCCCTGGTGGCGGGTTGGATTTGGCGGCGCAACCGGTCGGGGGAACTTGACGAACCACCCCGGAAAATCGGTGCCCCGGCCCGTGAGCCGCGACCGCCGGGGAAATCTCGGCGCTAGGGCGCGTTGCCCACAAACTCGAGCAGGTCGGCCAGGTCCTGCGCGGTCAGTCCCTCCTCCAGACCGTCGGCCATGAGGGATTTGCCCTGACTGCGCATCGAGACGATCTCGGCCCGCGGGATGACCGTTTCCCGCCCGTAGGCCTGACGCAGGGTGACCTGCGCCGCCGTTTCCTGGACCACCACGCCCAGCAGGCTTTCGCCGTCGCGGGTTTCCACCTCGTAGGCCAGGTACTGCGGCAGCACCTCGCGACTCGGATCCAGGAGGTTGATGAGCATCTTCTCCTTGCCGGCGTTGCGCACGCTCGCCAGGTCCGGCCCCAGGGCGAAGCCCTCGCCGCCCAGCCGATGACACGAGGCGCAGCGCTCCTGAAAAATCCGCCGGCCGCGCGTCGCCTCACCCGCCAGCGTCAGGGCCGGACGGAATTTTTCCACCACCGCCTGGCGATCCCCGGCCACGGTGCCGGCCAGCAGCCGCAGGGCGCGTTGCCGCAACGCCGCGTCGCGGTGGTTCATCAGAAAATCCAGTTGCGTCGAATCCAGCTCCGTGCGGCGGACCACGCCGGCTTCCACTTGATCCAGCAACGCCCGCGCCCGTTCGGGCCGGGCCAGCAACACCGGCAACACCGCCGCGCGCACCCGCGGCGCCAACCCCGGCCAGCGTCCCGCCAGGGCCGGCCCCACCGCGGGGTCGGCGAACCGATTCAATGTGCGCACCGCCGCCAGGTGCACGGCCTGCGGCTGGGTGGGATCGTCCAGCAACCCCAGCAGCCGCTCGCCCGCGGTGGCGAAGTCGGTCAGAGCGAGCAACTCGATGCCCTGCACCCGCGCGGTTTCCGGCGCCCGCGGGTCCACCGCCACGGCCTGCGCGCGCTCCAACACCGGGCGAACCCGGGCAACCTCCAGCGTGCCACGCGCCTGCCGTACGCCTTCGGCCAGAGCATGGACCAGGGTGAACGCCACCGCCGGCGGCGCCCGGTCCACGAAGTCCAGCACCGCCGCCAACTCCTCGGGGCGACGGCGCGCGCCGAGCATTTGGACCAGTTGCCGCAGAAATTCGTACTCGCCCGGGCCGAGGGCCGCCTCCCCGGAGGTCTCGGTAAACCACGCCCGCACCCGGGCAAACATCGCGTCCGCCCCCTCGGCCAGCGAGCTTAACACCGCCGCGCGGGTCCAGGGGCTGGCGGCGTCGCGGCGGGCGATGCGCGCCAGGGCCTCGAGGCGCTCCGGCGCGCGGGTTTCACCCAGGGTGAACGCCAGTTGATAGCGCACATGCGGGCTGGGGTCCTCGGCCAGGGACAGCAGCCGGGACAGCAGCGCCGCCCCACCTTCCCCACTCCGCAAAAACGGCTCCGCCAGGCGCACGGCGTGCTCGCGCACCCGGTCGTCGGGGTCGTGCAAAGCGGGTTCCAGATGCCGGGGCAAGAGCGCGCCCAGCCCGGCGAGGGCGTAGAGGGCGTGCAAGCGCCCGAGCGCAAAGCCGCCCCCGCGTGCCAGGACCTCGAGCAGCGGCACGGCCGCGCGGTCCTGGCGCTCGTACAACAGGCGGGCGGCGGTCTCGCGATGCCAGGCGTTGCGGTGGCCAAGGGTTTGCACCAACTCCGCCGTGGTGGCGCGGCTCAGCCGCGGCGGCGGCCGCGACCGGAACCCCTCGGGCACGATGCGGTAGATGCGTCCGCGGTCACTGCCGGCGGTCAGGTCGAGGTGCTTCTTGATGCCCGGGGGCAGTGACCACGGGTGCTCGATGATCTCGCGGTACATGTCCAGCACGTAAAGCGCGCCGTCGGGCGCGTTGGCCATCTGCACGGGCCGGAACCAGGTGTCGGTGCTGGTCAGAAACTCGGTCTGCTGCTCGTCGGCCGGCCGTTCGCCGATCAGGGCCACGCCGTCGGCCCGGAGCTTTTTGCGGTGAATCAGGTTGCTGCCGCAGTCGGCGATAAACACGTCGCCCACGTACTCCTCCGGCCAGGCGTCGCCGCGGTAGATCATGATGCCGGTGGCGCTGGTGAAGTACCCACTGGCCCGCCCCCCGCCCTCGACCGGTCCCGGCACCAGGCCCGCCACCCGCCACTTGGTGCGCAACACCCGCCACGGTTCCTCCGGGCTGGTGCGGTACACCGTCGCCGCCGGGCCGTCGGCGGCGATGCTCTGCAACGCGGGCGGCATCGTGAAGTGCGGGTTCCGGTCCGCATACCGCGCCTCGTACAGGAACACGCGCAGGTGGTCGCTGTTGTTGCAGGTGAAGCGCCGGCCGCGATCGTCGAAGCACAGCCCGTACTGGCCCCCGCCGGCTTCGGCCTCCAGCAGCAGCGTGCGGGGGTCAAAGGCGAAGTCCCGGCCGCGCACGTTCACCGAGCGGCCGGCCGGCCAGCGCGGGGAGGTGATCTCCCCGCCGTTGGGCGCGGTGCAGCCGTGGATGCGGTTGTCCAGCCCCCAGCGAAAGCTGTTGAGCATGGCCTGCATGTTGAGCTGGTTGGTCCGGTACGGCGCGTAATCAATGGCAAAGCCGGTGAAGACCACCTCGCGCCGGTCCGCCCGGCCGTCGCCGTCGGTGTCCTGCAAAAAGAAAACGTCCGGCGTGGCCGCGGCATAGACCCCGCCGTTGGCCCGGAACACCGCCGTGGGCCAGGGCAGGTCGTCGGCGAACACCCGGCTGCGGTCCATGCGCCCGTCGCCGTCGGTATCCTCCAGCAGGCGGATGCGCCCCAGGTGCGGCGTCACGTCGCGCAGTTCGGAATAGTCAATCATCTCCACCACGAACATCCGCCCGTCCTCGTCGAAGCACAGCTCGATGGGGTCGCGCACCAGCGGCTCGGCGGCCACCAGTTCAAGGCGGAAGCCGGGCCGCAGCTTGAAGGTCTTCAACGCCTCCTCGGGCGACAGCGCGGGGAAATGCGGCAGCTCGGCCGGGTCCGCCTCCGGCTCGGCGGACCGCGCGACCGGGACGGCGCTCAGGCAGAGCGCGAGGCCGGCCAGCACGGTGGCAAACAGCGACTGAAGGCGAGCAAGGGCACGGTTCACGCGGCGATTGTGAAACGCCGGCTCCGGCGGTCAACCGAACGGTGTCACACCTGGGGCAACCCGTTAATCGGTCCCCAATGGAAAGCGCCAGCAGACTGGCGTACCCCACCTTTGGCCACGCCGCAGCGCGGCCCTACCGGAATTGGTCACCGGGACTGACAGGGCACCGCTGCGGCGGCGGCGCAACCCTGGGCAGCTTCCGGCCGGCGGACCGAGCACCCCAATTGGAACCACCAAGAACACCCAGCCCACCAAGAGAACGAAGGAGCGGAGCGATTTCCCAACGGGGCTGCGGTCTCAAACGCTTCCGCCCGGCGGGCTGATTGCTAATCCCTGCGGAGGTGGTTGAAGCACCGCTTGCGAGAGGGTCTTCGTGGTCTTGGTGTCCTTGGTGTTTGTCTTACCGCCGCGGGGCGAACTCTGCGGCCCCTGCCTTGACAGCCCGAACCGCTTGCTCAGGCTGCCCGGCACGCATGAACCCCGCTTCCGCACCTTCAAGGTCTGGCACATCCCCCGCCGGGGCGCCCGGCGAGCACATGGCGCCGGATGAATTCCGGCGCTGGGGCCACGCGGTGGTGGACTGGCTGGCCGAGTACCAACGCCGCGTCGAGTCCTTCCCGGTGCTCTCGCGCGCCCGGCCGGGCGAGTTGCGCGCAGCCCTGCCCCCGGTTCCCCCCGAAACCGGCGAGCCGTTCGAGCAAATCCTGCGCGACGTGGAAACGCTGATTTTGCCCGGCCTGACCCACTGGCAGTCGCCGAACTTTTTCGCGTTCTTTCCGGCGAACAACTCCGGCCCGTCCATCCTGGGCGAGTTGCTGGCGGCGGGCCTGGGCGTGCAGGGCATGATGTGGATCACCAGCCCGGCGTGCACGGAACTGGAAACGCACGTGCTGGACTGGCTGGTGGACCTGCTGGGTCTGCCGGCGCGGTTCAAGTCCACCGGCCCCGGCGGCGGGGTGATCCAGGACACCGCCTCGAGCGCCGTGCTGACGGCGCTGCTGGCCGCGCGCGAGCGGGCCACCGGTTTTGCCACCAACGAAACCGGCGTGCACGGCGGGTTGACCGCCTATGCCTCGACCCACGCGCATTCGTGCGTGGAAAAAGCGGTGAAGATCGCCGGCCTGGGCCGCGCCCATCTGCGCCTGATTCCGGTGGACGCCGCCGGGGCGATGCGCCCGGAGGCACTGGCCGCGCAAATCGCGGCCGACCGCGCGGCCGGGCTGACGCCGTGTTTCGTCTGCGCCACGGTGGGCACGACCTCCTCGAACGCGATGGACCCGGTGCGGGCCCTCGGCGAAATCTGCCGGCGCGAGGGGGTGTGGCTGCACGTGGACGCGGCCATGTCCGGCACGGCGGCGCTGTGCCCGGAGTTCCGCTGGATGCACGACGGCGTGGAACTGGCCGACAGCTACGCCTTCAACCCGCACAAGTGGATGTTCACCAACTTCGACTGCGACTGCTTCTGGGTGGCGGACCGGGCCGCGCTCATTCGCACCTTCAGCGTCCAGCCCGAGTACCTGCGCAACGCCGCCAGCCAGAGCGGCGCGGTGATTGACTACCGGGACTGGCAGGTGCCGCTGGGGCGGCGCTTCCGCGCGCTGAAGCTGTGGCTCGTCCTCCGCCACTACGGGGCCGAGGGCCTGCGCCGGCACGTGCGCGAGCATGTCCGGCTGGCGCAGGAGTTCGCCGCGTGGGTCCGGGCCTCGCCGGACTTTGAACTGGCCGCGCCGGTGCCGCTGAACCTGGTCTGTTTTCGCCACCGGGCCGGCGACGACTTCAATCGCCGTCTGCTGGAGGCCGTGAATGCCGGCGGCGCGTTGTACCTGACCCACACGGTGCTGGACGGCTGCTACACGCTGCGCCTGTGCGTGGGCCAGACGCACACCCGGGCGCGGCACGTCAAGGCGGCGTGGGAGCACCTGCGGGCGACGGCCACCCGCCTGGCCGAGCCCCTGGGTTAAACCGGGGTCTGCCAACCATTGCCCGGGTTCAGGATGATTTTCGCCAATTACTTCGAGTGGGACGAAACCAAAGAAGCCTCGAACCTGGCCAAGCACGGGGTGTCGTTTGTGGAGGCCGTGGCTGCTTTTGCCGACCCGCCGCGGGTTATCTTGGCCGGACGAGAATCACAACCTGCAGAGGCCGTGCCGGGATGGTCTCGGCATTTCTTTAACGCCCTCCCGTCCGGTCTGCTTCCAACGCCTGACCCGCGTGCGGAAGGAGGCGCCGATCGAGGGAATACAGTGGATCTCGGAGGCGCAAGCTTTGGCCGGGGCGTAAGGGGGTTCTCCGTACCGTTTGACAACCCAGTTGGAGCCGCGAATTCTTCGGTCATGAACAAGTTGGAAGCCATTGAAGCCGCAGTGCGGCAGTTGCCGCGGGAAGAGGCCCTGGAGCTGCTGGACCGGCTGGCGGATTTTCTGGAACGGGACGCCCCAATAAATCCAGAATTTGCCGCCAGCATCGAACGTGGCCGGGCCGACCTGCGCGTGGGGCGGGTCCGCATTCATCCTCCCGCCGAGAAGTAAACCAGGCCACTGAAATTTACTCGCGCGAGTTCGACTCCATTTTCTTCCCATTATCCCCGCCCTGGCAGCGCCGAATTCTCGAAAAAGTACGGGACATGGGGCGTCGTCTGGATTGCTTCCCCACCAAAGACTGGCAGGACGGAGTGAATCCCGTCTTCGCGTTGGGGATTACCGCGTCATTTACGAATTCGACCTTTCCCGGAACGAGCTTTACCTCATCACACTCGGCCACCGTCGCGACGTGTACCGTTCCTGAGAACCAAAGGTGTTGATCGCGCTTTGCCAGTCAGCAGGGTGGTGCTCGATTTGCCCGATTGTGCCTTGTTCGAACGAGGTGTAAGCCATCCAATTGAGCATGAATTCAAAGCCAGAGCCGGGGGACCTACTCGGCATCGAAATCGGCGGCACCAAGCTGCAACTGGCCCTGGGCGACGCCCGCGGCGCGATCCGCCGGCGGTTCCGGTTTACCGTGGACCCGGCGGCCGGCGCCACCGGCCTCCGCGAGCGCATCGCGGCGACGCTGAACGAAATCCGCGCCCGGGAAACCATCGCCGCCACCGGGGTGGGCTTCGGGGGGCCGGTGGACTGGCGCACCGGGCGCATCTGCTGCTCGCATCATGTGCCGGGCTGGGCCGAGTTCCCCCTGGGCGAGTGGTTGTACGAACTGACCGGACGCCCGGTGGCGGTGGACAACGACGCCAACGTGGCCGCGCTGGGCGAGGCGCGGGCGGGCGCGGGCCGCGGCCACGACCCGGTCCTGTATGTGACTCTGGGCAGCGGCGTCGGCGGCGGGTTGGTTTGCGGCGGCGCGATTTTTCACGGCGCCCCGCCGGGGGAGGTCGAGATCGGCCACGTGCGGCTGGACCGCACCGGCGCCACGGTGGAATCGCGCTGCTCGGGATGGGCGGTGGACCGGAAAATCCGGGAACTGATCGCGGCCCGGCCCGCTTGTCGGCTGGCGCATCTGGTGGGCCCGCAACGCGGCGGCGAGGCGCGGCACCTGGGCGCGGCGCTGGCGGCGGGCGACGCTGACGCGCGGCGCCTGCTTGAGGAAACCGCCACGGACCTGGCGTTTGGCCTCTCGCACGCGGTGCATCTGCTCCACCCGACCGTGGTGATCCTGGGCGGGGGGTTGTCCCTGGTGGGCGAGCCGTTGCGGGCGGCGGTGGCGGCGGCGCTGCCCGGGTTTTTGATGGAGGCTTTTCAGCCCGGCCCGGCGGTGGTGCTGGCGGCGCTGGCCGAGGACGCGGTGCCGGTGGGCGCGCTGTTACTGGCGGGCGCAGCGGCGACCTCGGCGGGCTAGAAGTTAATCGCCAGGCCCAGGAAGGCGGCGTAGGACTCGCCGAAGTCCAACTTCGCCTCGTGACCGACGCTGCCCACTTTGATTTCGTCCAGCATCAGGTAATCCACGCCGGCGAACACGCCCAGGTGCTCGGTAAGACTGACCAGCACCTGGCCGCGTACGTAGGCGCCCCAGGTCCAATCCTGTTTGTCCACCCGAGCACTCTGGGAAGCAAGGGGGCGGCCGGCGTCCGTGGCGGTTTCGGCGTATTTAAACTGGGCGTCGGCGTAAAGCAGGTAGGCGCCGCCACTCAACTGGAGGCTCAGAGGCTCGCCCATCGGGATATCCAGCACCGGTCCGAGCCGGAAGCCGAAGGTGTCGGCCTCGATTTCGCGGCGGCCGGTGTACACCACCTCCCGGGTGACCAGGCTCCGGGTGGGGGCATCGCCCAGGAACGGTCCCGGCCCCGCGTAGGTGCCGATGTACGGCGCCGCGGGCGCGCTGTCCCGGAGCGGGAAGGTGTCGCGAAGGTACTGCGCGGACCCGCGCAGTTCCTGGTGGTCTTTAATGGTCACTGGAATGTAGGCGGCTCCCACCTCCAGGCCCCAGAAGGCCCGGCCCCACTCGAAAAGGGTGCGCGCGTAACTGACTTCGCCGCCGAAGTGCGGGTCTTCGTCCCGCTCCGGCGACGTGGTGCGCCCGTCGTTGGCGCGGGTGCTGAAGGTGAGGGTGTTGGCCGCGGAATTCACCTGGCTGTCCGAGACGTAGCCCCAGAACCACGTCTGTCCCTCGGCGTTGTTCCGGCTGTCCACGCCCACAAAGCCGTCATCATATGCGCGGAGCAGTCCCCCGCCGGTGGGCGGTCCGGGCCGGGTGGTGGGCGCGGGCAGGCTGCTGGTGAAGGAGGCCCGCACGTGCAACGCGGCGCGCGCCGCAAAGCTCAGGCGATTGGGCTGGGGAATCGCTTCGCCCGCCTCGGACGCGGGCAAGAACGCGGCGCCGCTCAGCGCCGTACAGGTCAGGAACAAGGCTGAGTTGGTCATGGGATGGATGGGAGAAAGGTTCCCGATTCAGGTTGATCCCCGCACACCAAATTGCCCGGTCGCCGGAAGGTCCTGTGCCGACCTGTCTCCAACAACGCGCCGGCCGGGCGCGGACCTTCCGAAGGTGCAGTTTGGTACAGGGCCATGCCTGACAGCTTGGGTAACGCTTCGGGAAAAGGCGAGTCAATTTCGGCCCCGCCCCTTTGCGCGGGCGCATTTCAGTATTTGCACCCGCCTCAAAGCCGGGGTCCGCTTTGTTGTGGCGGCAGCCGCCCCGGCTGCCACGGTGGGCAGCATCCTGCCACCCGGATCACCGGCGCCCTACCGGGAGGAGGGCCCGACTGAGTTCTTGGTAGGGCCGCGCTGCGGCGCGGCCCAAGCGGGCCGGAAGTCCACCCCCCCGCTCGCCGGCTGGAAGCCGGCGCTCCGGCGTAGCGGCAACCGTCCCGGTTGCCGTAGAGGGCGGCAGCTTGCCGCCCGGGTTAGCGGCGCCAACGCCGCGGCGCCCTACTCTTGATTGGCCCCTGGTAGGGCCGCGCTGCGTCGCGGTCCGGGCGGACTGGAAGTCGGCACCCGCGCCCGTTGGCGGCCAGCCGGCGGTACGGCAGATTGCCCCATCCACGCTACACCCACTTCCCGCCGGGACGGAGGCCCGGCCCGCGCGGCCGGGGCAAACCCGCGCGCGCCATCAACCCAGCCTGGGGAAAAACCGATGGGCGGTGGCGCAGGTCGCCGCGCTCAGTTCCTCCAGGCTCAGCCCGGTCACCACCGCCGCCACGGCGGCGGTCTCCCGCACGTGGGCCGGCTCGCACCGCTGCCCGCGGAAGGGCTGGGGCGCGAGGTACGGGCAGTCGGTTTCGAGCATGAACCGGTCGCGCGGCGTGGCGGCCAGCGCGGCGCGGACCGGCTCCCCGTTTTTGAAGGTGAGGATGCCGGTGAAACTCACCAGCGAGCCCAGCGCCAGAATCCGCGCCAGCGCCTCCGGCCCTTCGGAAAAGCAGTGGAACTGCCCGCGCACCCGGTCGGCAAACGGCGCGAACACCCGCAGCGTGTCCTCGAGGGCGGCGCGCTGGTGAATCACGCAGTTCAACCCCGTTTCGGCCGCCACCTCGAGGTGTTGCCGAAACAACTCGGCCTGGCGCGCCTTGTACGCCGCGGCCACGGCCGCGCCGCCCGGCGGCAGCCGGTAGTAATCCAGGCCGGTTTCGCCCAGGGCCACGACCCGGGGATGGCGCGCCGCCGCGCGCAGCCAGGGGCGCAGATCGGCCGGCGCCTCCAGCGCCTCGCCGGGATGCCAGCCCACCACGGCGTAAATCTCCGGGTGCGCCTCCGCCAGGGCCACGGCCCGGCGGCTGCTCTCCTGATTGGTGCCCACCGTAATGAGGCGCCGGACACCGGCTGCTGCGGCGCGTTCCAGCACTTGCGGCAGGTCGGCGGCAAACTGCCGGTGATCCAGATGCGCGTGGGTGTCGTAAAAGGCGGTCATTTCGGGGAACGGGTCGGGGACTCGGGCGGCGCGGCGGGCGGCGGCGGCTGGGGCGGCGGCGGCTGGGGCGGCCGGATTTTATCCAGCGCGTGTTCCAGCAGTTCCCGTTGCTCGGCCCGGATCTGCCGGCGCACACTCCGCCAATCCAGCCAGGCAATGATCAGCGCGGCCAGCGCGCAGCCCAGGCAGGCCAGCCAATAGATCACAAACCCGATGCCGTGCAGCCCCGGTCGCAACCAGGTCAGGCCCCAGATCAACAGGCCTCCGGCGAGGATCAGGTACAGCAGGCCAAACCAGCGGCGGCGCCGATTGATCTTGAGGGCCATGTTTTCGGTTCGGGTCCCGGCTTCCGGCCACGGACAGCTTCGCCGGTTGCAAGGCGAGCCGCAAGCACCGCCGCCGGCGCCGGGCGGCAGGACGTGGCCCGCTACAATAGCGGCAGGCGGCTCGCTTACCGTAGAGCCGGGCGTCCCGCCCGGCGGCGGGCGTAGCGCAGACTTCCAGTCTGCTGTATCGCGGGCTTCCAGCCCGGGCGGGATGCGGTGACGGCTTCGAGCCTGCCCGGGCTGCATGCAGGACGCCCATGCCACACACCAAGACCGAAGTGGTCCCGACGCGGACTGCCAATCCGCGACAGGGTCACGTCCACCACCAGGCCGCGCCGGTTGCACTCGGCCACCAGCCAGACCAGCTTGGCCAGGTACGGCTCGCGCGCGCGGCCCTCGGCGTCCACCGCCGAGACATCGTTGCCGAACGCGGCCCACGTGGCCCAGACGCGAAGCCAGTGGAAGCCGTGCCGCTGCAGGTCCTCGAGGTCGCGGCGGATGAAATCCTCGGGCGCGCCGAGCGCACCGTAGTAGCTGACGCCCAGCAGAAAGGCCGGCCGTCCATCGAGCGTGAAGGTCGGGCCGGCGATGCCCAGCTCGACACCCCGGGCGGGCCGCGGCGCCGCCAGCGCCAAGCCCAGCCCGAGCGCCACCTGCAGTCGCGGGGAGAAGGTGCGGATGCTCATGTTCAACGCCCAGCCGGACGCGCGGTTGACGCAAGCCACGGCTGACCCGGGCAAAATACCGCCATTGCCGGCGAATTGGAAAGGGCCGGCGCGCTCGGTCCGCTTCGTCCAGGCCGGGTGAGATGAAGCAGGGGTCCCCCCGGCCTCCCGAGGTTCACATAGACAAATCCCCCCGCCGCGCGCGTCATCGCGGTGAGGCATGACCGGCCGACCCGATCTGGAGCGCCTGTACGACGCGCACGCCGCGGCGCTGTTCGGCTTTGCGCTGAACCTCACCCGCCGCGAAGACGACACCCACGACGCGCTCCAGCAGGTGTTCACCCGGCTGGCGGCCCGACCCGAGCTTTTGGACGGGGTCCGTGACAAACGCGCCTTTCTGCTGCGCATGACCCACAACACCGTGGTGGACCTCGTCCGCCGCCGCGCCGCCCGTCAGCGCGCCAGCGATGCCCTGGCCGCGGAATCCGCCGGCCTGTTTGCGCCCGCGACCGATCCCGACGCCGCCGCGTTCCGCGCGGAACTCGAGGCGGCGCTGGCCGAGCTGCCCGCGGAGCAACGAGCGGTCGTTCACCTGAAGCTCTGGGAGGGCCTGACGTTCGAAGCCATCGGCACGGCGTTGGGCATCCCGCTCAACACCGCCGCCAGCCGGTATCGCTACGGGCTGGACAAACTGCGCGCCCGGCTGCGTCCCCTTTACGACGCGATCAAATGAAGACCGACGATTTTGAACAACACCTGAGCCGGCAGCCGCTGCGTCCCGTCCCCGCGGAGTGGCGCGGCCAAATCCTGCGCGCCGCCACGGGGGAGGCGGCGGCCCGGCGCGAGCCCTCTCGTCCTCCGACCTTCATCCTTCGACTTCGACACTGGCTCTGGCCGCATCCGGCGGCCTGGGCCGGTCTGGCGGCATGCTGGGTCGCCATCCTGGCGCTCCACCTGGCCAGCGCGCCCAGCGCGGCCGAAATCGCGCAAGCCCGCGTCGGGGCCCGATTGGCTGCCGCCTGCAATCATCTGCTTGGCAACCCTGAATTCATGGCTGTGCTGGCCGAGCCGCCGCCACCTCCGCCACCTCCACGCCGTTCACCCGACCAAGGGTTGTTGCTCCGTCAAACTCATCGCCTCGCCGCCTGATATGAAAACTGCCCGCTGGCCCCGTTGGAGGAAATGGCTGAAGCGCCTCGCCTTCGCGCTGGCCGTGCTGGTCACCCTCACCGTACTGGTGCTGACTTGCGAAGGTTGGCGTGCCAAACGCGCGTGGGAGGCGTACAAGCGGGAACTCGCCGCCCGCGGCGAGAAGTTGGATTGGGCCTCGTTCGCACCACCACCCGTGCCAGACGACCAGAACTTCCTCGCCACCCCGGCGCTGGCTGCGTGCTTCGGATTCGCCACCAACCAGACCGGGGCAACCGCCGGGGCGGGTGACACGAATGCCTGCGAGGAATTGAAACACCGTTTCAACTGGGCCGGCTGGCTCCAAGCACCGGGGAATTGGCGCGAAGGCACGGTCACGCCGCTGGAGACCTGGCAGGCGCAACTGCGCGCGACCCCCGGCACTTCGGGCCGGCGTCAGGTGGATCAACGGATGGCCCAGCGCTACGGTTTGTCCGAGGCACCTCCCGACCCACCACCGCCGGGCCGCCCCGCGCCGGACAATCCGGCGCTGGCCGCATTGCGGGCCCGGCCGGCCGGAACACCCTTGGAAGACCTGCGCTTTCTGCTGGGTCATGACAAAGCGATCCTGGACGAGATGCGCGCGGCCGCCCGGCGGCCATTGGCCCAACTCCGCACGCCAACGGACCTGTACTCCGGCGAAATGCTGCCCTGGATGAGCACGCTGAAGAGCCTGACCCTTCTCTTCCGGGCCTCCTGCCGGACCGAACTGGCGGCGGGCAACCCGGAAGTGGCGGCCGAGGACTTCGCCACCTTGCTGGCCCTCACCGAAGCCGCCGGCAGTCAGCCGTTGCTCCTCGGCGCGCTGGTGAAAATCGCCGTACTTGAACTCGCCATTCAACCGCTCTGGGCCGGGCTGGCGGAACACCGCTGGACGGAACCCGCCCTGGCCCGGATCGAGGCCCGCTTGGAACGCCTCAACGTCGTGGCGGATTTCCAGCGTTGCATCCGTGGCGAGCGGGCTTTCAGCCTGGCCATGCTGGGGGCGGCGCTCGACCCGGACGAGGGCCCCGGGGTGCCGGAAAATCCCTACCGGAAAACCCTGCGGTACTGGCCGCGCGCGTTCGTCTATCGCAACCAACTCAACATCGCGCGCGCTTTTCAGGCCGTGCTCCTGGATCGGCTCGACCCGGCGGGCCCGGCGGTCCGCGTCACGCCTTCGCCTGAAGACAAGGCGTTGCGCCAAGGTTGGGGTGCCCGTTCGCCCTACACGGTCTTCGCCGCCATGCTGCTGCCGGCGGTGGAAAGGTCGCTCGAAAAGGCGGCAGTCAGCCAGGCCACGGTGACCCTGGCGCGGGTGGCGTGCGCCTTGGAGCGGCATCGGCTGGCCACGGGCGCCTATCCGGAACGACTTGAAGAACTCGCGCCGCGTTTCCTGGCCCGCGTGCCGCCGGACCCGGTCAACGGCGGCGCGCTGAAGTATCGCCGCGAGGCCCCGAACCGGTTTGTCCTGTACTCGGTGGGTTTGGACGGCAAAGACGACGACGGCCAGCCCACCAAGGAAGTCCGGCTGGGCGACAAAGGCGAAGCGCCCTTCGGCGACTGGGTCTGGCGCAGCGAGCCTGTCGAGTCGGCGGCAACCCCTTGAAGCCGCCGGAGCAATCCCCGGGTCGCCGGCCCGGTGGGGAAATCATGGCAAGCGTGCACGGCAAGACAGAAGAACGCCGCCGCAACAGTCTCCTGCCCCTGGGTCGCCCCGAGCCGAAACGCTTTTGCGGGTCGAGCAGCCGTCGCAACAGCGACGCGCCTCAGCGAGGCCGCAAGAACTCGTCCACGGTCAATCCAATGTCCTTGATGATTTGCCGCAGCAGCACGGGCGAAATGTCCCGACCGGGGTGATTGGGGCCCGTGGTGCAGCGTCCATCCGGAGGGCGATACTGCAAATGGGAACCCCGCTGTCGGACCAGGTGAAAGCCCAAGTTCACCAAGATACGACAAACCTCACGCGGCTTGAGAATGGGGGGCTTGGACATGTCTCAGGCGGTCACCGGGATGCTTTGAATACCCACGAATTCCGACTCAATGCGGGGTTCGCCATCCTCAAGCAGCATCGCGATGACCTCGCGCAAGTTGCGCTGCAACTCATCCAGGGTTTCCCCCTGGGAATGCGCGCCGGGAAAACCGGGCACGTACCCCACGTACAACCCTGTGTCGGGACAGCGCTCGATCACCGCGGTAAACGCTTTCATGGACAGCACCCCAGGATTCAACAAGCCGAGCGTCAACGGGCAGGCTCGTTTCGCTCCCGCCGCTGGCGTTGGACCGATTTGTCCTGTACCCGGAGGTATTGGACAGAAAAGACGACAGGAGGATGGCCAGGTCGGAGGTTCAGCCGGACGACGATGGCCAAGCCCTGGCCGGCCACTGGTCTGCGCCGCCAGGAAGTGGCGGTACGGGTATGACGGGCGGCCCGGCTCAGCCCAGCCAGAAGCTGAAGTACAGGTACAGGCCCAGCACCAGCAACAGGATGACCGCCGCCATGACCTTGTTGGCGGTGTCCCAACTGGCGCGGATTTCTTCGGCCGCTTCCTGGTGAATCGAGCCGTAGGTCAGGCCGCGGATTTTTTCCTCCGGCGGCGGGGGGGTGAGCAGCGAGGCCACCACGATGATCACCGCGCTGGCGGCAAACAGAATGCCGGTGGCGTACAGGAAGTTGAAGTCGCCGATGGCCGCCAGCCAGGTCGGGCTCTCGATCTTGCCCTTCCCGAAAAACGCCTGGATGGTGAGCTTGATCATGCCCAACACGAACCCGGCGGCCAGCCCCCACGTGGCGCCGGCGGAGTTGATCCGCTTCCAAAACAGGCCCAGGAAAAACACCGCCGTGATGGGCGGGGCCAGGTAACCCTGCACGCTTTGGAGGTACTGGTACAGGCCGCCGCCGGAAATCCGGGCCATGACCGGGATCCAGATGATGCCCAGCACCACCACCGTGGCCGTGGCAATGCGGCCCACGGTCAGCAGGTGCCGTTCACTCTGGCCGGGCCGCAGTTTCTCGTAGATGTCCACGGTGAAGAGCGAGGCGCTCGAGTTGAACAGCGAGGCCAGCGAACTCATCAGCGCGGCCAGCAGACACGCCACGATCAGCCCCCGAATGCCCGGGGGCAGGAGCAGGCGCACCAGAGAGGGGAAAACCTGGTCTCCATCAATGTCCGCAGTGCCCGGCTTGAGCGGGAGTTGAATGATCCCCTTCTGGTGCAGCGCCCAGCCGATCATGCCCGGCACCAGGAAAATCAGCACCGGCCAGACCTTGAGCAGGCCGCCGAACAACGCCCCGCGTCGCGCCGTGGCCAGGTTTTTGGCCGACAGCGCGCGCTGGACGATGTACTGGTCCGTGCACCAGTACCACAACCCGACGATGGGGGACGCCACCAGAATGCCCAGCCAGGGGAAACCGGGGTCGGAGAGCGGGCGCCACAAGGCGAAGTTGGCCGCGTTGGTTTTGCACGCGGCCACCAGTTCGCCCCAGCCGCCCAACCTGGCCAGCCCGATGGTGGTGATCACCGCCGAGCCGAACAGGATGATCACCGCCTGCGGCGTGGCGGTGGACATGATGGCCCGCATCCCGCCGAAGACGGTGTACACGCCGGTCACGATCACCGTGGTGAAGGCACCGATCCAAAATGCGTTCAGTGTCTGCCCGCCCACGGTCAGCGCGATGTCCGGCAGCAACGCCTGAAACACGATCGCCCCGGCGTACACCGTCACGCTGACCTTGGTGAACACATACGCCACCAGCGACACGCACGAGAGAATCCAGCGGGTGCGGGCGCTGAATCGTTTCTCCAGAAACTCGGGGATCGTCTGGACGCCGGACTTGTAGTAAAAGGGCACGAACAACCCGGCCAACACGATCAGGCACCAGGCGTGCAGCTCCCAGTGCGCCATGGCCATGCCGGTCGCGGCTCCCTGCCCCGCCAGGCCCACGATGTGCTCGGAGCCGATGTTCGAGGTGAAGATCGAGGCGCCGATCACCACCCAGCCGGCATTCCGCCCGGCCAGGAAGTAGTCAATGCTGTCCCGCTGGTGCCGCCCGTACCACCAGGCCACCCAGCCGATGAGCGCGAAATAAAAAACGATGACGATCCAGTCCAGCCAGTGCATGAGTCGGGAAGTTGGTTGGTTGTGATTAACCGGAGGAATGCTCGGAGGACGCTGTCCGGGGCGCGGCACCGGGCGGCGTCAACCGCCGGAAAACCAGCGCGAGCCCGCCGCTCCGCTCGGCGGGGCGCGGGCCCCTGAAACACCGGTTCATGCGGTGACGCGCTGATTACTGAACAAGGTTAACAAAATCTCACCCGCCCGGGTCAAGCTCCGGGTTCACGGCGCGCGCGTCGGCGTTTCCGTCTGCGGCGGCGCGCCCCAACGGACCTCCACTTCCCGAGTATCGGCCGGGACGGGTGTGACCGTTTCGCTCCCGCCGGGCCAGCGAACCACCACTGCCTCGGGCGGCTCGGGGGTGCCCAACACCACCGTGGGGCTGTCCTGGGACCAGTACCCCGAGCCGGCGCGGACCTCCCGGACCGGGCCGAGGCGATCCGCGAAGCGCAGGCGCACCGTCGCCCCAATCCCCCATCCGTTCCCGGGCGGGCCGCGCAGCCGCACGCGCAGGCCGGGCCGGGCGGCCGCGTTGCGGAACAACCGGGTCTGGTTGCCGTTTTGGGTCACGACCAGGTCCGCGCGGGCGTCCCCGTCGAAATCCGCCACGGCGGCGCCGCGCTGCTCGCCGTAAATTTTGAGTCCGCTGACCTGCCCGGGGACCGGGGTGAGTTGGCCCCGGCCGTCCCCGCGCAGCAGCAACCCGCGGCCGGCGTCGCAGCGCCAGTCATCCGGGCGCACGGCGAAAAAGTTCTGACTCAGGAACACGTCCTCGACGCCGTCCCCGTCGAAGTCCGCCACCACCACGCCGAAGGCCGGTGCCCATCGGGCTTCGGCCGGCAGTGGCTGTGCCTCCAGGTGATCGCCGCGGTTCAGGAACACCATGCTTTCCAGGGTGCGGGCTTCCAGCCGGGTCGCTTTGTCGAAGCGGGCGCCCAACAATTGTTGAACGCCGGCGCGGCCGTACTGCTCGTAGGTCGGTGTTACCGCTTCCAGGAACGGCAGGGCCGCCTTCATCACCTGAAGCCCGCGGAGGGGCACCTCCTGACGGCTTTCCGGGTCCCAACCGGCTTCGACCACGTCCAGCGTGCCGTTCGCATCGAAATCGCCGAAGTACAGCCGCAGGGGATGGTCCGGCGTCGGCTGGTGGAAGGTGTTGTTCCCCCAGTTGGCCGCAATCAGGTCCAGCCGCCCGTCGCCGTCGAGATCCCCGGCCGCCACGCCCTGCCACCAACCGGTCAGCTCACTCAGCGCCCGCGTGGTTCCCGGGTAAGCCTCGGCCCGTACCGGCGGGTCCCAGGGCACGAAGCGGCCGCGTTCGTTGCGCAAAAGGCGCAAAGGCCCCCACTCGGTTGCCAGCACCAGGTCCGGCCAACCATCACCGGTCAAATCGGAAAACATGGCGCTGGTGACCAGTCCAACGCGCTCCAGCAGAGACGCCGTTGCCTCATCCTTCTGCCACCGGTCGTTTTCCCGGCGGAACAGCCAGGCGGCAGCGGGTTCCGGGTAGCGCTCACCGGTGCAACGGCCGGCCACGAGCAGGTCGAGGTCCCCGTCCGCGTCCACGTCCGCCAGGGCCAGGGCGCCCGCGCTCCAGGCCGCGGGCGGGAGCGAGTCGTCCATCCGCCCGGCGGCGAGGTCGTACTGCCGGGTCACGGGGCCGATGGCGAGCGCGTCCTCGTAGTTGGCCGATCCGGCCAGAAGGACCACCTCACCCGGGGCGCGCGGCCAGGCGAGCACGGTGGTTTGGTCGCGGGTGACCGCAAAGTTCAGCGGGGGCGTGCGGCTCAGTGTGAAGTCGCCGCGGCCATTGTTCAGGTACAGGGCCAGCGTGCCCCCGTTGCCGCTGGCAATGATCAGATCATCGGGGCCGTCGCCGTTGACGTCGGCCCAGGTAACGCCCGGGCCGAGCTGACTGAGTTTGCGGGGCAGGAGCGGTTGGCGGGCGAGGTCGTCAAAGTAGTTCTCGGTGTGGCGATGGTTGAGGCGCTCACTCACATCCACGAACAGCGGCCCGAACGGCGGTGGGGGAACCGATCCCGGCGACCCGGCCCCGGACTCATCCACTTCCACCAAGCAGTTGGCGGGGACGTTGGTGACGAAACTGTGCCGGCCCGAACGCCAGTGCACCTCCACCCGCAACCGGGCGGTGGGGCTGCCGGCCGCGAACACGCGCAGCGGCTCGCTCGAAGACAGGTAATGCCCGCCGGCGATCATTTCCTGGCCTTGGCGGACCGGACCGCCCTCGACCACGATCCGCGCGCCTATGCCGCGGGTGTTGGGGGCACGGCCTTTCAGGCGCACGGCCAGCCGGGGCGCTGGGGCATCGTTGCGGAGCAACAGGGCCGGGCCGTTGAGCTGGTTGATCGCCACGTCGAGGTCGCCGTCGTCGTCCAGATCGGCCAGTGCCTGACCCTGGGAGACGCCCGGCACGGCATAGCCCCAGGCCTCGCTGAAATCTTCAAAGGTCAGATCGCCCCGGTTGCGGTAGGCGACGTTGGGCGTGGCCAGCGGGGGAAACAGGCGGCCCAACTCGAGCATTTGGCGCCGGCTCAGGTCCTGCCGCCGCCGGGCGGCGCGCACCTGCTCGGCGATGTCGCCGTTCATGGCGTCACGCTCGTGGCCGGTGGTGACCAGGAGGTCCTCATAGCCGTCGAGGTCCACGTCCAGGAACACCGGGCACCAGGTCCATTCGGAGGCGGCCACGCCGGCGAAGCGTCCCAGTTCGGCCCAGGTGCCGTCGCCGCGGTTGACCTGAAGCGTGTTGCGCAGGTACTGCGGCCGGTCGTCCAGCCGGCCGACCTCGAGGAACACCGGCACCAGATCGCCCACCTGCACCATGCGCAACCGGTGGGAGCGGCTGAGCATGTCGCTGACAAACAGGTCGTCGTGCCCGTCCCGGTTCACATCGGCCACGTCCAGGCCCATCGAGAACATGGGTGTGGTCCGCAGGGTGAGCCGGGGTGCCAGGCGGAAACGCCCGTGGCCGTCGTTGAGCCAGAGCCGGTCCGGCGGACTGAAGTCGCTGCACGTGTACAGGTCCGGCGCACCGTCGCCGTTGAAGTCGCGAAACATCGCCGAGAGCGTCCAATCCCGGGGCGGCCGGTCCAGGGGACGACCGTCTTCGTCCAGGAAGGCCCCGTCGGTCCAGGGGACGGCCGTGAACTGACCGGTCCCGTCGTTGAGGTACAACACGTCCGGCTCGCCAAACTCGGTCACGCGGCCCTGCGCGTCCACGACGTAGCGGCCCTCGAGGTCCGGTTCGGTCACCGGACGGTCATTGACGTGAGTGATCACCGGCCGGCCGTCCACCACGTTCACGCGGAACTTGGTGCCGGGCATGTCCCGGAGCGTGGTGGTGCGGTAATTGGCGACGTACAGGTCGAGGTCGCCGTCGCCGTCCACATCGGCCAGCGCCAGCGAATGGCCGGCGCGATCGGGGTTGAGCACGGTTCGGCGTGTGAACCGCGCCGTCCCGTCGTTGAGAAAGACGTGGGTGCCCGCCCCGATGGTGTTGACCACCAGGTCGAGGTCCCCGTCGCCGTCCAGGTCGGCCAGGGCCGCGCCGGTGCAGTCCAGACCGGGGCCGTCCACGCCGGCCGGCGCCGCGATGTCCTCGAAGTGCCACGCGCCGCGGTTGCGGTACAGGGCATTGGGGGAGTCGAGGCCGCAGAAAAACAGGTCGCAACGGCCGTCGCCGTCCACGTCACCCGCGGCCACGCCGGAGCCGTTGAAGTAAATCTGGTTGGTCAGGCTGCGGTCCGGAGCGAGCCGGTTGGTGAAGGCGACCCCGGTTTGATCCGCCGCCATGCGGGTGAAGCCGGCGCGGCCGGCCGCAGGGGGATGGAGCGGGGTAATCAGCGTGTCTGCGGCGGCCTCAAACGCCCCGGTCGCCCCCGCGAAGGCAAGGAGCAACAGCGCGCCCCCCCGGCGATGGGCGGATGCGGAATCCACGCCCGCTAAAAAGCCGGGGCGCCCCCGGAAGTCAACCGTCATTCCCACGCCCATCCAAAAAAAGAAGGCCGGGGATGCCCCGGCCTTCCGTGAGGTTCGCGACGGCGATTACTGCCGAATCCGGTAGAACTGGGCCGTGCCGGTGGGGCTCACCGTGTACGGGCTGGAGGCGCCCGCCACGTCGTTCCAGGGCCCGGTCACCGCCGGGGCGGCCTGCAGCGTACCGGCGCCGCTCCAGGAGATGGTGAGGGTTCCGTTAGCGTTGCGAACAATGGACGCTCGAATCTCACCCGCCGCGGCCGGGACCAGCAGGAAGTAATCGAAGTCGCCGCTGTCCATGGTGAAGCGGAAGGTGTGCTCGCCGCCGAGGGCGAGGACCTTGGGAGCGCCGCTGCCGGTTTCGGTCAGCGGCACCAGGTTGTTGGCGCCCCAGCCACCACTGCCCGGCGCCCGGAACAGACCCAGCGGTTGGACGGTCTGGTTGGCCGTGCCCTTGCCGGCGGTTACCAAGCCGAGGCTGGCGCGGAGCTGGTTGGCGTCGGTGCCGTCGTAGGACAGGGCGGCATAGACCGCATAGTTGCCCGGCGGCACGGTGCGGGTGTAGTTGCCCCAGTCGGTGGCGGCCACCCAGCCGATCTTGTAGTTGGTGGTCACGTCCCACAGCCCGCGGGCCCGGCCGAGGCGGCCGCCCAGATTGTCGTTGATGTTGACGTTGTTCGGGGCCTTGTCGGGCCGGTACACATCCGAGTCGTTCGCGTCCTCGTTGTGGTAGTCCACGTCGAGGGTGGCGGCCAGGCCGTTGTAAGCGCCGCCCTGGTAGGGCATGACGCTGGCGGCGGCCACGGACATGCCGGAATTGTAGTCGTAATCCTCGGCCTCGATGGCAAACATGCCCGGTGCCCCGACCGGGTAGGCGCGGAAGGCGGCGTTGACCTCTTGGGCCGCGCCGGCGCTGTCCCTGAAGGACAGCTTGTAGGTGTGCGCGCTGTCGGGCACGAACAGGGCCGATGGCTGGTAACTGATGGTGGTGCGGTCGCCGGTCTTGGTGACCTGCGGCGTGACCTGTTGGCCGTCAAGCTCCAGCCGGATGGAGGCCTGGTTCACCGAGGTGGAGAAGTCCTCGATCACGAACTCCAGCTTGGCGTTGAGGTTGACAATGTCGCCGTTGGCCGGGGTGGCCGATTTGATTTGGGGCGGGACATTGGCCGCCGGGAAGAGGACAAACCAGTCGAAGTCGCCCGCCTCGCTGGTGATGCGGAAGGTGGTGGGCGCGTTGCCGGTGACCTTGAAGGCGGCGTCCGAGCCATCGGCCGCCTTGAGCGGCACCAGGCTGTTGACGCCCCAACCGCCGCTGCCGCGGCCGCGGAACTGCCCGAGGTATTCCAGGGTCTGGTTCTCGGTCCCGACCCCGGCGGTGACCCGGTGCAGGTTGGCCCGCATCGAGTCGGGGTTGGTGTCGGCAATGGAGAGGGCTGCCAGGGCCTTGTACACGCCCGGCGGCACCTGGCGGGTGTAATTCCACCACTGGTTGCCGCCCGCCCAACCGATGCGGTAGTTCATGGTCACGTCCACGTCGCCCGGTCGGTCGTTGCTGTAGCGGTTGCCGTTGCTGACGGTGAGGTTGACGTGGCGCGGGCGCTGGTCGGTCCGGTAGGTGTAGTCAATGCCCGCGTCGGAGTCCGGGTTGTTGTTGTTGGAGTTGTAATCCACGTTGTACACCGCCACCAGGCCCTCGTAGGCCGCGCCGGTGTAGGGCATCTGGCTGGCCGCCGCCACATGCTGGCCGCGGTTGTAGTCGAAGTCTTCGGCCTCGATCCAGAACGAGCCGGGCATGGGCAGATCATCCGGCTCGGCCGGCTTGACCGTAAAGGTGAAGTTGTGAGTCCAGGTGGTCGGTGGGGTGGTGCTTTCCACCCAGATGAGCTGGCCGGTATGGACCGAGCCGAACTCGAAGTCGCGCGGCGGGATGTAGGAGACGGTGTTGCCGCCGGTGGCCACTTCCACGCCGTCCAGGATCAGGCGGGTCTGGCCGGCCACGACCGTGGTGCTGCCGTTGACCAGTTCCGCCTTGATGGTGGGACGCCGGTCGGCGGCGGTAAATCCGTTGGCGGGCAGGAAGCTCTTCACGTACGCCCGGCCGGCGGCGGTGCGGAACGCCTTGACCGCTCCGGCGCCGGTGCCGTTGACCAGGGTCCGTTCGCCCGTGTTCAGGTCCACGGTGAACCACTCGACGTTGGCCCCGCCCTGACCTTCCCACCAGGTCAGGCGGAAGGGGTAGTAACCCGATTCGGGCACGTAAAAGTCGAACAGCGTGTCGGCGGCACCGCGCCCGCCGTTGTACGAGCCGAGCACCAGGCCGAAGACGTCTCCCACGCCGGGAGCAACCGAGACCTTGAACCCGTCGTCGCTGTTGACGCCCATCCGGTAGGCCCCCTTGTTCAACTGCAGGTAGGTGAGCACCTCCACGGTGATGTTGTTGTCCGGCATTCCGTTGCGGCCGCCCGGGCCGGGGTCGTACCCAAAGCCCGGAATGCCCGGGATGTAGTCGTTGGGCACCGGGCTGGCGGGCGGTCGGGCGCTGTTGAAGTTGTCCGGGCCGTCCTCGGGGGTGGCGTCAATGTCGCCCCCGTTTTGTTCCCAGTTCACGAGCGCGACGTTCTCGGAGCTGGTGTTGGCCACGTTCGGGAAGGGCTGACCGGTGCCGGGGTCAATGAAGCCCCGGGCCAGTTGGTGCTCGGCGCTGCCGATCGAGTTTTCGTCATCGCCGGTGCGGACGAAGTCAATCTGGTACACATTGGCCACCATGCCGGGATTGGAGGCCGAGGCGACCCGGTAGTCCGCCGGAATGCTCACGTAGCTGGCCACGAAGTTGTGGGTGGAAGTCACTGTCACGCCGGCATTGTCCTGGAACTCCACGTCCACCTTGTGGCTGCTGCCGGGCACGAACGGCTCGGCCTGCTGGTAACGGACCGTGGTCACCGCTCCCGCCTTGTTGACCGAGGTGGGAATCACGGCGCTGTTGTCCAGCTTGAGCTTGACGGTGCCGGGCACCACTTGGGATTCGGCGTCCGTGATCTCGATGCGGAACCCGACCGGGTTGGGATCAAACAGGTTCACCCGCGGCAGGGTGATCCTGGTGGTGCGCACCTGGAACAGGAACAGTCGGTTTTTGGCGTCCGGAGGGTTGGCGGCGTGGATGTTGCCCGTCTCCGGCGAGTAGGCAAAGCCCACGTACAGCTTCGGATTCCATGGACCCGGATCGTCCACCGTGCGCTCCGCCATCTGAACCCAGTTTTCCCCGTCGTCGCTGCGGAAGGTGAAGATGCTGTCGCCCTGGCGTTGGACGCGCAGCCAGGCGTTGGGGTACTGGGGCGTGCCCCCGGCCGTGCTGGCGGTCTCGCCTCCCACCACGCTGCGGAAGTGGGATTCGAACTGGTTGTTGGCCACGACAATGCCCGCGCCCGAGTTGTTGTAGCACTTGTACGGATTGGCGTGCACCCCGCAGTACCGGCTGGCGGTGGTGTCCTGGATCACGTCGTTCTCGCCGGCGTTCAACTCTTCCCGCGCCATCAACCCGGCGCGGCCCCACCGGCTGGAGTAATCCTGAAACTCGGCCCGCGCGGTCATGTCGAAATCGCCGGTCACTTCCTTGTACACAAAGGTGGTCTGGTCGTGGTCCGACCACTGCGTCACTCCCGAGCTGTAGATGTCAAAGCCGTTGGTGTTGATCGCAATGACCTTGCCCGGGATGGGATGAATGCCGATGTCCACCCACGTGTAGCCCGAGTCCCGGAAGTTGATGGTGGTCGGGGCGATGGTGTTGCCCTCCCGGTCCTTGACGTTCTGGATGAGCACGCTGGCCGCGGCGTTGGGCGCCAGGCCGTTGACCGTCAGCACCACGCACTCGTTGTCAAACACCCGGCCGAAGGGCGCCGGATTTTCCTGCACGTCCAGGAGGTTCGGCCCGGGCAAGCCGGTCATCAGGGAGGCCCCGGTGACCGTGATGCCGCCCGAGAAACTGTAATTGGCCACGGCCGTTCCAGTGGCTTCATCCACGGGCTTGGAGAAAACCACCGTGACCTGGGTGTCCGTGCCGTGTCGGACGGAGCCAACGGACTTGACCTTGAAGTCCTGGGCCGCCGCCGTGAAGAAGGCGAACAAGGAGAGGGAACTAACTGCGAAGCGCAGGATTTGCATGGGCGCACCTCAACAGCCGGCCGCAAAGCCGTCAAGCAAATTGTGGCAAAAATTTACTCAGGCAGGTCCGACCCGGGAAAAAGCCCGGCCGACCTGAGGAATTTGCCGGCAACACAACCTCCCATACCCCGGGATCTTCACCCTCCGACAGTCAAGGTACTGCGCCCACTCGCTCTCAATGGAGCCAAGGCCGGCCCGGCCACGTGACGGCGTGCCGACGCTAAGTCCGGTCCACCGGCCCCTCAGCGGGCCCGCACCGTGCCGTCCGGGTGCACCTCCACCTCCCGTGCCCCCGCTGGCAGGGGTACCTCCCGCCACTCCCCCCGCCCCGGCCAGCGCACCGCCAGATGCGTGGCCGCCCCTCCCCACGCCGGCACCACCACCGCCCCGTCCAACGACCAGTACCCCGAGCCCCCGTGCAGCTCCCGCACCGGCC